>JBKDAM010000052.1:0-43478 GCA_046316495.1 Chitinophagales bacterium
TCCCAGGCATTCCGATTGCGTTGGACTTGTTTGCGTACATCTCGTAGGGCATCCAGTGCTCCGCGTTTATCGAATTTATTTATGGCGATCACATCTGCGAAGTCCAACATGTCGATTTTTTCGAGTTGGGTGGCTGCTCCAAACTCTGGAGTCATCACATAGAGAGAAACATCTGAGTGGTCGATAATTTCCGTATCGGATTGTCCAATACCACTGGTCTCGAGAATAATCAAGTCGAATCCGCTCGATTTAAGGATGTCAACAGCTGCGTGTACGTATTTGGAAAGGGCTAGGTTACTTTGGCGAGTAGCCAGGGAGCGCATATATACCCTTGAATTATTGATGGCGTTCATCCGAATTCGGTCACCCAGCAAAGCCCCTCCCGTTTTTCGCTTGGAGGGATCCACAGAGATAATGCCCAAGGTTTTGTCTGGGAAATCCAATAAAAACCTACGTACCAGCTCATCTACCATGGAGGATTTGCCTGCTCCTCCGGTTCCAGTAATACCAAGTACCGGTACTTTTTGAACGGGAAGTTGGTGCTTAAGCTGTTGCTCAAAGAGTTCTGGAGCATTCTCTGCAATCGTGATTAGCCTTCCAACCAATCGATCGCGGAGTTGAGCATCCGCCTTGGTGAGGGAATCAAGTTGCTGGAGTTCTGCTCCCAGCTGTTCCCCAACCGGGAAATCGCATTTTTCCAGGACATCATTAATCATACCTTGTAGGCCCATGCTTCGGCCGTCATCCGGATGGTAAATTCGGGTGATCCCGTAGGCATGAAGTTCTTCTATTTCCGAAGGCAAAATAGTACCACCCCCACCACCAAAAATCTTTATTTGGCTGGCGCCTTGTTCTTGTAAGAGGTCGTACATATATTTGAAGAACTCCGTATGTCCTCCCTGGTAGGAGGTAATAGCAATTCCCTGAACGTCTTCCTGAATGGCACAGTGGACGATTTCTTGTACAGAGCGGTTGTGGCCAAGGTGAATAATTTCTGCACCGCTTGCTTGCATGATTCGTCGCATGATGTTGATAGAGGCATCATGACCATCGAACAAACTGGCAGCGGTGACAATTCTGATTTTGTGTTGTGGTGTATAAGGTATGGGCTGTAACATGTATACGTATATTAACTTCGAATGAATGGCGAAAGGTTGTTGAATCTAGACCAGCTTTCGATGGTTACCAACAACCGGGAGCTGTGCTTGTTCGGGTTAGAGCGATCTATTTTTGCTTGAATGTTTCTTGGTTACCTCGAAGCAGTTCCAGTTGACCACTGGCTTTTGCCAACCGAAGTACCGCGAGTTTATAAGCAAACACCTGCTGCCAGTAGTGGGTTTCTGCTTCTGAATGGGCTGTTTGCGCGTTTAAAAGATCGGTCAATGGTACTTCGCCCGATTTGTACCGAAGGGCGAGTTTATCTGTGATTTCTTTGGCAAGGTCTACGTTTTCTGCTTGTACCCGAAGCCCGCTTAAAGCCGTGGTGAGTTGAACTTTTGCCTGCCTAAATTCCATCGTTTTTAGCAATTCCACCTGACGGAGATCCTCTCGGACTTTCTGAATTTCGAGTTGGAGGATAGACATCTTGTGCTTTCGGCGATTGCCATCCAATATATTTACGGAGGCTTTTAACCCAACGGCCGCCATTCCGTACCAGCGTTTGGAAACAAAATACAAAAGGTTATTTCGTTGGTTTTGAGCCCAACCGGTCGCATAAGCACTCAGGGTAGGCCAATTATCAGCCTTGGCTGCCTGCAGCTGGGTTGAAAACATATTTTCTTGGGTAGAAAGTAATCTAAGTTCAGTCGTAAGCTCGGGCTGAAGTGCTAAGCCCAACCAGGTGCTGGAATCGGCTGCAGGCTGCTCTAAGGCGGCTGCTGGTTCCAGGCCTTGATCAAATGGTATCCCGCAAAGCAGCTGAATGGTTTCTTTAAGAGCCCCTATAGAGTTTAACAAATTCTGCCGCTGGGTCTCCAGGTTAGTTAAGGCCACTTTAATGCGTTTTACATCCGTGGTGGTGATGTATCCATTGGCGAGTTGAAGTTCAGCCATCGCTTTTATAGAGACCATTTTCTCCAAATTGGCATCAATACTGCGCAAAAGTTGGGTGGTTTGCAGCATCTGGTACCAAATTGTAGCGGTTTGGAATACTACTTCTTCCTCTGAGCGCTGCAACAGCAAATCAGCTGCTGTACGTGTGGTGGTAGCAAGTGGAGCCATTCGCCTGCCAGACTCTGAGTAGAGAATTTGTTCCGCGGTCAAACTTCCTGTCAGTTGAAGGGGGCGTCCAAACTGTACGGGAACAAAACTACCATCGGGGCGGCCCAGTACTTCTCCGGGGATCAGCTGGGTAGGCAACAGCGGAAAGGCATCAAAATTGACTCCAGCTTTTACCTGTGGATAGGCCGCGCTTCGTTGTTCTTTGATGCGAATATCAACCGCCTGCCTTTCTAATTGTGCTTTTTTTATTTGGGCACTGTTAGAAAGTGCCCGCTCCAGCACTTCCTCGAGGGAAATGGTGGTTTGGGCGGAAAGATTGGATCCAAAAAGAGGGAGTAGAGCCATTAATAAACTACCCAGTAAAGCGGTAAAACGGCTTTTTTTACAAGGTACAGCCTGGATCGATTCGGCATCAGAAGTCCAGTCCTGCAATTCGACCGGGGCAATTTGATTGATCAGCTCCGCCTGAAAAGGCGCCTCAATTTTGAGGTAATTATCTGTAAAACCCGTCATTAACTGCTCGTTTTTATGGTGCTCAAACAAAACAGGACGAGTGGTCCCGATAAATTCCTGGTAAAAGGCTCTTCGTTTCATTTCCGATAATCCCCGAAGGGCCTGGTTCCTACGCCGACGCTCCTCGACTGGAACTACTCCAGGCATAGTGGCCGCTGGTGTGTTGGCCCGTTCGGAATACGTAAACACATGTAGGTAAGAAATAGGAAGTTCGCTTAGAAAAGCATAGGTCTCTAAAAAATCGGCTTCTGTCTCACCTGGAAAACCTACAATCACATCGCATCCGATGCAGGCATGGGGCAGATGCTTTTTGATCCAATCTACACGGTCCGCATACAAGGATCGCTTGTATCGTCTACGCATTTCTCGAAGTTGTTTGTCGTTACCGGATTGTAATGGAACGTGAAAATGCGGCATGAACCGCTTGCTTTTTCCTACCAGTTCAATGATTTCTTCCGTAAGTAAATTGGGTTCAATACTAGAAATCCGGAAGCGACTTACCTCCTCCACCTGATCCAAAGCCTCCACCAAATCAACAAAAAGGGCCTCCTTCTTGGGTCGGTCGCCCTCAATTACGGCTGTACCATTTCCAAAATCACCCAAGTTAACCCCCGTTAGTACTATTTCCTTAACCCCCATAGCTGCAATTTGCCGGGCGTTCTGAAGTACTTGTTCTACACTGTCCGAACGACTGGCTCCTCTTGCTTGTGGTATAGTACAAAAGGAGCATTTGTAGTCGCAACCATCCTGAACTTTTAAAAAAGAGCGCGTACGGTCACCAAAGGAAAAAGAACTTACAAAGGTATTTACATCGCGCACTTCACCGGCCTGCACCATGCCTTTCCCTTGGGCCTTGCTTAAGTCGTCAATGTACTCCAGCATCCTGAATTTTTCCCCAGCACCAAGTACCAAATCTACTCCCGGAATATCCGCAATTTCCTGCGGTTTGAGCTGAGCATAACAGCCGGTCACTACCACAAAGGCCTCTGGATTACTTCTAAGGGCTTGACGAACAATCTTTTTGCATTCTTTATCTGCTTGTTCGGTGACAGAGCAGGTATTCAAGACAAAAATATCTGCCTCTTCTCCGAATTTTACAGGCAAAT
Organism: Chitinophagales bacterium; assembly: GCA_046316495.1. Lineage (GTDB taxonomy): Bacteria > Bacteroidota > Bacteroidia > Chitinophagales > Saprospiraceae > M3007. Next base: position 3,840 of record JBKDAM010000052.1, read on the forward strand.
AACCGTTCTGCTCAAACAGACGGCTCAACGCAGAGGTTTCCGAATAATTGAGCTTGCATCCTAAGGTGTGAAATGCGACTGTCCTGGGTGTTGCCATAGTGCTTGGTATGCTTAAAAGCGCGCAAAGATACGCTGCTATTCTCTTTAATTGGAAAGGAGAGGCTGGAAATCGATGTATCCCAGATGATTCGATCGCATTTTGGAGATTGGATTTAGTTAGCTCGCTTTCGTCCCGGGAAGCAGAGAGCCAAACGGATCCGAATTGTTCAATCAAAATTGGATTCGGTTGGATTTGGTTACCTTTGCGGCTCTAATCAAATTACTATGTACCAATTACACAATTATGTACAAGGGCAGTGGCTGCCCGGGGATGGTGAAGGAACTCCCCAATACCATGCTATAACCGGCGAATTGTTGGGAACCGCCTCCGATAAAGGATTGGATTTTGAAGCCATTCTACAATATGGTAGAAAAGTCGGAGGGACTTCCTTGCGGAAAATGACTTTCCAAGAAAGAGGCTTGATGCTAAAGGCGCTTGCCTTATATCTGATGGATCGTAAAGATAAATACTACGCGATCTCTGCTTGGACCGGTGCCACCCGCGCAGATAGTTGGGTAGATATTGAAGGGGGGATAGGAAATGTATTCGCAAATGCTAGCTTACGACGCCGGTTCCCAAATGAACCCTATTTTGTAGAAGGAGAAACCATTCGCCTTTCAAAGGAAAACAGTTTTACTGGTCACCACCTCCTAACTCCCAAAAAAGGAGTAGCAGTCCATATAAATGCCTTTAATTTCCCCATTTGGGGCATGCTAGAAAAAATAGCTGTCAACCTGATGGCAGGGGTCCCTGCAGTGGTAAAAGCTAGTGAACAAACCTCATACTTAACAGAGGCAATGGTGCGCGACATCATCGATAGTGGAATCTTGCCGGAGGGAGCCCTTCAGCTGCTGGTGGGGCAGGGTAGGGGAATCCTTGATTCTGTAGGTCCTCAAGATGTAGTAACGTTTACAGGTTCGGCTGAAACCGGGAGAAAATTAAGGGCACATCCTTCCATCATCGATCAATCCGTCCCCTTTAATCTTGAAGCCGATTCGTTGAATGCCGCCATCCTGGGCGAAGATGCAGTCCCCGGCACTCCAGAGTTTGATCTATTTATTAAGGAGTGTCGCCGCGAAATAATCACTAAAGCTGGACAAAAATGTACCGCGGTGCGTCGAATCATCGTACCCGAGTCCCTACTAGAAGCTGTCCAAGGGGCATTGACCAAAGCACTTGCCCAAACAGTAGTAGGAGATCCTTCTGCAGAAGGAGTTCGAATGGGTGCATTGATTAATCGAATGCAGCTGGATCGGGTACAGCAAAAGCTTACAGAGATGATGCGCTTCACTCCGGCGATTTTCGGCAACTTGGAGGCATTGGAAGTGGTAGGAGCCGATAAGTCGAAAGGAGCTTTCCTGCCTCCCTTTTTACTCTTGAACGAACGCCCACTCGAAGTCATGACCAGCCATGAACAGGAATGCTTTGGGCCTGTCTCTACCCTGATGCCTTATCGCTCATTGGAGGAAGCAATTGAGATCGCCCAGCTTGGTAAGGGCTCTTTGGTATCCACCATTTGCACCTACGATCGGCAAATTCAGCGGGAATACGTTTTGGAAGCAGCCGCCTGGCACGGAAGAATACTGATGCTCAACCGCCATTCAGCGAAGGAAAGCACTGGACATGGCTCGCCCCTGGCAACTTTGGTCCACGGTGGACCAGGCAGAGCAGGTGGAGGGGAAGAAATGGGTGGCATGCGCGGGGTGCTTCACTATATGCAGCGTACCGCTATTCAAGGGCACCCGACGGATATTACCAACGTCACCCACCAATTCCAAGTGGGGTCAGAACAAATCGAGACGCAAGTGCACCCTTTCAAAAAGCACTTTGAGGAACTTCAAATAGGTGAAACCTTGTTTACCGCTAAACACACGGTGACAGAAACCGATATCCATAACTTCGCTAATGTGTCTGGTGACCATTTCTACGCACACATGGATGCGACCTCGCTGGAAGGTACGCCCTTCACGGGAAGAGTAGCGCACGGCTACTTTATCCTCTCCAAAGCAGCCGGACTGTTTGTTGATGCTAAAAAAGGTCCGGTACTGCTAAACTATGGATTGGATGAATGCCGCTTCATCAAACCAGTGTATCCGGGAAGTACGATTGGTGTAAAACTTACCGTCAAAGAAAAAGTCGCACAGGAACATGATTTTAGCCGTGAAGGTGTTGCTGCAATTCCAAGAGGGATAGTGAAGTGGGTGGTGGATGTCTATGACGAAACGGGTGAAACCGTGGCGTTGGCTACTATTCTGACTATGGTCCGTAGAAAGCTAGAGGAGGTGCAATAAATGATCATCGGACGTGCTTTCTTTCGATCAAAAATAAATTCAGATTATTTTTGGAAAAAGTTTGGTCGTTTGATTTTGGTACGTGTATCTTTGCAGCGCTAAAAGCAAACAGGGGGTGCCTTAGCTCAGATGGTAGAGCAATGGACTGAAAATCCATGTGTCCGCGGTTCGATCCCGCGAGGTACCACAAAAAAAGCCCGGTTGAATCTTTCGATTCCTCCGGGTTTTTTTATTGTGTTGGATTCACAAATTATTCTTCTTTAAAATTTTTTTGACATCCAGGAAGGTTGTTTTTTTGACCCTTCATTTTAACGACGGCTATATTGGGCGACTTATTTTCGATTGAGCATATTTGGAATCAATTTAGTTATGATCCAAACGCCAAGCTACTGTTTACCAGTGGCTTATTCGTCTATTTATTCGTCTTGTGCATGTTGGTGTACTGGGGACTTCGGGAAAAAACCATCCCTAGGCTTATTTGGGTCAGTCTTTTTTCTCTTTATTTTTACTATAAATGCGCTGGGATCTATTGGATTTTACATGTGGTCATTGTGATAGTGGACTTTCACCTGGCGCGCTGGATTGAATCTTCTAAGAGTCGGGGGCGAAAAAAAGCACTGTTAATTCTTAGCTTGGTGTTAAATCTCGGTATTTTAGTCGCTTTTAAGTACACCAATTATTTTGCCTCCTTATATGTTGAACTGATTGGTGGAACATTTAGTCCTTGGGATATTGTACTGCCTGTTGGGGTTTCCTTCTTTACTTTTCAAAGCTTAAGCTATACCCTGGATGTGTACAGGGGGGAATTAAAGGCCTTGGATAGCATGTTGGATTATGCCTTTTTTGTCACTTTTTTCCCTCAAATGGTAGCAGGGCCTATTGTTCGAGCGGCCGATTTTTTACCTCAGATTCGAAAACCCTTGTGGGTGAGCAGGGAAGATTTTAACCGAGGGGTGTTTTTGATTTGCAGCGGATTGTTCAAAAAGGCGGTGATTGCAGATTATATTGGTGTGAACTTTGTGGACCGGGTATTTGAAGCTCCTGAGAAATACACAGGTCTGGAAAATTTGGTGGGGGTGTATGGATATGCTCTTCAGATATATGGGGATTTTAGTGGGTACTCCGATATGGCTATCGGGATTGCACTGTTGATGGGTTTCACCTTTAATATTAATTTTGATTCCCCTTACCAGTCGCTGAGCATTACTGAATTCTGGCGACGCTGGCATATTTCGCTTTCTACCTGGTTAAGGGACTACTTGTATATTCCACTGGGCGGTAACCGAAGTTGGAGTATTGGAACTTGGCTTATTCCTGGTTTATTTATGGCCATTTCCTTTGCTGTGGCGCTCAATCAGGGATTTTCTGGGCAAGGTTGGTGGATTATGCTGCTTTGGGTACTGCTGGTTGGTATATTTGTTTTGCCCTCCTTATTGTTATCGGATTACCGCAATTTAGGTACGAGCTTGAATCTGTTTACCACAATGTTGTTGGGTGGGTTGTGGCACGGAGCATCGAATCAATTCTTGATATGGGGTTTGCTACATGGAACCGCCCTTTCGGCAGAGCGTTGGTGGAAGTCATTTTTTCCGGCAGGAGCTCGACTCAGTCGCTGGAGGATAGTATTTGGGGGGATATGGGCCTTCCATTTCGTCTGTTTTTGCTGGATTTTTTTTTAGGGCTGGAGAAATGGGGGTGGTATATTCGGTACTAAATCAGATTTTTACAGCCTTTCACCCAGAGGTAGCAGTTGATTTTTTAGAGGGATATGCTCCTGTAGTCTTTTTGATGGCATTGGGCTATTTACTTCATTTTCTACCTGCCTCTACTGAAAGATGGGCTATCAAACAGCTATCCGAATTCCCTTTGCCAGTGAAAGCGGCTTTGATTGTCCTTTTTGCGGCCCTGGTCATGCAGGTAAAATCCTCCGACGTTCAGCCGTTTATCTATTTCGATTTTTAGTCAGGCTGCGAGATCTTGACGGGGGCTGAAGCCATTAAGTGTTGAGCAAAGGCCAGCAAGGAGGGGCCTCTCCAATCAACTCTTATGGACTGTTGCAACTCCTTTTCTTCCTCTTTTCCTTCAACCAAAGCCGTTTTGATTCCCATCCGATTCCCAAATTCAATATCTGAAATGGAATCTCCCACTATCCAGGCGGCATCCAGGCGCATTTCAGGAAAATCTTGCCGCGCTTTAATTCCCATTCCAATGGCTGGTTTACGGCAATCCGCCCCTTCTTCAGACCGGTTTGGACAAAAATAGACACGGTCAATTCGCCCTCCGGTTGCTTCCACTTGTTGGAGCATCCAATGGTGAATTTCAAGAAGCTGCTGGGTACTCATTAGGCCCTTTCCAATCCCTGCTTGGTTGGTGACCACAACAATTGGGAAAAAGAGGTTGCTAAGAAGCGCGATCGCTTCCAAACTGCCCTTGCAAAACTGAAAATCGTCCATATTGGAAACATAATCTCCCGGCAGGCGTTCATTTATGACGCCGTCCCTGTCTAAAAATAGCGCGGGCTTACTATTCATCTACCTATATTTCAATTTTTTGTGCAAAGTAACGTTCAATACGGCACAACTAGTTAAATTTGTTCTTTTATACGATCATCTTTGTTGAATATGAATTTCAGAATCCATAGGATGTTGGCTTTATTTCTTTTTGTTTCCCCCTTTTTCTTGGTTGCTCAATCTGCTAAAACCGACTTCGAAAAGGCGGTCGCGGACTGGAACCAGCTGAGAACGATGCGTTCTGAAACGGAGGAGGCTGCGCCGTTATCAAAAGGGAAAGATAAGGCTGATCAGTTGTACGAAGCTACCCTTCTTACCTTGGATAAACTCAATCGAGCAGATTCACTACAACCATACATTCAATTTGTTCGATGGAGTGCGGGCTGTGATTATGCGGTACTTTTAGACCGATTTGGCAAAAACGAAGGCGCCTTTGAGGTTCGTGCCTCCCTGTTAGAGTCGTCACAACAACTGCTGGAGCAGGATTTCCCAATAGAGTACCAAGGAGATACTAAGTATTTTATTGTTCAGCGATTCGATTTTGAGCAAGAAGTAAATCAGTTTATCGCAGAGTTGGGTCATTCTTATTATTCAAAAAACGACCTGTCCCGTGCCCTGCCTTTGTTAAAGGAAGCGGATGAAATGGGGAAATTAGATCCCAAAATGGCTGCGCGCAACTCGTTGATTTTATTTAATACCCTTCAAATGCAGCACTCCGCGCCAGATTCTAATCTTCTACGGGTCGCTCTTCAGCTTTTCCAGGATTGGAATTCTTTGGATCAAGCCGCTCGAGCAACGCTCCATCAAGGAGATAATTTGACAGAAAAATGCGCAGAAGTAATTGAACGTGCCTTAGTGGAACACCCGGAATGGTCGGAGCAAGGTGCACTCTGGGCAAAGTCATCCCGTTTGTTGGCTACTGTAAATAAGGAAGATAAAAGTGTTGCCTTCGCTTCCCAGGCCCTAAAAGCAGGATACCAGGAACGGGAATTTCTGTTATCTTTATTTCCAATGGCCCTTCGAGTTGGGGATAATGCAACCGCCCGGTTGGCAGTTGATCAACTGGCAAGTCAATTATCACCCGACCAATGCGATTTTCATCAGATGGTGGCAGCCAATTATCAGAAAATGGGGGAGGAAGAGCTTTATCGGCGTTATCAAAAACGCGCTGATGCTTGTCAGCAACAAGCAACTAAAGCACAACAACGCCAGGAACGAGAAGGAGGCCTTTACTTAGGATCTTATGTTTTCCCCTGGTTTAGAACGGATTGGGGGGCAGTTGCGGGTATTCAGACTCGAAAGTGGTACCTAGAATTCTCTTACCAGGAATTAAGCGACCGTCGGGATAAACTTTACGATATTAGGTTCAGAGGAGTAGATGGCTCTGCTGATCAAAAAGTGCGTTGGGATGGATACTATACCCATGTAGCAATCAACAGGACCAGCGGAAAGAAAGGGGCTAGGACCTACTCTGGTATTCTCTTTGGATACAATCAGCGCAACTACCAGCGGATGTCGGTACAAACGATCCTGGATGAAACAGGTTCGGTGGTCAATACATGGGGACCGGAAGAATTTAGGCCAAAAGAAGAGCGCTATATACTTATGTTAAATTCTGGCGCCCATTTTAATGGCCGGTTTTTGGCTTCCAATACGTATTTCAGTTTTGGAGGTGCCTGGAATCGCTTTGACAAGGGGTTTGGGAGCGCATTCGTCGAACGCTCTAAATATGAGTACTTGGGCAACCCACTGTTGAACGGCCGGAGGGCTAATCGGTTTGCCTTGATGGCTCGTATTGGAATTACAATCGGTTTTCAGGTGGGACCAAGAACGTTTCAGCCAAGAAAATCAGAAACTAAAACACGGTATTAAGGAAGAGCGCTATTTTAGAAGGCAACAACCTTCGGAACCCCAATAACTTAATGGAGCCTTTGAATGAATTAGGTCAACTAAGGAATACAATAACTTACAATTTGTTCGTAATCAGGTCGGTCCCAAGCTGACTGGTGGATGAACGAGTTGATGATTTTGCCTTGGTGAAGCACGAAAATGCCGGGCATTTGAAAACCATCTCCCATTTCTTCGCCTTGGTAGGCAAATCCATGTCCTTCAATCACCCCTGCTTGAAACCCTCGGATCCAATTCATCAGCCCAAAGAGTTGTTGGGGAGTTCCCCTGCCTAGTCCGAAAGAAGCGTAAATATGGCGCTCAGGATCGTCAATATAGGTTACCGGCCAGAGCTTGTATTTTTTGAAAAATTGTTCTGCGATTTTAGCATCATTGGAAAGGTGCACCAAAACGATCCGAACGTTTTTTTGCTCCAGCCGCTTTTTCAGTTTGGATAAATCTGAAATCGCTTCTCTGCAGAACGAGCAACCGAAGTGACGGAGAAACACCAGCAGGACTGGTTGTTTTTCCGCCACTTCTGACAAGGATTCTCCAGTGGAGGTGGGAATATTTTCCCAAAAACTGGTTTCTTTTTGCTCAGTTGTATTCATTTATAAAGCGGGAAGCTTAAGACAAGTTCATTCCATCGAATGCGTCCATTACTTCTTTTACTGCTGCTGCAGAATTATTCAAAAGTTCAGTTTCGTCCTTTTTCAGTCGAAGTTTGATAATTTCTTGAACGCCTTTTTTACCAAGCTTAACTGGAGCTCCCACAAATATATCCTTGATTTTGTATTGACCATTCAGGCGAACGCAGCAAGGGTAGATCCGATTTTCATCACGCAAAATAGAGATTGCCATTTGAGCTGCGGCGGCACCAGGTGCGTACCAAGCTGAGGTGCCCATAAGGTTTACCAACTCTCCACCCCCAAATTTGGTGCGCTCAATGATTGCGTCCAGTTTCTCCTTTTTTACTAATTCGGTAACAGGAATACCGCTGACAGTAGTGTATCGAGGAAGTGGCACCATGGTGTCCCCGTGTCCACCCATCAACATGGCCTGGATGTCTTTTGGTGAGCAACCAATTTCCTCTGCCAAAAAGGCGCGGTAACGAGCAGTATCCAAAACACCAGCCATACCGAATACCCGCTTATCACTAAGACCAGACGCTTTCCAGGCAGCGTACGTCATTACGTCCAATGGATTTGAAACGACAATGATAATCGGATTTTTGGTGTACTTCAGGATATTTTGAGTCACACCCACCACAATCTTGGCATTGGTTGAAATTAAATCATCCCGGCTCATTCCTGGCTTCCTCGGAACACCCGCTGTGATAATCACAATATCGGAGTTGGCGGTAAGCGCATAATCATCTCCACCAGACAGACGAGTAGAATACCCATCTACTGGGGCTTGTTGCCAAATATCCAAGGCCTTGCCTTTCGCCAAGTTGCCATTAATATCAATCAATACTACCTCCTTGCAAACATCGGCGTGCGCGAGCACATTTGCACAGGTCGCGCCAACGTTTCCGGCGCCTACTACAGTAACTTTACTCATTGGTTACAGGCTGCTATTTTGTTGTTTAATTAATTGTTAGATAACGCCGCGAAGTTAGTACAAGAGCCCTCAAAAAACATGTATTTATCTTGCCTTTTTCGTCATTTTATTGTATTTAATTCAATTAATGATAAAAAAGATTCAAATCAAAAAAAGGGTTGCAAACAAATAGAACATTTTGTTGAAGCGGCCATCTGTTTTCCTTTTAATTTAAAACAATTAGCATCTGCAGATGTCCGTTCTTTAGGTCTTGCTACGAGCTACTTTCACTAAAAACAAGGCTAATAAGGCAAAGGAAAAGGTGCCCAATAACTGGTAACCGCCAGCGCCTAACCATTGTTGTAATCCATGCTCCATACTAAGTCCTGCTAACGCTTTCGAACTGGCATCTGACGACTGTAAAAGGGCCACGATCACACCTGCCAGCGCCCCACCTGCCACTAAACCGGTAGCGAACAAGCTGCCCTTACCCAATTCTTCGTCCTCTTTCTGCTCGCCTTTTCGATCTGCTATCCAATCTGTCAAACCTTTCAAAACGCCTCCCACCCAGATGGGAAGGGTAGTTCCGAGCGGAAGGTAAAGTCCTACCGCAAAAGACAAGGACTTGACACTGCATAGTTCTAGGGTGATGGCTATGAACAATCCTACTAGAACAAACTGCCAATCTAAGTTGAAAGAAAGAAGGCCTTTAATAAGTGTAGCCATTAATGTGGCCTGTGGAGCGTCGTATTTGTACCCAATAGCGTGCTCTACCCCCATGTTTCTTAGGTCTTCCGTAGGGGTATCCAAAAATAAAACGGTTGCACCAATAACCATAGAAGAAACCAAAACCCCTATGAATAAAGCTAATTGTTGGTATTTAGGAGTGGCTCCCACTAGATACCCGGTTTTTAAGTCTTGTGAAGTTGCACCTGCGTTGGCAGCAGCAATGCAGATCATGCTGCCGACCACCAATGCCATGGGTTCGTAAATTTTTCCTGTCCAACTAACACCGATAAAAACCAGCGCCGTCCCCATGATAGTGGCAATTGTCATGCCCGAAATGGGATTATTGGAGGAGCCTATGATTCCAACAATCCTGCTGGAAACCGTAACAAAAAAGAATCCAAACACAATTATTAATACTCCGATAAGCAGTTTTCCCAAGAAACTTTCCCCAGGTATCCCCGGCAAAATAGCCATCAACACAATCAAGGCAAGGCTTCCAATACCCACCACTTTTAAGCTGAGCTCCTGGTCTGTACGCAAAATGGTCGCACCTTGGTTTTGATGTTGGATTCCGCTAAGGCTTTCCTTAAAGGAGCCTATGATGGTTGGAATGGTCTTGATTAAGGTAATAAACCCTGCTCCCGCTACTGCACCTGCCCCTATCTGACGAACGTAAGCGCGGTAAATGGCATCTGTTAGGTCCGTAAACTGGTGTGTTTCCGGATTCCACCCGTATCGGTATCCGGCAACTGCTCCAGTGCTTGGATCTATAATTTGTAATAAATCTAGTTTTTGAAGTTGTTGGGCAATTAAATCCGGCTGAACCAGGGTCGCTAAAAGCGGTATAAGCCCCATCCAAGCTAACACCCCTCCCGCAACCAAAACACCGGCAATTCGGGGTCCTATGATATAGCCTACTCCAAGGTATTCAGGAGTGATTTCCCCACTTACTTTCGCTGCAGGTAAGTATTTGTTTACATTAGAGCTGACCCAGGCAGGTGCTTCGGCGATTACCCGGAGCACCTTTTGGAGGAGCGCATACAAGAAAGCCACGCCCAGCCCCCAAAAAGCTGGTTTTGCAAAATCGCCGCCCCGCTCGCCAGCGATTAAGACTTGGGCGCATGCCGTTCCTTCTGGATAAGGGAGCTGCTCATGTTCCTTAACAATCAGGGATTTACGCAATGGAATCATCATCAAGACCCCAAGTACCCCACCAAATATGGCCAACATCAAAATAGTCCAATAGTTAAAGTAACCCTTTCCTATACCATCACTCAAGAATAAGAAGGCAGGAAGCGTAAAAACTACCCCCGCTGCCACCGATTCTCCGGCAGAGCCTGCCGTTTGGATAATGTTATTTTCTAAAATAGTAGTGCCCAGAAAACGCCGTCCAATGGAAATAGCCAAGACCGCAATCGGAATAGAGGCTGAAACAGTAAGTCCTGCCTTAAGTGCTAGGTAAACAGTGGCTGCCCCAAATAAAATTCCAAATAGGGCGCCCAACAAAACGGCTCGTAGTGTGAACTCTTTAACTGAAGTGTCAGCGGGTAAAATATAGGGTTTGAATTCAGGTTGAGACTGCGACATACGTTAGAATAAAGGTTGGTTAACAGCTGCAAACCTACTATTATTTTAACGCACTTTTTCCCTAAAAAAGAAATAATTATAGGTAAAGAAAGGTAAGTTTTAGAGTATTTTTTGGTAAAAAAGATCGCATCCGGTATGACCTGTATTCCCCAACGGGCCTTCCAATGGCGTAAATCCGCTTGCTTGGTAGAGTCGGTTGGCAGCGCTCATACTACAAAGTGTTTCAATGTAGAGTCGTTGAAAACCTAATTCTGTTGCATGAGCGATCAGGAGTTCCATGAGTTGTCTTCCTAAGCCCAATCCTCTAAGGGATGGCAAAAAATACATCTTTTTGAGTTCAGCGATTTCAGCTGTGCCTCCCACTAAAGGCGCAATCCCTCCTCCTCCCAAAACGGATCCGTTGTGCTCGATTACGAAATAGATGGACCTGGGGCTTCCATATGCCTCAAACATTTGATCTACCTCAGGATCCATAATGGAAAATCCAGATCCCACTGCGCCAAATTCGGTCATAACTGTTCGAATAATATTGGCAACTACCGGGTTGTCTTCCTGCTGAATCGGGCGGATGGAAAAACTCATAATTTGATTACTTTGGCTTGCCCTACAAGGCCATTCGCCGTTTGTAGCCTTAAAAAATACATGCCCGCTGAAAGGGTACTTGGTAATTCCAAGTGCAGCAATTTCCCTTCAGGTTGCTGCTCCCAAGTTTGGTGGATTCGTCCGCTCCAATCCATTAGTTGAATCTGAAGGTCCGCTCCATCCTGGTTCTCGGGAAGAGACACCTGCAGGTAATCCTTCGCCGGGTTGGGTGCCACCTTTAACTGGACTGGGGAGTCAAATACTTCTGTGGAACTGCTTAATGGCAATTTGGATAGATATACACAATAGTCCTCTACTTGTCCGTATTCAAAGGTCTCGCAGGGAGCTGGTGGACTGGTGAAATTACTGGATTTGAATTTCATCAGGACGCGCATGCGCGTGATTCCATTACCTACAAAAAAAGGAGTACGCAGGGTGTCTGTTACGGCTGTCTCTGAAGAAAAGAATGGGGTGAAGGCGGCCTCAGCTGGGTCGTCAAAATCTCCGTCCTGGTTGAAGTCAATATAAATTCGAAATAACTGCCGGTAGCTCAGTCCCAGAAACGCTGGCTCAATGGTGGTCACTAATTGAACTCCGGGTTGCAATACTAATAACTGCTCTGTAGGCAGGTTTAAAAATGGTTGATAGCCCTGATGTCCGGAAGAACTGTGCTCCCAGTTGCCAATCTGAACTCGCGCAATCCACTCCTCAGAGGCGCTTTCGGAGGCTGCGGGACAATAAGGCTCGTCGTAGCACGCACCGCAACCTTTTGTTTGGAATAAATGTGGAGAGGAATAGGCGCTCCACACTGTCCCACATCGGATGCTAATTTCAACCTTGTAATCCGTACAGGCTTGTAAGTCTTGCAGTTGTAATACCGTAGCAGTAGTATCAGGACAAGTAATCCAGTTAAAAGAGTTGATATCTCGGTAACGCAAGCGGTACTTTTGGGCAGCCGTTACAGGGCTCCAGCTGATGGTCGCTTCCTCTTCTGAAATTGCAGAGGTCCAAACTGCATTGGGGGGAGCGCAACAACCATCGGTTTGAAAACTAACTGGTGCAGACCATTGGCTCTCTACTCCCGCATCACAGGCAGCCCTCAACGCATATTCATACTTGGTGCAGGGTTGAAGACCAACTAGAAGATACCCGCTCGATACATCTGGAATCAAATTCCAGCTGGAATCGCCTGCAACTCGCCATCGCAACGTGACTTCTGAAAAATCGGTGGTCTCCACCCAATTGAGGATTACTTGATTGGTAGATGGCAGATCGGTTGTTAACCAGTAAGGTGGAGGACAATGTTGGCATTGATCCTTGTAATAGGTAAGCAAATCGCCGACATGCAATCGGCCATTGGTTCCAACTAAATTTTGAAGAGAAGCGTTGGGTTGAGTACTTTCCAGCAGTAATTGCTTGGCAAAAAGTGCACCCGTCCGTGGATTTTCTTTTGCCAATGCAATTAGGTTGTGACAGGGCGCGCTGTAAAGTAAACCAATTGCAGCAGTCACTTGTGGCGCAGCATAAGAGGTTCCTGACCTTACAGAGGTGCCCGGAGAGGAACTTACAAGGGTTAATATGTTTTGACCATAAGCACCTAGATCAACGGAGGTGTTTCCCCAGGCTGACTCAGTCACTTTTTGATCGTTATGGTCTATACTCGTAACCGTTATCAAATGTTCATTCGGGCAGGTAGTAGGGATATCACCCACTTCATCCACGTTCCAGTTTCCATTTGCTACCGCTGCTATTGTCAAAACACCCTCCTGTCCTAATTGCTCAATCATTTCACACCATAGAGGGTATTGACTGGGTGTACCAAAGTTGATTCCAAAGGAACAGTTCACCGCCACCACAAAAGCTCCCTTCGCTCCGTTACTTTGATTGTAGGCTTTTCTAGATTTGTAAACATACTCAAAAGCACCTAGAATCTGGGCCTCGGTGGTTTGATTTCCACTGGTACCAGCAATAAACTGGATCTTTGTATTCCAGTTCATTCCAGTAATAAGGGTGTTATTGTTACCCCTCGCGGCAATTATACTGCTTACAGCGGTTCCATGGTTTGTAAAACCAGTTGAAATGTTATCATTTTGGTTGTTTACATTCCATCCTCTGTAGTCATCAAAATAACCGTTATTGTCGTTATCAATACCATCGTTGGGTATTTCATGCCGGTTAACCCATAAGTTGGGAGTCAGGTCGGTACAACTGGTACACAAACCTCCATCAATTACAGCCATAACGATAGTGTCTCCTGCGGGACTGAGCCCACCAGTACTCTGGTTCCAGGCCTCTAACATGCCTAAATCGGCACCTGGAGTTCCACCCGACTGTCCGGTGTTGTGTAAGTGCCATTGTTGACCAAACAACGGATCGTTGGGAGGCACCTGCAATTCGGAAGGGCAAGTATCTCTTAGTGTAACAAGGTGGTTTGACTGACAAAACAAAACACCTGGCTGATCTGCTAGCCAGGTTTTCAAGGCCTCTGTCTCTCCAGCAGATGGTTCACGCTCTATGAGCCAGATATTGAGCGGTTGGGCGGTAACTTGCTGAACCACTTCCCAGTGACCAATTTGACCAAAGGATTGCTTGAGGTAGTCAGGATTCCTTCCCGATTCGAGGCAAATTAGTAGTTGACCAGGCACCGTTCTATTTTGTGCCTGCGCCCCAGTAAATCCCCCAATCAAACCCAGTATGAATATCAATGCTCTGGCCATAACAAGGAGCTGCCCCATTTGGTACCGCAACTCTACTGCAAAAATAAGCAGCAGGAGCAACGTCTAACCAACACTTTCTTAAAAAGGGCTGGTTTTTTATGAAGGAATGCCTATTATAGGCATACTATGAGTTAATTGTTAATCATTACTGGCATAACCAGCATTAAAATTTCACGGTCTGGGCTTTCCTCCACCGGGGTTAAAATACCGGCCCGGCTAGGAGTTGAAAGATCCACAGAAACTTCATCACTATCCAACACCCCCAACATTTCTACCATAAACTTGGCATTAAAAGCAATCTTCATAGGAGTGCCTTCATAGTTGCAGGTCATCTGCTCCGTTGCTTCGTTGGAAAAATCCAAGTCTTGAGCGGAGATGGTTAAGCTTTTGTCATTCATATCCAAAACAACTTGATTTGTTGTTTTGTTGGCATAAATCGCTATTCGCTTGAGTGAGTTCTGTAGATCTGCTCGATTAGCAGTAAGTTTGTTTGGATTGTCAATTGGAATTACCGCATTGTAATCAGGGTAGCGGGCATCAATCAAGCGGCACACCAGTTTAGTTTGGCCAAATGCAAAAAAAGCATTGGTTTTATCAAAACTGATAACTACCTGATCAGTGGCAGGCAGAGCATTTTTTAATAAATTAAGCGCTTTTTTAGGGATAATAAAGGAAGTAGCCACTTCACCCGCCAATTGGTGGGTGGTATATTTTACCAATTTGTGGGCATCCGTTGCCACTAAAATCAGTTTATTGAAATCTATTTGAAAATAGACCCCGGTCATCGCTGGTCGCAAATCATCTGTAGAAGTTGCAAAAACCGTTTTCGCGATACCTTCTAACAAATACTGGCTATTAATTTTGACAGAATCCTCGGTGTCTGCTTCTGGTAAATTGGGATAATCAGCACCGTTTTCACCAGCCAAACGGTATTTTCCGTAGGAGGAGGTGATCTCTACCCCAAAGTTATCTGCGTTTACCGTAAATGTTACAGGTTGTTGGGGCAGTGCCTTTAGAGTTTCCAACAGAATTTTAGCTGGGATAGCTACCGTGAAATCCTCATCGGATTGGACATCCATGTGCGTAGTAATACTGGTCTCCGAATCGCTGGCAGAGATGGTCAGCTTATTTTGTTCAACCGTGAACAAGAAATCTTCCAATATGGGCAATACAGGATTGGATCCTAGTGCACCGGAAGCTACTTGCAGGTGCTTTAATAGATCAGTAGAGGAAACGCTGAATTTCATTACGTTGAACGAATTTATCTGAAAAGTATTTTTCAGTCGCAAATGTAGGACATTTGACCTTGTTTTTTTAACTAAACAACCAACATTATGTGGAAAATATCCATTGAACGTATCTTTACGCGACAATGACCATTAATCGAAGTACCGCTCCCGCTATTCAGCCGGTAAAAGCCCCTGAAATACCGAAATACCGAATGCTGCAGTTGAGCAACGGCCTGTCTATTTGCATTCTGGACTGTCCCGAATACGATATCCTAAAGCTGGAAGTAGCTTTTCATGCTGGTCGGCCGGAAGAAAAGCAAAAACTAACTGCCTTGATGACCCCCAAATTAATGTTGGAGGGAGCTGCTGGTCGGACAGGCGCTAATTTGGCAGAGGAGCTTGACTTTGCGGGTGCCACTATTTCTTCCTGGAGCTGGCTGGATGCTACAGGGTTTGTGGTGACGGGGCTTTCGAAGTACGCCTCACAAATCCTACCAATTGTTGCCGATGTCTTGCTACGACCTGATTTTCCGGAAAGGGAACTTCAAACTCTTGTACAAAATCATTTACAAGAGCTGCAGGTAGAATTAGATAAAGTGGAGGTGTTATCCTACCGCATTCTAACAGAACACTTATACGGTTCTGGCCATCCTTTGGGCTACAATTCAACTTCAGAAGATTACAAGGCCTTAACGAGGGCCTCGATTAAAGCGTATTATGAGGATCATTTATCGCTGGAAAAAGCATTTATTATTGTTTCAGGAAATATTGATCGCTCGGTAGAGGAGGCGCTGGAGCGTTGTTTTGGTGCGGTTTTGCTCAGGGAACGTAATCCGGAGCTGCAGCGATCTGCGCCCATTCCTAGTCCCATTTTCCCAAAAGGGAAAAAAACGACTTTGCAGGTAGAACACGGGAGTGGAGAGCAGGCCTCCGTCAAAATGGGCCGCTTATTGTTTAATCGTAACCACCCAGATTTCTATGAAATGCTGATTGTAAATACCATTTTTGGTGGTTATTTCGGCTCTAGGCTGATGATGAACATTCGAGAGCAAAAGGGGTTCACCTACAATATTTACTCCGCAATTGATACCTATTATGCTTCTGGGTTTTTCTATATTTCTACCGAGGTCAACCGTGAAAAAACAGCCGCCACCATACGAGCGATTCGTCTGGAGATGAAAAAAATGCGGGAAAAACCGGTTGAATTGGAGGAGTTGGAGATGGTTAAAAATTACATGGCGGGTGCTCTTCTTTCAAGTTTAGATGGTCCCCTGAATAAGTCGGTTTCCTTGCGGACTATTCTTTTTGAAGGGATGGGAAAAGAAGGAATTGACCGCCAATTATCGGCGCTAAAAACCATTACTCCGAAACGAATTATGGAACTGGCCAACTTGTACCTCCACCCAGAACAGTTCTTAACAGTTGTTGTACGCCCGACGGCCAACGTAACTTAGGTCACCTAGTCTGGCCTCTTTTTGTTTGCACCTTTGCAACAAATAAATGGCCTAATGCGATTCTTACTTTTTTCACTTCCGGTTTTGTTTTTATCAGCCTGCTCCATCCTTCCTCAAAAACCATCTACCGTTCCGATGAGTAATTTGGAACGGCTCCGGCAAGGAAATAAACGGTTTTCGGATCACAAAATGCGTCACCCTGATCAAACGGTGGATCGGGTTCGGCAGACGGCGCACGGCCAAAATCCATTTGCGGTGGTGATTACCTGCGCGGATTCCAGGCTGTCGCCAGAAATAATTTTTGATGAAGGAATTGGTGATCTATTCGTAATCCGCAATGCAGGAAATATCGTGGAGGAAGAGGATGTACTGGCGTCCATTGAATATGCATTGCTTCACCTAAGGGTCAAGACTGTTTTACTACTAGGCCATGAACATTGTGGAGCGATTGAGGCTGCTACCCATGGCTCTGACCCCCAGCATCCCGAGCCTGCTCACATTGCTCATTTGGTAGAGCGGATACGGGAAGAGCCGGAGACACAAGCTGCTCTGAAAAGCGGAGTAACTGGGGAGCAGCTTGTTCACAAATGTGTGGTTTCTAATATCACACACGGCATGAGGGTCCTCGAACACCAACTCGCTTTGTTGCAGCAACAACATCCCGAGCTTTCTGTGGAACTTTATGGCGGAATTTACCACTTGGACAGTGGTCAGGTGCGGTTTATCGAATCGTTACTTCCCAAGGCTTAAACCAAGATTTTCAAGCACCGCAATAAACTCCGAGTCGAGTGGAGCTTGGAGTCGTAGAGGAACATTACCCTCCGGATGGGGTAGCGTAAGTTCTAATGCATGCAACATCAAACGTCCGGGCCATCCTTTTTCTTTGAACCATCTTCCAAATTTTACATCACCGTGCCGACTATCATTGATAATGGGGTGCCGAAGGTGGGAAAAGTGTTTTCTGATTTGCTGCCTTCGGCCTGTTTCCGGGGTCACCTCAAGCAGGGAGAATCGGGCAGTAGGGTAGCGAAGGCCGATCGACCAAGGTTGCTCTACCTGATCGAGCGTTTTAAAATGGGTGATGGCCTCTTGTGCACTCTTTTTTCCTGTCTCAGGGTCGGCTAAAGGGTAATCGATGGTTCCCTCTTCCGGTTTGGGATACCCTCTTACGACTGCCAGGTATTTTTTCTCCCACTTAAAATCCATTAGCTGTTCGCCCAACCAACTGGCAGTCTCCGAATTTTTGGCGAAGACCAACACACCGGAAGTGGCACGGTCAAGACGGTGCGCTGGAAATAAATGGGCACCACCCAGCTGATCTCTTAATAATTGAAGTACGAAGACAGTATCTTCACTGAGCCGAGTTCGATGGACAAGAATACCAGGCGGCTTGTTAATCGCCACCAGGTATTCATCCTCAAATAATAATTCGAACGGGCTCATTTTCGATTGGAATCTTGTTTAGCGAACACCTTTCTCAAAAGATCGCTGGTTCGGGCAAGTTTATTCCGGCGAATATTTTTTTCCTCTTCTTCTATCTGAGCAAAAAGGCCTTTTAATGCCTCGCGTGTGATATAATCGTCCAGGTCGTTGTTGACTTTGGTAATAAATGGAATTTTATTGTAGGAGTCTGCTGCTTTTTTCCAAAGTTCATTGGCCCCTACCTTGTCCAGAGATCGAATAATCACAGGGTTGAATTTTTCGTAAAGAGGTTGTTGTGTGGTGCGTTGAAGGTATTCAGTTGCTGCATCATCTGCTCCCATCAACAAGTTGGTTACGTCTTTAAACGTAAGGGCTTTAATGGCATTTACGAAGATAGGAGTGGCTTCTTTCGCTGCTTCCTCTGCTCCTCGGTTTATTTTTTCCAATAGATTTTCCTCAAGTTTTTCAAATCCAGGAATTGCCTTTAAACGGTCAGTTACTTGTCTTGCTTCGGAGGGTAGCAGGATTTTATAAGGAGAGCGGTAGTAGCCATCGCGGGCAGATAATCGTTCTACCCCTTTGGTAATTCCTTTATCCAGGGCTTCCTTAAGTCCTCTGCCTATTTCATCTGCGGTGGGCTCCAGTAATACTTCTTTGGCGATTCCTTCCAATGTGTCGCAAGAGCTAAAATAGAATGGAGCACTGAGTGCCAGTGCGAATACCAAAAATCTCTTTTTCATAAAGAATAAGTTAACTTGTTTCTGCATCAAAACCTTACTTTTGTGCCAATAATGTGGATAGATCTTGTTTTTATCGCGGTTTCCTTATATGGTTTTTGGCAAGGCTGGAACCAAGGGATTATAGGCACCTTACTCAACTTAGCGGTGTATGCTTTCGGGATTCTGATTGCCTTTAAAATGGCCCCCGTTACCAGTGTGGTACTTAGCCAGTTGCTGGATTCTAGCCATCCGATGGTGTTTATTGGAGGTTTTGCACTTAATTTATTGGTCATTTATTTAGTAGTGAAACTAGCAACGAACCAATTGGAGGAGTTGTTAAGCAGGGCCTACCTGGGTGCCGTCAACCGGTTGATCGGCGGTTTTATGGTAGCCACCTTTTATGTTTTGTTGTTTAGTGTGTTGATTTGGTTTTTGAACCAGGCAAATGGAATTAGTCCATCTACGATTCGAGAGGCAAAATCGTACCCTTTGTTGGAGCCTATGCCTGGAACCGCCAAGAAAATAGCCATTCGGTTCCAGCCCTTGGTAGCGGACGCCTGGGCTGATTTTAATCGATGGCTGGACAAAGCTCAGGAATATGGCAATGAAAAAACACAAGGGAAAGGAAGGGTATATGAGCTGCCAGAACCCGACCAAGAGGGGGATTTATTTGAACGGACTCCCAAAAAATCGGGCAAGTCGAGTTCTGACAGGAGTAATCCCATAGAGCCAGATTAACGCCGGTACTTCGAGCTGCCTTTTGCTGGGTATTTAATTCCATAAGCCCTCGCCTTCGGAACCAAGGCTTTTAGGTCTTCGCTTCTTTTTTTAGGGTCTGGGTGAGTACTCAAGAAGGCAGGCGGTCTGCTGCCACCACCTAGTTGGTTCATTCGCTGCCAAAAAGGAGCAGCTTCGTTTGGGTTATAGCCTGCCATGGCGGTCAAGTACAAGCCTATTTCGTCTGCTTCTGATTCATGCTTTCGGCTAAAGGGCAAAAGAACACCGACCTGGGTAGCTGCACCAGCAGCGGACATGAGCATAGCGCGGGTCTCTTGTGGTTTGCTCTGCAGGGCTACATCTAGTGCGGTTAGACCTAACTGTGCAATTAATCCCTGGCTCATTCGCTCGTTTCCATGGTTTGCCAGGGCATGTGCTACCTCATGACCCATCACAACCGCTAGAGCGTCTTCGTTTTTGGTTACGTTGAGGATACCAGTGTACACCACTACCTTTCCACCTGGCATACAAAATGCGTTAATTTCTGGGCTCTCCACGACGTTAAACTCCCAGGCATAGCCCTTTAGCTCTTTTTCCATTCCCTTTTGCTTGTAGTAGGTCTCAGCAGCAAGTTTGATGTCATTACCGACTCGTTTGACCAGATCTACTTCTGCACCACTTTTTAAGGTTTTATTTTGAGAGAGAAAGGAGTTGTACTCAGCAAAACTCATTTGATTGAGTTGACTGTTGGGAATTAGAGTCATTGATTTACGACCCGTAAAGGCGGTTTTGGAGCAGGCAGCAACCAAAAATACCAAGCCTAAACCAGCTAACTTTTTGTTGATTTTCATAATCCGATCATTTTTTTGATTCTAGCGCTAAAGTAGGGTCTATGTCATTTTATCAATACCTAATTAACCATAAATTTAGAAAAAAATTGGATGGTTGGTCGGAAAAAAGAAAAAACCCGTTCGACCTTTCGTCGAAACGGGTTGTTTTACCCTAAGACCTATTATTATTTTTATTTGCTTTTCAATGGGGGGGGTATGGATTAACTTGTAAAGATAAATCGATTATGGAGCGGATTAAAAAAAGCCTAAAACGAGGTAAAGGATTAAAAGAATCGGTTTTTGGCTAATTTCTTTGATTATTTACTAGCCCAGTGATGGTATGGATTAAAAAAAGTAAAATCGGTTTTTGAAACTGAACTGTCTATTACCAATACCGTGCCAAATTTCGTTCAAGGTTATAAAATGGTTATTTACCCTTAAAAAAAGATATTTTCGTCGAGCTTCCACTTTCCAAACTCCTGCTTTTTTTGGTCGTTTAGCTCGGTTGGTACGTCATTTGGGGGGAGAAAGGAAGCGTTGATCAGCAGGAGTTATTTCTTGGGAGGCTACTTGGTTAAACTAAGTAATCTATCAGTGTCTTTTTTTTAAGTTGAATCCCCTTCCTCGAATTGTACTTTTGAATGAGCTTACCAAAAATAAACGTACCTTTACGCCCCTAACTTATTCAAATCATTTATTCAATTATCTGATCATTTACTATGGTTATTGGTGTTCCAAAAGAGATAAAAAGCAATGAAAACCGTGTAGCACTTACCCCAGGTGGGGCAATGGAGCTGATAAAGCGAGGTCATACGGTATACGTTCAGAGTACTGCTGGTGTTGGAAGTGGATTTGAGGATGCTGATTATACGGAAGCAGGTGCCGTGATTTTACCCACTGCCGAGGAGGTTTGGGATATTGCCCAAATGATTATGAAAGTAAAAGAGCCGATTGCAGAGGAATATGGACGCTGCAAAAAGGATCAGCTAATTTTCACGTATTTCCACTTTGCTAGTAGCGAGGAACTCACCCACGCAATGATTAAAAGTGGAGCAGTATGCTTGGCGTACGAAACGGTTGAAACCAAAGACCGCCAACTACCGCTCTTGATCCCAATGTCGGAGGTAGCGGGTCGAATGGCCATTCAGCAAGGGGCTAAATTCTTAGAAAAGCCAGTTAAAGGACGCGGTGTATTACTTGGAGGGGTTCCAGGAGTTCCGCCCGGTAAAGTGTTAGTGTTGGGTGGTGGTATCGTTGGTACTCAGGCAGCCAAGATGGCTGCAGGTTTGGGAGCGCAAGTAACCTTAATGGATGTCTCATTAAACCGCTTACGGTACCTCAGTGATGTGATGCCCAGTAATGTAATCACCATGTTCTCTAGCGAATACAATATTCGCAGGTTGATTGCAGACCATGACCTGATCGTCGGGGCAGTGTTGATTCCCGGAGCAAAAGCCCCCAAATTAATTACCCGCGATATGTTGAAACTGATGCGTCCTGGTACCGTGTTGGTAGATGTGGCCGTAGATCAAGGCGGTTGTTTTGAAACCACGAAAGCGACTACGCACGCGGATCCGACTTATATTATCGATGATGTAGTACACTACTGTGTTGCCAATATGCCAGGCGCTGTTCCGTTCACTTCAACTGTTGCACTTACCAATGCCACGCTTCCATACGCACTTCAGCTTGCTGGAAAGGGATGGAAAAAGGCCTGTCAAGAAAACAATGAGCTCAAACTGGGATTGAATGTAGTTGGAGGCAAAGTGGTTTATCAAGGGGTGGCGGATGCCTTTGGATTGGAAATGACTTCAGTAGAATCTGTATTGTAGGCAAAAAAAAAGCGCGTGACTTTTCACGCGCCCTCGAATGCAATTCGAAACAATACTTACACACTTGGCTTTTGTAGAGCTAAAACTGTGCCAAGTTTTTAAATTTTGCGTTCAACGAAAAAGTTTTTTTCTGAAATGGATAAAACTCCCTTTTCGTTGGCTAAATCGAATAGCTTCGTGACTGCTTTTCTTCCAATTTCTCCCAAGTCGAGGGAGAATTGATTGACATAAAGGGCTATGTGCGCTTGCATGACCTGGTCTTCCATGGCCTGGGCATGCAAGCGGATGTAAGGCATTACTTTCTCAGGATATTGGTAGGCAAACTCGATACTTTTTCGGACTACCCGATCTACTTTCTGCTGAAGTTCTGTTGAAAGAGTATTCCGAACTACAATTCCGCCAAGTGGGATGGGTAACTGGGTGGTTTCCTCCCAATACTCTCCAAGGTCCATTAGCTTAACTAGCCCTTTTCGTTCGTACGTAAAACGGTTTTCATGAATGATAAGTCCTGCTTCGCAGCTATCATTCAAAACAGCTTCTTCTATGGAGGAGAAAAGGGTTTCCACTCGATTGTTTGCTTTGGGAAACGCAAGTCCAAGTAGAAAATTGGCTGTAGTCATTTTTCCAGGGATGGCAATTCGCGCTGCTTCTATTTCTTCGCTGCTCATGGGTTTTTTGGCCACTAAAAGGGGGCCGCAATTGTTTCCAAGGGCACTTCCAGCATTCAACAACTGATAATGTTGCGTTAAATGAGCAAATGCATGGTAACTCAACTTTGTTATATCCAGAGTCCCTGCAAAAGCTCGTTTGTTGAGTGCTTCCACGTCCTCCATGACCACCTCAAAAGAAAGTCCTTCTGTGTCAATAAGGCCATGTACCAAAGCTCCAAAGATAAAGGTGTCATTGGGGCAAGGAGAAAATCCAATACTTAGTTTCATTTTATTCATCTATTACACCAGCTATGATGCAGCCAGCCATTCTTTACGAAGATAATCACTTATTGGTTTTAAACAAACCAGCTGGCTGGTTAGTTCAAGGGGATAAAACAGGTGACTTTACGTTGACCGATTGGGGAAAGGCCTACTTGAAGGAGAAATACCAAAAGCCGGGTGCCGTTTTCCTACATCCCGTCCATCGCATCGATCGTCCGGTAAGCGGAGCGGTACTTTTTGCCCGAACGGATAAAGCCCTCAGTCGCCTAATGCGCTCATTTAAACAACGTGAAGTGCAAAAAACCTATATCGCACTTAGTCTTTTTTCTCCAGTTTCCAAAGAAGGTCGTCTTCTACATTGGTTGGAGAAACAGGAGAAAAACAACAAGGTCAGGGTCTTTCACTTTGCATATCCAACTGCTAAAGAGAGCATTCTTGACTATCAAGTGCTCGGGGAATCTGGACTTTTAACCATCCTAGAAGTTCATCCCATTACGGGACGCCCCCATCAAATTCGCGCCCAGCTGGCTGCAGTGGGTTGTCCGATCATAGGTGACCTAAAATACGGAGCACACCAACCTTTAGAAGATGCTTCCATTGGTTTGCACTGCCGTTCAATGGCCTTTCAGCACCCAGTTCAAACCTTGATTTTGGAGGTGGAAGCACCGTATCCACCGCTCTCCATTTGGGACGCTGTTCGATGATGCTTGAATCCACCTTCCCCTGCGGTTTATCGAATTAAAGTAACATCGCCAACAAGGACTCGCTCTTCTGTTTGCCCGGCACGATTAACTACCTTCATTTGAATCAAATAGGTGTAAACCCCAGGCTCCTGCCATTTTCCGCGGGCTTTTCCGTCCCATCCCCGAACCAATTCGTTTGTCAGATAAAGTAAACTGCCCCAGCGATCAAACACTTGCAGTTGGTAATCGAGTACGGTTAAATCGGTTTGCGGAAAAAAGGTGGCGTTCTCCCAAGGGCCTCCAGCATGGAAAATAGTGGGTACGTAAATGTCTCCTGCGGCTCGAACGGTTAAGGTTATGCGAGCGGTGTCCGAACAGCCATCTGTACTCGTTACTTGAAGCTGGTAGGTTGTTTCTACACTTGGGCTCGCCACTGGTGTCAAACAATCTACACAACTCAACCCTACGGAGGGAGTCCAAAGGAGGTTATCCAGAGCATTGGACGGTAAGTTGAGAATTGGCTGTAATAGAGTGCTCCCGCCCAGTTCAAGGTTAATGAAAGAGGGAAGCTGTATCGAAACCGTTGATATAGAAGGCAAGATAAGCAGGGTAGTGTCCTCGCAGCCAGTGCTGGATTGGGCAATCAGCTGATAATTTCCTGCCGGTAGATCCCTGAAGATGGAATCGGCCGTAAAGGTGTTTCCTCCATCAATTGAATACCTAAAGCTTCCGTCTCCTCCTTCAAAAAGAAGGGTTCCCAAAGGCTGAAAACAGGTCGGTGGCACTGCTTTAGGTTGCGGAAACAACAGCTGAACTTCTCTGACGAGTACGGTGTCAGAGCTTACACAGCCGTTTGTTGGATTTGTGACGAAGAGTACATAGCTGCCTGCCATGGCAGCGACGGTGATGGTGTTTGTGAGTGCTCCTGTAAGGATCTCTCCGCTCAAGGCCTGCCATTCAAAGGCAGGGAAGCTAAGGTTGCTAGATCCGGTTAAGGTTAAAAAATCATCCTCACAGGAATAGGATTGATTGGGCCCAGCTATCGTGACTGGTGCTATTCGGTCTTCCACCACCACCACTTCGCTGATGGCAGAACATCCACTGGTTGGATTGGTCACCAAAAGCTCATAAGTCCCAGCGGCATTCACCAAGGGACTTTCGGAGTTCGCACCTGACAGGATTCCAGGGCCACTCCAACTGTAATTCATACCTGCGGAGCTTCCGATGCTGTTTAAGTTAATTTGAGTTTGGATACAAGAGAGAATCTCCGGCGTGTTTGCTTGCGCGATGGGAGGGCTCCGGTCTTCTATGACCATCACTTCTGCCTGATTGGTGCATCCATTGTTTGGATCAGTGATTACCAATTGGTAGGCACCCGGGAGATTGACTATGGGTGTCAAACTGGAGGAGCCCGATACGATTCCTGGACCGCTCCAACTGTAATTCATTCCCATACTACTTCCTACTCCTGAAATAGAAACGGTGGATTGCAGGCAATTTAGTATCTCATTCGCTTCCGCCACGGCAATCGGTACTTGGAAATCACCAGTTACCTCGATACTCTGCAAGCCAGTACAGCCATTGTTGGCGTTTGTTGCAGTTAGGGAGTAATCCCCGGGTAAATTTAGAAAAACCTCATTGCTGTTGGCTCCTCCAATAATTCCGGGTCCCATCCATGTATATATGTAGTTGGACGCATTGCTACTTGCCTGCAGGGAAATGGAGGAGGAAAAGCAGTTGAGAGAACCAATTGGAAGAATAGAAAACAGGGGCTCCTCAATATCCTGGCCAACGTTTACAGTTGCACTTGCTGTGCACCCATTGAGTGGATTCACCACTTCAAGGCTGTACGATCCAGGAACATTTACCACGGCTATCATGGAATTGGTACCACTTACAATCCCCGGACCCGTCCAGTAGTACTCCATACCTAGGGTGCTTGCGTTGGCGTCTAGATCAATTTGGGGTTGATCGCAAGTGATCAGGTCAGTAGGGGGCATGATATTGGCAAGGGGTGGAGTACGATCTTCCAAAATCAACACCGTTGCACTTGAACTGCAGTTATTCTGTATATTAAATACAGCAAGGGTATAAAGTCCTGGCTGATTGATGGTTGCGGTAGTCAATTCAGGATCAGAAAGTAGCCCCGGACCTGTCCAATTGTATTGAAAAGTAGTACCCACACTGCTTCCCAGTGAAGTTATTAAAAGGTTGCTTTGCGCACAGGTCAATGTGCCTGGATCATTGATCACCACATTAGGTACATTGGAATCATTATCGACGACCACTTG
This sequence comes from Chitinophagales bacterium, assembly GCA_046316495.1. Taxonomy (GTDB): domain Bacteria; phylum Bacteroidota; class Bacteroidia; order Chitinophagales; family Saprospiraceae; genus M3007. The sequence continues at coordinate 29,894 of JBKDAM010000052.1, forward strand.
AGCGGTGGCCGAACAGCCATTCAAGGTATCTGTTACTGTCAACCAATAAGTGCCTGGTGCTGTGATGGTAGGGGATAGGGTAGTGGCGCCTTGTTGTATTTGGCCGTCAAGAGTACTCCACTGGTATTGGTATTGGCTTCCAACGCTCGAGAGCGTTCCATCTAACTGTGCGGACGATTGACCACAGGATAAAACCTGTGGTGGTCCTGCATTGGCAACTGGAAGAGTGGTAGATTGTTGCACAGTCACCGTATATTCGTTGGTGCAACTATTGACATCATCTGTAATAATTAGCGTGTAAGTCCCCGCACTGCCTGCCATTACAGTAGAGCTTGTGGCTCCTGACAAAATACCTCCTCCTGTTCCAAGGTACGTCCATTGGTAACTAAGGGTTGGTAAGAAACTCGCTACAATTTCAGTGCTGTTTTGACTGCAAGTCAATAGGTTGGGGGGACTTATAGAAATGACGGGAACATCCGTGGATTGTTCTACAAGCACCGTATCAGTAGTAAAGCATCCAGTTAGGCTATCGGTTGCAGTCAGCACAAGTTGGGAGGGTTGATTGACAACTGTTTGTAGCCCAATGTCTCCGTTGCTCCATTGATAACTAACCTGCTGTAGTGGCCCGGCTGCCGAAATCAAAATAGAGCTGACCGTACAAGTCAGTAAGGTGTCTTGACCAGCCTCCACTACAGGAGGGAGCTTGTTTTCTAAAACGACTAAACTGTCCACACCACTACAGCCATTTAAAGTATCAATCAGAGTCAATACATAGGTGCCTGCGGCGTTCACCAATGGTTGAAAACTGTTTTCTCCCATAAGTATACCGGTCCCGGGACTGCCTGAAGGGGCACTAAAATACCAAAAAGGCACTGAATTAGGCGTTGATTGTGCGGATAAAACGGTCTCTGTTTGAATGCAGGTTAGGGCACCAGGGGGTTGAAATAGAATGCTGGGAGAAAGTGTATCTGCAATTACCTCTACCCAGTAAGTGGTGGAGCAACCGCTAAGGCTATCTGACGCCAATAGTAAATAGGATCCTGGCGTATTTACCCATGGAGACAGGGTGTTCCCACCGGAGGTAATAGAACCATTGGTAGTTGACCAGCTATACTGAGGGAAAGCAACAGACTGCGGTGTTCCGATGATTTCCAAGGAATCAGCGATGCAGTTGAATACGAGGGTGCTATCGAATTGGAGGAGGGGAACACTATAATTACCCTGAATTTGTACATTAGCACTGGCGGTACAGCCAGTTTGTTGATTTGTGATGAGTAACTGGTAGGTTCCGGAGCTGTCAATTTGGATGGAAGTGCCCTCCAAGGAGCTGAGGATGTTGCCATTGGTACTGCTCCAGGCATAGCTAAAGCCGGGCCCAAAACTGCTCCCCGTGCTGTTCAATGTCATGGTGGTATCTAAACAGCTAAGTTGGCCTTGCGTAGAAATTTGGACAATTGGGGCGATCCCACTTTGTAGTACAATTGCCGTATCTATGGAGGTACACCCACTGATATCGTTCGTTACGAGCAAGGTGTAAATGCCAGAAGCATTCACCGTGCAGTTATTCAGGGTGCTCGCACCTGAAACGATCCCTGGTCCGGTCCAAGTATAAAGAAAAGCGGGGCCTGTCGAGCTTCCTGAGCCACTCAGTGTTACGGAACCAGGCCCTTGACAAGGTAGGGTAGTGTTGGCTGTGGCAACTGCAATGGCGGGTGCCAGGTTTTGATTTACGGTTACGCTTGCTGTCGAAGTACAATTTCCAAGTTGGTGGGTAACCGTCAAAGTATAAATTCCCGGCGCGTTTACCTCTGGTTGAGGCGTATTTCCTCCACTCAGAATGCCAGTTATTGGCGACCAGGCATAAGTTATGTTTGGACCTGCACTCGAGGCAGAGCCATCAATGGTAACGGAATTCACTTGGCAATTCAATTCCTCCAGGACAATGGCCTCCGCCATCACGGTAAAGGGGTCCGATATGACATTGATACTGGCAACATCGGAGCAAGTTTCTGAACCTGTATGGAGGCTCACTGTGAGGGTATAGGTTCCGGGTTCGTTCACGACAGGGGTGGGCGTATTGCCTCCCGAAAGAATACCTGGACCATCCCATTCATACGTAATACCTGGACCTGAACTTGAACCACTGCCGTTGAGTGTAATTCCAGTCTCAAGAGCAGTGCATGGTAATTGGATGGATGGCTGTAGCACTGCATTCACATTTGCTACTTCCACTTTTACTTGATCACTGACCGTACAGGCTTTGCTCATAAATAAATCATCTAACGCAAAATCATTTCCGAATAAACCATTACCAGTGCCCGAAACATCAAAAACACAAACAGTAGCCGAGCTGGAAGTGCCCGAGAACCAAGTGGCAGTAAAATTCTGCCAGTCACACCCATTCGCCGAGAGGTAGGCTGGTGTACCAATAAGTGTTCCATTCACTGAAAACTGAAGTGCTGGTGGAGTAATAGGAGATACTAATGCCCAAGCCTCTAAAAAGTACCAGCTATTCGGCATCACTGGAACACTTTGGCACCAAACCTGCGTATTGGCATTTCCATTTCCGTTGACCAACATTAAATTGCCCAACCCGTTGCCAAAAGTGTGGTCATCACAAGGAGGAAAGTTGTTGACAACCAACTCAGGAGAAGTGGTCAAAATATAAGTTCCTGGCGTAATCGGAGTTGCACTGTACGAATAACCAGTACTGTATCCGCTGGTGCCCGACTCAAATCCAGGATTAGTAAATAAATTGGGTGCCGAGGGATCAAAGGCGGCGGCTGTAAGGGTGTACGTGACAGTTCCAGTTACCGTAACAGAGGGAGTTAAGCTATTTGGGTCGCCCAGTCCAGTCAGGGGACTCCACCGAAAATCGAGGTAATTTCCGTTAATCACCCCATCCAAGCTCGTACTTCCTCCGGAATTGCATACCACTTTGTCTGGGCCTGCGCTGACCGTGATCGGACATTGACCTTGAAGGCTGGCCGTTAAAAAAAAGAGCGCCCAACATATATTGATACCGATGACGGTTTTTCGAAACACCATATTTTTATAAGTATTTGTTCGGACAAATATAGTTAACTTCTACTTAGATTATCCATGATACACTCAAAACCATACTGTCAAATAATAAATTAATGCTATTTCGTTGAATAAAAAATGTAAAAAAATCAAAATTTTAAGTAAAAATTTGCCAAAATGGAAAATAGTCGTATTTTTGGCGCTGTATAACACCTGTTTTTACCAAAGAGTATGTCCCAGCTGAATCTCAATCTTGTGAACAGCGCTCCTTCCGATTCACCTATTATCAACCTGATTCGAGAATTGGTCTTACTTAAGTTTAGAATAATCCAACTTTCGTCGGAATCCTCTCCAATTGAGTCAAATATCGTAGAATTAAAAGAGCGTCTTTCCCACTTGGAATTAGAATACGATTCCCATCGTACTGTTATTAATACCAATGACTTGCATTTTTTCAAACAAGCAATCGAAAAAAGCAAAGACCTAATCAAGTCAGAGTACCAAATTCCAATTTTTTCCAGCCTTTTTCCAAATAGTAGTTACCGCACGACCAAACGCCGGCTGGAGGATCAACTGTACATTAAAACAAGGTTCCAGTCCTTGCCAGAACTCACCGAGTTGATGGGGATGGAGTCCTTTATTACGGAAATATTTCGCTGATCGCCTTTAGTTGGAAGTTGTAACCTGCAAGATCGACTTTGCTGCCCGATCGGAAGCACCCGTCTCCCCCAGTAATGCCCGGATCCGTTGGTAAGAAGCTTTTATCTCTTCAGCCCGTTCTGGTACTAGCAATTTAAGAAGCGCTGCCTCTAACCTGTCTGCCGTGAAGTCAACCTGAATGAGTTCTTCCACGACGGGGGCATCTGCTATCAAATTCACCAAAGAAATGTACTTAAGATCAACAATTCGCTTTGCTATTTCAAACGAAAGGCGATTGCCCGAGTAGCAGACTACTTGGGGCGTGCCAATTAAGGCGGTTTCCAAGGTAGAGGTGCCCGACTTGACCACTGCGACCTGTGCCCGGCTCAGTATCCCATAAGTATCTCCCGAAACGAGCTGAACGTTGGACCTTCCTGCTATCAAACCCGAATATAATTCCTTAGGTAAAGCAGGTGAAGCTGCCACCTCAAATTGGAAATCGGGGAAGCGGTTAGTTACTTCCAAGAGAACTGGGAGTATCTTTTTTACTTCCTGCGCCCTGCTACCCGGCAAAAGAGCGATTCGTTTTGGGTCGACCGGGCAATGCATAGGTTGAGGTAAAACATCCAATAAAGGATGCCCGACAAACTCTACCTTAAAGTTATGCTGCTGATAAAATGCCGCTTCAAAGGGAAGTATGACCAACATCTGATCAATATCCCGTTTGATACTATGGATTCGACTCTGGTGCCAGGCCCAAATCTGAGGGGAAATGTAATAAACTACTTTGCAGGATAATTTCCCGGCATTTTTTTGCTTTCGAAGCCATTTTGCAATGCGTAGGTTAAATCCTGGGTAATCAATCAGGACGACCACATCGGGCTGAAATTGCAGGATATCTCGTTTGCATTGCTCCAGGTTGCCCAAAATCGTCTTCAGGTTCAAAAGCACCTCTACAAATCCCATGAAGGCTAGATCCCGATAATGTCGAACCAACTCCCCCCCCGCGGCCTCCATCAAGTCGCCTCCCCAGCATCGGAACCGTGCGGTGGGATCAAGCCGATGCATCGCTTTAATTAAGTTGGAGCCGTGTAAATCACCGGAGGCCTCTCCTGCTATCAGGTAAATATTCATAATCTACAAAGGTAGGGAACTTCCCTGCGCTATTTTTGTTAATCAGGCTGCAAGTATCCAATTATAATACCGAAAGCTGAAATTGGAAGGTCGTTCTTCCTTCGATTTAGTCTTTTTTCTCCCAAAAATAAGAAAACTAAGCTCCTTCTTTCGGTATTGTTTTGATGCACTGTTGCCTAGCTTTACCTTTGCTGCTGCAAAAATTATGATGAATTTTGAACCTCGCGATGTTTTTCGCAAACTGGAATATGATAAGGTAATCGAGTTGCTGGTAAAAGAAGCGCTCACGCCAATGGCAGCTGAGCAACTCGCTGAATTAGTGCCTACTACCAATTTTACTAGCATCGACCTGTCTCTTCGGGAGATCCGCGACTATAAACTGGCCCTGGAGAAGAACGACCGTATCCCAATCGCCACCTTTCAAGATGTACGGGATGACCTTAAGCGGTTAGAAATTGAAGGCTATACCCTACAGTCTGAATCGTTTCAAGCCATCTTGCGAATTCTCCAATTAGTCCGCGATTTGTACAAATATTTTGGACAAACAGTAAAAAGGGAGATTTATCCAAAAATTTATGATGTCCTTCGTCCTCACAGTTTTGATGAGGGCTTAATGAAGGCCATCAATGCTGTTTTTGATGAAAAAGGAGATATTCGTCCCGACGCTTCCCCTGAATTACAGCGGATACGTCGGGAAATAGTACACAAAACCAGGGATCTGGACGCGCGGTTTCGTCAAATCGTCCAGGAGTTTCGGGCAAAAGGTTGGCTCGCCGATACAGGGGAGAGTATTCGAAATGGTCGACGCGTCCTTGCAGTTCCTGCGGAGCACAAGCGCAAAATTCGAGGAATCATACACGATGAATCCGACACGGGTAGGACAGTGTTCATTGAACCTGATCTAGTGATCGAAATCAATAATGATATCTTCGATCTGGAACACGAAGAAAAGCGGGAGATTTTCAAAATTCTGAAAAATCTGAGCGATCAGGTGCGTCCATACGGACCTACTATTTTTCAATATGTAATCCTGCTCATTCGATTGGATGTCATTCAGGCCAAAGCAAAAGTGGCATTGGCTATGCGCGCAGGCATGCCGATCTTGAAAGAAAACCCAATTTTTAATGTAAGAAAGGCTTACCACCCGCTGCTTTACCTGAAAAATAAAGCGCTTGGAAGAAAAACAGTTCCTTTTGAACTAAAAATCGACTCCGAAAACTATATACTGATCCTTTCCGGTCCAAATGCTGGTGGAAAATCAGTGGCCATGAAATCAGTTGGCCTGCTCCAAATGATGGTTCAATCGGGTCTCCTCGTACCTTGCCATGAACTGAGCGAGTTTGGAATTTTTTCAAATATTTTTGCAGATATCGGCGACCAACAAAGTCTTGAAGATGATCTGTCCACGTATTCGTCCCGTCTCCAAAATGCCAGAACCTTTTTGGCAAAAGCAGATACCAAAACGTTAGTGCTCATAGATGAGATGGGGAGTGGCACGGACCCCAAACCTGGTGGGGCAATCGCAGAGTCCATCTTGCGTCAATTACACAGAAAAGGCGTATTTGCTGTCGTCACTACGCACTACTCTAACCTGAAAGTCTTCGCATTTAGAAACCCGGGAATCCTGAATGCCAATATGCACTTCGACAAGGATACCCTGTCTCCCACTTACGAACTTAAAGTCGGGCGACCAGGAAGTAGCTATGCCTTTGAAATCGCTACTAAAAGTGGGCTGCAACGAGAGGTAATTGATTATGCTCGTAAAAAAACAGGCCCGGAAACTGCAGTAGACGATGTCTTGATCGAACTCCAACGGGAAAAACAGGAGCTTGAAGAGAAACTTCGCTCTGTCCTCGAGAAGGAACAATCGCTGGAACGCTTGATTAAAACGTACGACGCCCTGCACCACGATCTGGAAATTGGGAAAAAACGACTGAAAATTGAACAAAAAGAACTAGAACTTCGGCAAGCAGCTCAGTCTTCCCGCCAAATTGAACAACTCATTAAAGAACTCCGGGAAACTAAAAACCTGGAACGCGCACAGCAAATCAACCAAGAATTGAAGGTAGAACGTGCCGAAATAGTAAAAGTAGTTGACCAAATCCATGAACAGGTCGTAAGCCTGGAAGAAAAAAATACCCCTTCCTCCATTTCCCGGCCCATCCAAACAGGTGACTTCGTTCGTCTTCGGTCAGGAGGAGCAGTAGGTCGAATCGAAGAAATTAAAGGGAATAAAGCGACGGTCAGCATGGGACAAATGAACGTGGTCGTACAGGTCCGCGATTTACAACCAGTTGCTCCACCAGCTGAAAGCCGGACCAGCCCAGCCACCCAATCTGATATACGCCAAATAGCCGCTTTTGAGGGTAAAATTGATCTAAGAGGGCTTAGTAAAGAAGAAGCGCTTGGTCAACTGGAAAAATTTGTGGACAACGCCCTTCTCTCCAATGCAGGTACGCTCCGTATATTGCATGGAAAAGGGGACGGTATCTTGCGAAAAGCAGTCCGACAAAAACTGCGGGAATACGGAGGAAATGTCGCCTCCGCCTATCATCCTGAACGGGAACAAGGCGGGGACGGGGTCACCATTGTAGAGCTCCAATAGAACGATTCCCTTTGCTAATATAAGAAAAGCCCGCCTTCCATCGAAAGTGGGCTTTTCTTGTTAAAAAAGGCTCAACTTACTAACGTTTTTTCACGACTCCTCTTCCATAAAGGAGATACCTAGGGTTTCCAATTCTGCCATAATTGGTTCGTAAACTTCCGGCATAGTCGGGATGTTAACTCCCGTAGTAGCTATTTTACCTTGCATCAATAGTTTAACAAAAATACCTAAGGGCAGGCCTACTAACTTGGACATAGCAGTATGCTCACTGTTTTCTCCTTTCATGACAAGAGTCGAGGTGAGTTTTTTCTTTTTCCGGTTCAAATCATATTCAAAAACGTGCTGCATGATCACCATATCCTTGTCGGATGGTTTCATCGCCCATTTTTCCAATAAAAGATTTTCTAAAATAAGTGCCGGAGTAGCATCTTTCACCTTGATGCGTTTCTTGCTGAACAAACCCAACCATTCCAGTTTTTGCATAATCTCCCCTTCCGGATCAACCTCCAATAATTTAGCCATCCGGTCTTTTACAGAGCCTGTGTGCTGACTAATGCCCAGGAACGCCTCCATCAAGTCGTGATAGGTTAATTTATCCGAGTCCACAATCGGGAAGGTGGCATCCGTTAAACCAATTCGAACCAATGCATTCCAGGCATCACAAAAACCTTTGGCTCGAATCGTACCCCGCAACATGGTTTTGATGTTACCCAAACCATAGGCATCCCGATACATCAAGGAATCCCGGTTGGCGTAGACTTCAAAGGGCCCCATTCCCGGAATTTCAATCAAACGGTATTGCCGGAAGAGTCGACGGTATGGGATGTATTTTAATTTGTTGTCTTCTAAAAATTGGGCAGTTCCTTGCCCTGCGAGAACTACGTTGCGCGGATTCCAGCTAAACTTGTAGTGCCAGGGGTTGTCGTCGCTCTCCGGTGCTACCAGTCCACCAGTGTAGGAATAAAAACTTGTGATAGTTCCCCCTTTTTTCTGGATAGCGTGGATCCGCTGCATGGCGCTCATGTGGTCAATACCAGGATCTAGTCCTAGCTCATTCATAAACACCAAAGCACGCTGCCGTGCCTCGTCTCCAAGTCTGAAAACTTGTTTGGAGACATAAGAGGCGGTTACCATATGTTTTCCCATGACAATACAGTCCTGCGCTACTTCCAGGTGCATTTGAGGGGGCAGCAGGGAAACCACCACGTCATGGCGCTGGATCAAGTCTCGACGGTCATTGTGTCTGGAGGCATCCAACCAAGCCGCGCGACCATTAGGGTGGCCATTTATTTTTCGTTGCACCTGCTCCAGGTTCGCATCTGCAACAGTAACCATAAAATTGTTGTCTTTGGCCTGCTCCAATATGTAATTGATAAAAACAGTTGCCGAACGACCTGCGCCGATGACCAATAAATTTTTCATAAAATAGTGTTTTCTGACTGATTAAAGCAATGCAACTAAAACGTTGCAAAGGTCGGAGAATTTTTCCATGTCACAATCTATTCTACTGTCAAAAAAATGTCGTTGAACCGCTTTACTTTTGCAGACGTTTTAACGAACAAAAAAACAGACCTAACGCGTATGTGGTGGAAAATAACGTCAATTGGATTGGTAGTGTATGCTTTGGTAGCGGGTTTACTCACACCGCTTAAACCAGGGATTCAAAACGCTTCACCAGATGTTACAAAGACTGGTCAGGTGTTCACCACAGATTTACTGGGTTACAATACGTTTTTTGCGGATGGATCCGAAGGCCTAGCCCGGGTTTGGCTAACCTACGATGATTCGCACGCTATTGCAGCAGATTCCATTTCTGTGCTCAGTGATACCCTTTTAAGAGCTTGGTTTCTCCTGCCAAATCAGCTTCCAGATGGGAAAGCTTCCGGATTTTTGAATGTAATTGTAGATCATCCCGCCTCGGGGGTTGCTTTATTGCCGTCAGGAATCGCTGTACGGCAAGATACTGGATCGTTGGCTCCAATGGCAGCGGACGCTTGGACCAAAACCCCGGTCAATCAATTGCATCTAAAAAAAGGGCTCTCCTTTCCTTATCAGAACATTATTTACGAATCCATCCGGAACACCTATTACCATGTGCCTATGTGGTTTGCATTAATGTTTTTATTCATTGCCTCCGTGGTGTACAGTGTGCGGTACCTTCGCAACCCCACTCGTGAGAATGATCGAAAAGCAGTGGCATATACAGAGATGGGTATTTTATTTGGTATTCTTGGTTTGCTTACTGGAATGGTCTGGGCCAATTATGCCTGGGGCAAGCCCTGGAGCAACGATATCAAACAGTTAATGACGGCGGTGGCACTCCTGATTTACTTAGCCTATTTTATTCTCCGGAGCTCTTTTGATGAACCCGAAAAAGGGGCTAGGCTTGGTGCTGTTTACAATATTTTTGCTTTCGCTACCCTAATTCCGTTGCTATATATTGTTCCGCGAATGTTTGCAAGCCTGCATCCCGGTGCTACCGGGAATCCAGCCTTTGGAAGCAACGATCTGGACAATACCATGCGAATGGTTTTCTACCCCTCCATCATCGGCTGGACCCTGCTTGGGTTTTGGATTGGCGAATTGCGTTTCCGTTACCTGGCACTGATGGATAAACTAGCAGATTTAGATTAGGTAGTCGTTAGATGCTCTCGGTTCCTCGATTATTTAGTATTGTTGGTCGTCAAAGTCCATATTCACTTCAATAACCTGCTCAATTTGCGGTGTTTTTTACGAAAACACCATGATATAGCGGACAGCTGCTTTTGTCACGCTTCTTTCTAATACAACAACCAATCTTATTAATTATGCGTCGTAACCACGAAATTGACTATCGCATCTTTGGTGAAGAGATGCAATGTGTAGAAGTAGAACTGGATCCACAAGAAACCGTCATTGCGGAATCTGGCAGTTTTATGTATATGACAGATGGCATTCAAATGCAGTCTGTTTTTGGAGATGGAAGTGATCGAAGTGAGGGTTTTTTTGGAAAATTAATGACTGCCGGAAAACGCTTGCTCACAGGTGAAAGCTTGTTTATGACGACCTTCACCAACCATGGTTATGGCAAACAACAGGTGGCGTTTGCTTCCCCCTATGCTGGTAAAATCGTTCCAATGGACTTGTCTTTGTTGAACGGAAAGGTAATTTGTCAAAAAGATTCATTTCTATGTGCAGCCAAAGGGGTACAGATCGGAATTGAGTTTCAGCGCAAACTGGGTACGGGTCTTTTCGGTGGAGAAGGTTTTATCATGCAGAAACTGGAAGGGGACGGTATGGCCTTCGTTCATGCTGGTGGTCACATTATCCGCAAAGAACTAATGCCGGGTGAGATACTCCGTATAGACACGGGTTGTATTGTAGCGTTTACGGGAAACATTGATTATGACATTGAGTTCGTTCGCGGAATCCGCAACATGGTCTTTGGTGGGGAGGGCCTATTCTACGCTGTTCTCCGTGGCCATGGAACAGTATGGCTGCAATCTTTACCGGTGAGCCGTCTGGCTGCTCGAATCTTATCGTACGGAACTGCACCTGGCCGGGAAGAGGGGAGTGTGCTGGGAGGTTTAGGCCGGATGATTGACGGAATATAAGGTTAATTTGGACCCTAGAGTCCAAATGCTTCATTTACTTTCAAACGCCTGTTTGATTCGATGGCAACTACAGGTCATCACTTCAAACAGGCGTTTTTGTATAAGTCGTTAAATAGTAATGCCTTACTGTCCCCAACGATAGGTAGCCAAATCAAATCCCGCCAGGTCTAATACCCGATCCACCACGGTTGCTGCAACCTCTTCCACTGTGTTTGGGTTGGAGTAAAAAGAAGGGGTAGCCGGACAAATGATGCCACCCGCTTCTGTTACCGTTTTCATGTTATTGATATGAATCAGGTTGAGAGGAGTCTCTCGAGTGACCAGTATCAGGCGCCTGCGCTCTTTCAATACCACATCGGCTGCTCTGGTTAGAAGGTCATTGCTAAAGCCGGTAGAAATTCGCGCCAAGGTACCCATGGAGCAAGGACAAACGATCATCGTGTCGTATTTAGCGGACCCAGATGCAAAAGGCGCGTAAAAATCGTTTTTTTCGTAAAATTTGAAAGGATAGTCCGTCCAATTGAGTGGGCCCACCTCCAACTCCCAATTAACAATTGCATTCGCAGAAGCTACCACACCCACTTGCTCCCATTGATCGGACAACCTAGACAACTTGTCTAATAAGAGTTTTGCATACAATGCTCCAGAGGAGCCGGAAATTCCAACTACAATTCGTCTTTTCATTCCTGTATAACAAATGGGCTGCCACAGGGTTTAATTGGACGAAAGCTCATCTGGTAAATCTGCCAGGATTTCAAAAGCATTTCCCTTGTTGTACATCGCCAGGCTCCATATTTTGTCGGCGGCCGTTTTAAATGCATAGTTGGGGTCCATTTCAGTGGGAACCCAAGAACCGGTGGAGAGTTCGTCCTCCAGTTGGCCAGCTGACCAGCCTGCATATCCTACAAAAAAACGGATTTGCTCTGGGCGTACCAATTCACTTTGGATAAGAAACTTGAGTGAATCAAAGTCACCTCCCCACCAGACGCCATCGCTAACTGGCAGGCTATCCTCCAGGAGATCACCAAGATTGTGAATATAATGAAGTCGATCTGCCTGTACAGGCCCACCGTAGTAAACGGGAGCATCAAAGGGGGGGAAATCTTCCAAAACGTCCTCCAGTCGCACTTGAGTTGGTTTGTTCAATATAAATCCTAAGGTGCCTTGAGGGTGATTTTCACAGAGCAAAACGGCAGCCCTTTTGAAATAAGGATCCTCCATGAAGGGTTCTGCCAAAAGTAATACCCCCTTTTCTATCTGTTGATTGGAAGACATAAGTTAGGTTGTGTTGGAATGAATGATCCTTGCTTGTAGCAGAAAAAGTTAGGACGGCTTGATTTTGGCCGAAACAGGCCGTCCTTATTGAATAAAATAGATTATCTGATTCGATCGCCTTGCATATCTGATTCAATCAGATACTACACTGATTCAATCAGATGTTACAGGGCTTCTGTAGCGGCCTCTTTATTGATTTTGCGGATCATGCCACGAAGCACTGCACCTGATCCACCTACTTCAATGAAAAGTTGGACACCATCTTGTACCATTTGTTCAATTGTTTGCGTCCATTTTACGGGAGCGGTTAATTGAGCGATCAGGTTGTTTCGAATTTCCTCCGGGTCCGTTACCGCTTTGGCGTTCACGTTTTGATAGATGGGGCAAATCGGAGCTTGAAAAGGGGTATTCCGAATGGCCTCAGCGAGCTCATCTTGAGCGGGTTGCATCAAAGGAGAGTGAAAAGCACCACCCACAGCGAGCACAACCACTCGTTTTGCCCCTTTTTCCTGCAAGATAGGTGTAATTTGCTCGATCCCTTTTCTTGTTCCCGAAATAACCAACTGCCCAGGCGTATTGTAGTTGGCTGGAACCACTACTTCATCGGTGATGCTGCGGCAAATTTCTTCCACGAGTGCGTCTTCCATCCCCAATACGGCCGCCATGGTGCTATCAACCAGTTCGCAGGCTTTTTGCATTGCGAATGCTCGTTTACTCACGAGTACCAAGGCATCTTCAAACTGCAAGGCACCGGCTGCGGCCAGCGCAGTTAATTCTCCTAGTGAATGTCCTGCTACTGCTTCAGGCTGAAAGGTTGCTCCTGCCATCTTTGCACGCACGATACTTTCCAGAAAAACTGCTGGTTGTGTTACTTTGGTTTGAGTCAATTCCTCCTTTGAGCCATGGAACATTACATCTGTAATGCGCCAGCCCAATACCTCATTTGCGCGCTCAAACAATGCCTTTGCAGCAGGGTTTGAATCGTAAAGTTCTTTTCCCATTCCTTCAAACTGGGAGCCCTGACCGGGGAAAACGTATGCCTTCATTGCTTGTTTATTTATTGTCTACCGAAAAAATTTGCTTTAAGTGATTCCAGAGTTGTGCTTTCAATTGGCGGTCTGGCTCTAGTTTGGCCAATTCATCTGCAAATAAAAACCAGGTTTGGTAAAAAAACACAGGTTGGTACAAATATTGTTCAAAATGAAGACCAAGAGGTGCCGGGCTTAGCCCAAAAACCAAAACCTGATTGGGTTGTTTCTCTTTGATAAAAGGAATTAATGCAGCCGTTCCACCCTTCTGAAGAACAGCATAATGG
>JBKDAM010000053.1:0-5863 GCA_046316495.1 Chitinophagales bacterium
GGAGTGACGCCTTGCTCTTCGGCTGCCACGATATAAAAGGCCATAATCGGAATAACGGCGCCGTTCATGGTCATGGAGACCGACATTTCCCCTAAAGGACTTTGATCGAACAGGATTTTCATATCTTCCACCGAATCAATCGCAACGCCAGCTTTTCCCACATCTCCCGTTACGCGGGGATGGTCGCTGTCATAACCTCGGTGGGTGGCTAAGTCAAAGGCGACGGAAAGTCCTTTTTGACCTGCAGCCAAGTTTCTCCTATAAAACGCATTGCTGGCTTCTGCAGTTGAAAAGCCGGCATACTGCCGGATGGTCCAGGGCCGGGTCATGTACATCGTAGCATAAGGTCCACCCAAAAAAGGAGGAATGCCAGCGAAATAACCAGAAAAGGGCCTTCTGGTAGAAATTTGCTGTCCATTTACAGGGCTGGGCCGGAGACTCGGATCCAGCGAAAGCTTGGAGAAATCTGGTTGAAACATGAGGCAAATATACAGGCAAACCGCCCAACCAATGCCTTCTGACATTGCCTTTTTTAGTAGTAAAAGGAAGGGGCGCAGTCCTCTCTACTCGTGGGGCCCCTACTTGCGTTGGTATTTTTTGGACCTTCGGGCAACCACGAGAGGTATTTAAGTGTCATTTATCTGTAACCGCTAAACAAACCAGTCTTTTTGTGTATTTTTGCATTTTATTAAGATATTTATTGATGTTAGCTAGTATGAAAAAAAGGTTCGCTTCCATTTTAGTAGCGTTGGTTGTGATGTTCACAGGCCAGATGGCGCAGGCTCAATGTGTAAATGGTATCAATAAGGTGACGGGTGAAAAGTGCTCCAACGCAGTGGTATCTGCGGTGCCCTTTTTGCGGATTGTACCGGATTCTCGTGGAGGTGCGTTGGGAGATGCAGGTATTGCCACCACGGCAGATGCCAACTCTATGCACTACAATCCCTCCAAACTGGTTTTTGCGGACCAGAATGTAGCTATTTCTGCCACGTTTACGCCTTGGATGCGCGCACTTGGTTTGAATGACGTGTACCTTGCTTATCTTTCAGGCTATAAAAAGTTGGATGAGCGCCAAGCCGTCGGTTTTAGCCTCCGTTACTTCTCGTTGGGAAATATTGATTTCACCGACGATATGGGAGGCTCCCTCGGAACTGGCCGTCCGAATGAGTTCGAAGTGGCTGCCGGCTACTCCCGTAAATTATCTGAAAAGCTCTCTGCCGGTGTGGCTGCTAAATTTATCTTCTCCAACCTGGCTACAGGCCAACGGGTGGAAGGGGTAGAAATCAAACCTGGTATCGCAGGCGCGGCAGACTTATCGCTGACCTATAAAACACCCGTGAATGCAGGGGATAAAAAAGCAGACTTCACTTTGGGAGCCGCTGTTTCTAATCTGGGCAATAAAATTACCTATACCCAGTCCAATATCCGCGATTATATTCCTACCAACTTGGGGATCGGAACCGCTTACCGTATGTACCTCGATGATTACAACACCCTGACCTTCACGGTGGATTTCAACAAGCTGATGGTACCGACGCCTTGTGACAACCCAGATCCAGCGATTTGTGACACAGACGGCAATGACGTAGCCGACTACCGCGAATTGTCACCGATTTCTGGAGTCTTTACTTCGTTCAGCGATTCTCCTGGTGGTTTACAAGAAGAACTTAAGGAGGTCAACATAGGTGGCGGTATCGAATATTGGTACGACGACCAGTTTGCCGTGCGTGCTGGTTATTTCTATGAAAACTACTCTAAGGGTAATCGGAAGTACTTCAGCGTTGGAATGGGTCTGAAATACCAAATCTTCGGTTTGAATTTCTCCTACATTATCCCGACAACCAACCGTCGGAATCCGCTGGATAACACGCTTCGTTTCTCCTTGTTGTTCGACTTTGGTGCGTTCGACAGTGAAGAATAATCCTTCAGGAAGAAATCCCTTCTTTGCAGTTTTGACTTGCCACTTTAGTACAATTGACGTATCTTAGCACCCTTAAGCCACTTTTTTAATCCGTCTTGAATTCAATAACCTATTTTCAAGATGAGAAAAAAGGATATGGGTGTATTTGTAATAACTAAATTTCAATATAGACGCTTCGGTTACCGCTGCCACAGGTAGGTAATCGAAGCGTCTGTGTTATAAAACCATTTTTGCTATGAAAGAAAAAGGAGTTCCAACCGTTGATCTTTCTCAATATGTCAACGGAACTGCGGAGCAAAAAGCAGCTTTTGTGCAGGACCTAGCCAAAGCGTTCCATGAAGTAGGATTTGTGGCAGTTGCCAACCACGGGGTTCCAAAAGCGCTGGTGGAAGGATTTTTTCAGGCATCCAAGGCCTTCTTTGCTTTTCCAACCGAGGTCAAACAACGGTACGAATTATCTGGTCTGGCTGGTCAGAGGGGCTATACTTCTTTTGGAAAAGAGCACGCGAAGCAAAGCCAAGTAGCCGATTTGAAGGAGTTTTTCCAGATTGGACAGGAAGTGGAGGCCCATCATCCTCGAAAAATAGATTATCCGGACAATCCAACTGTAAACGAAGTCCCCGAATTTGTGGAGCTGGGTAAACAACTTTACCGAGCATTCGAACAGGCCGGCAACCATCTTTTGGAGGCCATTGCGCTCCATTTGAACCTTGATAAAGATTACTTTCGGACGAGAATAAAGGACGGTAATTCCATTCTGCGTGCCATTCACTATCCGCCAATTACCCAGGAGCCAGCGAGTGCTATTCGCGCAGAACAGCACGAAGATATCAACCTGATTACCCTGTTGGTAGGTGCCAGCGCTGGTGGATTAGAGCTATTGAATTCGGAGGGAAAATGGGTGGCCGTTGTGCCTGAGGCAGATGAATTTGTTATTAATGTGGGCGATATGTTGCAGCGCTTAACCAATAACTACTTGAAAAGCACTACTCACCGGGTAGTGAATCCACCCCGGGAGGAATGGCATCTTCCTAGGTTGAGCATCCCTTTTTTCTTGCACCCAGTAAGTGAAATGGACTTGACTTGCTTGGCTTCTTGTGTCACCAGCGATCAGCCCGTTCAGTATCCACCGATCACCGCAGGGGAGTACCTGGATGAGCGATTGCGCGAAATCGGATTAAAAAAGTGATTCCAATCTATTCTGCTGCCGCTTTCCGCCAATGGGATTTGTACACCCTCGAAAAAAAGGGGATTCCATCGGTTGAACTGATGGAAAAAGCAGCAGTCATTTTTGTGGATTGGTTGCTGGAACACTATGCCCGCCCCTGCCCGGTCGTGCTCTTGTGCGGAACAGGCAATAACGGAGGGGATGGGTTGGTGATCGCTCGGCTTTTAAAAGGCTGGGGCTACTCCGTACAGTTGTACCTTTTCGACTTCTCCGGGCGCCGATCCGAAGACTTTCAATACCAGTTGAGCAAACTGCCTCGCTCCATCGAGCCGGTAGTTTGCCACTCTCCACAAGATTTGCCAGACCCGGACCCCAAGGTTCCGGTCGTGGAGGCTTTGTTCGGTACTGGTTTGAGCCGGCCTCTGACCGACCCACATTGGTTGACCCTTGTTGATCGAATCAATCAATGGCCCAATTTGGTTTATTCGGTCGACCTGCCGGCGGGCCTTTTGGCGGATCAGGCCACTTTGTCGGCTTGTGTGGAGGCCGATTTTACCCTGAGTTTTGAAGCCCCTAAATTAGCGTTCTTTTTTCCTGAAAATGCGCGCAGATTAGGAAACTGGACGTTTCGATCTATTGGTTTGGATTCCGGTTTTCAGGAAGTGCAGCCCCCGGAATATTGGCTATTGGATGCTACTTCGGTGTCAAAAAAAATCAAAAAACGATCCAAATTTGATCACAAAGGCGTTTATGGGCATGCGCTCCTGATCGCGGGCGCTCGCGGCAAAATGGGCGCTGCGGTGTTGGCAGCAAAAGCAGCCTTGCGCACCGGCCTGGGTTTGCTGACCGTCCATTTGCCCGAGTCCGGACTGTCCATCGTACAAACGGCGGTTCCGGAGGCGATGTGTTCGGTAGACGTTTCCACCGTTTGTTTTTCTCAGGTGCCTCCTTTGGATCCTTATCAGGTGATTGGAATCGGTAGTGGAATTGGACAAACACCGGAAACGATGGCGGCCTTCAGGACCCTTTTGTCGAGTACAAAGCGCCCCATGGTATTGGATGCCGATGCCTTGAATTTATTGGCAGCAGATCCAAGCCTTTGGGGACAAGTGCCTCCAAACAGCTTGTTAACCCCTCATCTCGGAGAGTTTGATCGTCTATTTGGGCCCTCCGAAACGGATTTTGAACGAATGGAAAAACAGGTTAAGGCAGCCCGTCAATACCAGGTCTTCCTGCTTCGAAAGGGAGCCTTTACGCTTATTGCAGCACCCGATGGGCGGTGTTGGTTCAACGCAACCGGCAATCCGGGGATGGCTACTGCCGGAAGTGGCGACGTATTGACCGGGATGCTGACCAGTTTATTGGCACAAGGGTATTCACCAGAAGATGCGGCTTTGCTCGGGGTGTATTTGCATGGATTGGCGGGCGATCTGGGTGCCTCCGTACTGGGACAAGCAGCGTTGTTGGCCGGTGACCTAGTAGAACAGATCGGAGCGGCCTACCTAAAGCTTACTTCCGCAACGTAATTTTGATTTTATCCACCCGCCGTTTAGTCATTGACTGAACCTCAAAGTCAAAGTTTTTCCAGGAAAATTGATCTCCAGCTTTTGGGATAGCATTTAAACAAGAAATCGCAAATCCTGCGAGGGTTGCAAAATCGGTCTCCTCAAAATCCTTTTCCTGAAGCTCAAAATAATTCATGAACTCGTGGATGGGAAACTGCCCATCGGCTATCCAGTTACCGGGTGCGGTCTCTTGAATGCTGTATTCCTTTTCATCTATTGCCGAAACATCACCCACCAAGGCATCTAAGATGTCGTCCATGGTAATCATACCTTGTACGGATCCAAATTCATCCAACACAATGGAATAGTGGATACGGTTTTTCCGGAAGTCGTCCAGGAGTTTGTAAGCCGAGGTGGTCTCGGGAGAATAGACGGGAGTAATGATATGGTCTTTGAGCTGAAATCCGGGGTCATCCAGGTGCTTAAAAAGGGATTTTAACAATACCACCCCGATGACATTATCTAATTCATCGTCTGAAACGGGGTAAGCACCGTGGATTTCGTGCTCTACCCGGGCACGGATCTGAGCGGGCTGGTCGTGTACATCCAACCAAACCAGGTCGCTGCGGTGGGTCATAAGGGCACCAACTTTTAGGTCACCGAGTGCAAATACCCGCTCTACTATATCCTGCTCAATCGCCAAGATTTCCCCGCTTTCGGTGCTCTCATTAATCATGCTTTTGATTTCTTCCTCTGTAATTATACCATCTGACTGGGCGTTGATTCCAAAAAGCCGCAGTAGCAGGTCATTGGTTTTGGTTAATAGCCAAACAAATGGGGCGGTTAACTTGGAAAGAAAATGCATTGGAATGGCCATGACCGAAGAGATGGTCTCCGGAAAAGTTAAGCCAATCCTCTTTGGAAACAGCTCACCAAGCACAATTGAGAGATAGGTAATAAACAGCAGGACACTAATGACTGCAATGTTGTGGGCATAAGGTTGCAGGTATGAAATCTTTTCAATCTGCGCCCTAAAATCGTTTGTTAGATTTTCACCTGAATAAATACCCAGCAAGATTCCAATCAGGGTGATCCCAATTTGGACGGTTGACAAAAATTTGTTGGGGGATTCTGAAAGTTCTAAGGCTTTTTTTGCGCCTTTGCTCCCTTTTCGGCTCAGCTCATCCAGTCGAAATTTCCGAGAAGAAACCACCGCTATTTCCGACATGGCGAAAAGGCCATTGAGCAATGTAAGAATAAGAATAATAA
>JBKDAM010000054.1:0-31045 GCA_046316495.1 Chitinophagales bacterium
CAAGCAAAATTTCATGATCAGCGCTAACCAGCGAACATTTATCACCAGCCTTCATTTAAAAAAGTATCGGCAAAAATACCGAAACTTCCTGGTGGAAGGTGAAAAAATGGTTGGGGAGTTGTTAAAAACTATTTCAGGACCGTCACAAACCAACTTCTCGTTGGTCGCTTTGTATGGAACAAAACGTTGGGCAAGTGAAAACAGTGGTCTTCTGGATCCTTTTTATGCCTTTTTTAACGAAGTGGAGGAGGAAGACCTCAAAAAAGTCGGTACGCTGAGCACTCCTAATGGGGTCTTGGCAGTAGTGGCCTTGTCGGAAAAGACCACGCAGCCTACCTTGGAACCTGGTTGGCTACTTTACCTGGACGGACTTCAGGATCCAGGCAATTTGGGCACCATTCTTCGAATTGCTGATTGGTTTGGGGTGGTAGGCGTATTTTGTTCCCCGGATACCACAGATGCTTTTGGCCCAAAAGCGATTCAAGCAGGTATGGGAGCTTGTTTTCGAGTGAACATTCAGGAAGATTGTTCGTTGGAAGAAGTAATGAATAAGTACCCACAGCTCCCTGTACTTGGAGCGGTGATGGAAGGAGCGAATGTCTTTTCATCGGAACTGCCTTCTTCTGGCATTTTGGTGATTGGAAACGAAGGGAAGGGAATCCGCGCTAATCAAATGCAACGGCTCACCCACCGGATAACCATCCCTCCTGGTCCCGGAGGTGGAGCAGAATCGTTAAATGCAGCCGTTGCGACCGGAATTCTGGTTGCAACACTCACTAATAAAAAATAGATCCAAATGAAGGTAGAAATTGGAAAAAAAGTGCGTTTGAAATTCACCGGAGAATCCGGTGTAGTGGTTGCTCACCTGGGTGATGGTATGGTGCAGGTTCGATTAGACGAGGACTATTCCTCTTTGATCCCAGCTTTTGAAGAAGATCTTCTGCCCTATGATCAAATGGCGTCCACAGCTCCTGCCAAAGGATACTTGACGCCTAAACCACCGGTCAAACAAGTTTTAAAGAGTTCAACTGCCAGTGTACACCCAAAAGGGGTAGGTCTTGCTTTTATCCCACAAAAAAACGCGGAAGAGTTGGTCCTACATTACCAAACCTGGCTGCTGAACGACAGCCCTTATGAATTTCTTTATGAGGTAGAGCTTTTTCTGGAGGATGACTCCATCTTGTTTTTGGAAGGAAAAATTCAACCTTGGACCATTCAAGAGGTTGGAACCTTGTTGACAGATGATTTAAACGATGGGCCGGAAGCAGAGCTGTTGCTCAAGCGAATTACAACTGCCGGGGTGGATGACGACCTGCTTAAAGTGATCAAAATTAGACCCAAACAGTTTGTTAAGCAATTTGACTTACTGCCAATCGTGAACTCTCCAGGGTATTTTATACTCGGATTTGATCGCTTTGACCCTTCGGAAGTAGCTCCTGAAGCAGGCATTCAAAGCCTTCAAACCTATACACAACAGAAAGTGAAGCGGGTTAAATCAAAGGGCCCCACCTCCAATAGTGCTCCAATCGATCTGTATAATTTGGAGGCTATCGCGAAGTTTGAACCGGAAATCGATTTGCACATACATGCTTTGATGCCAGGCTACCAAAAATTAAACAAGTCGGAGATCTTACAAACCCAACTTCGGCATTTTCACGATTTTATGAACAAGGCCATCCGTTTGGGGGTGCCTAAAGTATATGTTATTCATGGGGTGGGCGAGGGCAAACTAAAGGAGGCAGTAGCCAATGAATTGCGGAAGATGCCATACGTTCGGAAATTCAAAAATGAATATATCCAAAAATATGGATATGGAGCCACAGAAGTGCATTTAGACTAATAAACCTTGCTTTTGATCGATTGAGGTCCTCTCCCAGTCCAGGTAATGTCTATTTTTGCCTTGTTAGAATTGACAAAAACTCTTTTTAATTATCAATTTAAGGTAGTTGTCGTATTTTGCAGTTATCTTATATCCAACCATTAAATAAAGTCCATTATGAATTTTGATTTGAGAAAATTTTTACCAATTATTGTTGGTGTTTTGGCGGTCATTTTGGTGATGAACATGTGCAGTTCTTACAACAACGCTGTAAACCTGGATGAGGGTGTAAAAAAAGCTTGGTCGCAGGTAGAAAACCAATACCAACGTCGGGCAGATCTAATTCCTAACTTAGTGAATACAGTGAAAGGATATGCTGACTTTGAAAAGGAGACCCTTACAGCCGTCATCGAGGCGCGTTCAAAGGCAACCTCTGTTACTGTGGATCCTACTAATATGACGGAAGAATCCTTGCGCAATTTTGATCAGGCGCAGCAGGGCCTTGGAGGTGCTTTAAGCCGGTTGTTGGTCGCAGTAGAGCGGTATCCTGATCTAAAAGCGAACCAGAATTTCATGGACCTTCAAAAACAATTGGAAGGCACCGAGAATAGGATAGCGACTGAGCGGAAGAATTTTAATGAAAGCGTAAATACCTATAATTCCAGCATTCGCCGCTTTCCAACCAACCTTTATGCTGGTATGTTTGGCTTTATGCCAAAGCCGTATTTCCAATCAGCAGCCGGATCTGATAAAGCTCCTGAAGTAAAATTCTAAGCCATGTATTTTAGTCCGGCAGAGGAACATGAAATCCTAAACGCCATCCGGGTAGCGGAACACCTTACCACCGGTGAAATTCGACTCTTTATTGAGGACTTCTGTGATAAAGATTCTCCCCTTGAACGAGCGGTAGAGCTCTTCTTTTCGCATGGGATGGCAGGCACTCGAGATCGAAACGCGGTGCTGATCTACCTTGCCCCCAAGTCCAGGCAATTTGCTATTTGGGGTGATGCCGGAATTCACGAACGGCTTGGGTATCAATTTTGGGAAGAAGAAAAACACCTGTTACGGGTCTATTTACAACAGGATATGGCTTGTGAAGGTCTTTGTGCTGTCATTTCAAAAATTGGAGAGGAATTACATCGCTATTTCCCTGCTGATCCTTCAGATAACCCTAATGAACTTCCAGATGAAATTCTTTATGGCAAATAATAAATATTGGAAGGCCATTTTAACTGGCTTTTTGGTGGTCTTGCTGGGTCTATTTAAGGGATATGCACAAGAAGGTCCGGAGGTCTTCCCTCCCAAACCAGAACCTGCCGTTTATGTCCACGATTATGCCAACTGGCTCTCTCCAGCAGAAAAAGCGCAACTTGAGCAAAAGCTTCGCCGCTTCTGGGATTCGACCTCTACACAAATAGTAGTTATGATCCGTCCTGATTTGGGCGATTATGATAGGGCAACCTATGCCATTGAGCTGGGTAACCGATGGGGCATAGGGGATGAGAAAAAGGACAATGGGGTGGTACTTTTAATAAAAACGGAAGCGCCAGATCGGGGGATTTTTATCGCCACAGGCTATGGAGCAGAAGGTGGTTTGACGGACTTAACATCCGGTCGAATAATAAGAAATACCATGGCTCCTTTCTTTCGAGCACAGCAATACTACGCGGGTATTGAGGCTGGAACGAATGAGATTATGGCGGCATTACAAGGAGAGTTTTCTCCCTCCGATACCGATACTAACCAACTTTCAAAGGGAGAGGAGAAAGTATTGATGCTAATCTTGTTGGTCTTCTTTCTTATTATTCTTGGAATTGTTCTGGCTATTCGATCCAAGCGAAAAGGAGAATGGTACAACCGCCGGGGTTCATTTGAGGATGGTCCGTTTGGTGGCGGGGGATGGTGGCACGTGGGCGGTGGTAGTAATTGGGGCTCCGGAGGCAGCGGATGGGGCAGTGGAGATAGTAGTGGAGGAAGTTTTGGCGGCGGCGATTTTGGCGGAGGAGGTGCCGGTGGCGACTGGTAAATTCTGTTTACGTTAAATTGGCGTTAAAGAAACATTCTTTATTAAGGTTTGAGTACGAAATTAAAATACAAGAGCGTTTTGCATCAAAATATAAAAAATATGAAAAACCTGGTTATTGCATTTATCTTGTTGCTGGTGTTGCCAGCTGTTTCTTCTGCGCAGTTTTCGATGGGATTGAAAGCAGGTATTATTTCCCCTAGAGAGCAGTATAAGGATATTACGGTGGGTTCAGGAGCGGAATCCTACGTAGTAGCGGTAAAAGACATTAAATTTGGAACCTTGGCTGGTATTTACCTTCGAATGGGAAAAAGAATTTATTTGCAGCCGGAAGTTTTATTTCAAAGTAACCGGACCGATTTTCAGATCAGCACTCCAGGGACTGGAAATGAAGTAATCAAGCGCAGTAATTACAATACCCTTCAACTCCCGTTGCTGCTGGGTTTTAAAATGGGCCCTTTCCGTTTTCATGCGGGACCTGTAGGAAACTACCACTTGAGTTCCAATTCCAGTCTGAGTGACATCCAAGGATTTTCAGAAGAATGGAAAAAATTGACTTGGGGTTGGCTTGGAGGCGTCACGATTGGAGGGGGTGGACGATTGGCGTTGGACGCTCGGTATGAAGGTAATTTCAACCGATTTGGAGAACAAATTGTATTTGGGGGATCCAATTACAGCTTTGACCAGCGACCTGCCAGTTTTGTGTTAGCTTTGAACTACGCGCTCTTCAAATAAAAGCAATTCAGAAAAATGGGCTCCGGGATATTTTCTGGGGCCCTTTCTGTTGCTACCTTATACGCCTTTTTTCTTGACTACCTCAGAGAAGTGTTTGATTCGCTGAATGTAAAAGGCAAAAACAATACTGCCAAAATAAACGCCCTGCAAGCTTTTTTTAGGAGACAGCTGGCTTTCAAAAATACGATTTGCCGCTTCTTTCCGCTTTTGGATCAACTTGCCAACGTGTTTATAAAATGAAAAATGGGCCTGAATAATGGATTGGATGGCCTTAAATTGTCCCTTTGCCAAGTACATTCCACCGGCTACACCGTCCAACACCAGCCTGGCTGGAATCAACCAGATTAGTTTAGCAGCCGGCTCATTCTTAACCAAAGTGAAGAGGCTGTTTCTGAAGTTCAAAAAAACTTTCCTTGGACTATCATAGCTCAACGTGCCACCTCCCAGGTGGTAAACAATGCTTTCTGGAAAACACCAAACGGAATAACCTGCCCGTTGCACTCTCCAGCATAGATCGATCTCCTCATTGTGCGCGAAATAGTCACCATCAAACCCGCCTAATTGGTGGTATAATTTTGAACGTATGAAAAAAGCTGCACCAGCCGCCCAGAAACAAGGTTGTGCAGTATCGTACTGCCCAAGATCCTGCTCAACGTGGGTAAAAATCCTGCCTCTGCAGAAAGGATACCCTAGGTAATCCAACCAGCCCCCGGCAGCGCCCGCATGCTCAAATCGGTCTCTGCGTTTATCCTCCAGTATTTTAGGTTGTGCCACCCCAATCTGACTGTCTTTCTCCATAGCCCCGATGATGGGCTGAATCCAGTTGGGAGTAACCTCTACATCCGAATTCAGAATGACATAATAATCGGACTTTATGTTTTGCAGGGCTCGATTGTACCCCTCTGCAAATCCAAAATTGAATTCAAGGTCCAGTACTTCAACCTGTGGAAAATTCGCATTCAAAAAAGCGATAGAATCGTCCGGTGAGCCATTATCTGCTACAATTATTCGAGCGGTGCCACTATTTGCCAGGACGGAGGGCAGGTATTGTTCTAAATGGGATCGGGTATTGTAGTTTAAGATCACCACAGCAATATCTAGTTCCTCTGGAAAGCGATTATTGTCCTCGAAATAGGCTTCAATGGCGATCTGATCCTCTGCAATTTGAGCTTTCAATTGCTCAAGGTTGTCGAGTTTCTTATCGCCTCGAATGTATTGATGTACTTTTACCTGCAGCGTAAGACCATAGAGATCCGCTTCCAATCCCAGAATATTCAGCTCTATCCGTCGCTCGGACTGGCCTTCTAAACTGGGTCTATTTCCCAGGTACAGCATAGCGTGGTAAACGGCCTTTGGGTATCCTTCCAGTCGCACACTTGCGGCATAAATCCCATCCGGCGGGAGAATTTTCCAGGAATCCTCTATTTGAAGATTTGCGGTGGGAAAACCGATTGTCCTTCCTATTTGATTGCCTTTAACTACATTTCCAGTTAGTGTAAAAGGGTGGCCCAGCAATCGGTTGGCGGCTTCCAATGCACCCGATTCCAATGCAGTTCTAATTTTCGAGGAGGAAACGGTGATATGGTCAACCTCTTGAGCTGATATTTCTTCCAGGAAAAAAGTGCCCTTGTCCGCGTATTTTTTTAAAAATTGGATATCCCCTTGCCGGTCATTCCCAAATCGATGGTCATAGCCAATCACGATGGTGTGGGGTTGGAAATGCCGAAGTAAAAACTGCTCGACGTATTCTTGGGCAGATTGTGCGGCAAATTCTGGAGTAAAGGGGACTATTACCAGATGGTCGATAGCACAATCTTGCAAAAGGCTGATTTTTTCAGAGGTAGTGGTAATTAATTTAAAACCACTGTCCAATTTTTCAAAAACAGCTCTTGGATGGGGATCAAAAGTAATCACCACACTTTCAGCACCTGCTTGCTTTGCCAGTGATTTTACACGCCGAAGCAGTTGTTTATGCCCTGCATGCAAACCATCAAAAGAACCAATCGTCAGAACGGTCTTTTGAAAATCAGGCAATTGTGTGAATCCGTAGTGCACCCTCATCATGCGCGCAAAAGTAGTATAAAACCCTGGCTCCTTTTGATTTTTTTCGTTTTTCCTTCCAACACTTTCTTTTTTTGCTGTGTTCTGTGCACCTTTGTTCTCCCATTGGTGGAGGGGAATAGTTTGTTTCAAGAAGGTACTTTTTTGGGTGATTTTTGGAGAAACTTATCCTTTGCCATGGACAAAATAGTGGTGAAAAAGAGGGGGTGAACAAGGCCTGCTTTTTTTCATTTTTGCAACACCAATGCTTGAAAAGATGGGTCAGAAAGTTAAAGAATTGCAACTAAAATTAGCAGAAGCAGCATTAGGGGGAGGTCAAGCCCGCATTGATGCGCAGCACAAAAAGCGTAAACTCACCGCACGGGAGCGTATACACCTGTTGTTAGACGAGCAGTCTTTTGAGGAGATTGGGGCGCTCGTAACGCATCGAACGGTTGATTTTGGAATGGCCGACCAGAAAATATTGGGTGACGGAGTCGTAACGGGCTATGGAACAGTGAACGGTCGCCTCGTATATGTTTTTGCACAAGATTTCACGGTGTTTGGTGGCTCTCTATCGGAGACACATGCTGAGAAAATCTGCAAAATCATGGACCTTGCAATGAAGAATGGAGCTCCTCTGATTGGCTTAAATGATTCAGGGGGGGCAAGAATTCAAGAGGGGGTAAATTCCCTGGGAGGTTATGCCGATATTTTTTACCGAAATGTGTTGGCATCCGGGGTGATCCCCCAAATTTCGGCCATTATGGGCCCTTGTGCTGGGGGTGCGGTCTATAGCCCCGCCATGACTGACTTTATCATTATGGTGGAAGATAGCTCGTATATGTTTGTCACGGGTCCAAACGTGGTAAAAACAGTCACTAATGAGGAGGTAAGTAGTGAAGAACTAGGGGGAGCCAGCGCTCACAGTACCAAATCTGGCGTTACCCACCTTACAGCTGCGAATGACCTCCAATGTATTCTGAAAATCAAACAATTACTGGCCTATTTACCGCAAAATTGTGAGGACCGTCCAGTAAACTTGCCCTATTCATTGGAGGAAGAATTCCGATATGAGTTGGACAAGATCGTTCCGGAGAATCCATTGCAGCCCTACGATATGAAAGAGGTGATTGCTGGAATCCTGGATGCTGATTCATTTTTTGAGATTCAAGAACGGTATGCTGAAAATATCTTATGCGGTTTTGGCCGCCTTGCGGGTCGCAGTATTGGAATTATCGCCAACCAACCAATGAGTTTAGCAGGGGTTTTGGATGTGGATGCTTCTAAAAAAGCGGCAAGGTTTGTACAATTTTGCGATTGCTTCAATATACCCTTGTTAGTTTTAGTTGATGTTCCTGGATTTTTACCGGGTACAGATCAAGAGTGGAATGCTATTATTACGAACGGTGCCAAATTGTTATTCGCATTCTCGGAAGCAACGGTTCCAAGGGTGACCTTGATAACTCGTAAAGCGTATGGTGGTGCTTATGATGTGATGAATTCCAAGCATATTGGTGCAGATTTGAACTTTGCATGGCCTACCGCAGAAATTGCGGTAATGGGCGCAAAAGGTGCTTCAGAAATTATCTTTAAAAAGGAGATTGACCAAGCAAGCGATCCAGCTGCTAAACTGGCCGAGAAGGAACAGGAATACGCCGCTACCTTTGCCAATCCCTATCGGGCTGCAGAACGAGGATTTGTGGACGAGGTGATTCTCCCCAACCAGACCCGGCGCAAATTGATAAAAGCCTTTGCGATGTTGGAAAATAAAACAGTACAGCGTCCAAAAAAGAAACATAGCAATATTCCGCTCTAAACAAACCGAAATGAAAAAGTTCTTCTCGCTGGTAAAATTTAGCCACACCCTTTTTGCCTTGCCATTTGCCCTTACAGGTTTTTTCTTCGCATTGGCAGAGCAGGGGACTGGGATGAGTTGGAAATTGTTTGGTCTGGTACTGCTTTGTATGGTGTTCGCGAGGAGTGCAGCTATGGCCTTCAACCGGTGGTTGGACCGGGATATTGATGCTTCCAATCCACGGACGGCCATCCGAGAGATTCCTTCTGGTCAAATTAGCGCTTCTGCAGCCTTGGTGTTTGTAATTATTAATGCCTTGCTTTTTATGGTTGCTGCTTTTTTGATCAACCGGCTGTGCTTTTACCTTTCCCCAGTGGCACTGTTGGTTATTTTGGGGTATAGTTACACGAAACGATTCACATGGTTTTGTCATTTTGTGCTGGGCTTGGGGCTCTCTTTGGCACCGGTTGGCGCATATCTTGCGGTCACCGCCAGTTTTTCGTGGGCGCCGGTGGTACTAGGTTTGGCAGTCTTGACTTGGGTGGCGGGTTTTGACATTATTTACGCCCTTCAGGACGAACAGTTTGACCGTAGTAATTCCTTGTACTCCGTTCCGGTATGGTTAGGTGGGAAGAAGGCACTATTTTTGTCTAGTACTACCCACCTTATTAGTGCAGTATTTTTGGTACTCTCTGTAATTTTAATGCAATCGGCTTTAGGAACTTTGGGTCTAGGGTTTATTTGGTTAGGTACCCTACTATTTTTAGGGCTGTTGTTTTACCAACATACTATTGTGAAGCCTGGGGATCTCCGACGGGTAAACCTGGCTTTTTTTACAACCAATGGAGTAGCAAGTCTCCTCTTTGGCTTTTTTGCTATTTTAGAATTTTTGATTGGTTGATTTTTAATTTCCCGAAGGGAAAGGAAATCCCCTCGCAAGTAGTTTGGTGTGCGAGGGGGTTTTCCTTTTTTTGTTAGATCACTTCTACCCAACTGCCTGGTACTCCTGCATGAATGCGATTATCATACATGGCTTCGCAAACAGTGGAAGGGAGGAAAAACCGGCCTTTGTAAGCTGCATTAAGTGAAATGCGTATGGTTTTAGTCTGGTTTTTCTGGCTTCCCAGGTCAAAATAACTAAGCACTCGATCGTCCCTAAAATCTTGGTAATCCAGTCCATTGGAGGTTTGGCTGAATTGGCCCACTCGATGGTTGAGTATCTCCCAACCGGAGGGAAAAATTTGAGTAAGTGCCAGCTCATTATAAGGGAAATGGAACGAGCCATTTCTTCGAATGGAAACGATGGCGACAAAATCAGTCCCTTGTTGCAGTTGGCTAATGTTGACAGGTTCTCCTTTTGGGGTTTCCCAACGGATAGACAATTCAAGGTTGGAACTGGGCACATTCGTAACTGTTCCGGCAAACTCTTGTCCGGTAAGAACCAGTCGGGCGTACAAGCGAGTGGTACCGTTGTTCCGCACCGTCAAGTTATTTGCACTGTATTCATGGAGTGGTAGTACCTGAAAGGGAGCCTTGCTGGGTCGAGGCGTCAGGTTTTTCCCACCTAATTTACATAGATAGGAAGGTGCCTGGGCATTGACTTTTTGTGCATATTTGGCCAAACTTCTAATCGCCACTGCTAGAGACTGGGTATTCCATTGATAGCTGTTGGCTTGTTTGGAGAGTTGCTCAGACAACGATTTTACCAGGTTTTCTGCTTTGTTCAGGTCACCAAGGCTTGTAAGTGCCTCCAGCATAATGGCTTGATCGCGTAGCACAGAACCATAGGTGCTTCCCGACCAGTCATAGGAAGGAGGATCCGTCCAATTTTTCTGAAGTAAATCTTGTGCAACTTCTGGTTTGCCTGCGTTGGCGTAAGCAGCTGCCAGGAGGTAGGCTGGTGTAGTAAATAAGCCTTTTTGCTCTCTAAGGCGATTCATATCAGTCATGGAGGCTTTTCCGGCCAAGGCCAAGGAGTAAAGCCGATAAGCTTGATCGAGCACCGGTTCGTAGCGATTGGAACCGGTCCAATTTCGTGCGGTGTTTACTTGGAAGGCGATCCACTTATCAAGGGTGGAGGAGGGGACCGCATAACCCATTTTTTGAGCTTCTAATAGAAAATGACCAGCATAGGTAGTAGACCAAGTATCTGCAGAGCCTCCAGGCCAATAATTAAAGCCACCGCTATAGTTTTGTTGGTTGGAAATTTTCGAGATTGCGGCAGTAATGTGTTTGGTGATGGTATTGGTTTGTTTTTCTTGTAATGGGACCAATGCTCCTGCAAATAACTGCGGAAACGCGGCGGAAGTGGTTTGTTCCAGGCAGCCATGCGGATATTGAATCAGGTAATTCAAATGCCGGTCAATATCCATCGGAGGTAGGCTACTTAATTCCAAGGTTGCATTATTCAAATCACTGTAGGAGCTTGGATCAAAGTTTGTTTTCCATTCCATGCCTGGCTCAATGGTCTCGCTTGAGCTTTTGGTGGAGATGGGCATAGGGTTTCGCACCATCAGGTCAATCTCATCCTTGGCTATTTCGGATCCCCCTTGTGCCTCCAGCCGAAACCTTGTTGGTCCTGTTTGGGGCCCGACGCTGAACTCAAAATAGGCCATTTGGTCTCCAGGTTCTGAAAAAGTTAAGGTTTGAGTATCGGGTCCTTTCACTTTCGTCTTTCCGCCAATTTCTTTGATTTGTAATTTTACGGACTTGATTTGAGGTTCCATTGCGAACACTTGAACCGGTACGCGAACGGATTCTCCTGGACCAAGCACACGTGGTAGGGTGGGTAAAATCATCAGGGGTTTTTTAACAGCACACGTTTTTTCTGCGGATCCATAGGCTCCTTGAGCATTGGGTGCAGGGGCGGAGAAGACCGCCATTACGCGAACACTTCCGACGTAGTTTTCTATTTTTAGGGTATGTTGTGCGGTTTTTCCCTTTTCCAAGTAAAAAGGTCCCAGGTGTTTGACTGTCGGTTTAAATCGGCTGACCTGAGCTGAGCGTTTTGCTTTTCGGTTGATATCGTCACCACCGATGCTCAATATCCGTTCCAATTCTACACCAAACGCTCCCAGCACATAGTCGTATACATCCCAGCTTTTGACCCCCAACGCTTCTCGTGCATAAAAGGCTTTGTGTGGATTGGGTGTTTCGAATCGTGTCAGGTCCATTAGGCCTTCGTCTACAATTGCCAGCGTGTAAGCACAAGCCATGCCGGATGCTTCTTTGACTCGAACGGTGAACGGAACGTCCGGCTTGAGCTGATCTGCCATTTCGATCAAGGGTTTTAGTTCTGTTGCTGGATTATGAATAGTGATTGGGATCACCCCATACATTCGAATGGGTAAATCATTAATGGTTTGCGCATGGGGCTGGATCAGGCTCACGTGGGCATAAACAGCGGGTGCCATGGAGGCTTCCGCTTTGAATTTAAACGTATTCTCTCCTTTTTGGGCTTTGAACCAGAGGTGTTGAAGCACCCTTTGTCCACTTTCCAAGGTAATTAGCACATTGCAAATATCATTAGAAGGCACTTTTATTTCAACTTGTTGGCCCACCAAGTAATTTTCTTGGTTGCTGGTCAAGGCAAGCATTGCCACAGCATTTCTGCTGTAAAGGTCATCCAGGTGTTCCGGATAACCCACCCAAAAGAAGTTCCCTGCCGCGTGTCCGCCAGAAGGCTCCACAGCCCGCACGAGGTACCTTCCCCATTGGTTGGGTCGAATGGTCCAACTAGCGATTCCATTCGCATCTGTGGTTACAGTGGTGGTATTCACTGCATTCAAGTGGGTGTCGGAGTTGAATTGACCTGTGTTAGAGGCCTGGTCCTCGTCCCACCACCATCTCCAATCACACCGGTAGAGGCCGAGGTGCACTGTTTTGTTGGCCAGTGGTCTGCCTTTTGTATCCACGCACGCGATTTCAATTTTGCCCGATTTTCCCTGATCCATTTGGGGGCTTCCACTTTGGTTCATTGGCACTCGGACCCCTACCATTCTTGCAAACGGATAGAAGTCTATGGCAGCTTGATCCACACTGAATTCCCCGGAGGATTCAAAAGCCTTAATTTTATATTGGGCCACTAATTTCCCCGGAGCTTGCTTGTTGGCTTGTATTTTTAGAGGCACATTTCCATTTCCTCGATCATCCAAGTAACCTTCAAACACGGTTTCTTCTTCGTGGAAAAAAGAGCGAGCCGGATCTTCAAAAACGTAATTTTTGAAGCCTGGGAATTCCGCCGTAGCTGCTCTAATCTGAAGATCCACTTTGGCTTTTACGTTTTTTGCGGTAGCTCCATGTAGCCACTCAACGTTCAATCGAGCTTGCGTGCCTTTGGTATTTTCAACCAGCTGTTTATCAGGAAAATCCAGTTGAATTTTAAACCTATTTGGTTTGACTGTTTCAATTTTTAGGATTTTTTCAAATCGGGCTCCACCAACCTCTCACTTGGCGAGCCAGTGGCCTGTTGGAGCATCTGGCTGTGTCGAAAAGTGGAGTGGGAATACGCCTTTGACGCCATTTTGAATAACCGTTTTGAACTGAATTCCTCCAGTTGGGTCGGTTACTTCAAAATGTATCGGATGGTCAGGCGGTAATTTTCCGCTTCTGTCTTCCAGTACAAAATTCAGGAAAATACTATCACCAGGCCTCCAGACACCGCGCTCCCCATAGAGGAAGCCTTTTAATCCTTTTTGACTTTCTACTCCTGCTACATCAAACCGGCTGAGGGATAAGCTTCCACCGTCTGACATGCGCAGGTATCCTCTTTGATTGCCTTTTTGAGCTACTAATACAAAGGGTTTTTCCCGTAGCTGTTCCAGAAAAAACGTTCCGTCTGCCCCGGTGCTGTGCGTGGAAATTGGTTGAAGTTGGTAGTTGACCAGCTCCAGTTCGACCCCTGCAACGGGCTCTGCGGTAAGTAGATCTGTAACTACGGCCAGCAGGGAGCCATCCTTTCCTCTTTTGGCTGATAATCCAAGGTTACTTACAAACACATTTCGCTGAAGGAAGCGTTCACTGTGGTAGTATTCTTTTTGGCAGGGGTTATCTCTATTTTCATATTGATAGCCATCAGATTCCCACCAATAATCGGTATCGTCCCAATATACTCCTCGGTATCCACCCCAAAGGGATTGCGGTTGGCCGAACTCATCCTTCAGAGGGCCTTGTGCATCGATGCTGGCAAAGTCAACCGCTTCTTCACATTTACTATGGTCCACATAGCTACCACGGAAAGAGAGCCGGACCTGATAAATCGCCCCAGGGTCTTGTTGAATAAGTGGTTGCAAATCAAGGGCATATCGTTGCCAACTCATGGTGGAAGCACCAGGGTTTAATTGCCCCAATTCAATCTTTTTTTGTGCAATGATTTTACCCACCCGTTCCAGCTCCTCATTTCCTTCCAATTCATTTACCTGTAGGTGTTGCAAAATATTCGATTGAAAGATCTTAAAAATTTCCACATCAACAGATTGAAGTCCTACCGCTTCAAATGGAAATAATATAGCCCCACTTTCTTTGCTTGGAATGATGGCACCGTGACCCAGCAATCGCAAACCTGGCTGCAAGGATTCAAGGTTGATTGATTCAGAGAACGCGGTCTTCAGTTTAACTCCCAGTAGGTTTTCAATCCCCTCTATTTGAAGGTTAAATAGGCCTGACAACCTGCTCTCTGGATAAATTCGAAGAAAATTGCCATCAAGTTTAAAGGTGAGGTTTTCGGAATTGCCCTCAAGTCGGACCAGCCCGTTTAAATCCTGTTGATCGGAAAGAGGGTCTGAAAAATTGACTTGTATGCATTGACTTTCCTCATTGTCCACCCTCACAGAAAGGACCTCAAACTCGTCAAGGGCAGGAATAGGCAGAATTTGTTTATCAGAAAGGTCTATCCCAAGGTTATTTCCATCCCAGCGAAGTTGGACCTCTGACCGATTTAGTCCCCTTGCGATCTTTCCAATTGTGAAGTAGTGTTCCCTTTGGGCTTGGAGATGGTTCCAGGAAATCGTTAATTCTTGGCCTGATTGTGTTGCTTTCAAGAGTTGCTCGATTTCTTCAGGCTCTACAGAGTCGTTCACTTCCACTCTCCCGGTAATCTGCTGGTTTTTCAGGTCAAGCGGGTTGGGTGTCTGAATACCATCCGTGATCACAGTAAAGTGTAGTGCGATTGTTTTAAAACCAAACTCAAAGCTGGAGAGTGAAGCCGGGACATTTGGGTAAATTTTTCCTAGTTGGAGCGCAACTTCATATTTGGTATCGTAATTAAGTGGCTTCTCAGGTTGCAGTAAAATGGTTCGATCATCTTCCCAGACGGCTACTCCTTCAATGGATGGACTTATTTGTAGAAGTGCTTTATCTACTGGCTGACCAATCTGATCGGTCTGAATGGCTGCGTTGACCAACCGGATTCGAATCGGCTCTTTTTTTCCCACGATCCCACTTGTATATGCGTACACATATTGAGAAAGTTTTTGATAATAGGCCTCATCGCGTACTGCTCGGCTACAGGAAAAGAAAAGGGCAAGGCTGAGCAGCAGTAGCAAACAAGCGGCTGCGGCAAGATTAGATTTTAGCTGCATAAGGTAAGGTGTTCGTTAACCGACACAAATATAACCGCCTTTCTGAGATTTGCAAGGCGGATTTTTTGGGCTGTTTTTGGGAATCTTTTATCGTTGAAGGGAAAAATTACTCTTGTCTGTTGGATTGGTCGCGAACATGTCTTTGAATAATTCGCTTGCCTGCTTGTTTTACTTCAGGCCGTTTTTTATAACCCCAAAGCTCTATTCTGGATTGGCTGGCATTTTCCTTTGGATCTACCACAGGTAGTGGGTAATCCTGACCAAGCTGGACACCGTAAAACAGTTGCTCTAATGGAGAAAGTAACCAAGGTTCGTGCACTAGATGATTCGGTAAGGAAGCGAGCTCAGGTACCCATTGTCGGATAAAATTGCCCTCCGGGTCTTGTTCTTTGGATTGTTTAACGGGGTTATAGATGCGAATGGTATTTACACCGGTTACTCCAGCCTGCATTTGAAATTGTGGGTAGTGGATACCGGGTTCATAGTCGAGAAACAAATTGGCCAGGTGATAGACGCCGGTTCTCCAGTCCAAAAACAAGTGATGGCAAAGAAAGGAAACCAACATTGCCCGCATCCGAAAGTTGATCCAACCAGTTTGGGAGAGGCAACGCATACAAGCATCCACTAAGGGGTATCCGGTTTTTCCCTCTTTCCAAGCCAGGAGTTGTACCTCATTTTCTTTCCAGACGAACGATTCGTACACTGGATTGATGCAGCGGTGTTCATAACTGCAGTCTGATTCGAATTTTTGAATAAAGTGGCAGTGCCATTTTAAACGGGTCAAGAAAGCTTCGTATGCTCTGCGGTGTCGCTGACGTTGGCTACTTTGGTCAACATAACGGAAGGCTTGCCGGATGCTCAAATTGCCCCAGGCTAGGTAGGGAGATAAACGACCGCAGGAGGTTCTACTTAAAAGGGGTTTGGAAATGTTTTTTTGGTAGTGTTTCCCTCTATCCGAAACAAACGAATGAAGGTATTTCCAAGCATACCGCTCCCCAGCCGGCTGAAAGGCACTTGGATAATTTTCTAGTTGCTTTAATAGTTTTTCAGGTATTGTAAATGGATTGAAAAGTTGAACGAGCCGGTCTGGATGGTATTGATTATCGATGGGTGCTGTTTGCACCATTTGCTCCCACTGAGCATCCCATCCTTTTCTATTCGTTATGGCTCGTTGAATGCCATCCCGCTGTACCTCTTTCCAATCAACACCAGCATTCTTCAATAAGCGTGCGATTGCCTTGTCTCTCGCATACGTTTTTTCAATTCCGCTCTCTTGGTAGCTGAATACCTGTTTCAGTTGGAGTTGATTTAGAAGATAACTAAATACGGTTACCGCTTCTTCGTAGCAGCAAAATACACTTTTCCCAATAGAGCTCCATTCTTGGTTCATGGCCTGAATAGAATGGTATTGAAATTGGAGGTGCCGAAGGGAGGTGTCAGGATAGTGGTGAAGAGAAGGTTCTATCAGGAAAACTACCAGGTAGGGTAGTCCAGCTTGTTCTGCCAGATGCAAAGGAAGGTGGTCCTTTGTCCTAAGGTCTCTTTTAAGCCAGACCAAATTGACCGGAGAGGAGGAATTTTCCAGAGGCATAGACAGGATGGAACCTAGTGAAGAATCCGAGTTAAGAACAAATCTCCTACTCCAAGAGTTCAATGGAGTGCCGCTGCATGGCTATTTTTCCTCGTTGTTCCATTTTTTTCAACAATCGAGAAATGACTTCCCTCGACGTATTTAGGTCGGTAGCAATTTGTTGATGGCTGATTTCTATCACATTGGTATCAAGATCTCGTTGCATCCGTTTTAGATAAAACTCAAGGCGCTCGTCCAAGTTGCGGAAGGCTACCTGATCAAACGTTTCCAGGATTTCTTCAATGCGTTCTCTTAAAGTATTGACCACAAATCGTGCCCAAGATTTGTATTTTGGGAGCCAGCGTTCCATATTTTCAAGCGGGATTAAGAGAATAATTCCATCCTCCATGGTCACCCCTTTTACAGCACTTTGCTCCATTCGATTGGAACAGGTAAGCGACAACGCACAGGTAGTCCCGGAGGTCAATGAATACATATAAAATTCTCCATCTTCTCCATCTTGTTCTTCTCTAAATATTTTCACATTTCCCTCAAGAACAAAAATCATGTACCGAAATTGGTGACCTGGCTGTACAAGGGGATCTCCTTGTCTGATTTCTACGATTTGCCCAACCTCAGCCATTAATTCCAGGAGTTCTGGCTCTAGTTCCGGGAAGTATTTCTTGAGTGTTTTAGGTAGCTCTGGTTTGGTGAATCTAGTTTGCATGTATTCTTAAGGTGTAAGATAGTTCTAATTGTAGGTTCGTCTATTTTCGGGACTCAAATATCTTGCAATATTTTCAATTCTTATTTTAAATCGTCTAAATCCCTTCCTTCCGTTTTGCTTTCTATTGTTTTTATTGACGAATGACTTGCTCGACCTGCCGGATAAGGGGAATGATTTCCCGAAAAAATAATATTAAAAATATTTCAATATTCAATTTGTTGAATATAAGTTTTTTATGTAATTATTTTTCAAAAAAGGCAATTTGATAAAAATCATGCTGTGCTTGTGATGAATATCACCAAAAGTAGGCTTGTATTCCCCCCAACTTTGCAGTACAAAAAAGAATTAACGACAAAATAAACGGTTCTTACTGATATGGAACAGCAAATGAGTATGCCGAGAATTGGGGATATTGCTCCCAACTTTAAGGCCATGACCACCTTCGGATCACTGGATTTTCACAATTACATCGACGGGAAATGGTCAATATTATTTTCGCATCCTGCCGATTTTACCCCGGTTTGTACTACCGAAATGTCAGGTTTCGCCCAAGAAAAGGACTTTTTCGATGCACATGGTACCGTTTTGATGGGGTTGAGTATTGATAGTATTCATTCCCATATCGCGTGGGTGAACAATGTTCGGGAAAAGACAAATGTACTTTTTAATTTTCCAATCATCGCGGATATTGATATGTCCGTCTCCAAATTATACGGCATGTTACAGCCAGGGGAAAGTGAAACGGCGGCTGTTCGAGCGGTGTTTTTCATGGATCCTTCCAAAAAAATTCGCTTAATCATGTATTACCCCCTTAACGTGGGCCGTAACATGGACGAGATAAAACGTGTATTGGAGGCACTACAAACCGCAGATGCTAACAAGTGTGCGATGCCCTTAAACTGGAAAAAAGGGGATAAAGTGATTGTACCACCTCCTAAGACAATGGAAGAATTGGATACCCGCCTGAACAGCGGATTGGAGATGGTGGATTTCTACCTAGCCAAAAGAAGTCTTTAAATACAAATTATTGGGTTTATCCAGCGACAAACACCACTATCCAAGGAGCGTTTCTCCTCGGATGGGTGCACCTGAACTTCAACCATATTATTGCTCTATTCACTCTAAAACTTTATTAGTATGAAAGTCGAACAACTTTACACCGGCTGTCTTGCTGAAGCCGCGTATTATGTAGAAAGTAATGGCGAAGCCGTGATCATTGACCCACTTCGCGAAACTAAACCGTATGTTGAACGGGCGGAGGCCGATGGCGCTCAAATAAAATATGTGCTGGAAACGCACTTTCATGCTGATTTTGTGAGTGGACACCTTGATTTAGCTAAAGTAACAGGTGCGCAAATTGTGTTTGGTCCTACTGCAAAACCCAATTATGAGGCGCATATTGCTGCGGATGGCGAAGTGCTCAAAGTAGGAAAGGTAACGATTGAAGTGCTGCATACCCCGGGTCATACCATGGAAAGCACCACCTACCTCTTGCGCGACGAGAATGGTAAGCCGTATGCCGTGTTTACAGGAGATACCTTGTTTATAGGTGATGTTGGTCGCCCGGACTTGGCAGTAAAATCTGATCTATCAAGAGAGGACTTAGCTGGACATTTGTTTGATTCCCTTCGCAACAAGATAATGACCCTACCGGATGAGGTGATTGTGTATCCTGGACATGGTGCAGGTTCAGCTTGTGGAAAGAAAATGGCAAAAGAGACAGAGAGTACCATCGGTCAACAGAAACAATTCAACTACGCTCTGCGGGCGGACATGACCCGTGAGGAGTTTGTATTGGAGGTGACCACGGGTTTGGTGGATCCCCCCCAGTATTTTCCCAAGAATGCAGTTATGAACCGCATGGGTTACGACAGTTTTGAATCAGTTCTGCAACGTGGGGTGGTAGCCCGCTCAACTGTTGAGTTTGACCAACTGGCAAACCAAGAAGAGGCACTTATATTGGATGTTCGGCATGAATCTGAATTTGTTAAGGGATTTATTCCAAATTCAATTTCAGTTGGCCTGGATGGTCAGTTTGCCTCTTGGATTGGTACGTTGATCACTGATTTAAAGCAGCCTATTCTTTTAGTTACCCCAGAGGGAAGAGAAGAGGAGACTGTAACGCGTCTATCCCGTGTGGGTTATGATAATTGTCTTGGATATTTGAACGGCGGAATAGAAGCTTGGAAAAAAGCAGGAAATGAAGTGGACTCAATTGAAACCATTGATGCCGACGCATTTGCAGTCCGTCAACAGGAGACTGCCGTATTGGATGTTCGCCGGAAAAGTGAGTTTGATGCAGAACACGTGGTGGGGGCACAGAACTTACCCTTGGATTTCATCAATAAACTGATGGATGAGGTGGAGCGCGACCGCACGTACTTAGTGCATTGTGCTGGAGGTTACCGCTCAGTCATTGCGATTTCCATTTTGAAAGCCCGCGGTTTCGATAAACTGATTAACGTAGCGGGTGGTTACAATGCGATAAAGGCAAGTGGAAAGGTCGCAGTGACTCAATACCAGGAGCAGATTACCGAATTATAATTGGATCGAAATAGAGTTAATGACTGTTTTTTATGAATGAGCGTCTCACTTGCAAAAGTGGGACGCTTTTTTTAGTTACTTATCAAGGTTCTTTAGCTTGCTGATTTTCATCACTGTCGGCAGGGTTTGAAGTACTTACTTTTAGGGATTAATTTTCAACAAAAAAATTGACGCGATGATTGCACATACCCCAGTGTACAAGATTATGACTAAAAAGCCGACGGTGGTCCATCCAGAAGATACCATGGAGGCTATTCGGCATTTATTCGAACAAAAAGGATTTCACCACGCCCCCGTGGTCCATGATCGAAAGTTGGTCGGAATGATTAGCTACACCGATTACTTACGGGTTATCCAAGGTGTATTCTCGAACAATGACCATGTTAAAGCTTTCAATACACAATTACTGAAGAATATTCTGGTTCAAGATACGATGACCAAGGAGGTGATTACAGTAGAGGAGCATGATACCATTCAGCAGGTGGTATCTGTTTTTCACACCCATCCGATCCATGCAGTACCTGTAGTAGATGCCTCTTATCACTTGGTTGGAATTGTGACCACCAACGATCTTTTGGGGGTAATGGAGCATTTATTTTTGATGGAAAAAAATAGATAAAAAATTAAAAATTGTATAAAAATTAAAAAAAAATTATATTTGCATTTAGATCGAAATTATTATATTTAAATTGAGTTTTGTTTGATTTTCATTGACTTTTTTCGGGCGTTTTTTCTGTGAAACGATAGAACCAGATTGACTGAATATAATTTTCGAAACTCAGCATGATATCGATCTAAATTTGATGCCAAGGAGTCTACACCAGAATAGTAGCCAAAAAATAGCAAAGGTGTTGGACTTATTTTCAGCTATTCAATTTTCAAACTACATGAAATTAGTCAGTGGAGGTTTGAATGTTCCATGCCTTGTTGTTTTTCTAGGACTTTTCCAATCAACTACAGGTACCCAACAGATTTTGGCACAGTGTAATCCGCCAAGCGGAGCAGTGGAGGCTAACCCCAATACAATTTATTATGCTGGAGGTGCTTGTACATTTTATGATTCCAATTGCAATTTACTGTTGGTCGTGCCAGCAGCAGAGGCAATTTGGTCATGTTCGCCAGCAAAAGCAAGGTGGGCACTCGTAAGTCCACCAACAGGTGGCTATTATGAGTTCCCGAACTTTACACACTTGACTTCCCAATTAGATGTGCAACAGTACATGGAACCATTTTGGAAATGTGATACAATAATAAATGAGCTGATTTTACTTGATGGACTAGGCAGTGAGGCTCATTTGATGTACCAGCCGGTTGAAATCCTTTCTGTAAAGAACCACGATTACTCAGTTCAGTTCAGTGAGGGGGTAGATTTTTCCATAGAAGGCCGAAAAATTATTCAATTGTCGGAGGGGCCCTCGAATGATTTCAGCGCATTACAAGGCAATGGATTAAATACCATTCAACCCAGTTCATGGACAAATGTAACTTATATTCCTAGTCGTTTGGATTGGGGAGGTGATAGTATTTTGGTTCCAAAAGACGAGCTACTTCCAAAACTCAAAGCTAAAATACAAGATCAGTCCCCTATTTCAATCCAGGCGCTTGGAATGAGTATTACAGCTGGTCATCACGTGAGTGGATTTACAGGTGATCCAGCTCACTTTTCGCCGGGCACTCCCTACATGCGGGGGTATTTGGAATTATTGGGGGATCAAATCGAGCGATCATTGGGAACAGATGTATCGCTTTTCAATAGTTCATGTGGTGGCAAAACAGCTGCATGGGCAAGTGAATATGGAGAGGCGATGGTCAATCTGAACGAACCAGATCTAATTTTGATTGATATGGGCATGAACGATATATGGGGGACATCCAGTGAATCCTTCCATGAAAGTATTAGTTCCTGCTTAAATAAGCTTCGCGCTGCTAACCCAGACGCTGAGTTTATTTTAGTTGCTAATATGCTGCCAGATATTGGCTCGATTGGAGCTCCAACAGATGGAGTGGAACGTATGGTAGGTTTCCGAAATAAGCTTCTCGAGCTGGAGGAATCAGGAATTGCCTGTTTGGATATGACTGCGATCAGTGATACCATCTATAGAAGAAAGGGCGCTAAACACTGTACCTCTAACGCACTTCATCCAAATGATTACTTGGTTAGGTGGTATGCTCAAGCATTATTTAACTTGTTGGACACAGAACTTCCTCAGATCCAACCTGGCACTACCTATTATGTGAATTCAACGGGCACAAATGGAGATGGGCGAACCCCTTCTACCGCATGGACTTCATTGGATCGTGTCAACAATGCAATTTTGCAGCCTGGTGATACTGTTCTTTTTGAGGGGGGCTCTATTTTCGTGGGAGGCATAGAGTTAAATCATTTAGACGCTAACGATAAAGCTAAACCTGTTGTATTTTCCTCTTATGGAAATGGAAAGGCAATAATCCAAACTCCTGATAACCACTCGGAAGGATTCGTTGCAAGGAATACAGCGGGTATTCAAATAGAAAACCTTGAGTTTAGGGGGCCGAATCAATTGAATCAAAGTGGTAAAGATGGAATTTTATTTTTCACCGACAAGGAGAACGGATACTTTTCCACTATCCTCCTAAACAATGTTCAAGTGTCAGGTTATGGAAATTGTGGAATCCGGTTTTATTCCAACTACCTTCCATCCATAAAATCAGGATTCAGCGATGTTCAAATCGAGCGGTGTACGGTCAACAATTGCAGAGAAAATGGAATAGTCTCAATCGGATTTGATAATCAAAATTCAGACTATTATCAGCATTTTAATTTTACAATTAAGGATACTCGCGTATTCGATATTTTGGGTTATTCGAATCCAACCCATAAGGGGAGTGGAATTGTGCTTTCACAAATTGACTCGGTTCTGATAGAGCACTGTGAGGTATTCAATACAGGAAACTCAAATACCGCTTGCGGTGGGCCAGGAGGAATTTGGGTTTATTCTGCAAACCGCGTAGTTATTCAATATTGTGAAAGTCATCATAATTCTTCTGGACAATTGGGAGGGTGTGATGGATTTGGTTTTGACTTGGATGGTGGTGTCTCTAATTCAATAATTCAATATTGCTATTCTCATGATAATGATGGTCCAGGTTTCCTTCTTGGAAATTTTTGGGGTTCCCGACCCTGGCTAAACAATCAATTAAGATACAATATAAGTGTTAATGATGCTCAAACAAATAATAGCGCCATCACACTTTTTACTTCTTCGGGTACCATCTGGGATGGTTTAAAATTTTACCATAACACAATTTTGGCATCCAAATCAGAACTTAATCTTACCCCAACCTCCTCCGCTTTCCAGATAACTGATTTTGGAGATTCCATGTTAAATATTGAGTGCTACAATAATGTTTTTCAGACTAAGGGTGGACTACCATTAATTTCAATACCAGCTACATTTATTAACAGTCAACCGAAATTTATTGGAAATTTATACTGGTCATCTGGATTTCCCTTCTCTATGTATTACGGACAACAAGTCAACTCATTAGCAGAGTTCAGGTCCATGGGAGAGGGTTGCGAAAACCTTTCAGGTGTTGAGTCAGGCATAAATGGGGATCCATTGTTATTAGGTACCACAAATGAGCCCCCTAACTTGTATCCTCTTCCAAATGTAGATTTAGAGTTTGGGAAATTAGAGGAGAATTCACCCGCGATTGATGCTGGAAAAGACCTGTCAACTATACTTAACCTTCAATCGGCATTGACTGATTTTTGGGGTACAACGGTACCGGTAAATGGAAATCCTGACATAGGGGCCTTCGAATTTAATGAGGTGTCCAATGTTTCTAATCCCAAAGGAATGTCGGTGTCAGCCTTAAGGGTAGTTCCCAATCCTATTCTTGGATCAATCAATCTTCACCTTCCGTTTGAAATTACTTCAACTGACAGCTACAGGATTTTTACGTCCCAAGGAATGCAAGTGCTTCGGTCAACCGTTGAAGATGCTGGTGGAAATAAATTGCAAATTAATGTTAAGTCATTGGAGGCGGGCTGCTACTTCTTAGAATATTTAGGTGTACTTGGGACATTTTATTGTAAATTTATTTCCACCGGTTTTTGAAGTTAATGCGGATTATTGGAAATTATTTGGTAGTATTGGGGTGTTCATGGCTAGCCATAAAAACCCCAATACTTTGAATTTTCTTATCCTCCCCGTTTTTTTACAGTATTTTTGTTTGGAGAGGAGGGTTTCGATGGGGTAGTTGGTTTTCGTTCTTCCCACTTTTGAAAGTGGTAATCCCTTGCTTCATTGGGCTTATTTGGAGGTGTTTTGGTAGGTGGTGGTACCTGCACCGGATTTCGAGTGGGCACTTCGCGTTTAACAGGAAGGGGATTACTTGGTTCCTTTGGGGGCGCCCAATCTTTTCGTTGATTGATTTCTCTCGTTTTCTCGATCTGAATTTCTTGTTTAGACTCTTGATTGGCCTTTTTGAGACTGGGGTATTTTCGGCTGTT
Organism: Chitinophagales bacterium; assembly: GCA_046316495.1. Taxonomy (GTDB): domain Bacteria; phylum Bacteroidota; class Bacteroidia; order Chitinophagales; family Saprospiraceae; genus M3007. The sequence goes on from JBKDAM010000054.1 coordinate 24,330, forward strand.
TTTGTCCAAAAACAAGGCTTCATCCATGGGCTTTGTTGGATTCCGAAGGTTGTAATCAGTGCGCTTCTGCTCAAAATCCGCGTAGGTAATCAACCGTTCTCTCAGCCCATTATCTGCCTTGAGGAAGGTTTCAGATAATACCGAGCGATGCCGAACTTGCCAATTTTTTACTTCCATGGAAATGGTCGTACCAGATCGACGATGGTGGTGGTAATGTCGAACGAACTGCTCCGACAAATGGCTGTAGTGGTGGTGATGGTGGGGGTGTTCAAAGTACCAATGCATGAAATGGTAGGAAGGTAGATAGATGATCACCCAGCGGCTACCATAAAAGTATCCTCCCCAGTTCCACCACCATGGATAGGGATACCACCTTGGATACGGTTCCCACCAGGGGTAGCCAAACCAATAGAAATAAGGTGAAAGTGGCACTTGGCCCGTCCAGTATGGATCATTTCCATACCAAGTATCCGCTAACGGCAGCCCAGCTTGAGGATACATTTCCTGCGCATACGCTTCGCTTGCCTGTTGCAGTTCAGTTGCTGCCTCGGGGTTGTTCTCTAGGGTTGCTTTCCAATCGTTTAATTCTTCGGCATGCGCGCGGGCTACAACTGCGTGTAAGGAATCCATGGAACGAAGTATTCCAAGGGAGTCTTTGCGATAGGTATCTCCTACCAATATTGTAAAACGAAGGTCTTGGTTAAGTAACTCCACCACTTCTGGCTGCTGAATGAGCTGCGAAAAGGCTTCCTGAGTGCGAATGGGGTAGTCCATCAATTGTTTGGAATACGCAATTTGAGCAGTTCGGGTAAGTTGGTAGATTTTCTCGATGGTGGATGAATTGGATTGGACCAACTCAAAAGCCCTGGACTGGGCATTGGAGGGGAGTATTTCCAAGGCTTTGCGGTGTTCGCCCGGTACCTGTTCTTTCCGTATCAGTTGGTCCAATAGACCTGGATATCGGTTCAATTCATAAAATAAGATCTGATCTTCTTTGGGGAAATCTTCAATGAGGGTTTGAAACGCCTGGCTAGTGCGCTCTTTCATTTCCTCCAATTGAATGAGGAGCGAGGGGTACTTGGTGGCCTCTAAAATAGCCATTCGCGTTTTTTCAGGGTAAAGGACCAATGCTTCGATGGTCTGCTGGTTGGCAATGGCCAACTCTTTCAACAAGGCCTCTTCGGGTTGCGCAATAAGCCCAACTTGAGAAACGGTAGCCAGCACAAAAACTGCCAGAGTTAGACTGCGTATCTTTATCATGGTATAAGAATTTTCCCCAAATTTGTCGGAAAAATCCAATTACCTTACCTTTTTTTATCATCCTGGTTGCTGATTTTCATCAGTTGGACCATTCATTAAAATTCAAAGGCCGCAATCACTTTTTCTGGGTAAACCTCCTCTTTGCGCAAAATTCGCTTGTCTAATTTGGGTTCTGGCACCCTCAATAGGGGTTGATGTACCGATAAACCATCATCTTCGTATTGGTATAACTTCCATTTGCCATCTTCAAATTCCAGAGCAGTCATATGTTCTACCCAGTCTCCACTGTTGAGGTAAATGACATTTGCCCCATTTTTTGCTTCTACAGTTCGGATTTGTGGGAGGTGGATATGTCCGCAAATCACGTAATTATACCCTTTTTCACCAGCAAGATCTACAGCGGTCTGCTCAAAGTCATCGATAAATTTTACGGCACCTTTTACTTTCTTTTTTATCTTGGCAGAGAAAGATACAGGCTGTAAACCAGCCATTTTGCGCACAAAATTGATGGTTCTGTTTAGTCGGATAAGTAAATCGTAGCCTTTTCCGCCTAACTGTGCAAGCCACCTTGCCTGGTGAATACTGGCATCAAAAACATCTCCATGGAAAACCCAGTGGCTTTTTCCGTCGATTTGAAACACAAGTTTATTTCGAAGATGGATATCTCCTAATTCCAACTCACCGAATTTGCGAAGTAAATCATCGTGGTTTCCAGTCAGGTAGTAAACCTTGGTACCCGAAGTGGCTAGTTTTAAAATCACTCGAATTACTTCCAAGTGGGACTTGGGGAAGTAATTTTTTTTGAACTGCCACATATCGATTATGTCTCCATTCAGGATCAAAATCTTCGGTTTAATCGATTTTAAATACTGATAGAGCTCATCTGCATGGCATCCATAAGCCCCCAAATGAAGGTCTGAAAGAACGACTATTTCCGGTGTGCGTTTCATACCAAACTACGATTGTGTTATTTATCACAAAAGTAGGGTAGTGTTCCTCAGATGGGTGTTAAGCCAATATTAGGTTTTGTTACCTTTTTTGTAAAGGCGGGTTTATTTCAGTTCGCCTAATTGAAGAAGGGTGTTTCTGGAAACCTGAAATTGGGGATCCACTTGGAGGGCTGCTTTAAAGTCGGCGATCGCTTCTGCACGCTGACCTAAGTTAAATTTGGCAACCCCACGATCATGTAAAACGGAGGCACTTGGAGGCCCTAAAGCAATCGAGCGATCAAACGAAGCAATCGCTTTAGTGTATTCTTTTTGTTGTAAATAAGTGTTGGCGATTCGAACAAAGACTTCAGCATGTTTTGCTGGAGGAAGTAGTTCCAGTGATTTTTCAAAATCTGGAATGGCTTTTTCAGGCGCGAACATCGTGTAAGCTGTTCCCCGGTTGAAATAAAAATTGCCCCTCCGGGGATCAATTCTAATTGCCTCTGTGAACATCTCAGCTGCTTTTTGGTGATCATTTCTTGATCCATACACATTTCCAAGGCCTTCATAAACCATAGCATTTTGAATTTTGGCCTCAATGGCTTGCTCAAAACAGGATGCAGCTTCATCAATCCGACCATTTTTCCCGTAATAATTACCCAAATTAGCTAGTATTTGACCGTCCTTGGGATACTTTTCAAGAGCGCTTTTCCAAAGAGATTCAGTATCTTTCCAAACCTTTAATTGAGTTTGGGTTTTGTAGCCCCACCAAAGTGCGAAACCCAGCATGACCAACCATTTGCCGTACCTGCCTAGTTGTTTAGATCCTGTAATCCAGTCAATTGCGAATCCAACACCCAGACCAACCCCAATGTAGGGCACGTAGCTGTACCGATCAGCCATTATGACCAAACCGACCGATAAGAATTGTGCCACCAATACCACGGTAAAAAAGTAGAACGCAAAAGAAAAGAAAAATACCTTACTGAAACGTCTAGACCATACGCTTAAAAAGACTAAGGTGGAAAAAATGAGTACTGAAAGCGGAAAAATGGCGGGCAATGTACCGCGGTTAATACTGGCCTCAGGGTAGGGGTAAAAAGGTGAAAGCTGTATTGGGGCAAAAAATTTAAGCAAATATTGGGTCATCCCGTACGAAGCGTACTGTAAGCGCTCCCAAATCCCAAATTGAGCGGCATTGCCGGTGGCAGCTTTTACTCCTTCAATGTTCGAAAAGATCCCATGGAAATTACCCCCTGCTTGTATGTCTACTGCGATCCACCCAACCAATAATCCAGTCAACAAAAATGGGATTTTTTCTATCCAAATCCCTAGTTCTTTGAAGGACCTGTTCTCCCATTCATCCAACAAGAAAAGGACAGGTACCAGTGAAACGGCCATTGCTTTCGATAAACAGGCAAGTACAAACAATAAAAAACTACCGAACCACCAGTATGACCGTCTTTGTCGGATAAACTGAAGGTAAGCAGTTGCGGATAGCAAAAAAAACAAGGTGTACAAAACATCTTTTCGCTCTGAAACCCAAGCTACCGATTCCACGTGCATTGGGTGAACTAAAAATGCCATTGCTGCAAAAATCGATGGAAACCACCTTCCCTTAGTAAACAGCATTAAAAACAGAAATACCAAGCTGCTGTTAAGGGCATGTATCAAACGATTTGTTTGCAAAAAGGGCTTTGCAGATTGCTTTGACTGAAAAAGATCTCCTGCACGGTTGCGATCCCACTGTAAGGTAAGAATAGTGAGTGGGTGGTAATTGAGCGCAATGGGTGTGTTCCAAATTGTGGAACGTGATTTTACCTCAGGTTGGAGGACCAGGGGATTTTCGGTAACGTAAAGTTGATCATCCCAATCCAGAAAACGGTGTTGCATGATGGGTTGGTACAAGAACATCCCAACGACAAAGAGTCCTACCATGATGAACACCGAAAAAAGAATGCTCCTTTGGTTGTCTTCGACCGCTTTAGGTTGGTTGGTGGTGGTCCTCTTCTGTTTTGTAGCCATATTGCCCTACTGCATGGTGTATGTTAAAAAAGCAGAGATTGAATTTCCCTTAAAAATCTTCAAAATAAACCCTTGCGTTTCGGTTGACATTTCGTTGCATGCGGTCCGCATCTACAGGATTATCCCCATCAAACTCATTTTGAGCGTTTCGTTTGTACAAGGTAATTTCCCACTTCGGGTTATTGATCTCTCCACGGGCAGTGGAGTGTAGCATAATATAGTCTTCCCCTGCAAGGGAAGGGTTGTAAAACAGGAATTTTACATTTCGTTGCACGGTTTTGGGGAAATTATAATAAACCCAAATTTCGTAGGGTGGGGCCGCCGGGTCATCTTCTACATGGATCAGATCATCCGGTTTGCCGTATTTCATGTAGGTTCTACCCCGGTCGGTTTCAAAACCATAGCGAAAGCCGCTGTGAAAGAGTTTATCAACCACATTGGCCGTCTCAACGTGTTTTCTCCAGGCAATTTCGGGGTTGTTGGGATCTATTTTTACGAAGTACCGGAAAAGGAAGAAGCGCATTGCATCCAAATCGCCCTTTTTAAGGATGTTTTTCAGCTCCTCTGGATCATCTCCCATGTTAACGAGTGGGGAGATTGCTTTCAGGCTGTAAACCAGGGCTTTTTCGTCCAATTCCTTTACAAATTGACTTTTTATGCTCTCGGCGTTGAAGGTGGAGTCTGGAAGGTTGAGGTAAGGATTGCTTCGTTGGAAAGCAAGTTTACGACTCGTAAGTAATTCATTTCTTTTGTTGCGAAGCTCCACGGTCAGCACATAATTTCCGGTTTCCATATCCGAAATACCTACCTCTGCCATACCCGCATCGATTATGCTTGGTTTTTTCTTTAGATTGCCAACGGATACCAGCTGAAATTGATCGTTGCCCAAGTCTTTTTCAATGATATATCTAAAAAAATAGGTTGGATCAGTTACTACTGTACTGGTGTAATAGATTTCGGTGTAGAAAGCCAGCTTAGTTGCTGATTTTTCATAAAAATTGAATGGAAGTGGCTCTAAAACATAGCCATTCTTATGCAGTGGATGCTTAATTTGACTGGTATCTTTAGCATAAGCTCTCAATAAATGGATTTCACTCAGGTAAAGAGAAGGTTGAATATTGACTGTAACCGGTTTGGTGTACTCAACAAAATTACCTGGAACCAATAGGTCGGTTGCCTTGATCTCTAAGGTGTAGTTGCCGTTGGGAACTGCCAGGCGACGAACATCTAACAGCACATTTGGAAAGGGGAGGGCTGGGCTGTTGAGTTGGTATTTGTCAAAAGCAACAATTTCCTCTCCTTTTTTGACAAGGATAAGCAATTCTGCGCCCGCTTTCATGGTAAGGCTATCAACGCGTTCCCAGCTAATGGAACCGGGGGCAATTTCTAAATAAATCTCCAGGTAAGGCTCTTCCGGGGTGGCCATTACGGCGTATGAAACGCCAAGGTCTAAAGCATTCAATTGCATCTGTTGAATGCAAAACGCTAGGATGAAAAAGAATACGGATCTTTTCATGGTGAAGGATCAACTTTGGTGGTACCTATTTAGCGGTAGGCGTATTGGGCTCCTCGTAATCGAGCCCTTTTCCCCAGTACCGCATTTGTTGTATAATCCATTGCTGTTTTTCTACTAAGGCGGGTGTAGCGGCTTTTGGGTTGAGCCTTAGTGGACTTGGCAAAATGGCGGCGAGCATAGCTGCCTCTTTTCGGTTTAAGTCCTTCGCTTTTTTCTGATAATAAAATTGAGCGGCGGCCTCTGCTCCATAGATGCCGTCACCGAACTCAATAATGTTCAGATAAGCCTCCATGATATCCTCTTTTTTCCAAATAAGCTCAATGAGCAACGTGAACCAAACCTCCAATCCTTTTCGAATCCAGGTTCTACTCGGCCATAAAAAGGTATTTTTAGCCGTTTGTTGGCTAATCGTGCTCGCTCCACGTTTCTTTTTCCCTTTTTTATTCAGCTTGTAGGCTTTTTGAATGGCATTGATGTCAAAGCCATCGTGCTCCAAGAATTGTTGGTCCTCTGAGCAAACCACTGCTAGTTGAAGCATGGGAGAGATTTCTTCAAGCGATACCCAATCCTTTTTCCAACGGACCTCCCTGCCTTCCTCCTTCATTTGTTCGAGGGATCGAATTACCATTAAGGGAGTAAATGGAATTGGTAAAAACCGATAGAGGACAGTAAACGCAAGGCTCAGACCAACGAACCAGAGTGCCAGCTTAAAAACCAATCGCAGGAAGTAATATTTCCAGCGAATAACCTGGTTTTGATCCCTCGGAAGTTCTCTATACCAGAGTCGAAGTTTGTTTTTCAGCCAGTTGCTCATTGCTCGAAGGTACGTAAATTTCTAGTAACCCAAAATTTTAAGCATGGATTCAGAATCCTGCTCCTGGAAAATTTCCCAATCAGTGAATTCTCCATAATAATTCCGGTCAATCAAAATATGCTTGGGCGATGGAAGCAAGCAGTGTTTCAGTCCTCCATATCCACTTAGGGCT
>JBKDAM010000055.1:0-8016 GCA_046316495.1 Chitinophagales bacterium
GCAGGGCTACGCCCCTTGGATTAATGCATTTTCCCCCAATCAAGGCACTTTATTTATAGGGCTGCTCCCAACCGCTGTGAAGTTATTCACCTGTATTCCAACAAACACTTACGTCTAGATGAAATCAAACAAAAAAAGGAACATTTGACCGGGCATACCAAGAGCCTTGTCAGACAATTGGTCTCCTTAACTTATTGGCGGTAGGGTAATGGCCTTTTTTAGTGCGCCTAAGGCTCAAAAGGTGCTTTGGATTCTACTCGGATTTCGGCACCTGTGGCTGGGTCGTAAAACAGCAGGTAGCCAGCGTGTAGGTGCAGTCGGTCGGCGGCAGTTCCGTACAGACTATCTCCCAGAATGGGAATGCCGAGTCCCTGTGGGTGAGCAGCGTGTACCCTGAGTTGATGGGTCCGACCGGTTACGGGAAAAAAATGCACCAGCGCAGTCTGTTCTTCGGCCTTGAACAGCTTCCAGTGGGTACGGGCAGCTTTCCCATGGGTTGGACAGACCATCTGCCGGGGGCGGTCGTCCAGGTCTACCCGGAGGGGGAGATCGATGGTGCCCGCGAGGGCGGCAGGGATGCCTTCCAGTCGGGCGATATAGCGTTTTTGAATGCGGTGTTCCAAAAACTGCCGTTGCAACACCCGGTAGCTGTCCAGGTTTTTCCCGATCAGCAGCAAACCGGAGGTGTGTTGATCTAAGCGGTGGACCAACAGGGCTTCCGGGAATTGGCCTCGTATCCGGAGTTGAACGGAATCGGCGGTTTCTTTTCCTGGAACGGAAAGCAGTCCGGCTGGTTTGTTGATGACCAGCAAATCGTTGTTCTCAAATACAATTTCGAGGGCATCAGTTGGGAGTAGGCTTTGTTGCTGTGGATTAGGGTCGCATTCCAGACCTTGAAGCATATGCCCAAGGATGGGCGCGCATTTTCCCCTACAGGCTGGGTAATAGTGGCGGTGTAGCCGGATCTCTCCGACGGGCGACTGTCCCCACCAAAATTCTGCCAGGCAGAGGGGTTGGAGTTGATGTAAATAGGCGTATTGCAGCAGTTTGGGCGCCGCGCACTCTCCTGCACCTGCAGGCGGCTGGATGCCTCCCTGCTCCGAGAAAATGGTAGCGAGGCTGCTTTCTTCCCCTCGGTAATTCAAAAATCGGAACTGTTCAAAGAGCTGTTGCTGAAGCTCAGCAGAACGCTGGCGGCGTTCTTGCTTGAGTTGCTCAATGGGTTCCTTTTGTACCCTCAATTGGGCTTCAAGCGTCTCAATATGTGCTTTCCAGGTTCGTTTTAAGTCTTTCATCTCAAAGTGATCCCGGGCACTTTCATGTTGGAGTTGTTGCTCAACTTGGGGCGTTAGGGGCGCTTCAGAGCGTTTCGCATCTCGGAGCGCTTTGGCTTCTTTGTGTTTTTTTTGCAGTGCCTGAATCGCTGTTTGGGCGTTAAGTTGTGCATCTTTCAGGGTTTGCTCCAAAGAAGTGCCTAAGAGCTTGTGCTCTAAAACCCAGATTCGCTCGTTCAACAGATTGAGTTGTTTTTCTTCTTTTCGGAAAAATCCGGTTTCCTCGAGAACGTCAAAGACCGGTGGTACAAATCCAGGGTGGTGGTTTTGGCCGGCTACTTTTCCGGAAAAGGCTGCCAAATAGCCGAGTTGTCCGGAGGCGTGTTCCACCACTAATACTCCAAACATTTTCCCATAGTCGCCTACTGCTTTCTCTACATCAAAGTTGTGCTGCCAGGTAGCAGAGTCCAACTTTTGCTGGAGTGCTTGTGCCGCATAAAGTGCCCATGGGTGGGGTTGGTACTGAAATGGAAAAGTGAACCGAGCAGGTCGCTCTGCAGGAGGTAACTCTTCCGTAAAGGGAATAAAACATTCGGGGAGATTTGGTTGCTGTGCTGCTCTTTCTTCCATGCCTAGGCGTTCTTTCCGCAAAAGTACCGAATCCAGGCCGTTTCTGACCTCCGAAAACGGGTGACGCGTTCCAGGGCTCTTTGCCCCTGTCCAAGTGCTGACGTCGCAACTAGTAAGTGTAAAATGATATGCGATGTAGTAAGTTGAAGGAAATAATATTCCTTTCAAATTACATTTTTTGTCGTAAATTAAGTTTTTATAAAATATTGTAAATAAGCACTTTATTTATTTTTATCTTCCTTTTTATCTTCTTTTTTATTTATCTTTTTTTGATAAAATGTCCCGGTTATGGCGGGTTGGCTGCTGCACCTTTGTCACCAGAAAAGGAAAATACACCGCTATACAACACGATGTTAAAGATATACATTATGGGACAACAGACGACTGCGACGACCCTCACGACTCCCCTTCACCCACCGGTTTTACACCTGACCGAAGCCCTCCGATCGGATGTGGTCTTGGGTTCCCCCAGTGCCCGCTGCAATGGTGTCGGCATTTGCCGGGTGATGGGCGTCGGCGAATACCCGGATTGTCCTTGTCCGCGCATCAGCACCCTGCTGCTCCCCAATCCCAATGGCGCCATTCGACTGGCCTTCGATAAGTCCACGCTGAGCGCTGAGCTGCTGCAACAGCACTTCGGCTGGGGGGTGTTTCAGGTGCTGGAACCCTACCGCATCTCTCCTCGGATGTGCAAGCAACTGGGCTGGAAGTCCGGCTGGATCCATCCGGGTGTGTACAAGGTATGGGAATCGGAATCCGCCCTAATCATTGATTTCTCCCAAGCTGGCCGTGGTAGCCAGGACCTTCATGCTGATATTCATTAACTATTAATGCTATATATATAATTATTATTTACCATCTCTCACAATTTTTTTCGATTATGAAAAGCTATTTTTCATTTCTAATTCCCCTGTACCTGATGTTGGCGTTCCGCTTGTGGTCGCCCAGCGTCGAGCCGGGGACTACCACGGAAGGGTCTTCTCAAGCCCTTACCTCCTACGCTGCCTTGGCAGATTCGGTCTTTACGGCCACCATTGGGTCCAATTCCCCGGTTTGTGCGGGATCGGCCCTAAGCCTCATCGCAACTCCCTCTTGCGGTATTCCTCCGTACACCTATGCCTGGTCGGGTCCTTCGGGTCCAATCAGCGCTGGCCAAATTTTGAGTATCGACCAGGCGACCACTGGGGCCTCCGGTACTTATTCTGTCACGGTTACTGGCTCCAACAGCGCCACGGTCACTGCCAGCACCACGGTGCAGGTGTACCCTAATGCCTTGGTAAATGCCGGTCCGGATCAAGTTTTATGCAGAAATGTGAACGCCCAACTGGCGGGATCTGTTGGCGGTGGCGCAAGCTCCGCCGTGTGGACCTCCTCCGTTGGCGGTACTTTTTTACCCAATAATACCGTTCCGACAGCGGTTTTTGACCCACCGGCCAACTTTATCGGTGAGGTTACCCTGACCCTGACGAGCAATGACCCCACGGGTCCTTGTCCTTCGGCAAGCGATGTAATGAAGATTACCTATGGCAACGGCGTTGCCATGGTTGCCCACGATGAAGTAATTGTAGCCCTGGACGAGACTTGCAGCAAGACCATCAATGCCAGCATGTTGCTGGAAGCTTGCGGACCGATTGAACTTTATGAAGTATCCATTTTTACCACTCAAGGTATCAATATAGGAAATACGGTGACCGGCCAACATGTAGGCGTTCCATTGACTGCCCGCACCCGCGATATTTGCTCCGGGAATATAGCCTTCACCAAATTGGTGGTACAAGACAACCTGCCACCTGTTATTACGTGCGAGAACGTATTTATGCCCTGTGCAGTGACGAATTACGATCCAAACTACCTGTTTGGAACCCTGAACATCGCCCACGCACTTCCAACCATTGTAGAGAATTGTAGCAATGTGACCCTCACGAAGTTTGATACCTGGGTAGATGTAGGCTGTACCGAAACATTCAATGGTATCAGTGGCCTGAGCGGCTATCTGAAGCGGGTATGGACCGTAAAAGATGCGTCCAACAACGCAGCCTCTTGCACCCAATACCTGTACTTGCAGCGTATTCCGCTGAGCGCCATTCAGCTGCCAGCAGACATCACCATCAGCTGTAACGCCCCTTCCACGGAACCCATTGCGACCGGTGCACCGCTGGTACAAGCGTTCGGACAGCAATTCCGCTTGTTTCCTGGCAGCGCCAGCTGTGAGGTGAGTGTAACCAAAACGGATCAGGTAGTATCGGTTTGTGCTGGTGAAAAATCCATTATCCGTACTTGGACCATTCTGGACCTTTGCAATGGCTACTCTGCTACGCCTCCAAACATCAACCCGATTAACTATGTACAGATTATCCGGGTAGAAGATAACTTTGGTCCTGCATTTACCTGCCCAGATACCCTGGTGGTAAGTACTGACCCAACGACCTGCTGTGCCACGGTAGACCTTCCGGATGTGATCATGGAAGATGCCTGCTCGTATGTACGCGATGCCTCTGCCATTATTGTGACCACCCACCAATACACGGGGGATACCCTTCAAGTACGTTCTGTCAACGGGATTCCAACAAATTTCCCGGGCAATAACCTGAATGATCGAGATACCTTGGTGATTTATCCCCTTTCTCCCTGCTTGGACTTGGGTACGCACTCGGTAACCTACTACGCAGAAGATGGTTGTGGTGCAGTGTCTAGTTGTAATTTCAAGATAGTAGTGCAAGATGATACGCCCCCACTGGCAGCATGCGACGAGTTTACACAGGTGGCCCTGGGCATCAATGGCTCCGCCATCATCTACGCCAATACCCTCGACAATGGTTCATACGATAACTGCAGCGATGTGTACTTCAAAGTGCGTCGCGCCGATGAGAATACTTGCCAATCGAATGAGTTTTTCTACGAAGCGGTGAATTTCTGCTGCGATGACGTCGGTCAGACGATCGATGTGATCCTGCGGGTGTACGACCGGGTTCCAGTTCCGGGAGCAGTAGCCCTTTCATACGAAGAGCAACACTCAAATGACTGTACGATCAAAGTATTGGTAGAAGACCGCCTGAAGCCAGTCTGTGTTCCGCCTGCGAATGTTACAGTGTCTTGCGAGAGCTTTGACCCTACTTTTGAAGCACATGGCCAAGCCAGTGGGGTGGATAACTGCTGCCTGGCAGAGGTGACAACGAATGTCAATTACACGAACTTTGACTCGGTGTGTAACCGGGGAACCATCGTTCGCACTTTCCGTGCATATGACTGCTCTGGTAACTCCAACAGCTGCACACAGCGCATCACAGTGGGCTATAACCAGGACTTCTACGTTCGCTTCCCGAACGATGTATTGGTTACCAGCTGTAATGGAACCGCTCAGTACGGTGAACCGGTGGTTTATGGTGGTCAAGACTGCGAGTTGATGGCTATTTCCTACACCGATGAGATTTATACCCTGGTTCCGGATGCTTGTATGAAGATCGAACGCGTATGGATGGTGGTGAACTATTGCACCTACAACCCGAACGCAGGGATGATCAATGTACCGAATCCGAACCCGAATACAACAGTAAATCACCCGACGAATATGCCTGGTCCAGTCGTATCCGCATCGAATGCCCCCATGCCTTGGGCACCTTCTGTGGTACGAGTGAATCCAAACGACCCAGCACCGACCAACTACTCGACGTACTACAATCCAAATGTGAATGCTTACCGCTACAAGCAGATCATTCGCATCATGGATTCGGAGAAACCCGAGGTAGAATCTCCGCTGTACCCGGTAGAAGTAGCTGATTTCACAGAGAACGATCCAGTGTACTGGAATGACCCGATCTTCCATGATGTGAACGGAGCAGATCTTCCGGAGGCTAACTCAGAAATCCGGATCACAGCAACCGACGCTTGCTCTGGTGCTAACCTGACCTTCCGCTACCAGTTGTTCCTGGACTTGAATGCGGATGGAATTGCAGAGACTGTTGTAAGCAGCCAAACACCGCCTACACCAGGTACCGTGAACTACAACAATGTGGGCAATCCAGCCTACAGCGGCGGTACTCCCGCTACGTTCGATGACCGTACCGTGCCCGCTAACCGCAAGTACAACTGGAGCTTGCAGACCTCCACGATCGGTAACTTCGCTACTGCGACGATGAAGTGGAACACACAAGTGACGCCAGACGTTTATGTAACACCGCAGCTGCCTTACGGCAAACACTTTGTGAAGTGGTTCGTTAAAGATGGTTGTGGCAATGAAAGCTATGCAGAATACCAAATCGGCGTGGAAGATATTAAAGCACCTGTAGTGACTTGCTTGAATGGCCTGAGCATCAATATCATGCAAACAGGAATGAGCACGATCTTCGCATCTCAGCTGATCCAGGAAATACAAGATAACCGCAGCCCAGACAATAAACTGGAAATCGGTATCCGCAAATCTGGAACCGGTGTAGGCTTCCCAACGGATGCTACCGGTAACCCACAGACAGAGGTGAACTTCGACTGCACAGAACTGGGTACACAGCTGCTGGAAGTATGGGCGATTGACCAAAGCGGTAACGCCGACTTCTGCGAAACGTATGTGATCATCCAGGATAACCTGGGCTCCTGCGGACAAAGCCTGAGCGTAGCCGGTGCCATCAATACCGAAAACGGCCATGGCGTAGAACAAGCGAACGTAGGCCTATCCAGCACTCAAAGCAACGGATTGCCATCACTGAATGTGTTCAACCTGTCGAACAGCAACGGTGTATTCGAGTTCAATAATGTACTGCCTGTAGCCGCCGATTGTCAGCTGGTACCCACCAAAGACAATGACCCGCTCAATGGGGTGAATACGTACGACCTGGTGCTGATCAGCCGCCACATCCTCGGATTGGAGCCGATGAATAGCCCCTACAAGATGATTGCAGCAGATGCCAATAAGTCCGGAACGGTAACCACCTTCGATATCGTAGAACTGCGGAAGTTGATCATGGGTACGTACAACACCCTGCCCAACAACTCTTCCTGGCGCTTTGTCGATGCGAACTATATGTTCCCGAACATCGACAATCCATTCCAGGAAACGTTCCCGGAAACGAAGAGCTACCAGCAGGCGATGGATGATATGATGGAAGAGGATTTTGTAGCGGTAAAAGTGGGTGATATCGACAACACCAACGTGCCCAACAACTTGATGAGCTCCGATGATCGCTCCGACAAAACGGTGTTCTTCGAAGTGGAAGATCGGGAAGTGAAGCCAGGAGAAATCGTAACAGCCACCTTCGCCTGCACCGAAGACATCCTGGGCTACCAGTTAACGGTACAGTTGAATGAAGCTGACCTGCTGATGGTGTATCCTGGAGAGTTGCAATCCGACGAGCACTTTGCGATGTTCCCGGACCGCAAGGCAGTGACCAGCAGCTGGGATGGCAACGGCAAACCAGAGTTCAAGATCCAGTTCAGAAGCAATATCAGCGGAAAACTGAGCGACTTATTGAGCGTGTCCAGTGCGATTACCCGAGCAGAAGCGTACAACCTGCAGGAAGAGAAGACCGATGTGGCCCTTCGATTCACCGGGGTGAACGGCAGCGAAACAGTATCCAATGTAGGCTTTGAGTTGTATCAAAACCAACCGAACCCCTTCTTGGACAAGACGGTAATCGGATTCCACTTGCCAGAAGCTGCAGATGTTAAATTGACTATATTCGAAGAGAACGGCCGCACGTTGTTTACCGAAACGGGTTTCTACCCAAGAGGCTACAACCGCATCCTGTTCGATGCCAATAAAGTAGGAGTAAGCTCGGCGATGTTGTACTACCGGATTGAGACCCCGCAGTACAATGCAACCAAGAAGATGCTCCGGACGAGGTAAACCAGAACGTAACGGTGTGACAGCTCCGGAAACGATCGAAGCAGCACACCGTTACTTAATACCGAGTTTAGATGTTATTTACTAATCTTCAACGAGGTAAAGGATGCCGTCGGAAACGTCTGGCGACATACCTGCCGAACCCGTGAAGGTTAATCCAATGAGATGGTATGACAGAATTTCGGAGGCGATGTAAGGTCAGCTGAAGATTCAAAATCCGACAAACGTGTCGGGTTTTTGAAAAAGCCTCTCCCGGTAGTCGGGAGGGGCTTTTCTGTT
>JBKDAM010000056.1:0-25238 GCA_046316495.1 Chitinophagales bacterium
TCCCTTGGAATCCATTTGCCATTAACCATTCGCGAACGAATTCCTTACTAAGTTGTCGTTGGCGTTCTCCGGTGCGTTGACGTTCTTCGTATCCATCTGCGTAGAAGTATCTGGAGCTATCGGGAGTATGGATTTCATCCAAGAGACCCACTTTGCCGTTAGGAATTCCGAATACATACTTGGTATCAACGAGGATAAGGCCCCGTTGGGCGGCCATTTCGGAACCTCTTTGGAACAGGGCACGGGTGTATTCCTCCATTTGTTCGTATATCTCCGGTGCAACAAGTTCACGTTCGAGCAATTCGATTTTTGAGATATCCTCATCATGTCCTTCTTCAGCCTTGGTAGTTGGAGTAATGATTGGTTCTGGGAACCGGTCATTTTCGTGCATGCCCTCAGGTAATGGGACTCCGCATAGGCTGCGAAGACCAGCTGCGTAGGTTCTTGCAGCGTGTCCAGCCAAGTACCCGCGGATCACCATTTCAACCCTTACGGGTTCGCAGAGCAGTCCGATGGCGACATTAGGATCAGGAGTAGCTTCCAGCCAGTTTGGGCAGATATCCCGTGTGGCGTTTAAGAAATGGGCGGCCAGTTGGTTGAGTACTGCTCCTTTGTGGGGGATAGGTCTGGGAAGAATATGATCGAAGGCGGAGATGCGATCGGAGGCGACCATTACCAATCGATTGTTGAGGAAGTAGACATCCCGCACTTTTCCGCGGTAGAAGGCCGTCTGGCCTGGCAATTGAAAATGAGTTTCTTTTAACGCCATGATTGAATCCTATGCTAGTCGAGCTGCAAAGGTACTAGAGTTTGGAAGAGTTGTTAAATAATTAGAGAACAGAAGTATTTTTGCGGCGACAAACGACTGTCAAGAGGCACTATTTGGTCAAAAAGCTATGTCAAGAATAAACAAGTTACAAAAATTTGCGGAAGTACTATCTTTTCCGAACGTGTATGAATGTTACAATGTACAGTCGCCGGAGTTGGTTGGGATTGGGATGGTACCGATTGATTTACGTGGAAAGTGGAATGAGCTGCATTTCAAGAATAACAACCCAATTACCCTTGAGTTGGCCTGTGGTGGTGGTGAATATACGGTTGGGTTGGCGCAGCAATACCCGGACCGCAATTTTATTGGGGTAGATGTAAAGGGGAATCGAATTTGGAAGGGGGCGAAAGATGCATTGGATGCACAGTTGGGCAATGCAGCTTTTCTGCGCACTCGGATCGAGATTATTGCTCATTTTTTTGCAGCTGGGGAGGTGGATGAAATTTGGGTAACTTTTGCGGATCCATTTCCTCGTCCGAGTAAAGAGAATCGGCGGCTAACTTCTCCGTTTTTTTTGGAGCAATACCGTCGAATATTGAAGCCGGGCGGATTGGTGCATTTAAAGCATGATGATCCTGATTTTTTTTCGTTTTCGGTCAATACGGTTTTATCGGACCCAAAATGTGAGCTTCTTTACCAAAATGAGGATATCTATGCTGGGCCGCTTGATTTTGAGGAGTTGGGCTTAAAAACCCTTTATGAGGAGAAGCACCTTGCTAAGGGTAAGAAAATAAAATACCTGCGTTTTAGACTTTTTTAGTGTTTTCGTGTTGTAGAGGGGTGTTTTCAATTTACTAATCGTACAGGCGCACAGGATGGAGGCTTTTTGGGAGCTTTACCGGCTGGGAACGGCTGCGCTTGACAACAATTATTGTATGGCTAAACAATTTTCAGATCAGGATCCAACGGCCGTTTCCAGGAAGAGCGATCACATTGAGATGGCGTTTCAAAGTCAGGTGCCTGCTCAGGCACTTGATAATCGGTTTTATTACGAGCCGTTGCTTTCGGGCCATCCGAATGTAAAAGGAGGGCCGCTCCATTTTTTGAATTGTAGGCTAGGGGCTCCTATTTGGGTTTCTTCGATGACGGGTGGCACTGCTTTGGCGGGTACCATCAACCATAATTTGGCGCGGGCCTGTGCGGAATTTCGATTAGGGATGGGGCTGGGATCTTGTCGGCAGTTGCTTTTTTCAGATGAGCATTTAGAAGATTTCGATGTTCGGGAAACGATCGGTCCGGATTTGCCTTTATATGCAAATCTTGGGGTGGCGCAGATTGATCAATTGCTATCGACGGGGCAGCTTGACCGGATGGAGGCGCTTGTGGATAAGCTTCGTGCAGATGGGTTGATTATTCATGTTAATCCCTTGCAAGAGGCTATGCAGCCGGAGGGAGATCATTTTGCGCGATCTCCATTGTCGGTGATAGAAGAGATGGTAGCCCGATTTAGTAGGCCTATTATTGTGAAAGAGGTGGGTCAGGGTTTTGGGCCAGAAAGTATCAAGGCTTTACTCCAATTACCACTGGCAGCGATTGAATTTGCGGCCGCAGGGGGTACTAATTTTGCCAAGTTAGAATTGCTTCGAAGCGATGCAGTTAAGCAGGAGATTTTCGGTAAACTGGTCACTGTGGGACATACTGCTACGCAGATGCTGGGATGGACCAACCAAATTATTGAAACCTTGGGTGCTCCCGAGATCAAGGCGAGACACCTTATTATTTCGGGAGGAATTCAGGATTTTTTGGATGGTTATTATTTGACGGAGAAAGCCCTTTTGCCGGCTGTTTATGGTCAGGCAAGTGGTTTTTTAAAACATGCGAGGGGGGATTATGATACTCTTCAGCGGTATGTTCAAGCTCAAATAGATGGCTATACGTTAGCTAAAACTTTTTTGAAGGTTGTTTAGGGGCAAGTTGATGCCATCTTGTAAAAAAAAGAAGGGTGAGCCGATAGACTCACCCTTTGCAGAACAACTTTTAGATTAAAAAAGTGGTCTCGACGGGAATCGAACCCATATCTAACGTTTAGGAAACGCTTGTTCTATCCGTTGAACTACGAGACCCTTCCTAGTAAAAAGGGGCCGCAAAAATATGCTTTTTCAACGAATTAAAGCGCTGTGTCCAAACAATACTTCTCGGACTCCATCCAAATATTCTACCTCCAAAGTCCAAACATAGTTTTCAGGAGTCATTTCCTGTCCTCTAAATCGCCCGTCCCAACCAAATGCAGGTGCATTTGGGCTGAATTGATAGGCTTCAAACAACAATTCACCCCAGCGGTCGAAGACTTTAAATTCCAGTATTTTAGCGGAGGATTGTCCATGCACCATCAACAAGTCATTGTTGTTGTCTCCATTTGGGGTGAATCCAGTGGGCACGTAAACTCTTCTGGGTTTATTCAAAAATACAGTAATTGTGTCGTGTCCAGTGCAGCCAAGGGCGTCTTTAAGCTGGAGAGAGAATGACTGCTGGAAGGTTAAGCCTGAAACAACAGGAGAGAGACAGTCTGTACAGCTGAGCCATCTTGCCCCTTCAGCTCCCCATTGGAGTTCATACGGAGGAGTGGCTTGCAATACCTGTACATTGAATTGTGTGTCCTCTCCCAGCTCTATTGTAATATCAGGTCCCAGATCTAGTTGTACAGGTTCGTTTTGTGTGATCGTTACCTCTTGCAGGAGGCTGGTACAGCCATTTGCATCCAGAATGGATGGTTGATAAACACCTGCGAAAAGTCCTATTTGAATGGGGGATCCATTCCAAGTTTGTCCATCTAGGGAGTAACGGTAAGGTGCAGTTCCACCAGTAGCGCTTATTTCTAATTGCCCATCATAACTTTCAAAGCAGCCGGCTGCGCGGGCGGTTGAAAACCCTTGCAGCGGACTTGCCGGACCATTTACCTCTGCGGATCTTGTAAGAGTGCAGTTATTGGAGTCTGTGACTGTAACCTGATAATTCCCGATCCCTATCTCTTTTACATGGTCTTGGTTGGCAGCAGTACTCCACTGGTAGCTAAATGGAGGGACTCCCCCGTTTGTTAGTGCTTGTATCGAACCTGTATTTTCCCCAAAGCATTTTACATCAGAAACGATAAGTTCCATCTGTATAGCCGGGGCAGGAGCAAGGGTGATTGCTTGAACCAGTACACATTGTTTGGCATCCGTAATGGATACTTGGTAAGTTCCTGAGGAGAGTTGGGTGGCTGTTTGGGCTGTTTGGACGGGTACATTTGACGACCAGAAGTACGTGTAAGGAGGAGTTCCGCCACTACCATTGACGGTTACCTCTGCGTCGGTGGTCCCGAAGCAAGATTGTTCTTTGACGGAGGTAAAACTACCTTCCAACGGCGGTGTGTTTTCAACGATGGCAGATTGCAGGGCTGTACAACCATCTGTATCGGTCGCTGTTACTTGGTAGTTACCTGGTGGTAGCCCGGTTGCAACTCTACCGAACTGAGGGGGCGATGTATTCCATTGAAAGTTTAGCGCATCCGGGCTAAACTGGGAGGATCCGTAGGAGGCAAAGGAAACAGATGCGGTGCCATCCTGACCATTATGGCATTTAGGGGTGGTTGTTTCGGCAAAAACGAACAACTCTCCTTTTGGAATGATTTGTGTGGAGCCGGTTATGGTGCAATTATTTGCATCTCTTATTGTCACGGAGTATACACCAGCAGAAAGGTTATTGATTTGGTTTCCTTGTGTTTGCTGTGGATTATTCCAGCTGTAGGAATAGGGTGAGGTGCCACCTTGCGCCAGTGCGCTCGCGGTTCCGTCCGTTCCGTTAAAGCAAATGGTATCTGAAATAGCGGGTAACAGAACGGACAGAGGAGTAGTGGGTTGAGTAACGTTGGTTGTGGCGGTTTGACTACATCCTGCACCGTCGGTGATGGTTGCCACGTACGTTCCAGCCAATAGTGCGTTAAGTTGTAGCCCTTGACCGGTGTATCCTCCGGGCCCTTCCCAAAGGGCGGCGTAACCACTTCCTGATCCACCGGTGATGGTGGCTGTTATACTGCCTCCAGGAGTATTGTGACAGAGAGCAGGAGTAGTGCTGAGTACCACATTCATCTCCATAGGCTCGTCAAGGAGAACTGTTGTTGTTTGGCTGCATTGATTAGCATCCGTAATAGTAACCGTATAACTTCCTGCTGAAAGGGCGGTGGCTGGGTTCCCGGTCTGTCCGTTGGACCAGAGATATTGGTAAGGGGTAGCACCACCTATTATTTGTAGCGTTGCCGACCCATTTGTTCCATTGTTGCAACTTGGATTTTGAGTAACGGCACTGCTTTGCAGGGCAGGTGCCTGGTTGACTGCGATGCTGGCAGTGGCAGTACAGCTCTTGTTGTCCGTCAATGTTACAGTATAATTGCCTGCAGATAAGCCACTTGCTTGGGCAGTGGTTTGAGGAATTCCCGGATTGTTCCAGAGAAATTGATAGCCGCCATTCCCGCCAATTGGGTTGGCAAGTGCGGTGCCATCACTGCCCCCGAAGCAGGTAACAGGAGAGGTGGAGAGGGTAGCCTGCAAGGGTGCTGGACCCGATAGGGTGGCGGAGGCGGTGTTGGTGCATTGATTATTGTCCGTAATTGTAACTGTGTAGGTGCCTTGTGCGAGTCCTACGATCGGATTGCCAGAACCTGATGGGCTCCAAGAGAATTGATATGGAGGGCTTCCTCCGAGTGGACTAGCGGTAATGCTTCCGTCTAAAGTATTCGCGCAAGAGGTAGAATCTGTGGTCAAAGAGAGCGTTAGAGCAGGGGGCTCTGACAGTGTGACTGCAGTTGAAGTAGTGCAGCCTTTTGCATCTACTACGGTTAATTGGTACGTTCCAATTGATAAGCCGGAGATGGCGGAGTTGGTTTGCCCGGTACTCCAAGCATATTGATAGCTGCTATTCCCTCCTGTGGCACTTGCGGTAATGCTTCCGGAATTCCCTCCATTGCATTTTACTTGAGAGCTGATGGTGCTGCAGGTCAATGGACTAGGTTGGGTAATGGTAAATTGGCTCGTGGTAAAGCATCCATTAAGATCGGTAATGGTTACGGTATAAGTTCCAGCTACAAGATCAACTGCATTGGGGCTTGTTTGGGCTTGGCTGTCGTTCCATAGATAACTGAGGGTTCCGGTTCCTCCAGATGCTGAAATTGAAATTATTCCATCTGCATCTCCAAAGCAAGAAACGGCGCTTTGGTTTTGGAGGGTGGAAATAATTACGCCTGGCGAGCCAACGATGAAATTAGTTTGTGCGGTGCATCCGGACGCATCTGTTACCACACAAATGTAAGCCCCAGCGGCTAGGTTGTTGAACAAACCGTCGCTGTTGGATGTGGCGCCTACCCTAAAATTATAGGGAGGATTTTGGTTATCTGTACTAATGGTAGCAGTGCCATCCTGACTGCCGAAACAGCTTACGCTAGTGGCGATGGCAGAGAGAACAGGGGCAGCACAATTAGAGCAGGTGGCAGTTGAGATGATGGCAGGGCAGGTGCTAATACTATTAATCCCCCGAACTTCAGCGGTCAGGACCGTATTGGGATTTAAGCCATTCACCGTATGCGAGGTGTCGGTTTGAGGAGAAATCCAGCCAGTACCATTTATATTGATTTCGTAGCCTTGTGAGCCTGGGATGAGATCCCAGAAAAACGTAATAGAATTAACAGTGGAGGGGCCACATTCAACTTGGGTGCCACTCAGAGTAGGTTGCACAAGGACAGTAACAGAGTCATAGACCTGGCATCCATAGGAGTCGGTAGCTATTACAGTGTAGTTAGTCGTTTGGGTTGGGGTGACAGAAGTGATTGGGCAGCTGGGGCAGGAAACGGTATTGTTGGGCGTCCAGCTGTAATTTATTTTGTAGCTAGGTTCGAAGGTGATGCTCCATTCTGTGAGCGTACCGACGAAACCATTTTGGTCATCAACGATTTGTAGTCGCCATTGTCCGTTGACGGGGCCACCCCAAAGATCACTCCAAATACCTTCGGGTTTGAAGTTGCCAGTAAAAGGTGCTGCGGAGGCGGGTGCGAACGGTCCTGGGAAGTTGATTGGGGTAGTGGCGGTTGGGGTGAAACATGTTTGGACATAGTTGTCGCCATTTGCTCCATTATCCGTTGTTAGTTCAATAAACTGGCCACCGGGTGAAATCAAGAATACATCCAAGTCATCCACCCAGTTATGGTTGATATTGATACAGACAGACCGGATCACACCGGAGTCGAGTGTAGTGGGTTGTACTCCAAAAACATTGATTGCTGAGAACACAGCAGTATTGGTAGGGGTAATGACGATATCCTGTGGGTTAGTAAAGACATAAGGAGGTGGTACAGGAATAGGTAGGGTTCCATCCAATTGAACAAGTTCTCCTAGACAGATTGTGGTATCTGCTTGCAAAGCAGGAGCAACCAGGGCATTTTCTCGGATGTAGAGGTAAACGGTATCTCTGGTGCAAGGATCTCGTTGGACATCGATTGCAATAAATTCTGTTCCTTCCACCACATTATCCTCTAAAGGTTGGATGATCAGCTGGAGTTGATCGGATCCAGCAGGAATAGGTTGGTTGGAAGCTATAAAAGTATAGTCAACTCCATTGGTGGCACTTCCCCAGATGTTGTAATCCAAGGGTAGATCGGTATCGGTAGGGATAGGTAGGGAGAACGTAACCGATCCATTGGAGCAGCCTTCTGTAAGGGTGCCGTCAGCGCTAGGAGTGCTGACCGTTGCTCGAATAGAGCCAGTACCAAAGCTCTTAGCTTCTAAAAAGACGGCAGAGTCAAAGAATGCATCCCCGGCATCAGCTATGGCTAGTTTAATGGTATATTGTTGACAAGGAATAACCACTGCCTCAGCTGTAAACACGTCTGTGAATCCATCGTAGGTAGGTTGTTGGGTGCTGTTCAGGTTATTATTGTAAAATTGTTCGTTAGTAGGAGGGCAGGGCCCGGCAGAGGATAGGTTAAGCGGGTGTATATTATTGATGGTAACAGGAAGGCTCGTTCCTGGAATGAGCGCAATATTGGTTGGGACAGGGTAGTTTGGTCCTTGGATAAAGAATCCGAAGACATCGTTAAAATTGCTGCAGGCATATTCGGGATATTCCTCAGAGGCGAAGCAGTATTTGAAACGAAGGGTATCGGAAGTAGGGGTAAAAGTGATGGTATAGACGGCTACATCGTTCAGCATGGTAGATACGAGGTTATCCAAATCGGGTTCTACTCCCCCACCGGCATTGGAGGAGCTAGCAAAATCTACTCCATCGGCCTCGCAGCCAAATACGGTATTGGTTGAAACAACTTGCCCGGTGGTCAGAACAATTCCTCGTTCTATTCCAACAGGGCCTTGGCCACCTGTAAAATATCCAACCGCACTGGGGTCTCCCTGAAAGGTAATGTTGGAAACATCGACACCCTGGCCTAGGAATATATTTTCAATCAGGTTTTGTGGTGTAAATGGAGGGGTATTTGCCCCTGTTGCTTGCAGGATTTGGGCGGCTGCTTCTAGTTGGGACAAGAAGAGCACCAGAGTAAAAATGGCGGTCTTAAGTAGTGCGCGAATCGGTTGTGGAAACATGCCGAACCAATAGTTAATAGTTGAAGGATGAATTTGACTGCTTGGGTTTTTTCCCCATTGGTGGCAGCACTTTTTAGAAGAGAGGTAGAGCTGCCAACTAGGAATTAAACGGGAAGTTTAAAGAGTTAAAAGTAGGTTGTTTTTCTGTTTTTGAGGTATTGATCAGATGAATATTTCTGTTTTTAGTCGTTAGTGCGACGTTTTAGTGGGGTACCTGGTGTTTTCCCAACTTGTCTTTTCGAGGTGCTTGGTCCCCGAAAAGGCGGGGTTTATCTAATTAAATTAGGCTAAGATCTATGCATCTGTTTAATTTGCATTCTAATTCATCATTTATACCATTTAACAATGCCACAGTTTTTAAAATATTTGCTAGCCTCTTGTTTGGGAACCACCTTGGCTCTTGGCTTGTTGCTTTTCCTAGGTTTTGGTGCGTTGGTTGGGTTGGCAGGATCTGCCTCTGAGGATAAGCAGGTGCAACTTTCGAGTAATTCAGTACTCGAGTTGAAGTTGGACGCAGTGATACCGGAGAAAACGAACAACACCGAGATGAGTCCTTTTGATCTGGAATCTCCTTATGTCCTTGGAGTGACAGATATTGTTAAAATGATCCGCCTTGCCAAAGAAGATCCGGATATCAAAGGGATTTACTTGAACCCATCTTTGTTCATGGCGGGAAAAGCCAGTGCAGCTACTATCCGTGCAGCCCTGGAAGATTTCAAGACCTCTGGCAAGTTCATCATTGCCTATGCCAATTTTTATAGTCAAAGTGGCTATTACATGGCATCGGTTGCAGACAGTGTACTACTGAACCCGGTTGGAGGAATTGAATTTAAGGGGTATGCTGCCACCATTACATTTTTCAAAGAAATGTTGGATAAACTGGATGTTCAGATGCGCATATTTTATGCCGGTCAGTTTAAGAGTGCTACTGAACCCTTCCGTCTTGACAAAATCAGTGAGCAGAACCGGCTTCAGACGCGGGTATACTTAAACGCTTTATACGATATTTTCATTCAAGACATTTCTCGAACTCGAAATATTCCAGCCGAAGAGTTACGATTAATTGCGGATCGCTTGGATGGCTTTAGTGCAGAAGGAGCACTTAAGAGTCGATTAGTCGATCGCCTTGTCCATGAGGATGAAGTGTTGGAGCTAATGAAGTCAAAAATTGGCCTGGACGATAAGGAGAAACTTCGCAAAATCTCCTTGAATGATTATTATTTGGCAAAAGATAAGGGGCAGGAAAAGGGTACTGGGAAGGATAAAATTGCTGTCGTCTATGCGGAGGGAAGTATCACAGATGGGAAAAGTAGTGTTCCTGGTGGGATCACAGATGGGCAATATGTAAAAATACTTCGGAAGCTTCGCAAGGATGAAAACATCAAAGCAATTGTATTGCGAATTAATTCTCCTGGGGGATCGGTAATGGCGAGCGAGAATATTTTCCGGGAAGTGTTGCTTTGCAAGCAGGCGGGCAAGCCAGTAGTTGTGAGTATGGGTGATGTGGCTGCCTCAGGCGGTTATTATATTGCTTGTCAGGCAGATAGTATTTTTGCTGAGCCTGGGACAATTACAGGGTCCATTGGAGTTTTCGGCTTGATTCCGATTTTGCAAAAAACGATGAAAGAAAATGTAGGAATTACTGTCGACACTGTAAAAACAGGCCGTCATTCTGCATTTGGTTCTCCTTTACTGGACTTTTCGCCAGAAGAAAGCCAGATGATTCAAGCGCGCATCGAGGCTACTTACGAAGATTTTCTAGGAAAGGTAGCTGTAGGTCGTCATAAAACCAGGGATCAGGTGGACTCCATTGCTCAAGGGAGGGTTTGGCCCGGTCAAATGGCTAAGCAGATTGGTTTGGTGGATGAAATTGGTGGTTTGGATAGAGCTATTCAGGCAGCATCGCGGTTAGCACAATTAGAAAAGTACAAAATAAGAGAATACCCGGAAACCAAAACACCGATTGAGCAGTTGGTGGAAAAGTTGATGAATGCAGAAGATCGGGAAGAGGCGGTCAGCACATCTGTGCTGAAATCAGAGTTGGGTGAATTGTATCCGATGTACCGGAGTCTGCGTGATTTGCGCAATGCAAAGGGGATTCAGGCTCGTCTGCCCTATGAATTGGTGGTTTTTTAGATACGTAGAATGGATTTATTAACCCGTTGGCGATTAATACTTGGAGGGGCTGAATCGGATGGAACCGGTCAGCCCCTTCCGGATTCTGTAGCGGCATTGGACACTGCGCTGGATGCGTTGTATGAATTTGAGCGTCGAAAAAAATTTCAATACAAGCCAATGGGGGGATCAGAGGGTTCGGTTCGGATGGGAACTGGTGGAGGGAGTAATCCTTCAATTGCTCGTTGGCTGGGAGATATTCGCCGTTTTTTTCCACAATCGGTCGTACAGATTCTTCAGCGGGATGCTTTTGCTATGAGGGGGCTGCAACAAAAATTACTGTTGGATCAGCAAGTATTGGAGGAGGTTTCTCCAGATGTACATTTGGTCGCCACACTATTAGAACTAAAGCATTTAATGCCAACTGCCACTAAGGAAACAGCCCGGGTGGTAGTTCGAAAGGTAGTGGAGGCTTTGATGGCACGATTGAAACAGAAGACGGAGCAGGCCATTGCTGGTGCTCTTCACAAGCAGTCCCTAAAACGCACTCATCGATGGGCTGATATAGATTGGAATGCTACCATTCGCAAAAATTTGCGGCATTATCAGCCTTCTTTGGGGACGATTATACCGGAGGTTCGGCTCGGTTTTTCGAGGAAAAACAAGCGGGTTCCTAAAGAGGTGATTTTGTGTATTGATCAAAGCGGTTCGATGGGAGATTCGGTGGTATATGCCAGTATTTACAGCGCTGTTCTGGCAACTTTACCTGGTATAAAAACTAGATTAGTGGCATTTGACACTCAAGTGGCGGATCTGACAGAGCATCTGGACGATCCTGTTGAGTTGTTGTTTGGACTACAACTGGGGGGAGGAACGGATATTCATTCTGCGCTAACGTACTGCCAGCAATTAATTGCCAGGCCCGCTGAAACCATCTTGATTTTATTGAGTGATTTGTTTGAAGGAGGGAATCAGGTGAAAATGCGGGAGCGTCTCCAACAGTTGTCTGAATCGGGTGTTCAATTAATCGGGTTGTTGGCGTTGAGTGATGGGGGAGCACCTGCATACCAGCATTCGAATGCGTTATTTTTGTCTAATTTGGGAGGTCCTGTCTTTGCTTGTACACCGGATCGTTTTCCGGAGCTAATGGCTGCAGCGCTCAACCAGCAAGATTTGTCCAGTTATTCGGTACTCCCTAAGCAACCCGATTTGCCTTTTTGATGGAGTCTAAGCAGAGAGGATTTTAAATGGTAAACTATTTAAGTAAAGGGTATGAAACTTAATTTAATGTTAGGGACCGCTCAGTGGGGTTGGAATTTGGATAAGCAAATGGCCTTCTCCTTACTGGATGCTTGGTTGAAGGCAGGTTTTTCTGAGATAGATGCTGCTACGAATTATCCGATTAACAAGCAACCAGCGGATTTTAGGGCCTCAGAAAAGATACTGGCAGAGTATATTTCGGCACATGGGATAAAGGGAGAGCTATCCGTGATGATGAAAGTGGGTAGTATGGACAATCTTCGGACGCCAGAGATCAATTTGTCTCCTTCCTTTTTACGAATGATAACGGATGAATACCGGCGAATTTTTGGGGTTAACCTACGGGGAATAATGATTCACTGGGATAACCGGGAAGTGCCGGAGGCGGCTGTGGAGACGGTGGCGGTTCTTCGGGAATTGCATCAAGAGGGTATCCGCCCAGGGTTGTCTGGGATTAAATATCCGGAGCACTATGCATTGGCCAATGCCTCCCTGAATCTGCCATTTGACCTTGAGGTTAAACACAACGTTTTAATGAGTGATTTGGACCGCTATCAGAGTTTGCTAATGGGGGCTGCTCCGCATCGCGTTTGGGCTTATGGAATTAATGCGGGGGGAGTCAAGTTAAAAGGAGGCTATACTCCTGAGAGTACGTTTGCAATTCGGGGTGGGAACTCGAGCTTATTTGCTAAGCAATGTGGCGAGCTGGAACGAATGTTATCAGATTGGAACTTAGCTTTTGTGCGCCCTCCTCTCTTGACCATGCACCATTTGGGCTTGTTGTGGGCACATAGTAACCCTCAGATACAGGGTGTTATTGTAGGACCCAAAAATGAGTCGCAGTTAACAGAGACCATTGATTTTCTTCGAAATTTGGATACTTTTGATTATTCCGATGTGGTGAAGGCCCTTCAAAAGTGGACCTCCTCCGTCCGCTAGGCCAACAGGAAGGGTCGGGATTGTCCAGCAGATTCTTATTAATTGGTAAAAGAAAGCGTTTGAAGACTGGTTTTTAGCCTTTCGATTCATAAATTATTGTGAAAATCAGATAAAAAGGCCTGTTTTAGATACAATTCAAATTACTTTTGTCGTTGGAATAAGGTGAACGTCGAAACAAGAGAAGAATTGGTGTTCGTCGGTTGCTTTTAATTCCTTCCTAAAACGTGCTTCATTAATAAACAGCAACTAATTTTATGATGCTTCAGTCCATGTTGGGTTCTCTTTTCCTCTTTTTTCAGTTAGTGGAAGATGCTGCAGGATCGGCTCCTTTAAAAGAGCGGGAAAGCTTAATTGATATTATTCTGGGGAGTAGCACTTCAGGCTTGATTGTGATGGCCATTCTGTTCTTTCTATCCATTGGTGCCGTATTTATTATACTTGAGCGGTACATGACGCTTTCCAAGGCGGAGCAGGTGGATCAGAATTTTATGAATTCGATCCGGGCGAGTGTTGAAAGTGGCAATATTCAAGCTGCGAAGGCCCTTTGTCAGAGTGTTGATGCTCCGATGGCCAGGATGGTGGAAAAAGGTTTGGATCGGATTGGAAAACCACTAGACGATATCAATAAGGCGATTGAAAACATAGGTAACTTGGAATTGCTTAAGCTAGAGAAAAACTTATCCACCTTAGCTTCCATCTCGGGTATTGCGCCGATGATTGGTTTGTTGGGTACAGTGATAGGTTTGATCATTGCCTTTCAGGATATGACAGGAGCCACCAATATTACCCCTCAGACACTTTCTTCTGGTATTTATCACGCGTTAACAGCCACTGCGGCCGGTTTGTTGGTGTCTATTATCGCCATGTTCGGGTACAATGTTTTGGTTTCCAAGTTAGACAAAGTTATATTTAAGATGGAGAATACGGCGGTTCAGTTCATGGATTTACTCCAGGAGCCAACTCGTTAAGCACCTTTTTACTAACCATTTTAACTGATTTAATAAATGGGACTTAAACGCCGTCAAAGGGTGGAACCGGAGTTTAGCTTGGCAGCCATGATTGATGTCATTTTTTTGCTGTTGATGTTTTTCATGCTAACCTCTAAATTTGTAACGCCAAACGCCCTCAACTTATCGTTGCCCTCGAGTAGCTCCACCTCGATGGCTTCACCAGCCTTGGCTGTTTCACTTCAGCGAGTTGACAACCAGTGTAAGTATTATTTTGAAATAGAAGGGAAGGTATCGGAGGTGCCTATGGAGACCTTGCAGTCTGCTTTATCTGATAAAATCTCCAAGTTGAAGTTGAACCAAGACGAGAAACCAACCATTACCATTGTTGCTGAAAAATCAGTTCCAATCAATGACGTGGTGTACGTTTTAGAAATTGCCAATCGATTGAAATTAAAAACCATTTTGGCTACTGATCCTAAGTCGGTAGAAGCAACTTCTGCACAGTAACAACTACTCTACTTTACAAGTATGTCAGCCGCACGTAATAGAATCATGGAGGTAATGGAACGGGAAAATCGCTCGAAAGCGATGATCCTGAGTATTCTATTGCACATTGCCTTTTTTCTTTTTCTGTACTATTATCGGTTTGACGCCCCAAGAGAGGATACAGTGGAGCTGATTACGAATGGACCCATTGAAATTGATTTTGGTGGCGGGGGAGATGATGCGCAGCAGGGATTGCCAGATGCGGGTAATGCTAGTGCTCCATCTGACCCCGAGCCCCTTCCTACCCCATCGGAGCCTACATCATCGGAAGCGGTTCCAACCCCCACCCCCTCCAAACCGGTATCAAGTCCACCAGTTGCTACCAGCGAGGATCCTGACGTCAAGGCACTTCGCCTTCGCCAGCAG
The DNA here is from genome assembly GCA_046316495.1 of Chitinophagales bacterium. GTDB lineage: Bacteria > Bacteroidota > Bacteroidia > Chitinophagales > Saprospiraceae > M3007. The sequence goes on from JBKDAM010000056.1 coordinate 14,568, forward strand.
GCAGAGCGGGCAGCAGAGCAGCAACGCCAGCAGGCAGAACAACAGCGTTTAGAAGCGCTTAGAGCAGCTGAGGAGGCCGAAAAGCAACGCGCAGCAGAAAAGAAGAAAAATTATTCCAATTCCTTCGGCAATAAAAAAAATTCGGGGACTTCGGGAACTCCGAATGGTAATGGGGATAACCCAGATGGTTCAGGACCTGGAAGTGGTGGCGGAAGTGGCGGCGGAAGCGGTGGTGGTGTAGGCACTTCCATTGGCGGTGGAATCGGGAATAGGAAGGTTCAGTCTCGTCCCTCTATTAACTACAACACCAATGACGAGGGAAAAGTGTATGTTGAGGTGGTGGTAGACCAAAATGGTAACGTAAAAAAGGCAACCGTTACTGGACAGTCGGATCCTAATGCCAACTTGCAACAAATTGCTAGAAAAGCAGCTCTGGAATTTAAGTTTGAAACTGCCAGTTCGCCGGAGCAACGGGGGGTAATTACCTTTAACTTTAAGCTGAAAAGGGCAGCACAGTAAACCTCAAAGGGTTTTCTCCAACTATTTAAGACCACTAAGTATCGCACATGAAATTTGAACTAGAATATAATTCAGCAAAAGAGCGGGTAGATTTCCCCGAATATGGCCGGTACATTCAAGGCCTTTTGCAACATGCCTGTACAATTGAAGATGACTATCGCCGTCAAAAGACCGCTGAGGCTATCGTACACATGATGCAACTTTTAAATCCGAATACAAGGGGGATCGAAGATTACAAAGAACGGCTCTGGAACCATGCATTCGCAATCACGAAACATCAATTGAATGTGACTCCTCCAAGAGGAATTGTAATAAAATCGGTCAGCGAAGAGGTGGTAGAACACCGTTTGGAGTATCCAACTCCAATTATGCGTTTTCGCCATTATGGCGCGAGCGTGCAGAAGTTAATTGAAAAAGCAATTGAAATGCCCGAGGGTCCCAAAAAAGAGGGATTGGTAGAAGTAATTGCCTCTTATATGAAACTTGCCTATAAAACCTGGAACAAGGAACACTATGTGAGTGATGATATTGTAAAAGAGGATCTAATTCACTTGAGCAATGGCAAACTGGAACTTCACGAAGGACACAGCTCTTTAGATACGCTTTCCATGTATGCTGATAAACAATCTCAAGGAGGCAATCGTCCACAGGGCAGAGGTGGGCAGCAACGCGGCAATAATGTCAATAAAAAGAAACATAAAGGCCCCGGCGGTGGTGGAAATATGAATCAAGGAGGAGGACCCTACAAGAAACGTAAACGGTAAGTAATTCCTTTTTGTCTTTCTTTTATCTACCCCCGCTGAGTTTTTCTACTCAACGGGGGTAGTCTTTTTAGCCTGCCTAGTGGAACTGAACGCGAGCTGAAGTGGAAAAATTTTCTCCCTTTAAATGAATAACAAACCACCCCTTGGCGGTTTGGCGCGGTGTCCAAGTTTGTTGATAAGTTCCCTGGCTCATGGTTTCCGAACGAAGGACTTCAATGAGCTTACCAGTTGAATCAGTTGCTTCCAAGCTAATTTTTTGGGTGCTTGGAATCTGAAATTGGAGGTTAATGGATCCGCTTGCCGGATTGGGCGCAATTTTTAAAAGGGGGTCAGAGGCGTTATCTGCTGGTTGGGTGGAAGTGGTGGTCCAGGTATCTGCTCCATTACTCAGCCAATTCAGTGAAAAACGGGTAAAGTACAATTGGTAATTTTCATATTCTCCGTTTTCATAAAACATGCCAATTGTTCCGTCATCAAAGTGACAGAGCGCGGAGTAGGCGCTAGGCCCTGGGCATATTACCCTCTTGGTTTGCCAGCTAGCTCCCTCATCGTAGCTAACAAAAACCGTTAGATTTTTGCGTTGGTTTGGGTGTGAGGCGATGGAAAAAAGAAGCCGATTGGTAGTGTTCCCGCTTGAAATGGAGGAGAATCGAATTAAATCTCCGTTTACAGCAGGTTCAACAAGGTCTGGGACGGTGACTGGTAATGTCCAATTAGCTCCCAGATCGGAGGAGTATGAGGCTTTTCTTAGTCCGGCTGAGCGAATCAGCATTAGTAACCTTTCATCTTCGAGGGATACAATTTTTGCTTCATCCCCGACCGCAGATGCCACACCTGGAGAGCTTTGCCAGGAGTATCCTCCATCATCGCTATAGATCATAAAATTACTGATGGTGTTGCCAGCATTCTGACGAACTCCAACGGCGGCTACAATTCTTCCATTTGGAAGTTGGTGGGCACTTCCAGAGGCTACCCAGGCAGCGTACCACCCTGGTAAGTAAATTTGACTTGAAAATTCTTGTGGAGCTGACCAAGTGACTCCAAAGTCAGCGCTTCTACAAACTTGAAACCGTATTTTATTGGAAGGGGTAGACTGGAAGAGTCCTGCATGCGAGGCAAATAAACAGAGTAGGTCGCCAGAAATACGATCATAAACGAGGGCTGGATCACTGGCTCCTTGGTTTCCGAAGTCTGCAATTGTGATGGGAGCGGACCAAGTTTGACCTTTGTCGTTGCTGGTTCGGGCTACCAAATCGATGTTATTCGGGAGGTCTCCATTGGTAGTGATACGGGCGTCTGCCACAGCCACTACTTGATTGCCTCTTGCAGCGATTGCTGGAATCCTCCAGGCTGCTGATCCGAAATCTCCCCCGGAAAAGAGTAATGTGTGCTCTAAAAGGATGGTCCTATCAGGGCTGTTAGGGTTCACTGGAACTCCGATCCATTGCCCATTGGCAGTGTAACCAGAAAAGTCTGCTCCGATGCTTGCTCCCTCTTCTGCCGTTGGCTGGATGTCTGCTACCAGCCAAAAGTAGTTGTCGCCCTCTGAAAGTACTATTGGACCATTGAACACCAATTGGCCATTGGTGGAGGCTGCTTCACCTAGCAGTTGAGCTGTGGAGAGTTGGAGACGAGGCTGATTACCGTTGCTATATAGCCTGAACTGGCTTAAGTGATTAGGATTCGTGAGGGCATGAAGGGAGAATTGGAGGTGGTCGATTTGAATTGGATTGTTTCCACCTATTGTTTTAAAGTTGACAGAAAGCAAGCGCTCTGCGGTAGCGCCTTGACCAACCGGGAAATCCGGATGGTAACTGTTGGTACTTAGGAGGGTCATATCGACGGCCGTTGGAACGCTTGTGCTTGCATTCCCAAACAGTGTACCTGGATGGTTACCGGTAAGGTCGGGGACTATTTGGCCGACACTGTTTTCAAAATCCCAAGCAGCTAGTAATCCAGGTTCATTTCCCGTAACCTGCGTTAGTTGGTCGGCAGCAATTTGTTCTTGGTTGAGTGCGAACGACCAGATTCGGATTTCATCTAGCCAGCCATTCCAGAAAAGGCCTGGGGCCTGGCTTGCCCCAAAATATAAGTCGAGGGCATTTTCAAATCCTTGTGCACCAAGGATGGTAGTGGTGGTGGATTGCTCCAATTGGGCGTCCACATATATTCTAACGGTGCCGGTAGAAGCATCGGCCGTCATAGCTAGGTGGTGCCAGTTGCCGTCGCTGAGGGGAGTATTTCCAAAGGGCGGACCGGCATTGGCGCCGCTGGTGCTTCTAAGGTTGACGCCAAATTCTCCTGTATTGCTTTTTATGATACATTCATAGCCTGCAAAAGCAGCGGTAGTCCCGCCTCTTTTGCAGGCGATTCGATAGAAGTCGGTGTAGGCCAGGGCTTTTACCCAGCAGGTGATGCTAAAATGTTCTCCTGCGCTAATATCTAAGTCATCATGGTCTTCTACACGTAGGTAGTCGCCATTACCATCAAGAAGCAGCGCTTTTCCAAATTGAGCTGTGCTTTGCCAGCTAAGAAACAGGAAAGGGAGTAGTAAAAAAAGACGCATGAGGATATAAGTTTAATACAAACAGATCAACCGATTATTCGTTATTTTGGGAACGTCAATTCACTGAGTCGTATGGTATGTTCGATCCGTTGGTTACCTCGGATATCGTAGACTTCCATTTTGATGCTCGGGTCTGGCTGATTCCAATTAATAGAGAGGAGGCCAAAGTGGTTTTCCATCACTGGGCCTTCTACTCTATTTTCATTAGGGGTGGCGAAGTGCCAAGTAGAAGTAATTCCACTGGCAGTCACATCATAGATTGGGTAGAGTCCATTTTCTTTTAAGACAGAAATTTCTGCATAGTGAACGTCACCAGTGAGGAACAGAACTCCATTTGCCTTGGTTTTTTTTATTAGTTCGAGCATTCTTTTTTGTTCATGTGGGAAGTTTGCCCAGGCCTCATAGCCGTTATAGGAGATGCTGAATTGAGTTCCGGAACCAATAATTCGAAGGTCAGCAGGTTTTTGGAATTCTTTTTCCAGCCACTTCCATTGTTCTTCTCCAAGGAGGGTGGAATCGGAAATTTCATGGGGGTAGTAGTCAAGTGGATAGAAGAATCTAGCGTCACGGTTTAGCTCTCCTCTATACAATCGAAGGTCATCCCGAAAGGTCCGGTTATCCAACAAGATAATTTGAAGTGTCTTCCCATTTTCCTGCAGGTAGTAGGAGGTGTAGATGCCATCGTGTTGGCGGCGTGGGGACTCTTTTGGTTCTTCCCAGAAGTCCAGGAAGATGTTTTTGGATTGCTTTTTAAATGGATAATGCCTACCAGAGTCATTCCATCCATAGTCGTGATCGTCCCAGGTAGCTAGGAAGGTGGTGTTTTTTTTGAGGCGTTGGAATTCTGGTTTAGCAGCGAGCTGGGCGTATTTTGCTTTTAGCACGGACATATCCTTGGTATCGCCGTAGATATTGTCTCCCAGCCAGATAAAATAGTCTGGTTGGAAGTTGCGGGCGGTATCCAGGATGGGCATAGGACGCTCTTGGGATCCACAGGATCCAAAGGCAATTCGGCTGGGTAATCCGGGCTGAGCGAGGATTGGTAGTTGGGACAGCAAGAAAAGAGCGGTTGTAGCAAAGAATAAGCGGTTTGACATGGTGCAAAAAAGTTAGTGAAAAAAGGGCTACAACGCTTACATACGGGCTTCTAGGTCAGTTTAAAAATCAAACAAGTCTTCCAGGAAGGAGTCTTTTTTCTTTTTTCTGTATTCGTGTGGTCTATGATCAGAGTAGGTATCCTTATGGTAGGGTTTTTCAGATTTAGGGTAAAATGGCGTTTGGGTTTGATTGGCGCGTTCGATGATTTTATCCAATTCACCCCTATCGAGCCAGATGCCACGGCAGTCTGGGCAGTAGTCAATTTCCACGCCGTTTCGATCGGTCATCAACAGGTTTACATTGCAGTTTGGGCACTTCATAGCAGTTTCAGTATATGGTGGTGTATGAATTGTTGGGTAGAAGTAAAGTGCGAATTAGCTAAAAAGAGGAAGTGTGGTTACATTTTTTGCAGGTATGGAGGGACTTATCTGCATTAAATGCTTGGATCGCTTCCTTGATTTGTGTCCCGATATCTTTTAGTGGGAAGCCTGCCTCGTGGAGGGGGTGGTGGCAATTTTCACAGAACCACATCAGTTTGTCGATTTCTCCTTCCCGGCGGTGGCGTTCGATGACTAGGCCTACGGTTCCTTCTGGGCGTTGTGGGGAGTGTGGGACTCGGGCGGGGAGGAGGAACATTTCGCCTTCTCGAATATCAATCGTTTCTGGTTGGCCGTCAGCATTGATGATTTTCACTTGAATGTCGCCCTCTAGTTGGAAGAAAAGTTCTTCACCTTCTTCCCAGTGGTAGTCTTTTCGTCCGTTTGGTCCGCCTACGATCATGACGATGAAGTCGTCGTTATTGACAAAGAGTTGTTTGTTGCCGACGGGAGGTTTGAGCAGGTGGCGATTTTCTTCGATCCAGTTGTGTAGGTTAAAGGGACGTACCATAGTAAAATATTGTTTTGTTATGGGCAAATATCGGTTATTCCATCTGACAACAGGCATCATTTATCTATAAATTTGCGATCTGGCGCGAATGATAGGATAGAAACGGTTTGATCTCGTTACTTTTGGGTGAAGATAACACGACAGGTATGCCATTTTCAGAGATAGTTGCCATGGCGTTGCAGAACATCCGCGCCAATTTGCTTAGGTCTGTATTGACCCTTTTAATTATTGCATTGGGTATTATGGCTTTGGTGGGCATTTTGACGGCGATTGATGCGATTGCTTTTTCCTTGAACGATAATTTTTCGGGTTTGGGAGCGAATTCGTTTACGATTGAGCGAAAGTGGGGGGAGGTGAAGAGCAGTAGAGGCGGACGTCGTCAAAAAGTAGGGGAGCCGATTGATTATCGTCAAGCGATGGAATTTAAGGAGCGGTTTAACTTTCCTGCTTCTGTTTCGGTATCTTTTCAGGGTACGAGTTTAGGTACAGCAAAATTTGGGGAAGTTGAGACCAATCCGAATGTGGCCTTTTGGGGCGTTGATGAGCAGTATTTTGAGGTAAAGGGCATGGATATTGTACATGGAAGGAATTTTTCATTAAATGAGATCAATGACGGGCAGCCGAAGGTGGTAATTGGCTACGAGGTAGCGAAGAAGTTGTTTAACAACAAACCAGAGAACGCATTGGATCATATTATCACGGTGGGCAGCGATCGGTATCGGGTAATTGGGGTGTTAGCATCAAAGGGAGCTTCGATGAATAGTTCCAATGATCGGGCTATTTTTGCACCTTTATTGAAAGTTAAGTCGATCTATGGAACGGACAAAACGGAGTATTCGGTAGTTATTGCGGTGAATAATGCGACGGATTTAGACGCTGCTCAATCGGAAGCTGCTGGAGTATTTCGGCAGATTCGAAGATTGCGGCCGGGTGAGCAAGATGATTTTGAAGTGTTTGCCAGTGATAGTCTGGTAGCCATCTTGAAGGAGAACACCACGAATCTTCGATTGGCAACCATTGCAATTGGGTTAATGACCTTACTAGGGGCAGCGATTGGGTTAATGAATATCATGTTGGTAAGCGTTACAGAGCGTACGAGAGAAATTGGTATTTACAAAGCCTTGGGGGCAACTTCTGCGAGTATTTTATATCAATTTTTGACGGAAGCGATTGTGATTTGTCAATTAGGTGGGATTGCTGGTATCTTTTTAGGTATCTTGGTCGGGAATTTAGTCACACCGGCACTGGGAGGATCGTTTTTAATTCCATGGGGTTGGATGGCTCTTGGCTTTGGGTTGTGTATGGTGGTGGGAGTTCTTTCTGGGTTCTATCCCGCCCTAAAAGCCTCTCGATTGGATCCCATTGAAGCATTGCGATACGAATAAACCATTATTATGAATAAACTTTGGCTGATAGTGCGGAGGGAGTATCTGACTCGGGTACGTACTCGTGCGTTTTTATTAGGCACCTTGTTAACCCCCTTAGCGTTTGGGGCTTTCTTTGCCATTCAGGCACTGATGATGTCGTACAAGGGTACTGAAAAAAGAAGTATTGTGGTATATGATGAAGCTGGAGTCATTCGAGCTGGTTCAGGGATTCCGGATGAGGATGGTTTGCACTTCTCATTGGCACCTATGGGATCAGAATTAGAGCGATTGAAGGAAGATGTTCGGAATAAGAAATACGATGGGGTGCTTCGTTTGCCGCCATTAGCTAATTTATCGGTAAAAAAACAAACCGTTTATTTGTATTCGGATGCTGCGTTCAGCCCTGAAACGGAAGGGGTAATTAAGCGCAGGATTGCTGCTAAAATCAAAGATTTCAAGATTGATTCGTTAGGCCTGGACCGCAAGTCGCTCAGTGAACTAGAGACTGAGGTGTCATTGGATCCGGAGCCTATTGATCAGGCGGATGATCAAGGAGGATCCTTGACGAGTGGGGTTGCCATGGGGATATCTTTTTTTATGGGCATTGCTATGTACATGTTAGTTCTCATTTGGGGCTCTATCGTGATGCGTTCGGTTATGGAAGAGAAAACGAATCGCATTGTTGAGGTAATCATGTCCAGTGTCAAGCCTTTTGAACTAATGCTTGGTAAAATTATTGGCTCCGCAGGGGTAGGAATGACTCAGCTTCTTATTTGGGCGGTGTTGAATACCTTTATTTTTTTTGGGATTCAGCTATTTTTAGGTATCGATACCAGCTCTGCTGCGGTGACATCGCAAGCCGGTATGGGGGCAGCCACTGAGATGCAAGACAGTTTACCTGCATTGATTGAGGAGATTATGCGTCAAAACTGGTGGTATATTTTGGTGGTTGGGCTAATCTTTTTTCTTGGAGGCTATTTTTTATATGCATCGATGTTTGCTGCAGTGGGTAGTGCGGTTGGCGATGATATGGGAGAAAGTCAGTCTCTGACATTTCCGATTATGATTCCGATTATTTTGGCTTTTGTCATTATGACTTCGGTGGTGATGCGCGCCCCTCATAGCACTTTAGCCATTGTGGCTTCTATTTTCCCTTTATTTTCACCGATTGTAATGCCCGGTCGTTTGGCTTTTGACCCACCTGTTTGGCAAGTAATTTTATCTATCGTCGTATTGATTGGGTCTGCAGTGTTTTTTGTTTGGTTGTCTGGACGGATATACCGGGTAGGAATTTTGATGTACGGAAAGAAAGTAACGATTCGGGAATTAGGAAAATGGCTGTTTTACCGTTAGTAGACTGTTTTTCTTATTCATAAAAGATCAGAAATAGGGATTTATAGGTTAGCCTCCCATCCAATAGCTGCCAACATTCTGCCGGTTATACCCTTTTCTGCTCGGTAGGAAAAAAAATCTTGTGTCTGTAAGTAGGTGGAACGGTGATCGATTTCAATGTGAGCTGCTGGTACTCCTGCTTGAAGGAGTTGATGCCAATTCGCTTTCTTTAAGTCAACGTAGTATTGTTTTGTGCTTTCGATGGTCCTAATGAAATCGGATTCAAATTGAGCGGCCACTTCAGCATCTACTTCAAAGGAGCACTCGTCGATGCATGGACCGATCCATGCGAAACAATTTTGTGCTTGTACTCCGTAGGTAAGACGCAATCTTTCCAATGTTTTTTGGGTAATCTGTTGGACGGTACCCCTCCATCCAGCATGAATGGCTGCCAGGGCTCCGGTGGTAGGGTCTGCCAATAGAATTGGAGTGCAATCAGCGACGCTGACACCAATTAAAAGGCCTTTTTTTTGGGTGATCAACGCATCAAATCCTTCCGCTATTCCTGCAGTAGTGGCCTCTAAAATTTCGGTTCCATGTACTTGTAGAGAGCCTGCCAGGGCTTCTGATTGGAATCCGAGTAGGTTACAAAACCGCTTTCTGTTTTCTAGTCGAGTACTTTCCTCATCCGGGCCACGAAAGTCCAGGTTCATAGAAGCATAAGGACCGATGCTGGTGCCTCCGTCTCGCGTGCTCATTCCGGCACGAAGTCCTGTTATTGTTGAAAAAATGGATGGATAGATCATCGCTTCACCTTTCTTTGAAGGTTGAGGAGTATGGAGAATAGCCGCAAAGTTAAGCTGAACAGTTAATTAGGAATATGCTCTTACTCACAAATACACCAGGCGTCGATCAGGGAGGTGATTTGTACGGTTAATGCACCTGCTGGGGTTCCCGCAGGAACACAAATATTCAGGAGGCCTGTATTTTGGGTGTAAGAAGCGTTGAAAGTGCTAATTGCATTCCCTGCAGAGAGAAGGTTTCCAGACAAGGTAAAAACGCTTGTTCCGGTCATTGTAACGGTTAGGTTTTGACAATTTCCGGCACACAAATCGGTGGTAGGGCTGGAGAGCAGAGCAGTTGGCAGGGGCTTCCAGGTGAGTTGAAGGGCATTGGAGATGGATAGGCAGGGGTCATTTACATCAACACTGCCATTGAGGGCATTCCCTACTATTGCTGCGACATAATAGTTAATACCTAGTTGCATTGGAGCTACAAAATTGAAGGATGGACTGGAGGAGGTAGCTAAGATACTGCCTAAAGTATCCAATGGGTTTGAGAAAAATATATACTGTAATAGGTCATCTGAGTCAAGTGTAGGTTGACTTTGGGTTGAAAAGCTGAAGGTACTATTTTGGCAGGGTGAGTAGGGGCCTCCGGTGCTCAAAACACCCGCGTTGCTGACACAACCCGTCTGGCAAGTAGGAATAGGCAGACCGGGTGGAAGGCTGGTAATCCCAAGGATAGAATAGTTAAAATCGATGTCGCACACTGTACTGGAGCTTTCGTTCTGTGGATTGTAGAAGTAGACAGTGTGTGAGGCATCTGCATAGAATAGGCCTTCGGTTCCATTCCAGTTTCCTCCTTCTCCGTGGGTTTCACCCAGACTAAAAGGGGTAACAATCGATTGTACGGGTGTGGTAACGTTGATTTCAACAAGGATTCCGTTGAAGGATTGATCGAATCCATTTGCGTAGAGCACTCCGTCCATGTAAAAAACATCAAATAAATAAAAAACACTGGGTGGCCATGGGCCTATATAGGAAATGGTGTTATTAGTAGGGTTGTAACTTGCCAAACCATTCGACCCTACCAAGTAGACAAGCCCATTAGGTGCTAGTTGGCCGGAGGTATAATTCTGGGGGTTACCGGTTTGCCAGATAATATTTGTGGCGGGAGGGGGAGGTGTTTTTCGTAAGCCGATGGCGTCGATATTGAGCAAGGTTCCATCTGGAAGAAATACAATATCATTTGAGCCGTAATTAGAGGAGGTTGGACTGATGATACAGGATTCACAGGTAGCCAGGTTGATGGAAAAAAGAGTTATTCCTCCACCGGAATTGACTGTGCTCGCATA
>JBKDAM010000057.1:0-30132 GCA_046316495.1 Chitinophagales bacterium
CAGGAGACTGCCTGCTCGCACAACAATTGTACACCCAAGCCCTCTCCTACTACAATGAAGCTATCAGCAAAAAGTCAGGAGAATTCGAATATGCCATTTTCCAAAAAGGAATGATTCAAGGTCTACAAAATCTTCAAACGGAGAAAATAAAAACCTTGGAATCGTTGGTGACCAACTACCCAAACAGCACGCAGGTGGATGAGGCCTTGTTTCAAATAGGTATTACCTACCTCACCAAACTAAACAACACCAGCCAGTCTGCCGCGGCATTCAAAAAAATTGTGCAAGAATTCAGAGGTCGCTCCAAGTTGATTGCTTCCTCCCTTAACTATCTTGGATACCTAAGCTACAATCAGGGTGACCGAAATGCTGCAATTCAGCATTTCAAACAAGTTTTCAGCAACAATCCCACTCAGGCAGAAGCTGAACTAGCGGAGGGCCGTTTGCGCGATATTTATGCAGAGAAAAATCAAATTGATGAGTATGTAGCCTTCATCGAAAGTATTCCCGGAAGAAAGATATCCGATGTAGGTCGAGATACCTTGACCTTCCACGCTGCAGAGTATCATTTTAATGTCGAGGACTACCAAAAAGCGATTGATGGTTTCAATAATTATTTACTGAAATACCCCAATGGTCGGGAAAGTGTTAAAGCCTATTACTTAAGGGGGGAGTCTAACCTTCAATTACAAAAAAACAATGAGGCGCTCAAAGATTATATCGCGGTTACCAACCGGGGAGCAAGCCTCTATTTCCCAGCTGCTGCGGAAACCGGAGCAAGATTGGCTATGAATCCAATCAAAGACTATTCAAGGGCGCTGGAGCTGGGCAAAAAATGGGAGGAATCTGCCACGAATACCCAGTCCAGGTTCGATGCACAATTGTTACTTATGGAAGCCGCTTTCTTGAGTAACAACAGCACCGCTGGACAGGAATATGCCAACAAAGTAGTCCAGTCCAACCTTGGTACCAGCGAACAGCAGGCGAAAGCCCATCTTTTTTTAGGTAAAATAGCCTACAACCGAAGCGACCTGAGCACTGCAATGACTTCCTTCCAAAAAGTCACCCGATTAAGCCAGTCAGAAAGTATGGCAGAGGGATACCATTATATTCTAAGGGTGCTGTTCGATCAACGGAAATACGATGAGGTAGAAGCGCTATTGGAAACAGCCACCCTAGAAAGTGCTGGTCAGGATGACTGGATTGCTCGCAATTATTTGATTGCAGCCGATGCCAGTGCTAAAAAGGGAGATGTGCAAAATGCTAAAATTATCCTTGAGTCCATCCTAGAGGGTTACACAGGCGGCGCTCCAGACATCCTCAGTACTGCCCGTCAAAAATACATTGAACTGGGGGGAATTCCAACCGACGATCCAACCCCACAGTCCCGCTCTATCCCTAAACCTGGAAAAGTTGAAGTACTGGAACTAGAAACCGGCAACTAACCTTGTTTAAACAATCGACCCAACCCTCACTCAAGCTCTATACCCATATGCGTAAATGCATTTTTGTTATCGGAATTCTCTTCTTTTCCAGCTTACAGCTAGTTGGACAAGATATTGGTAGCCAAAAATTGGACCTAGAACGCAATTACCAGGCTCAATTGCCCGAATCTACCAAACGAGGCGTTACACCCATCTTACCTCCTATTGATACGAGTACTCGCTTACAGGATTACTCCGTTCCCCCTCAGGTAGCAAAAGTAACCTATGCGCCCCCGCAATTAAAACCGCTGGGGTTGAAATCTGCTCCCAAAGAAAAACAGTACAATGGTCACTTGAAGGCTGGAGGTGGGGTACCAAGTGCCCTGCTCGGAAACCTGGGGTATGCCTATGCAGGTGATGCCTTTCAAGCCAGCCTATGGGCCGAACACCACCAGGCGAGTTCTCAAGCGCTGGAAAACCAATCCTTCCAGCAAACAAAGGTTCGCCTGAACGGTACCGTTGAAATCAATGATGGCCATGCTTTGGAATCTAAAATAGGATACGGTCGAAACCGCGTCCATTTTTATGGGTACGACCACGAGCTATTTCAATTTGAAGCTGATCGGATTCGTCAGCAGTTTCAAACCATTGATGTAAGCACGAAACTGTATAATAAGGAACGTACGGATGCTGACCTGAACTACTACATCAGCCCAGCCTATTACCACTTGAAAGACGCGTATGGCAACGCTGAAAACGGACTTAAACTGGAACTGGGTGGGGACAAGTGGTTTGCTGAAAAACACGTGTTTAGGATGTTGATTAATACAGACTTTACCACTTTCCAGGATGTAGAAAAACAGCATTTGAACAACATTTACCTTCAGCCTTCCTTTACGTTTCATACCGATTTTTTGAAGCTGAAGTTGGGGGGTAATTTTGTAAGCAATCGAGATATTTTTCACATTTATCCGGACGCAGAGCTGAGTCTTCGAGTGGCAGGAGATGGAATCCAGCTTTTTGCCCTGGCCAATGGTGACCTCCGCAAAAACACCTTCCGTACGATGAGCACTTACAATCCATTTCTGGAAATACGCACCAACAATGCCACGCTACAAAACACCGATTACCGCAATTATGCAGCCGGGTTGAAAGGTTCAGCCAGCTGGATCAATTACTCCCTGCAAGGTGGATTTGCACAGGCGAATAATCTTGCACTCTACCAAACCCGATTTTCACAGGTAGATAATCAGGAAATTACCCGATTCGAAGTGCTATACGACACCGTGAAAATGATTCAATTTCAAGGAAGCCTCCAGCTGACTCCCATCAAAAACCTGGTGGTCACTGGTTTGCTAAGCCAGCGTTTTTTCACTCCCACACAGCAAGAAAAAGCGTGGGGAATACCGGGGTTGGAAGGTACTTTCACTGGAGAATACAGGGTATTGGACGGAAAGGCAGGCATAAAGGCCAGCTGCTTTATCGCTGATAAAATCAGCCGATTGGATGCAGCAGGAGTGGCAGGAGCAGATGGGGTTTTGGTAGACTTTAGCATTGGCGGTAACTACCGTTTAGGCAAGTATTTCGGAGTATTTTTAGATATCAATAATTTATTTAATAACCAACGAGAGCGCTGGCACAATTACCCCATTTTCGGAACAAATATCATGGGGGGAATAACCGCTCGGTTCTAAATTAGCAGCGTTATTTTATTCAATCGTCTTTAAATTATGATGGGCTTTTTTCGAATCAGCATCGAAAAAAGCCCATTTTTCATAGTTTAATACCCAACTCAAATGCGAGCACTTTTTACGCCCCATTGGAGGTTCACCTATCGGCGTTTTTAGTAAACCACTTTTGATTTCATTTCATACAGCAAGAAAGCTAACATATCTGCTGCTTCCGCAAGCACTTTATCGGTCGGCTTGCCTGCTCCGTGCCCGGCACTGGTATCAATGCGTGCAAGAATAGGGAGCTCTCCTGTTTGGTGCTCCTGCAAAGTCGCTGCAAACTTGAAAGAATGTGCCGGTACCACCCGGTCATCATGGTCAGCCGTCATCACCATGGTGGATGGATAGGCCTGCTTTTTGACATTATGCAAGGGTGAATAGGACAACAGATTCTTGAATTCTGCCTCGTTGGCATCGCTTCTGCCATAATCGACCGCCCAGGCATAACCAATCGTAAACTGGTGGTAGCGCAACATATCCAATACCCCTACTCTCGGGAAACAAACCCCAAACAAGTCTGGGCGCTGTGTCATGCAAGCCCCAATCAGCAATCCACCATTGGAACCACCCTCAATGGCTAGTCGCTCGGGGGCCGTGTACTTTTGTTCAACCAAATAAGTAGCCGCGGCAATAAAGTCATCGAACACATTTTGTTTTTGAAGAACTGTACCTGCTTTGTGCCATTTTTCACCAAATTCACCCCCACCCCGAATGTTTGCTACCACATAGACACCGTTGTTCTCCAATAAAGCCGCTTTTGAAACAGAGAAGGTTGGAGTGAGTGAAATATTAAAGCCACCGTAACCGTACAATAAAGTTGGATTTGTGCCATCCATCTTCATGTTCTTTTTGCGGCTAATAAACATAGGTACCTTCGTGCCATCTTTACTCTCAAACCAAACCTGTTCTGTCATAAATGCATCCGGATCAAAATCGACCTTCGGTGCTTTGAAAACACTGGACTCCAGCGTAGTCAAATCCAAGCGGTAAATCGTATTTGGGCGCAAAAACGATTGAAAAGAGTAAAAAGCAACATTTTTACCCTTCTTTCCAGAAACGGAACCTACCGTTCCAATCTCAGGCAAAGCTATTTCTTTGATAAATTGCCCTTTCAGATCGTACACCCGCAATACACTGGAGGCATTGTGTAGGTACTGACAAATAATTTTATCACCGCAAATACTTGCGCTGGAAAGTACATCGCTTGGGTTTTCAGGAATCAACGTTTCCCAGGCGCTTTCTTTTGGACGATCAGTGTGTATTAAAATCAAGCGACCATTGGGGGCTTTTTGGTTGGTGAGTACCAACAAATCATTTTCCAAATTGTCGATGACCGAAAAATCATTGCTAAATCCTTCCACAACTGTCTGGAAGCTTTTCTCTTTTTTCGTCAAATTTTTAAATGCCAGGGAATTACCGCTCGTACTTTCACTAGCAGTCAGGATAGCAAAACGCTCGTCTTCCGTAGTCGCCAACCCGAAATAGTAATTCGGATGCTTCGGATCTTTGTACACCAATAGATCCTGATCTTGAGGCGTCCCCAATTGGTGGAAATAAATTGCACTGTTTTGGTTAGCACCTTTTAACTGATCACCCTCCTTCGGTTGTGGGTACCGGCTGTAGTAAAAGCCAGCTCCCTCCCAAGCGATTCCCGTAAACTTTGCAAATTTCACCTCATCCTCCAAGAGTGTGCCATTCTTGAGGTCTTTAATTCGGATGGTTCTCCAGTCAGATCCCCCTTCACTGATTCCATAAGCGAGATAGTTACCATCCTTGGAAAAACCCATTTCTTGAAGGGAGGCCGTTCCATCCTTGCTGAAGGAGTTCGGGTCTAACACCACGGAGGCTTCACTCTCGAGTGTTTCTTGCACATATAGGACACTTTGATTTTGAAGACCGTCGTTTTTAAAGAAATAGTACTTTTCTGACTCTTCAAATGGGACTCCAAATTTCTCGAAATTCCACATTTTTTCGAGTCGCTTAAAAATTTTCTCCCGGAATGGAATCTGGCTTAGATAGCCATTGGTCACAATGTTTTGTTTTTGGACCCAATCCTTGGTTTCCTCACTTTGATCATCCTCCAACCAACGGTAGGGGTCTTTCACTTCTACCCCGAAGTAGGTGTCGGAGACGGTGGTATCTTTTTTGGAAAAAGGATAGGTTACATCGATTTTTTTGAACGTCATATCATTTCCAATGTTTGGAGTATTGTTGGTGCAATCGGTCGACAGTAGGCTGACAATTGCCAGCAAGAAAAGAGGCGTGTTTATTTTTACCATAACCATGTGAATAGTATTGATTACAAATTGAGTATTTGACGATTATTGTCAGTCCTTCGACTTAATTTTGTGCTGTTAAAAATGCGAAGATGAAGAAAAAGTCAACAATACGCAAAGTAAATCCGTGTTTTAAGCTGCTTTTTGTCTTATTTATCCTGATCGCCTGTTTCAAAACAACGACTGCGCAGGATAGTTTGGCTTACAGCCCCGAAGACTCCCTCTTTTTTGCTCGTCAAGTTGAAACGTGGAAAGCTTTGGAAGTCTCACCGGATAGCCTGCTGAACTGGCAAACGGCTGTAGTCGTGCAGGTGGTTTATGAAAAGATGAACAAAACAGTTCAGGCGTTCGAGCCAGAAATGGATTCGCTTCGGCAGGTACTGCTGCTGAAAGACTCCTTATTCCTTTTGGCAAAAACGGACAGCAGCCTCAGCGCGGACTCTCTTAAAACCATATCACTCGATATAAAAAAGGAAAAAAGTACGCTGAAAGTACTTGAGTCCGATCACAAAAAAAGGGTAAAACACCTGCAGTGGGCAGAAAAACTTCTTAGCCAGCCTTCCAAAAACCAAAAAAAGAAACTTCCTGAGCTTTTCCAACGTTGGCAGTCACTACTGCCTCCATTGCCACCGACCCCATCGGACGCTCCAGCAGCGGAGATCGAAAGCCCGCCCCCAACCAATTCCAACCTAACTTCTACTGAAATCACCCAAGACTCCACCGCAGCGGGAGAAGCCAGGATAGAAACTGTTAGCAAAAAGAAACAAAAAATAAAAGTGGTTCGGTACGACCCAAAAAAGGATGTACTATTTAACCCGGCAGAACGGCCCTGTACCCTGGCGATTCAGCGAACCGACCCATTCACCGGCTCTACTTACAAGGAAACTCCAAAAAGAGAGCTTTTTAGAAATACCAATGCGGTTTTGAGAAAAATGCTGGCGGATACCCAGGCGCATATAATCTGCCATGCAGCACTTTCGAATGAACCCGTGACCGGAGGCGGCTCCATTCACCTAAGCTTCACCATTAAAGATGCCAATGCCCGACGTACATTTGGCGGGTTACCTGCAAAAAGCTACCTTTCCTTAAAATTTATTGATGGGGAAATTATCACCCTGTTTAACGACATCAACCAGGAAATCCAGATGGATCTGGCCACCAGTACGGCTGTGTTCCAGGCACGGTACGGATTTCAACCCGCCCTGTTCAAGGTTTTAATGAAAAAAGAGCTCGATAGCATACGGGTGGCTTGGAGCACCGGATACGAGGACTACAGCGTTTATGATGTAGGATTGTTCCAGGAAATGGCTAAGTGTTTATTTCGGTAGGCGCGGCAATTCCATCTTCAAGCGCTCCAAACGGTCCACCAGCACGCTTGCAATAAAATAATCCCGGTACCATCGATCATCGACTGGGCAAATGTGCCATGGGATTTCACTTTCATTGATGGCATATTCATAAGCCTCCATGTATTGGTCCCAGTACTTGCGTTGCTCCCAATCGGAGTCATTGTGTTTCCAATGCTTGCTCGGATCATCTATTCGCTGTTGCAGTTGGACGAGCTGCTCTTCTTTGGAGATGTGCATGTAAAATTTCACCACAAGTGTTTCGTTATCCACCTCTAATAACTGTTCGAAGGCATTGATCGCCTTCATACGCATTTTGACCCGATCAGCGTCAATCCATTTATGTACCCGCTGAATAAGTATATCCTCGTAATGACTTCTATTAAAGATAGTCAGCATTCCCTTCGAAGGAGTATGCTTGTGCACTCTCCAGAGGAAATCATGAGCAAATTCCTCCTCTGTTGGTTTTTTAAACGAGACTAAATTTAAGCCTGTAATTGAACAATCAGTGAATACATTCCGAACCGCGCCATCCTTACCACTTCCATCCATTCCTTGAAGGATTACTAGCATACTGTACTTGCCTTGGGCGTACATCAGGTGTTGAAGGGCTCCTAGTCGGGCCACCAGTTCTGTCGTTTTCTTCTTGAGGTCCTTCTTTTGAAAACCCTCGGGAGCACCCGTGGGAATGGAGTGAAGTTGTATCATAGAGTCAAATTTATTCTGCTTGTGGCGCCAATTGGACCTTCAAACCATCCAGTTCATCGGACAGTTTAATTTGACATCCAAGGCGAGAGGTAGGTTTCACAAAAAAAGCGGCATCCAGCATATTCAGCTCATCATCCGTTGGCTCCGTCAGAGGATGTTCGGATAAGACATAGACATGACAACTTGCACATAGGGCCATTCCACCACAGGTACCCAGGACAGGCAACTCATACGATTTACAGAGTTCCATCAGGTTGAGCCCCATGTCGGTGGGCGCCTCCAGCGAATGGGATTGCTGTTCGCGATCAATAACGGTCACTTGAATGATGTGTTCCATAGATGGGTTATAATCCTTCGATACCCGTTACGGTAGTGTATTTAAAAGAGAGTTTCTTACCTGGATTTACTATTTTAAAGGCAGATTGGCAGGCCAAAGTCGCCTCATGAAATCCGCAGAGGATAAGTTTAAGTTTACCTGGATAAGTATTGATATCCCCGATGGCAAAGATTCCGGGTACATTCGTTGAGTAGTCGAATGTATTTACCTCGATGGCCCCTTTGTCAATCGCCAAGCCCCAGTTTCCAATTGGTCCCAGCTTAGGGGTTAATCCGAAGAGGGGGATAAAGTAATCTGCCGCAACTGGCAATTTGCCTTCTGTATCATGTTCAACAATGACCTCACTCAGGTGATTCTCCCCGTTTAGACCTACCACCTGAGAATTTGTCAGCAGGCGAATTTTACCCTTCTCACTCAGTTCTTGCACTTTTTCTACTGAATCCAAGGCCCCTCTGAATTCGGTTCGGCGATGAATCAACGTCAGTTCATCGGCAACTTCTGCCAAGTAAATGGTCCAATCGAGTGCAGAGTCGCCCCCACCTGCGATTACGATTCGTTTTCCTCGGTAGCGCTCAGGATCGCGCACAAAATAATCAATTCCGTGGTCCTCAAATTGAGCCAGGTTATCGATCGGTGGTTTTCTAGGTTCAAAGCAACCCAGGCCACCTGCGATGAAAATAACGGGAGCCAAGTGTTGAGTGCCCCGGTTGGTTGTCACCAGCCACCGACCATCGGCTTGTTGTTCGACGGTTTCAGCTGATTCACCGAGGGTAAAGCCCGGCTGAAAAGGAGCAATTTGTTGGAGTAGGTTTTGGATTAGATCGCCAGCAAGCACCGAAGGATACCCGGGGATATCATAAATTGGCTTTTTGGGATAAATTTCCGTTAATTGTCCTCCAGGTTGGGGGAGAACATCCAAGATATGACAGCGCATTTTCAAGAGTCCCGCCTCAAAGACGGTAAACAACCCAACAGGGCCGGCGCCAATAATCAGGATATCGGTTTCAATAACGGGGGATTGTGCTGCACTCATTTTCCTGTGAAGGTAGGTTTGCGTTTTTCAATAAATGCGGAAGCGCCCTCGCGGAAATCGTCGGTACCGCAGCAAGCGCCAAAATTGGTCACCTCCTTGGCAAAACCATCCACTCCATCGGTAGTACAAGCATAAACTGCATCGATTACCATCGCAACAGCAAAAGGAGCTTTTGTGGCAATTTTTTCGATCAATTCGACCGCTTTTTCCACTTCCGAGCCCGAAGGTACCACACAGTTGACAAGGCCAAGCTGAGCTGCCTCATCTGCCCCAATGATATCTGCCGTAAGCAACAATTCCATGGCTTTGGTTTTTCCGATCAAATGAACCAGGCGCTGGGTACCTCCATACCCTGGGATGAGGCCAAGGTTCACCTCTGGCTGGCCGAATTTTGCTTTTTCGCCGGCGACTCTAAGGTGGCAAGCCATTGCCAATTCGCATCCACCACCCAATGCAAAACCATTCACAGCAGCAACGACGGTTTTGGGGAAACGTTCGATCAAAAGGAATACTTCCTGACCACGTTGTGCCAGTGCTTGCCCTTCCTTCGCATCCAAGTTTAAGAACTCGGCAATGTCAGCTCCCGCTACAAAAGAACGGTCACCCGCCCCAGTGATCACGATTCCTTTTAGACCCTCCAACGAATAGGCATCCTTTTCGAAAAACGCCTTTAACTCGGAGATGGTCTGCATATTTAAGGCATTTAGGGCCTTTTCTCTGCTGATAGTCAGCAGAGCGATTCCATTTTCGAAACGTACTTGTATGTTTTGGTATTCCATAAACTAATCCACTTTTAAAACTTCAATTTCTTCTGATTTCCAATGGACTTTTCTATCCAGTCCATAATTTTCTAAGCGGTTGTGGTAATAATACAACACACGAAAATCTTCAGACATAATATCGCCGTCTTTGTTGTACAAAAGGGTTTTTTTTCGGTGAAATACGCCTAATTTTTTCATCGCATCCCGGATCAACTCCTCTGCTGGCAGGTGAATTTCGGGAGAAAGCATCAATTTACCTTCTCGTTCCATCTTGAACAACTCCGATTGCAATTGTTCCACCACTTCTACCACCGATTTAAACGGAAAAATGTATTCATCCGGGGGAAGCCTTAGCAATCCGAATAAATCCAACTTAGGATTTTGATGTACTAAAATTTCAAATACCGTAAAAGCCAATAAATGGCTTGAAAGCACCACATTTTCAACGAAATACCGTTCGACTAAACGTTCTGCAAGGATTTTTGTGTATTCTGCCTCCCGTTGGGTGTCCTCATTGAGCTGCCCATCTACTGAACTAAAATACTCCTTGATATCTACTGGATTTCCCTTTCGATCGAAGGACTTTCCCTCTGAATTGACAAAATTGCCAAGCACATCCATTGGACGTCCGACGGTCAGGGTAATATCGTTGGTCGTGGAGAAGAATTGCCAGATGTATCGAAGCCAAGCCCGTATACTGGTTCCTTCATCCCGAAGACGAAGGTAGTTTTCCTTGCCTGTCATCCGAAGGTGTTGTTCGATCAGGAAAGGAGCCTCGAGTACAAAGTGGTAACCAATGACAAGAGGTACGATAAATACTTTTTTCTCCGATCCTTTTTGACAAAGCGCTCGCTGTGCTTCAACAGCTGTTCCAAGCAAGCCCATTTTTACTTCTTGTTCAAGGGCACCCGATCGAGAACGAGTTCCCCCTGGAAAAAATAAACTATTTACCCCCCTTTGAATACTTAGGTTGGACATTGACTTCAATGTTTCCAAGTAAACGGCATTTTTTTTCCTTCTATCTACCCGATAGGCCCCCAATCGGTTCATGAAATAAGCAGCAGGCCCAGAGTTGTACAGGTTAAGACCTGCCCCATAACTAAAAGAAGGGAGTCCCATAATTTGGTCCATGGCATATCCCACCAGAATTGAATCGAGGTTACTGAAATGGGTCGGCACTACTACTACCGTACCTTGTTTGAACAATTCGCGCACCGATTCCACCTCCCCTACTACCTGGAGGCGTTCATAAAGCTGACGACGACCCCTCCATAGGGAACGGATACTTTTATCTACCGCAGCATTGAAGAGACGGTTGAAAAGGATTGTCAGAAACCGAACTGCAAATTTGTGGGTACCTAATTGAAAAGTACCGACAATTTCTTCGGAATAACGGTGAACAATTTTTTCCAGGAGGTACCGATTGGTCTCAGTAGCTGTTTTATCCTGACGGTCGAGCGACTTTTTTATTAGCTGCTTACTGATCTTATTCCAAAATACCCGCTCATTGGGTGGATCCACCTTCCAAGGGCTTTCCTTGATTCGAATTCGCTCTTGATACAAAGTTTTAACGAGCAGATCAGATAAGTCTCCCTT
This sequence comes from Chitinophagales bacterium, assembly GCA_046316495.1. Lineage (GTDB taxonomy): Bacteria > Bacteroidota > Bacteroidia > Chitinophagales > Saprospiraceae > M3007. Next base: position 11,212 of record JBKDAM010000057.1, read on the forward strand.
GCACTTTTTACTCAGTTTAGAGGTAGTGTACTCATCTATTTCCCGGATAAAATTCGCCCTGTCCTGACTAAGCAGATAAATCGGCCAGTCGGCAGTATCCGGGATTATGCGCTCATATATGTTGGACTTGTGGCTCAAACCAGTTTCAGGCAATGATGAATGTAATCCAAAATTTCATCTCTTCCTCGGGTACGTTCGGAAGAACTGATGAAATGTTTGGGGAGAACTTCCCAATCTTCTGACAGACTATTCAGGAAAGCGGAGACATTACGTTGAAGCGTATTTCCGCCGACCCGATCGCTTTTGGTAAAGACCAAGGCGAAAGGGACACCTGCTTCACCCAATGCGTTTACAAATTCAAGGTCAACTTTTGAGGGTTTATCCAGAGTACTATCAATCAAAACGAAGGCGGTGACCAGTTCTTGCCGTTGGAGCAGGTAAGAATTAATCATTGAGCCCAGGTTTTTGTGTTGTTTTTTGGACACTTTCGCGTATCCATACCCGGGAAGATCCACCAGGTACCAGGTACGATTGATGGTAAAAAAGTTAAGGAGTTGCGTTTTCCCTGGTGTTGCAGAAACCTTCGCCAGTCCCTTTCGTTGCGTTAACATATTAATCAACGAGGATTTCCCCACATTAGACCGCCCGATAAATGCAAACTCAGGTTTGCCGTCGGATGGACACCCAGAAAGATCCGGGTAACTAGCTACAAACTCTGCAGATTCAATGATCATAATTGATTATTCGGACATGTCCATAGTGTGGAAGACATTGAGTACATCGTCGTCTTCCTCCAGTCGATCAATCAATTTAATGACCTGTTCGACTTCGGCATCTCCTACTTTTTTAGTTAGGGTTGGGATCCACTCCAGTTGAGCGCTGCTGGTTTCAATTTTCAGATCTTCCAAGGCTTTTTGCATGGTACCGAAGTCTTTAAAATCCGAATAAAGCACCATTTCGTCCTCCTCCTTTTTCATTTCTTCCAAACCTGCATCGATCAGTTCGAGTTCTAAATCCTCCCAGTTTTGGCCTGCTTCTTTCACTTTAAAAACCGCCTTACGGTTAAACATAAAGCTTACACTACCGGAGGTACCCAGGGCTCCACCACAGCGGTCAAAGTGCATCCGAACGTTAGCGACCGTTCTGGTGGGATTGTCGGTAGCGGTCTCCACCAAAACAGCAATTCCATGAGCAGCATAGCCCTCGTACACTACTTCCTGGAAATTCTCAGCGTCTTTACCGGAAGCTTTTTTGATGGCGCTTTCGATATTTGATTTGGGCATATTAGCTGTTTTGGCATTTTGAATTGCCATACGCAGCCTGGAATTGTATTCTGGATTATCTCCTCCAGCTTTTACGGCCAAGGCTATTTCTCTACCGATACGGGTGAAGGTTTTGGCCATTCCGGCCCACCGTTTAAATTTTCGTTCTTTTCTGAATTCAAACGCGCGTCCCATGTTATTATTTGTTTATATGTGAAGACTAGGAAAGTCGCAAAGGTACAATGGAATTATGGTTCACCCACGACCGATTACTGGAATATTTTGATGGAAGGAAGATTAACAGGTGTTTAATTAGAGGAAAGATTGCATCTTTGCGGAGAAAAAATACAAACACAACACGTTTAATATGGTTAAGCACTTTTTTATTTTGCTCGTTGCTTTATTCATTGGACCGATGTTTAATGCGGGCTGTCAAGCACCTGAACCAGAGATAGTGGTAACTCCCTCTCTACTAAAGTTGGCAGAAACGTTTGATTTTAAGTACATGGAAACCCTTGAAAAAGCGAAGAAAGGGGATATTAACGCCATAAAAGAATTCATCCGCTTTAACCGCATTGCGGATGGCACAGATGGACTGGATCATGCAGTAGCTTGTTTGGAACTCATTCCTATTGCGGGTGATATGGCTTTTTCACAGGGTTGCCGCTCTGTAACTCCCAACATGCGTGCTTATCTAGCGGAGCGACTCTCTGTGGCGCAAGGTCGTACTAAAAAAACAGAACTGCAGGTAGCAATGAAACAATGGGCTCCTCTTACTTGGGAAATCTTGAATCCTGCAGAGGCTGCGAGCACGAAGGAGGGAGTTGACGGTAGTTTTATCGGGACAGGTCAAAAGAAGCCCGGTGCCGAAAACAGCAATGATGCTACGTTACAAAAATCCGACAAGCCAGAGCAAAAATAGACCGATGAAAATCTATTCCAAAACCGGAGACACTGGTGAAACAGGTCTTTTTGGTGGAAAAAGAGTATCAAAAGACGATGATCGAGTAGAAGCATACGGATCCGTTGATGAATTAAATTCCTTTCTGGGTTCATTAGCTGATGCGCTAGATAAAACTTCGGATTTGTATATTTTCCTAACCAAAGAAGTCCAGTGTCGGTTATTTGATCTCGGGTCTCACTTGGCCACTGACCCAAGCGGGACCTTTCAACTTCCCTCAGGCCTTGAAGAGGGCGACCTGCTAGCCCTTGAGAACTGGATAGATCGGATGACAGAGGAGCTGCCTCCATTAAAAAACTTTATCCTACCTGGGGGGCACCCTGTGGTATCTGCCGCTCATATTTGTCGGACCGTATGCCGCCGAGCGGAAAGGGCTGTTATTCGGTTACACCACCTCAGCCCGGTGGAGAGTATTGTTTTGCAGTATCTGAACCGCCTTTCCGACTTTTTCTTTGTCTTGGCCCGCCATCTCTCCAAGCAGACTGGGACTGAGGAAATTATCTGGCAAAAGCGCACTTAAAATTGCTTCGTCATTGGGAAGAATTGCTCGAATAAGGCGTTATTTTGCAACCTTGCAGGTCATAATCGGTCTGTTTTTATATGTAAAAAAGCACTTCCCGGAAAGGAAAAAAAAACAGCAGAGTAGTTACTTGGATTTTTTTCCAGCCGAATTAACAAGGCAGACTAACAGGTTAAAGACCTACTTGGGAATCTTCTTAATTTTTGAATATTTATTTGAGGTACTTACTGCCAAATCACTTTCTCCTCAGGCAAAGGATAGGTCCACTGCTCTGGCAACATTGACTCCTTATTTTGATGATTGGACGGACGAAACGGAGGACAACTTTGACGATTTACCCACTTTTTTATCAACACCACCAGTTATTATTCAGACTCCAGCGGATGCTTCTGCATTTCTATTTTCAAAGGCTGGCTTTAGTTGGAGTCCACAATGGCAAGCGGTTGCCAATGCCCAACTCCAAAGTAGAGCGCAAAAAAACGGGCAATTAGAAGAGTATGAACTTTGGGATTTAATGATTCAAAAAGGAAGCAGTTCGGTGGTATTAGGCTGGCATGTAATCACCGAGCAGGCGGGGGGGGCCGGTATGAAACGCTGTAGTGTGGCTTTAGGAGCCTTTGCACAGTTACTGAATGATCTCTTCGACGTTTGGAAAGATAGAGAAGCTGGAATTTCGACTGTAGTAACCAGGTTAGCAGAAACGGATCAACTCGAACCCGTATATGATCGGGTATTTCAAACACTGGTGGAGGAGGTGCAGGATTTAGATTCAGAACGCGCTGCAAAACACAAAATAATTGCCTTTTTAGTCATCGGTTATGCTTTAGGGAAAGTTGCTTTGAAACGACTGATCCGCCTACAACATCAAAGTGGGAACCAATTTGATGTACATCAATTTAGCAGAAAAGAATTGGTCTGCGATATGGCGAAATGGAACAACCGGATCTCTTTTGCTTGGCATCTACTCCGATACTAATGACTTTTATCGGAGGCCCAATTGTTAAAGACACCAAAAAAATGGCACAATTTACAGTTGATTTCTCCTAAGAAGGAAATACCTTTGGGTTTTCTACCGTATTGTATTTGTTTTTGTGATGGTCAAGCAGCCGCGTGTGCGCCGATCAAAGTCTATTCTACCTACCCCACACGATCTATACGTGAAGGGAATTCTGCAGCATCCAGAATTAGCACTGCATTTTTTCAAATTTGCCTTAAGTAAAATCAGGTTTCCCAATCTAACCAGTAATTGCTTGAGTCGTGCAACCGATAGCTTTATAGATGCTCAGCTCAAGCAGCATTACTCTGATATCTGTTACTTCTACCAAAATCCAAAGGAGGGACTGCCCACGTTTGTATTTTTAGTAGAACATAAGAGCCAAAATCCAGTCTTGGGACATTTGAGGGAGCAGCTCAATCGGTACATTACCAATTCCTGGAGGAGTAGTTTACAAACTCAAACCGCCTTCAAACTAATCATTCCGATAGTTCTTTATCACGGCAACACAAAGCTAAGCACTAATGAACCAACTGCACTTTTCCCGGGCCTTCCAACCCATTTTTTGAAGTTTATACCTCAATTTGATTATATAGAAATAGATCTATATGTTATGTCAGAAATGGAATTAGGTGAGTTGACCCCTCCATTTCTCCGATTATTTTTTAAGACCCTCAAGTACGGTCGACACCATCAAATTTGTGATTACCTTTGGGATGATTTCATTAATTTTGCAGCAACTTCCAAACAAAATAAAAAGAAGGCTCATTTCATTCAACTCACCGTACAATATCTTATCAATATTTCTGAACCATTCAAAAACAAACTACAAGAAATGAGAAAAACAACGGCTCCGCAACACCCAGAAAAAGTATTTAAAGACTTTTTAACTGCTTATTTTAAAGAAGAATTACAGCAAGAAAGGCAATATGGAATAGAACAAGGGATAGAACAAGGAATAGAACAAGGAGTGCATCAAACTGTCCAAAAGATGTTGGTTTCTTTTTCTAAAAAAAAACCGAATCTGCCAATCGAAGTAATTGCGGAAACATTTGAGTTGGATGTAGACTTAGTCAAAAAAATACTCAAAAACTTCCATATTAATGGCAATCATAATATGACAAAGGAAGAGTAAAACTCTTTTTTTTTAATAAGTAGTTTGGATTATATATAAAATTTTATATTCTTCAAAGCACACTATCATAAATGAGAAAAACAACGGCTCCGCAACACCCAGAAAAAGTATTTAAAGACTTTTTGACTGCTTATTTTAAAGAAGAATTACAGCAAGAAAGGCAATATGGTATAGAACAAGGGATAGAACAAGGAGTGCATCAAACTGTCCAAAAGATGTTGGTTTCTTTTTCAAAAAAAAAACCGAATCTGCCAATCGAAGTAATTGCAGAAACATTTGAGTTGGATGTAGCCTTAGTCAAAAAAATACTCAAAAACTTCCATATTGAAGGCAATGATTGTATTACAAAAGAGTAATAGTAATCTTTTTTTAATAAGTTGTTTGTAGTAAAAATCAACTTTTAATATTCTCCAAAACACACAAAAAGAAATGAGAAAAACAACGGCTCCGCAACACCCAGAAAAAGTATTTAAAGACCTCCTGATTGCTTATTTTTAAGAAGAATTGAAACAGGTAAAGTGTAATAGAAGTAATCCAACAAAAAACCGAGAATGTGCATTTTGAAAATTAATATCCCTTTATATATAGCGCTAAGAGTCCCCAATCGATTTATTATTGCTAATTACGATTTCACAAAACGAAAAAAGAAAGGTACCTATTTGGTTTTTCACTTATTTAGCTGTTAAAAGGACAAAAAAATAGCCGTCAGAGGTTTATTCCTGACGGCTATTTTTTTCTACTGATTTATTTTATTGCTTTACCGAGAAGGTACGAGAAACCGTTCCTTCCGCTGTGCGTAGGTTCACAATGTACATGCCAGAAGCCAAATCAGCCGTTGGGATGGACTGGAAGTTTGATCCAGCCACACACTCAAAGGTACCCAGCGTGCGGATCACCTGACCCAAGGTATTTGTCACCGTGATTTGAACATCAGCAGCATTTAACAGATTGAATTCCATGCGAAGAATGTCTTTAGCAGGATTTGGGAATACACGGAAAGAACCTTCCTGAACCAAATCACTTACGCCAACGATGCCTTCTGCACCAAAAATATCAAATGCATCTGCGAAGTCACAGCCACCCTGTGTCAGGATATTTGCCGGATTAGCAGTCTCAAACAGTTTGTAAGAGCCAACATTAGTACCATCACACATACCGTCACCGTAAGCATCTACCATGTGCAGGAAGTAGCAGCCATTTGCTGGAACCTCTACCGTTTCTGTGATTACAGTGTTGTTGGAATAAGTACCTGGGCCAGCAGTTGGAGTACCTGTGCTCGCACCATTTGGACCTACATTTTCATTGCCGCCGTAAGCATACACGTTGCCCTGGTCATCAATCAATTCCCAGTACGTTTCAACTGCATATCCGTCAGTCTTTAACTCAAGTGTTAATTCCTTCGTTAAAGTGCTTTTTGCTTTTTGGTAAGTCTTTTGCTTCACAATCGGAGTAGCCAAGTCTGTACCATTCAAGCTCTTAATAGTTGAACGAATAATAGCAGAACCGGTAACCTCGATTGGTGCAAACTCGATCATGCGTGGCATGAACGAAGGAATAGGCTCTGTGTAATCCAGTGTCTGAACAGTTTGACCATTCACCTTCAATTCAATTACCACTGATGTAAGGGTTTCAGTACCTCCATTCAAAACCAGGTAAGATGGAGTTACCACCTGGGTTCCGCAAATACGGCCGTATTGGTAATCAGTTCCGAAAGTGATCGCGTTGATGTTAACGCCTTGAACTGGATCAGGGCATGCATCCGCAGAAGCCTTCAGAGCTGCCGCGTTTTGCTGACCAATTTCTTTTACCAAGTGATTTGGGCAGATCAAGTAAACAGTTGGGTAATAAGCGATTTCGTATGCTTGAGCTATGGAACCATTGTTAAAAATTGGATAAGGAGTTCCATCAACCCAGTTACCTTGGGTACCACCGACACAACCAGCAGTTCCGTAAAGGCACTCTAGGCTTGTATTGTTATCCCCCTCAATAAACATAACCATCAGTTCGTTGGTACCGTTAGGACCGTATTGCTCGTAAACGGTTTTGAGGTGGTGTGCGTTGTGATAACTCCAGCATGGACCACACCATGTGGCAGAAACATCCATAATCACAGGCTTGCCTTGTTCAATGATGTCGTACAAGTGGTATTGCACGCCGTTAATATCCGTTGCCGTAAAGTCTGGGGCGATGGAATTGGCTGGGAGCTGTGCAGACACCTGAACATACAAACCAGCAAGTAGCATTAGTGTAATTAATTTTTTCATGTTGAGCAAGAAAAATAATTTTTGTGGAAAAGTACAAGGCAAATGTATAGATAACTTTCTGAAATTAAACCGCACACCCAATAATATTTATTTAAAGTAAAAAAAGAGCAAACCACTCCAACCCAAAATGCCAACGCAAGGTTTAGTACTCTCTTTTAGTATGTATATTTGCCCATTGACATGCGGTACACAACGTTTTATTCGTTTCTTTTCTTCTTCTTTCTTGCGCTAAGCGGTTGCAAGGATTCGTCACGCGAACCCTCTCTGGGTTTAATACAATCTACCAACCAGCAGGTTGACATCCCGGAGTATGTAGTTCAAACCCTGAAGTACGTGGAAACCTACCAAAAAGCCCCAGAAGGCTATGTTGGAGGACGAACCTTCGAGAATCGGGAAAAAAGACTTCCTCAAACTGGGTCTGATGGCAAACGGATTCGCTACCGCGAATGGGATGTTCACCCTAAAGTGCCTGGTAAAAACAGGGGCGCAGAGCGGCTGGTAACCGGCTCTGACAAAAGCGCTTGGTTTACCTCAGATCATTACAATTCGTTTACTCAACTCAAGTAAAATGCATTTTCCTTATCGACTTTGGTTACCCGTTTTTAATAACCACACCTTCAGGGTAATTCTTGACGGACGCCAGATCCCCAGCTTAGAACAGCTGTACCATGAGTTAGCGATTCGGTTCCAATTTCCGGATTATTTTCAACCCAACCTGGATGCTTTGTACGATTGCCTGACGGATCTTTCCCAACTTCCACCAAATTATCTAAAAGCAGCGCTCATTATTCACCACAGCGAAGCGTTCCTAAACAGTGAATCGGATGAGCGCAGGAAAGCCCTTTATCAGGTATTTGAAGAGGCTCAACTAACAGATAACAGATATGATTCTGTTCAATTTGAGGTATATTTGCTGCACGATTAATAACAATTTGAATGATTTATGACTAGATTGCTGCTAATTCTATTTTTATACCTTCCCGTGCTCCTTCCCGCTCAGGGTGGCATGTGGTTGCCAATGGATCTTAAGCGACAAAACGAGAAGGAAATGAAGGCCCTCGGCCTAAAAATTAAAGCGGATGATATTTACCACCCCGAAAATGCCAGCATCATGGATGCAATCTGCCAGTTTGATGGGGGCTGCACTGGTGAAATTATTTCTCCAAAAGGACTGTTACTCACCAACCACCACTGTGGATTCGATGCAATTCAACAACTTTCCAGCCTAGAAAACAACTACGTGGACAATGGTTTTTGGGCCAGCTCCATGGACAAAGAATTACCTGCAGAAGGGGTAACTGCCTTGTTCATCCGACGAATGGAAGAGGTAACCATCTCTGTACTAAAGGGAATCGCTCCGGACATGGCGGAGCGGGAACGGCAATCTATGATTGACCAAAACATTAAAGAGTTAAAACAAAATACTCGCCTGAAAAAGGGGGAGGAATTGCTTATCCGTCCTTTTTACGAAGGCAATAAATACTACATGTATGTTACCGTAACCTATAAGGATGTTCGGTTAGTCGGCACCCCACCTAGCAGTATTGGGAAGTTTGGTTCCGATACGGACAACTGGGTTTGGCCAAGACATACCGGTGATTTCTCCCTTTTCCGGGTTTATATGGGTCCAGATAGTATGCCTGCCCCCTATTCCGCCAACAACATTCCACTCGCGCCAAGGCATTATCTGCCAATCGCGGCAGATGGCGCAGAAGAAGGAGATTTTACAATGGTTTATGGTTTCCCAGGCAGAACTACAGAATACCTTCCTTCCTTTGCAGTAGATCAAATTGCCCAAAAACTGAACCCAGCGAGAATTGAGGTGCGCGATAAAGCCCTCAAAATCTTGGATGCTCACATGCGAAAAGATCCTTCCGTCAAAATTGCCTACGTGGCTAAACAAGCTAGAATGGCCAATGCGTGGAAAAAATGGATCGGCGAATCCCAAGGTCTTACAACCTACAAAGCAGCAGATAAGAAGCGAAGCCAGGAAGAAGAATTTACATCCCGGGTTAAAAACAACCTCGACTGGAACTACAAATATGGCAACCTGCTAAGTCGAATGGAAACGCACTACAAGGAATTGGAACCGTATGCCGTTACTCGCGACTATTTTATGGAGGTATTTGTCCGAAATTGCGAAATAATGGCCCAAGTCGCTGGTCTTAATTCTTGGATAAAATCGTATAAGGAACAAGGCACTCCTGGCTTTGCCTCCAAAATTAGCAGTAACAAAGCACAACTCGCTGATTTTTTCAAAGATTACAAACCAGCCGTTGACGAGGAAGTATTCGCCTCCCTGGTCGACTTGTACGCATCCAAAACGCCTGACGATTGGGGCGGAAAAACCACCCGAGAAGCAATCCAGGCACATGGGAACGCGGCTACTTTTGCACGTTACCTTTTCCAAAACAGCCTATTGGCCAATCAGAAGCAGTTGTTCGAACTTTTTGAAAAAACTCCAGGGGAACTGGCTCAGGCACTTGAAAAAGACCCAGCTATGGTGTTCTGGAATGCGGTCTTCACCGATTATGACTCAAAAGTTGCCCCTAAAATCCGTGAAATCCAACCCGTAATAAACGCCATGCAGCGCCAATACATGGCCGCACAAATGGAGGTATTTAAGGAAAAAAAGTTTTTCCCTGATGCAAACAGTACCCTGCGCTTGACTTATGGACAGGTCAAAGGTTTCCAGCCAAAAGATGGTATTCACTACGACGCTCGAACCTATCTCGATGGTGTAATCGAAAAATTCATTCCGGGAGATTATGAATTTGATGTCCCGCAAAAACTTAGAGAGCTCTATGAGGCGAAAAATTATGGTCCTTATGCCGCCAAAAATGGTAAGTTGCCGGTCGCGTTCCTAGGTTCCAACCATACTACCGGGGGCAACTCTGGCTCCCCTGCTTTGGATGCAAAAGGCAATCTCGTTGGACTGAATTTCGACCGCGTGTGGGAGGGTACCATGAGTGATGTTTATTACGATGCGGCGATTTGTCGGAATATCATGGTAGATATTCGATACATTCTGTTTATTATTGATAAATACGCCGGTGCCGGTCACCTGCTGGAGGAAATGAAACTGGTCTATCGAAAGAAAAAATAATTGACGCTCACCTATTACCCTACCAAATGGGGTGGAACTCCAACTCCACCCCATTTGTTTTTTCCAAAAACTAGATTTGGAGCACTTCCAAAAAGTTTGGCTAGAAAAATAGAATTATCCCGGGCTTCCCTTACTTTTGTCGGAACATCTAATCCGTTTCCGATGCAAAAACTGTTTACCCTTACTTTCCTTGCCCTGGTTCTTTGCTCCTCCCACAAGCTAGCTGCCCAGGATCCCCGTTTTTCACAATATTACGCCTCCCCATACAACCTGAACCCGGCCATGACCGGTGTATTTAATGGAGAATGGCGTACTACCGTCAACTATCGGGACCAGTGGAATAGTATCTTAAACAACACGCCTTTCCGTACTTATTCTGTATCAGGAGAATATCGTCGTGCCACCGCTTCCGACGATTACATGGCCTTTGGCATCGGTGCCATACATGACGAGGCAGGTACTGCGCGCTATCAACAAAATAAAATCCACCTAGGTTTTGCTTTCCTAAAACAGCTTTCGGGTGGTCGAAATAAAACGGAGCACTACTTGTCCGCCGGGGCGCAATATGGGTTTGGCCAACATTCTATTGACTGGGGACGACTTTGGTTCAGCCGGCAGTTTGATAACGGTACCGAACAACCCGATTTTAATGCTGGCTCTGGAGAAAATTTCGGTAACGGGAACACCCCTCTTTTTTCTGATTTTAATGCCGGCCTGATGTGGTATGCCGTTCTGGAAAATGGAGGCTTCTTTTACCTGGGTGCTGCTGGGCACCACCTCAACGAGCCTAAAATTTCTCTAATGCAAACCAACCAATTCACGCTTTATCGCAGGTGGTCGGGTCATTTTGGGGGTCAACTCCCTCTTTCAGACGTGTTGAGTCTGCTCCCTGGCATACAAGTCATGAAACAAGGTCCTGCATTTGAAACGGATTTTGGGATGAACGTCCGGTACTCTAACAATGACCTGGATGAGCTGGCTCTGCGGGCAGGGGCCTGGCTCCGTCTAGGAAACAAATTGGATAAGGGAATTCAAGCAGACGCACTAACCATTGTAGCCATGATAGAGCGCAATCGTTGGATGATCGGTGCTAGCTATGACCTGACGGTCTCTTCCTTGGCGAACGTAAATAATTCGAGGGGTGCTTTTGAGTTATCCCTGACCTACTTCCATCCAGAAAAGCGCCGCTCAAAGGTGACCTGCCCAAGGTTCTAAATCGCCGACGTTCAACATGGCAAGTGTTCAGGAGCGGATGATCTTTGGCCTTAAAATAAGGCAATACCGGCAGGAAAAAGGTTGGAACTTCGATGAATTAAGCAGGTGCACCGGAATTTCTGTTTCCTACCTCAATGAAATCGAGAAAGGTAAAAAGTACCCCAAACCGGAAAACAGGCAAAAGCTGGCCAAGGCATTTGGAGTGGAGGAGCAGGTCTTAATTAATCCTCGATTAACTAAACAGTACGCTCCAATCGGAGAGTTGCTTCAGTCCAATTTCCTAAATGAATTGCCATTGGATTTGTTCGGCATCCAATTACAGGAAGTGGTGGAAATTATTGCCAAAGCACCCGACCGAGTAAATGCCTTCATTTCTGCCTTACTGGACCTGGCTCGAAATTATTCCCTTCGGGACGAGCACTTTTTTCTAGCTTCCCTACGAGCATACCAAGAGTTGCACTCCAACTATTTTGAGGACTTAGAGCAGGCTGCTGCTGCTTATGTGGCCGAGCACCAATTACCCGTAACCCCAGGAATTAGCTCCAATCAACTCGCCCAACTCTTATGTAATTTGTACGGTTACCGCATTCAATCAGAGGGTTTTGGATCCATTACTGAGCTCTCTCAACTTCGATCGATTTACCTTACCGATGATCGCATACTACTTCTGCGCCCAGAATTGACAGAGCAACAACGGTTGTTCCAGCTTGCTAAAGAAATCGGGTTTAATGCTTTGCAACTCAAAGAGCGACCCATTACTTCCAGTTTGCTGAAAGTTACCTCCTTTGAAGAAGTGCTCAATAACTTTAAAGCTGCCTATTTTGCTGTTTGCCTGCTAATTAACCGGGAATATTTCACGGAGCAGATAAAACAACTATTTGAACAACCAAGATGGGATGGAGAGGCCTTTTTATCGCTGCTCCAGCACCTAAATGTTCGGCCCTCGGTGCTGTTTCAACGGTTCAATGTGCTCTCCCCAGCCTTTGACCTTCATAAAATATTTTTCTTTCGTATTGCCTACCATCCGGCCGGCCGCCGCTATGAAATGGAGAAGGAGCTGCAACTAAATCGCCGGCACCAGCCGCATGCCTCCGGGTTGAACGAACACTATTGCAGGCGCTGGATGGCTATTCGGCAATTGGAAGAAATGGAGCAGCAAGAGAACCCTCCGGCCCTTGTTAGCGGCCTACAACGCGCCACCTTTATGGATAGTGGCGAAGAATACCTCTGTATCTCCGTGGCAGAGCAAGGTACTTTGACCACTAAACGATCTAGTGTATTTCTTGGTATTCTATTAGATGCTCAATCCCAGGAAACCTTGCGGTTTTTAGAAGACCCCAGTATTCCCCGGGAAAAAGTGAACGTCACTTGCGAACGCTGCGCTCAGCCTGACTGTGCTGAGCGGGCCGCCCCCCCCTCCGTCCTTCAGAAAAAAGAACAACGCAAGGCAACCTTGGAAGCACTTGACCAGCTCGTAAGAACCTTTAAATCGGATAATGCCCGCCATAAATAGCCGAATCGTGGAACCGTTTGAGTGATTTCATCTTCCTTTACCACAATCTTAGTCTTTTGCTTGTCCATGGCTGGTATTACCAGTAATTTTGCGGCCGACTTTGGCAACTTGGTACACTCCAAGGCCTCCCCCTGCAACTTATTTACCATACTGCATCCAAACGATGCATCATACAACAACCTAGAATGATTCGTTCCGCATTGATTTCTGTCTATTCCAAAGACGGCATTGACCCTATTCTCCATCGTTTGAATGAATTGGGTGTACAACTTTACAGCACCGGTGGTACTCAATCTTACATTGAAAAAAAAGGCATCCCGGTCACTGCGGTAGAAAGCCTTACGGGATATCCAAGCATTTTGGATGGTAGGGTCAAAACACTACACCCCTCCATTTTTGGAGGAATTTTGGCAAGGAGGGAGGAGCAGCATCTCACTCAACTTGAGCAGTACCAAATTCCTGTGATTGATCTTGTAATTGTGGATTTGTATCCTTTTGAAGAAACGGTAGCCGCTACCCACGATGAGCGCGAGATAATTGAAAAAATTGATATTGGAGGAGTGTCCCTTATTCGTGCCGCAGCGAAAAACTATAAAGATGTTGCTATCGTAGCTTCCAAAGAGGAGTACAAGTTGTTTTTGGACCAGCTCAATGCTGGAAATGGTGCTTTGACGGAGGCGGATCGGAGAGAGTTGGCTAGAAGGGCATTTAAGGTTACTTCCAATTACGATATAGCCATCTTCAACTGGTTCAACGAAGGCACAACGGATATTTCGTTCAAGTATTCCATTCACCGTTCGGATATTCTGCGTTACGGAGAAAACCCCCATCAAGCCGGGGTGTTTTTTGGCGATTTTGATACTATTTTTGATAAATTTGGTGGAAAAGCGATCTCCTACAATAACTTAGTTGACATTGATGCAGCAGTACAACTGATGCGTGAGTTTCAAGTTGGCAAACCCTGTTTTGCCATCCTCAAACATACGAATGCGTGTGGAGTTGCTCGCCGACACAGCCTAAAAGAAGCATGGGAAGCTGCCCTCGCCTGCGATCCGGTCTCTGCCTTTGGCGGCATATTTATCTGCAATAGCACCGTGGACCTAGCCACTGCGCAGGAGATCAATAAGTTGTTTTACGAGGTGTTGATCGCTCCAGATTTCGAACCAGATGCACTGGAATTACTGTCAAAAAAAGAACAGCGCATTTTATTAAAAATCAAAACATTTGATGTTAAAAAACGCAGTTTCCGCTCTTTATTAAATGGTGTAGTGGAGCAGGATACCGACTTAAAAACCGAGACAGAGGCGGATCTAAAACCGGTTACCAACCGCCCCCCTACCCCGCAGGAAGTTGGAGAACTTATTTTTGCCGTTAAATGTGTGAAGCACCTCAAATCCAACGGTATTGCCTTGATCAAAGACCGGCAATTGATTGGGATGGGCTGTGGACAACCTTCTAGGGTGGATGCCCTCAAGCAAGCGATTGCAAAAGCGAAAGCTTTTGGATTTGATCTTCAGGGCGCTGTAATGGCTTCCGATGCCTTTTTCCCTTTCCCTGATTGTGTCGAAATCGCCCATGAGGCAGGTATCACCGCAGTTATCCAACCGGGAGGATCCATCAAAGACCAAGACAGTATCGATGCTTGTAACGAGCGAAACATGGCCATGGTTATGACCGGTTTCCGCCATTTCCGTCACTAAGCAATGGGCCGGATTTCGAAAAAGCAACGAGAGAAAGCTGCGGATATCGCCACCATGTTGGAGGCGTTCTTCCCAGAAACGCCTATTCCGCTGGACCATAAGGACCATTACACCTTATTGGTTGCCGTACTTCTTTCCGCTCAATGTACCGATATTCGAGTGAATGAGGTGACTCCTTTTTTATTCGAAAAGGCTGATAATCCCTATGATATGGTAAAATTATCCGTGGAGGAAATTCGAGAAATCATTAAACCTTGCGGATTATCGCCAACCAAATCCAAAGCCATTCACGAACTTTCGAGGCTACTTATTCAAGAGCACGGAGGACAAGTGCCGGAAAATTGGGAAGCGCTGGAAGCGCTGCCGGGAGTAGGCCACAAAACAGCCTCCGTGGTGATGTCTCAAGGATTTGGTCACCCAGCCTTCCCGGTTGACACCCATATCCATCGATTGGCGATCCGCTGGGGTTTGACGGAAGGGAAAAATGTACAGCAAACGGAGCGGGATTTAAAAGCACTTTTTCCACCTGAAATCTGGAACAAACTGCATTTACAAATCATTTTTTACGGAAGAAGTTATTGCCCTGCTCGAGGGCACTTGCGGGAAAAATGTCCCATTTGTCAGAAATACGGCAAGGAATAATACTAAAAAGGGGAAGCACGCTATGAGCACTTCCCCTTTTTAAATTAAGGACTATTCAATTAGTTTCCTCCTTTCTTCATGCCAGCTGGAGCAGTAAGCGACTGACCATCTGCCCGTGGTTGCGCCTGCTGGTCCGCGCTCACCTTATCGGGAGTACCCGTAACGTCCTGAGAAACAGGCTGGTTGGTGTTGACGTTCATATTTTTTGCCACCTCATTTCCGAATTGGATCAACGTTTCTGGATCTGCGTTCATCCGCTCCTTCACTTTTTCGATCCCTTTTTGAAAATTACTGATGCGTTCGTTCAAAGCAGCCATGTATTTTTCAGCCTCTTCCTTGGAAATCTTGCCTTCTGAGTAATCGGATTTTAGTTGAAGGATTTCTTCTTGTGTTTTATTGTATTCCTCTGTCATCCGACCAATTTTGGCAGCGAATTGACCGGCAGCCATTTCTACGGCTACTTTTGACTCTTCGGGTACATTACTGAGGCGGGCCTTCATTTGCTCCAGGTCCTGGTTCAAATTTTCCGCAACTGGCTTCACTTGTTCTACAGAGGCCACGCTTTCCTCCATTTGCTGAACCAGTTTAGAATCAACGTCGCTGCAGGCGGTTAGTCCAGCGAACCCTACAACAATGGCTAAAATTACTAGATTTTTCATTCTTTTAGATGCTGTTTTAGAAAAAGCGCCGCAAATATAAGGATTTATATGGCTAGCCGGTACTAGTTTCCTAACTTTGCACTTCAATAGCAACGAACAGACATGCAGCCATTACACAAAAAATATATCAACGTTTATCTATCACTTGGAAGCAACCTCGACAATCGTCGGGCAAATTTGTACCAAGCGGCCACACTTATTGAAAAAAGAGTCGGTAAAATTGCCAAAAGAAGCCATTTGTACGATACCGAGCCATGGGGAAACAAGGATCAAGGTCCTTTTCTGAACTTGGTGGTGATGGTGAATACCAGTTTAGAGCCTCGGGCTCTTTTAGAAGAGATCTCCAAAATTGAACGGGAGCTGGGTCGGGAGCGAAAAGAAAAATGGGGCCCTCGCATTGTGGACATTGATATTCTGTTTTACGGAAAACGGATTATTCGAGACAAAGGGCTTGAAATCCCTCACCCTGAAATCCCCAATCGTAATTTTATCCTGGTACCGATGATGGAATTGGCCCCAGAATTGGAGCACCCAGTCCTAGGAAAGGCAATTGATCAACTCTACATGGATTCAACCGACCCTTCAGACGTTGTGATGTTAGATGAGTGATTCGTTTAACCCCTTTCAACAATACGGATTTATTGCCATTGAGGGCAGTATAGGCTCTGGTAAAACGACCCTAAGCAAGATGATGGCGGAGCGCTTCCCCTGTACCTTGGTGCTGGAGCAGTTTACGGACAATCCGTTTTTGCCTTTTTTTTACCAACAGCCGGAACGGTATGCCTTTCCGGTGGAGTTGTTTTTTATGACCGAGCGGCATAAACAACTCCAGGAGCATTTTGCCAAACCCAGCCTGTTCACCAGCAACACGGTAGCAGATTATTTTTTTCTAAAAACCCTGTTATTTGCCAAAAACAACCTGAATGAGGAGGAGTTCAGGCTTTTCCAACGACTATTTGGGGTGCTCAATGGCACTTTTCCCAAACCCAGCTTGCTGGTTTACCTACATCGTCCGGTGGAGGTCTTGTTGGCCCAAATCAAAGAACGAGGGCGGGAAATGGAGCAAAACATTTCCGGAACCTACCTAGGGGAGATCCAGGATGCCTATTTGGATTTTTTCAGAACAGAAAAAGAACTCCCAATCCTAGTGTTAGAATTGGGAGCTGCGGATTTTCTTCGCGATTCGCAGGCTTTTCAAGCCATTTTGGAAGTCTCCTCCAGAACGTACCGTCCTGGTGTGCATTATCGTCGCTTAAACGGGCACTTGTTCAGCGAGTAAGGTCGCGCTAGTAGCGTCTTTGACTTTTACCCACACATAATCTCCGGGTTGCACTCCAGGGAGTTTATCGAACACACAAACTTTATTTTGGCTGTTTCGACCGAAAAACTGTTGGTCTGACTTCCGTGAGTTTCCTTCTACTAAAACTTTGAAGGTTTTACCGATATCCTGTTTGTTTTGCTGCAGGCTTACCGCATTTTGAAGTCGAATAACCTCATTTAGACGGCGTTTTTTCACATCTTCCGGAATATCGTCTGGATATTTACGGGCGGCGAGCGTGCCTGGGCGCTCTGAATAGGCAAACATATAGGACATGGAGTAGCCCACCCATTCGACCATACTTAGGGTATCCTGGTGTTCTTCCTCCGTTTCACTGCAAAAGCCTGTGATAATATCACTTGAAATAGCGCAGTCTGGCATAATGCGTTTAATAGCCTCCACCCGCTCCATGTACCACTCCCGATCGTAAGTGCGGTTCATCATTTCCAACACCCGGGAGTTTCCGGATTGAACAGGTAAGTGGATGTATTTGCAAATATTTTCGTGTGCTGCCATGGTGTGCAACACCTTATCGGTGATATCCTTGGGATGGCTGGTACTAAAACGGATTCGAAGGTCAGGGTGGATTTTTGCAACCATTTCCAAGAGATCTGCAAAATCGGTGACCACATTGGTCTCTGGATTTTCCCACTTATAGGAATCGACATTTTGGCCGAGTAACGTCACTTCTTTATAGCCCTTGTTGTACAGCTCGGTTGCTTCTGCCACCACGCTGAAAGCATCGCGGGAGCGTTCACGGCCTCGTGTAAAGGGTACAACACAGAACGAACACATGTTATCACAGCCCCGCATGATAGAGATAAATGCCGTAATACCGTTGGTTTCGAGTCGAACTGGGCTGATATCAGAATACGTTTCCTCTCTGGATAGGAGGACATTCACCATTTTGCTACCCTCCTCTACCCCACCGATTAAGTTGGGCAGATCGCGGTAAGCATCTGGGCCTACCACTAAATCCACCAATTTCTCTTCCTCCAACCATTTCTTTTTGAGGCGTTCGGCCATACAGCCTAGTACCCCGACCATGGTACCCGGACGATGTTTTTTTATTTCTTCAAAAACCCGCAAGCGCTTACGAACGGTTTCTTCTGCTTTTTCCCGAATGGAACAGGTATTGATCAGAATGAGGTCGCTGATTTCCATATTTCGGGTGGGTGCAAACCCTGCCTCTCCTAAAATGGAGGCTACAATTTCGGAGTCCGAAAAATTCATCTGGCAACCATAACTCTCAATATAGAAATGTTTTAATCCTGGTGTGGGACTCATTTCAGCTTCCCCTTTAAAGAACACAGCGCCTTGCTGTGCTTCATCCATCGTTTTCAGTCCTGAAATGGTTGGATTGCTATCGTACAACATTTTTTTGCTTAATTTTCGGCAAAAGTACGGTAATAAGCGCAAACCCAAACAGTTCCGTGGGATAATTTACCCTCACCCAGCTACACCAACTCCATTACAATTCAGATTCCATCCAATTTCTACTGTTTTTTGGTGTATTCTACAAAAAATCCCCTATAACCCTGCTCGAACTTGTACCTTTGCGGCTTGCCATGCGAAAATACAACGAACAAAGTTTAGCGGACGCCCTGGAGGCCATGCTGAAAGAATATAAAC
>JBKDAM010000058.1:0-27982 GCA_046316495.1 Chitinophagales bacterium
GCTTACCCCAGCGTCTGTTTTGCTGCAGAACAAAGGAAACGGTCAGTTTGAAGTAGTCACCGACCAGGTAGCCCCCGGATTAAAAGAAGTGGGATTAGTCAAAAACGGCACGCAGGCTGACTTGGATGGAGACGGAGACAGCGACCTGATTTTAGCGATCGAATGGGAGCCGATTACCATTTTTCTAAACCAACAGGGCAATTTTAAAAAACAGACCTTGGATACCCGCACAGGCTGGTGGAACTTTGTATTGCCTTATGATTTTGACGGCGATGGCGATTTGGACTTATTGGCGGGAAATTTAGGCCAAAATGCTAAATTCAAACCCACAGAAAAAGAGCCCTTGAGCATGTATGTCGCAGACTTTGATCAAAATGGACAAATAGAACAGCTATTAACCTATTTTGTAAAAGGGAAAGAAATTCCATTTGCCAACCACGCTGAGATCACCAAACAACTTCCAATGGTAAAGAAGAACTTTTTGCATGCGAAGGATTTTGCCAAGGCAAAGCCGGCAGATTTGGTGGGAAAAGACCAGCTGTCCAAAGCCCTGCGGCGCCAGGTAAATACCCTCCAAAGCATGTATTTTGAAAATACCGGGAAAGGGCTCGAGTTCCGTGCCGTGCCCCTGCCGGATGAACTTCAGTTGTCCCCGATCAAGGCATCTTTTGTGACGGACCTGAATGGAGATGGTAACATGGAGGTCCTTCTAGGCGGGAATTATTTTGAAAGTACGATTGAAATGGGCCGGTATGATGCCAATTACGGCAACGTGTTGCGGATAGGATCTAATGCCAGCTTCCAGGTATTCCCATTAGGTCAGCTGAATTTGACGGGACAGGTTAGAAGAATACAAGAAGTCCATTCCAACGGAAAAAAATACTATATTTTTGCAAAAAATGATGCCCGCGCGCAGGTGCTGGGTATTCAAGATTAATCCACGTACAAAAAAATCGATTATGCGATTTCTAACGCTGCTTTTTTGGGCCTTTGCTCAAACCGCTCTGGCCCAAACGTACACCATGAACGGGACTCCAATTACCGACTGTTCGGGCTCCTTTTTTGATCCCGGAGGCCCAAGTGGTGCGTATGGAAACAATCAGAATTTTACCACCACCATTTGCTCGGATGGGGGCGGAGGAACGCATATTCGATTGGATTTTTCAGGAGTTGCTTTAGCAGCTGGAGATGAGTTGTGCATTTATGATGGCAGCACTACTGCTGCGCCCTTGTTGGTATGTGCGAGTGAATACCCTGCGGGTTCCCCCTTTGTGGTACAAGCTACAGCGGTGAACCCAGGTGGATGCCTCACGGTTCAATTTACCTCCGATGCTGCCGGCACAGCGGCTGGCTGGTCGGCCTCCATCAGTTGTGTCGCCTCCTGCCAGCAAATTGTGGCTGAACTGGTTAGTACCTTACCTGCCATGGTACCCGCCGACACTGGTTGGATCGATATTTGTCCCGGTAAAAATGTTACTTTTTTCGGAAAAGGTGTGTATCCTCAGAATGGATTTGCCTATCAGCAGTCCGATTTTACGACTGAATTTGAGTGGAGTTTTGGAGATGGCGGCATTGCATATGGACCCACCGTTTCCCATACCTTTCAAGAGCCGGGCGGCTATTACGTGCAATTATTTTTAAAAGATACCCTGGGTTGCAAGAGCAGCAATTTACTCAGTCAGCGAGTACGGGTTTCGCCAAAGCCAAGTTTTACACTGGCCAACGCTTTTGAAAACACTATTTGCGCCGGCGACACCATTCAGCTTTCAGCCATTGTGAGTGATTCGGCAGGCACGAACAACTTGGTAGTGGCAGGAGGGATTAGTGGTTTCTCAATAGACGGAACCCGCTCCGATTCCCTTGCTTTACCCGATGGAACTGGAATTCCCTATGAAACCAGTTTGGTTTTCACAGAATTTTCACCCGGACAAACGCTGACTAACATAGACGATTTAGATGGGATTTGTGTGAACATGGAACACTCCTGGATGCGGGACATTGAGATTCAAATTACCTGCCCGAATGGCACCAGCGTAATCTTGCACAACCACCCTGGTCCTATTGGAGCGCAAGTCTTCCTGGGCATTCCAAACGATAACGACAATTTCAATCCCATACCAGGAACGGGATTTGATTATTGTTGGACACCAGAGGCGACCAATGCCAACTGGATTCAATATGCAAACTCTGTGTTGGGAGGCTCTGGCACCTTAACGGCAGGTGATTATCAAAGTTTTCAACCGCTAACGAACCTATTGGGTTGTCCTTTAAACGGAGAATGGACACTGACTGTCACCGACTTATGGGCCATTGACAATGGATACATCTTTAGCTGGGGCATTGACTTCAACGACCAGCTTTACCCCAATGTGGAGCAATTTGAGCAAACGTTTGTTAGCTGGCAGTGGCAGAACCATCCGACTATTTTTCAAAATTTTCAGGATTCTATATTGGCCTCTCCGGTGAATGCGGGTACGGCCTCCTATGTCTTTGCGGTTACGGATGGATTTGGATGCGTTTGGGACACGGCTTTACAAGTGACCGTCTTACCTTTCACCCACCCTGATTGCCACCGCTGCATCAACACCTATCCCGAACTCAGAGACACCCTTTTATGTTCGGGGGAGAGCGTCCAACTAGATGCAGGTCTGGCCAATGGGAATAACCAGGAAGTGGGATTTGAGGCGGCACCGGGGTATAAAATTGGCGCTGCGAACCACCCACATAACAACCCTTACCTCTCTCCAATTCAAGTGAGTAGTTTGGGGTACTCCCTCTTGAACGATCCAATTACACAGATTCAATCCGTTTGTGTGGACCTGGAAACTGATTTTGATGCGGATATTTATCTATTTCTGAGGTCGCCAGACAATAAAATTTTGGAACTCAGCACGGCGAATGGAGGCGGTGGGGACAACTACAAAATCACCTGTTTCACACCCAGTGCTACCCAGCCAATTACAGCCGGCACGCCCCCCTTCAACGGCAACTTTCGCCCAGAGGGAGCCTGGTCCGCCCTGAACAACGCACAAGTCAATGGAGAATGGAAGCTTGCCGTATCGGATGGCTTTGGAATCAATAAATTTGGAAAATTAAATTGGTGGAGCATCGTTTTTAATACCAGTAACAACGTCACCTACACTTGGACCCCTGGCACGGGCCTCTCTTGCACCAACTGCCCCAACCCGGTGGCGAATCCAACGGTTGGAACCAGCTACACCGTGCAAGCAGTAGATGGTTTCAACTGCGAGCACCGAGATACGGTGATTTTGCAGGTACAAGCCTTTTTCCCTGCACCTACTGGCTTGCAGGTATTTGATATGAGTGCTGGAACGATGACCTGGCAATGGAACGCAGTGCCAGGTGCCAGCGCCTATGAAGTGAACATAAATAACGCAGGCTGGAACCTATTTAATGGAACTAGCTATTCTGTGAGTGGACTATCGGTCGGCGACTCCGTCCAGTTTCAGGTAAGAGCGGTAGGTGGAGGCCCCAACTGCCCGCCAGCGGAAAGTGCTGCTACCGGGGTGTACTTTGATTGTACCTTGGAGTTGACCTTACTTACCTCTACCCCTACCTCTTGCTTTGGTACACTGGATGGGGCGATCACCGTAAATACAGTGGGTGCTCAAGGGACGATTCAATACTTTCCCTCTACCCAGCCCAATACCCCATTTAATACGGGTGATTTGGCGATTTTCCCAGCGGGACCGCATTTCTTGATTGCACAGGACCAGTTTGGATGTCGAGATACTGTATTTTTTAACATTACACAACCTCCAGCCCTTCAAGTGAGCACCAATTCAACACTGGTCTCTTGTTCAGGTGGAACCAATGGAACCGCTACGGCGGTTGCCAGTGGTGGAACTGGCAGCTTGCAATACAGTTGGCAGAATATTACAGGAGGGCCACTATTATTAGGGGCAACCATCGGAGGACTTTCTGCGAGCACCTATTTTTTAACTATCACTGACCAAGAAGGCTGTACTATCAGTGCCAGTCAAATAGTCGGAGCTAATCCACCCTTTGTATTTACCAGCAGCCAAGATTCTGTGAGTTGTTTTGGAGGGAATGATGGAAAAGCAACTGTACAGGTGAGCGGAGGCGCAGGTGGTTATACCTACAGCTGGTCAAATGGCGATACAGGCACTACTGCAGAGCCACTCCCCGCCGGACTCCATAGTGTTACCGTGACCGATCAGTTGGGGTGCTTAGCCACCACCATCATTCAAGTACTGCAACCCAGCAAATTGGTGATTGATAGTTTAGTTACTATCGCAGTTCGCTGTTTTGGAGAGACCAACGGAAGTGTACGCGCTTATGTACGAGGCGGAGTTGGATCCTACCAGTACCAATGGACGGGCACCAACCAGACTACCCCACTCATTCAGCCACTTACGGCTGGTACCTATTTTTTAACAGCTACCGATCAAAACGGTTGCACAGTAACGGGCGAAGCGACCGTAACGAGCCCAACCGCCCTCACCTTTGGCATTATCAACACTACAGCAGAGCGTTGTGTGGGAGCTTGTGATGGAGCAGCAACGCTTGGCGCCTTGGGCGGGACACTCCCCTACTCCATCAACTGGAATACCGTTGGAGTCCCCAACGATGTGTTGACCAATACAACGCTTTGTCCAGGTAATTACAACGTTCAGCTCACAGATAGCCGCAATTGTAGCGCCACCTCCACCTTTTCGATTGCGGCTGCTAACCCGATTAGCCTTACCATCAATGGACAAAACCCAAGCTGCCCAGGCTCCAACGACGGTCAAATGACCGCCATACCCAACGGAGGTACCGGTACCTTCAGCTACAGTTGGAGTAATGGTGCTACCACCAATAACCCGAGTGGACTAGATTGTATTCCTTATACCGTCACGGTTAGCGACGGAAATGGTTGCACCGCCAGCCTTAGCCAAGCCTTGATCTGCCCAGATGCGGTAACTATCTCCTCCATTAGTGCTACGCCAGTCCTCTGTTTTGGGCAAAACAACGGTACTGCTACCGTCCAAGCTACCGGAGGCACCGCTCCCTATACGTATCTTTGGAGCGATCCAGGGGCACAAGTGAGTTCCTTCGCCACCAGTTTATCCGCTCAAATCTATAGTGTTACCGTTACAGATCTTAATGGTTGCACAGTAACTGGAACTACAGAGGTCCCAACCCCGCCACTATTGGAAACGAGCCTGCTAACCGTAAATGTCACCTGCTTCGGCGGAAACGATGGATCAGCAACAGTGAATGTTCAGGGTGGAACGCCCGGCTATGCGTATAGCTGGAGCAGTGGAAGTACCACCTCCAGCACCAGTGGACTCACCGCAGGCGCTTATTCGGTTACCGTAAGCGACCAGAAAGGTTGTAGTCAGGTCAACAGCCTGACTATAACACAGCCCAGTGCAGCTGTAACGGTGCAGGCGACCCAAACCCTCATTGCTTGTAACGGCACCAATACCGGAAAGTCGCTTGCGATTGCCTCCGGCGGCAACGGTGCACCGTACAGTTACCAATGGAGCAATGGCGCCGTTGGCGCTGAAGCGCAAAATCTCCCGATTGGCACGTATTCAGTTACCGCAACCGATGTTTTTGCCTGCGAAGCCATCACTACCGTCACCCTTGTACAGCACGACAGCATCACCGCCAATATCGGCACCATTCCGCCGCTCTGCTTTAACACCAGCAATGGACAGGCCTTCGTTAACAACGTACAAGGAGGAGCAGGGTCAGGCGATTTAAACAACTACAACTATCAGTGGGGTGGACAACCAGGCGCACCCACCGGTGTCTACTGGGGAACCATTCAAGGAAATCAACCCTTCTCTTTGGTCATCTCCGATCAACAAGGCTGTTCAAGGACTTATCAATTGACCCTTCCCAGCCCCCCAGCAATCCTCCCTTCCATATCCGTTCAGGCTGTACTTTGTCATGCCGACCGAAATGGATCCGTTCAAGTAACTGGTCATACAGGAATTAATCCAATCCAAAGTTATACCTGGAACACCGGTGGCACCGGCACCTCTCTTTCGGGCCTCCCAGCTGGAAGCTATTCCGTTACCTTAACGGATGATAAAGGCTGCACCGGCTCAGGAACCGTTTTGGTAAGCGAACCAGCCCCCTTAGAGGTTCAACTGAATACAAAGGAACTGGTTTGTGCTGGTGATACTAATGGGAACATAGAAGCGGTTCCAACCGGAGGCACCCCTACCTACGAGTATCTGTGGAGCAACAACCAGGTAGGACAAACCATCTCCCAACTGAGTGCTGGGGTGTATAACCTAACCTTAACCGATGCGAACGGCTGTTCCTTGATTGACTCTACCGAATTAATATCACCGCCCACTACCCAGTTTGAGTTCTCCGTCGAACCCACGAGTTGTTACGGCACCTCCGATGGACGAATTGAAATCATCTGGCTATCAGGAAATGCCCCCTACCAGTTTTCAATAGGCAGTAGTTCCTACAACGGATCTCCTGTTTTTTTGGCGGTACCCGCTGGCAGTTTTCAAGTACGGGTGAAAGATACCAACGGTTGTGTCACAATTGATACGGCGACGGTCGGTCAACCGGCCCCGCTCAACTTACAGATTTGGGCGAACCAAACGCAGGTGATGTATGGAGATAGCATTGAATTACAGGTAAATAGTTCCGGTGGTGTAGGAGCCATTACCTATGAATGGAGTTCCGATATCCTCGAGACCTTTGACTGCTTACCTGGAACTCAATGTGCGAACGCAGGTTTGGTTCCTCAGATAGATAATGTTCTATACGTAGAAGGAGTCGATCAAAATGGCTGTGTAGGAACGGATTTAATCCGGATAAAAGTGGACAAATTAAGAGACGTATATGTTCCCACTGGGTTCACCCCTGACGGAAATGGAACCAATGATTTGTTGAATGTATTTGGTAAAAGTGAGCAAATCAAGCAGATACTTCAATTCCGGGTGTACGATCGTTGGGGCGAACAAGTGTATCAGGATAACCAATTTATGGTCAACCTGACCAACCGCGGTTGGGATGGCCAATTCAGGGGACAAGATTGCCTACCAGGCGTTTATATCTGGACCCTGGAAGTGGAATACACCGATGGAACCATCAGTTCCTTTTATGGAGAAACCACCTTAATTCGATAGGAAAACCGGTAGGATGCTGAACAAAACCATGGCAAAACACATTCTAGGAAATAAAGACGCCAACTATTTAGAAGGCCCTAAGAGCCGCTCCTACGAGTTGCTTACCGCTTTTAGGGTCTTCAAAGAGTTTCTAACGGGCTTTCGGGGACTCCACTTTATTGGCCCTTGCATTACGGTATTTGGATCCGCCCGTTTTACGGAAGGACACCCTTACTATGAATTGGCGAGAAAAGTTAGTTTTCGACTCAGCAATGAGTTGGGTCTAACGATTTTGACAGGAGGTGGCCCGGGAATTATGGAGGCTGCCAACCGAGGCGCAAGAGAAGCCGGTGGCCTCTCAATTGGGTGTAATATCAAGCTCCCTTTTGAGCAAAAGGAAAATCCATACCTGGACAAATTCGTAACCATGAATTACTTTTTTGTCCGGAAGGTCCTGCTAGTGAAGTACTCCTATGCCTTTGTTATTTTACCAGGCGGATTTGGCACCATGGATGAGCTTTATGAAACGCTTACACTGGTACAGACCCAAAAAATTGAAGATTTTCCGATTGTGATTATGGGGATGGAGTACTACGAACCCATGAAAGAGTTCATCAACTCCATGGTGGTGCAGGGTACGATCTCTGAAAAGGACCTCAAACTGGTGAAATACACGGACGACCCCGAAGAGGCCGTCGCGCACATCCGACAGTACATTTCGGCCAATTACAAGGCTGTCACCCGTCACCGCCCCTTGTGGTGGTTGTTGGAAAAAGCTTGATAAGCAACAGGATGGAAGAATACTTGTGCGCCTAGATTTCCTCTTTGAAAAGTCTGTTGAGATGTGTCGCAAAAAACTAAATGGCGAGACTAAAGACACGATGATGAAGATTACTAAAATGGATTTGGAAAGATCCATCAATCAGCAGCCGCTCTTTATATTCATAATCAAAATTAGACAATAACCTAGATATTTTGCCCTTTTCAGATGAAAGTGAAATCCCTATCGAATTAAAGTAATCTGCCCAAATTCACGTTTTATTGAACCACATACCAAAATTTCCGCCACATACAAATACACATCAGTTGGCGCATCCAGGCCACTCACTCGGCCATCCCAAGCGGTATTACCTTGGTACACTTCCTGCCCCCAGCGATTGTAGATAGTTAAAGCACGAACTTCAACGTTTTTTCCAAGAATCCTAAACAAATCATTGCTCCCATCACTATTGGGGGTAAACGCATTGGGTATAATCGCCGAACAATCAATAGGCAATACATTGATTGTCACCGAAGCAGTGTCAATACAACCATTACTACCCACCACTTCTAACAGAAATGTAGTGGTACTATCTGGAGTAACAATGGGATTAGGGCAGTCCGTACAAGAAAGACCACTGGGGGGAGACCAGAGATAGGTACCTGCACCTAGCCCAAGTAATTCTACGGAGGCACCTGCCTCGATCGTAGTATCAGCTGGCTGCACAGATGCCTCTGGCGTAATTAATAAGTTAACTTGTATGGTATCAGATTGGGCACAATTCCCAAGTACTGCTGTTGCTACCAGAGTCGCAGAAGAATCGCCTTTGAAGAGTGTAATAGGGCTATTGGGGTCATCCACCAAATCAGATGGCACCCAAGTGACCAATCCATTTGTACTAGCTTCTAGTTGGACAGCTGTTCCTGAGCAGACAGCCTGGTTTTCACCAGCCTCTAGCGACAAAGTTGTCAAGGAAACCTGTATCGTATCTGTACCCAGACCGCAACCTGCAGTAGAGACGGTCACGGAATATTGGCCCGGAGCAGAAACTTGGATTGTATCGCTCACAGCGCCATTTGACCAACTGTAGGTGGCATTCTGAAATCCCGTAGACAACGAGATAGTCTGATTGTCACAAATTGTGATGTCCTCTCCAAGGTCTACATTTAGGGTGCTGGTGGCTTCATCATTTCGGAAAAAAGCATTATCGAAATTTGGAAGGCCCAAGAAGAACAGATCATCTGACTGAAACTTGAATAGACGCCTATTTAAGGATGGAAATGCATTGGGGCAAAAGATGACAGACAAATAAGAACTTGTACCATCTGATTCAACCACATAAATATTTCCATCGGGCGCCAACTGCATTTGCCCAAATATTGTTTGAAATGGAGGGGGCTCTGCGAAAATAGTAGCACTACCAATAATGTCTACAGCTGCCAAGTTGAAATATCCGAAGGCTGAATTATTGTTAGTAAAAAAAAGCCGCTTGCTGTCAGGCGAAAACTCATAGTACAAAAAGGCATTACCGAGAGTATATCCAGCATCTGTAATGACTCCTGTCTGGTTATCGAAAGGAAAAATTCCAGTGGAACTACAAATCCACCGTCCATTGGGTGAGCCTTTAATTATCCCGGATGAACCTGGTATACTATAGGTCGTCGGGCTTCCCACCCCAGCTGAGGTGATTGGGAAAACACTCATCCCAATATTCGAATTATGAGCTATGATCCAATAATCAATCCCATTTTGATGACGGACAGTACAAAGACCCTCAAAGGAGGGCACAAGAATCATGCCCTGATAATCAACTACACCACCTAAACCGCCATTTTGCGCCATATCGATTTCAAAATAAGAAAGACCTCTTCCTTGAGGCTGTCCTGGTACGCTTCCTCCTACATCAAATTCAACCTCCTCCATGGTGAACAAATAGTATCTCCCAACCATACCTGGTTTGGGAACGATCACCGACGATTGAGCGGCGCTGAAGCCCCCACCCTCTGCATTACCCATGTCGTACATTACTTCATGGTTCCGGTTCCAAATTTTCCCACTGGATTGTCCACTTAGTACAGGATCTCTGCCCCCACCGTTCGAGTAAAACAAAAGGTTGCCATCGGAATCTGAAATGGTAGCGGAACCTTCCACGGTAAACATCGAACTTGGGGTGCTTATCACAGGTGAACCAGAACTGAAGTCAAGTGCTGCTCCAATACCAAAATGCCAATTATTTCCTTCCTTTTGGGAAAAAACTACGTCAAATGGCAGTAAAAAAATTAAAAGTATAATGAATAATCTCATAATTATATCAACGAACAAGGGTTACATCGCCAATTTTTCGAATTATTTCGTCACAGGCGTTCATCTCCACCTGATATACGTACACACCTGGGCTGGCCGGTCGGCCACGAAACTGACCGTCCCAATACTCCGCCGGATCTTGCGTTTGAAACACTAACTCCCCCCAACGTGAGTAAACTTGGAGAAGAAAACCCTCAGACTGAATTTCGGTACCGTAAACCTTAAAAAGCTCATTACCTGAACTTGAATCTTCACTCGGAGCAAAAACAGTTGGGACATAGACTAGACATGGCTTTTTGACATTTATGAACACCGTATCCTTCCCTTCACACCCCTCAGAATTAATTCCAGTAACCACGTAAACAGAATTCTCGTCCGCAATCAAACTTGGATTCGAACAGGCAGAACAACTAAGACCCGTGCTTGGCTCCCACTCGTACGAAACTGCTCCAAAAGCGCTTAACAATAAACCACTCCCCTGCGGTACTAAGGTATCTTGAAATTCCGCTTGAACAATTGGAGGAGCAAGAACTGTCAAAGAGACAGAGGCGGTATCAGAACAATCTCCCGTGGTAACGATTACATAAACAACGGTTGAGCTGTCTGGAGCAGTCAGCAATTCGTTTGTTTCCGATAGTGGGATGCCTGATGGACCCATCCAAGTATACCTACTTCCACCAGAGGCAGTTAATAAGATATTTGAGCCAAGACAGAAAGCGGTATCGGAAGAAACCGAAATTAGTGGAATAGTACCGCCTGAACGAACTAAAATTGTATCCCTTATCAACCCACATTCATTAATTATCTGAATGGAATACTCACCTGGTTCAGTCACTGTGATGGAGGGGCTAACCTCCCCAGTGTTCCATAGATAACTGCCCGGTATGGTATATTCCGGCCGGAGTTCGATACTCCCACCCACACAGATGAAGGTATCTCGTGGAAGAAAATTCGTTTCCTCGAAACTTTTACAGGAAACAGTTTCAACCAGCTGCACCTCCGACATAAAGTCATTAATTAATTGTTTTACAGTATTTTGTGTAAGACCAATCGGATAATCAAGTAGCATTGGCACATCAATTATTGGTAATTGGTCTAGTTGAACAGACTTTCGACAGCAAGAGTAGCGTGGATTGGCCTTGCTAATGAACGCCCGCTGAGCCGTCCCTGTAGTACTGGAGTCTGTCAACCCGCAAAAAATCGCTTCGCCGCCTCTGAAAATGGCCGAAAACCCAAAATCCTGCAGGTCAGATCCAAAAGCAATACCCCCAATTAATTGAATATCACTTGAAAAGGTGGCTAAAATAAGATCACCATCCACAGGGGGAAATAGCACCGGATTGCTAACAGCTGCCAAAGCTATGGTATCATTTCCAAGCCAACCTAACCCAATGGGTGCCATTCCTTGAGAATTAGTAACAGTGGTCTGACTGATAATCATCCCGTTGAAATGTAGACGCGTAAGATTTATTTGGCCACTAATTAAGGTATCAGAAACATAGGTGGCCAACAAGAGCTCATCATTGCCAAGGTAAATCCCATCCAGTATATTTTCATAAACCGAGGTGCGATCATACTCTTTTGACCACAGGATATCACCGTTCTCATCGCATCGAACAATTAGCACACCCCTGTCCGCGAAGTCATACGTATCTCCCAATAGAAAAAAGCCACCTGTCGGAATTGGCACAACCTTGTTGAAAACAAGTAACTCGGGGACATCATACATTTTTTCCCATACTACTTGGCCAGAGGCTGCAAAGCGCACCACCAAAATGCGTTGAATAATGTCTGACGATAACCGGCTCATGCCTACCGCAATCGCGCCACCATCCTGCGTTTTCCGAGCATCAAACCAGTCATCTTGATCCTCTGGTGCTCCCCAGACTACCTCGTTCTTAAAACTCCCATCTGATCCAAGGTGGAGTACCGAGGCGTCGAAATACTGATTAATGTCGACGTTATTGTTAAAAAAAAGCAAATCACCATTACCCAAGGTAACAATTGCCCTGGGGTCTCTTCTATATCCAGTACTTTTAGTCCATATAATATTTCCTAGTGCATCAAATCTCGAAATTAAGGCGCTAATAGAATTACCAGTCCGGGTAGAACCAGCGGCAATCCAACCATTATCTGGATATTCCTCCAAGACTAAATAGTTAAGTAAGTCGTTTCCTCGGGTAAATACCTTAGTAAAGGGTTGGGCTTGCATCCAAACTTGATTTACTAAAAACACAATAACAAGAAAATACTTCATACGTAGTGCTATTTTTTTAACAAGGAAACTGCTCGATTATTGATAGGTGTGATGTTGCTTTC
Organism: Chitinophagales bacterium; assembly: GCA_046316495.1. GTDB lineage: Bacteria > Bacteroidota > Bacteroidia > Chitinophagales > Saprospiraceae > M3007. The sequence goes on from JBKDAM010000058.1 coordinate 12,493, forward strand.
GAGAGAGCTTACTGAAAAAAGATTTTGATTGTTCAATAACGAAATAATCCTGTAACCAACTAGTAACAACCTAATTTGACCGATCTCTAGATTTCCAATTTTGTAAAAACAGTAGAGACGAACAAATTCATTACCAAGCTCTTATCATAAATGAGACTTGTTTTGAAAAAACACAATCTCCGTCTTTGAACAACTTGTTCGGTAACCATCTACAACAATAGATTGAACATTAGAAAAAATGAGCCCCGTTTCAAAATACCTAAGAAGATAACACCCACACCACAGGGGAGAAAATCAATTCACAACGTAGCAGATAACGAGCTTTCAACAATTAGTTATTAGATGTCAGGACCGAATAAATTCAATGTAATCTATCTCAAGTGAAAATGGCCCCTCTTTCTTTTCGGTCGTGATAATTCCCAGCCGAACAATCTGCTGTGAAGTGGATGACTTCAGCTTGTTACCCGTCGGTCGACCAATTTGGTATTCTTTAAAATCGTCAAAATAAATCGTCGTCTCTACCCAAGGTTGCTCTGTCTCATTCAATAAGTCGCCTTTGTAGTTGGGCAAAGTCCAGTTCTGACTATTTTCAAGTGTGAATGCGAATTTTTGATTAGACGACCTATACCGAATTTTCACCCCCACATATTCAGATAAATCGAACCTGCCAAACCTTGACCGAATGGAAGAAAAACCGCCGTAATTGTCCAAGGAAATATTCCCAGTTAACTTGAGCGTGTGCTCTGTATACTCTAGTCTTGATTCAGTCACTCCGCCCATGACGTTGTCCGTAAGCAATACCCAATCTCTAATTTGTTCGGGTGCACTACCAAAATCAATGCGAGGATCCATTGGAGGGGTGTTTAATAAAGAGAGCATCATCAATAATGATAGCGCAAATTTCATGAATAATGTCGTTTTTTAAAAGCTAAAACCTTCTTTGCGTTCCAAACGTATGCAGTTTAGATAGTGCAGATTAATGACACCTCCAAATCTCCATTCAGATGGGAGCATGATAACAAATCTGCTACCGGTAAGGATGCAATACCCGAATTCAAACCACAAAATAGCCCATTTGTTTAGGCAACTACCAGGAGGAGTTAAAAGTTTTTTTGCCAGAAAATTGCAAAACGATCATTTTAAAGTGAGTATAAACACTTTATCCCTTAAAAAAACGTCCATCCAAGGAATACTCCCCAGGCCCCGTAAATAACAACGTTCCATAACACATCAAGTACAGGATAGCATGCTCCCTATCTGCCAAAGTGTCCTCGCTGTGAATATGGAAAACGATAACGACCATTAAAATAATTAGTGGAATTAAAGCCAACCTTGAAAATAGACCAAGCAGTAGTAATAGGGTGCAAAATAATTCTGCAAATACCGTAAGTGAATAGGAAACAGTTGCCCCTACACAAAAGGGATCTGGCCAATCCAAACTGCCCTCTGAAAAATTAGTAAACTTTGGCCATCCATGAAGGAGCATCAGCGCACAGCCAATTCTAAGCAATAACAAGCCAGTATCCATTGACCACGCTTCTACAGACCATAATTTCTTCATTAGGCTTTTAATTTTTGAGTCCATCGTTTTGTAATTTTTTAATTATGCTTACTCTAATCGGTTTTCAGCTTCCCCGCTTGTTTAGCTTCATAAATGGTACATTTTAGCGTCTCTTAAATTAGACATTTTAGCTTCACACAGTATATGGTTAACCTTACTCTGCTGATCTCGGGGTTTTTCTGTTTATTGGCCCTAAAAGTCCTATTACGGCTCCGTAAACTATTTTTCGCTTAGACATTTTAAAACCACTAACCAAGTTATTAAATCTAACTTGAAACAAAAATATAAACACACCCCGAAACATAGGCATCTTGTCCTCTATTTTGTTTTATTGTTTAATTATCCTAGCAACACCCCAGGTAGTTGTCGGCAATCGAAGGAAATACATACCATTTGGCAGTTCCGCTATAGAAATTATAGAATTCTCCGAGCCAAACTTTCCACTTAGTATCACCTGACCGGTCAAGTCCGTAAGAACGTATTCTACTCCATCCAGCGATTGATTCGTTTGGATTTGGATATAATCCTGGGCAGGATTCGGAAGTACGGTAAAGGAGGGGAGCTTATTGTCCTTAACACTCGAGGCACCTAAATCAGAAACACATCGTATGCAACAGCCATATTTGGCAAAATAGGCATTCCGAACGGCATAATCCTGAGGGTAAGCAAGCTCCAAAAAAAATCCCATACCTGGACCCACTTGGGTAGATAGCCAATAGCTAGCCGCTGCATCTTTGCTAATAGAGAACAATCCAGCATCATTTCGTCCCCCGTTAGGAATGGCAGAAAAACCAGAAAGATTCGTGGCGTTGGTATTGGGCGAACGCCAGTACGTCAGTCCCGAACTTTTCAAAGCGCCCCCGGCCGTGTTGGGCATATTGCCGGGTTGCTGGGGATTCGCATTGGGATCAAGAAAGAAAATAAGCTGATAGAGATCCGTCAAGGAAGGCACACGCCACCCATTTGGACACGGATTTCGAGCGTCGGATGCAGCATAAAAATTATACAATTTCCCATAAGGACAATCATTTTCAGGATTGTTTTGATAGGAACACAAACCTGGCCCTGTCATACTGCTCCAATCCGCTGATTCGCTCACATTCGGGATCAAGTCTCCGTTCTGGAAACGAGTCACTTTTAGATTTTCTGCAAACCAAACGAGGTCATCAATGATTACTGTTTTGTAGGAATTTCCATCAAAATCAGTGATCTGCCCGTAGGTTAATTCGGGGTTGTGTATGTTGGGCACACCACATGTGTGGTCAGACGACTGGCCAAATGCTGATAAAAAGCTCATTGACCATAAAGCGAAAAGCAATAGGGTGAAAAAAATTGAATGTTTAACGAAAGGGTTCATAACGTTGTGCATGGAATAGAAAAATTAGTGATTGGTACACTTCAGGAAGGTATATTCAGCTTTCTAATCTGCCGCTGTGCATTTCGAATCGGAACTTAGTGTAGCTTTTTATCTGTTTTACCCAAAAAGTAAGCCAGATCCAGCCATTTTTCTCGTTGTTTTGCGGAGGACAATTTAACCGAACCAAAATAGGTCGTTTTGATTGGTTTTACCCCAGTGAACCCCAAAATTCCTTGTCGAATGATCTTTCCTCCCGGATCACCCATTATCCATTTGTAATACCAAGGCGGCGCATCCATGGTGGCGATGATTCTTGCAGATTTCCCTTTGAGCAACTTATCCCAGCTGACCAATTTTCCTAAACGCTCATGGTATTTGAATGCGAAACCCGGTGAAAATACCATTTCAAAAAATAACCTTAAAAGTGCAGGTAACCCTGCCCACCAAGTTGGGTAAACGAAAAGTAAGTGATCAGACCAACTGATTAAATGCTGGGCATTAAGAACATCCCCAACCGGCTCATATTTTTGATCGTGTCCGTAACGCAAGTATTCCTCCATGTTCAAGTCCCTCAAATTAAGTAATTTCAATTCATTCCCTGCATCAATCGCTCCTTTCCTGTAAGATTCTGCTAAAGCAGTACACAAACTATTTTCTCTATTGTGGCAATCGATTACGAGTATTTTCATAAGCAGTATAAAAATTTAACTTTTTCGAGCCTACTGTTCTAATTAGTATGCTAAGCAAAACGTTTGTTACGTGAATAAAGCGCTAATTTCATAGGTCCGCTAAAATAACTATTGAACAAATGTTAAGAAATCAATCTTACCTCTGTTTTCATGTCTTTACCGGAGCGAACAAGCTTATTCATTCAAATGCAAATCGCCGGTCAGTAGGCAAAAGTCCTTCAAAGTACCCGTTTTTTGGACTTAGGCTGTGTTACTCAGCCATTTTAGCAGTAACATAATTATTCGTTTGCAGCAAGACCAAAATAGAAAGCAAAAAGCGACTTCAACACTTGCTTAAACCAACCTTCTGACCAATTTTGGACCTGCTCTACTTGATGGGAACTAAAGTAGAGGGCAGCTACAAAAATCTTTGACTCTGCATAAGTTAATCTGTGCCTTAATTACAGTAATCCTTCATGTGCTACCCTGGTGATCAATCCTCGGCCCATTCATTCTAAGCAAACTTGAACATTAGACGGCAATCTGTGTCAACAACCCTTCGAACAGTTGATGTTGTTTACTTTTCAAGTGCTCCATCCATTCTGCTGGAAATTGACCAAATTAAATTCCTGTGATCATTGTAGAGCAGCTCATCAAATGGCTCGATCTTGAACACGCTTTTGAGGTAGATGGGACTTCCAAACAATCTTAATTAGACACCTCTGAATTTGAAAATTCAAGCCCATCCTAAATGGAGGCTTTGTTATTAAAGTAAGTAGCTGAAATTCATTTCACTTTATAACTATATTTTTCTCGGAAAAATTAAGTGCAGTAAATATCCCTAAACCTCCGGTTAGATTGGTAATTATGTTTGCAGGCTGTCCAAAAGGATTCCCATTGGATGATTGGGCATTATTGACTGATTCTTTGAAATTGTGGTGCTCCTCTGTCAAGTGATACAATCGCCCAATCACTGTATCTCCTGGTTGAAACGCGTATCCAGTGTAAAAACTAAACTGATTCCCGTTGAATAATAGATCACTAAAGGTGATATCCCAAATCGAGTCTCGATTAATGGCTGGTTCTTCTTTGAAGGCCACAATTCTATAGTAATTGTTTGAGCTACCATCATCTTTAAAAATCAATCCAACAGTAGCTCGACCGCTCAAATCAAAATTATAAATCAAGGAATCAATTGGAACAGGGCTATTTAATCTAGTAGCCCCTCTTAATTCCCTTCCCTTCCTGTCCCTAATAAAAACTTCATACTCAACATTGGGCTGTAGATGCATGATCTTTGGACTGAAATAATTGTAAATTTTTCCGAAATAAGGGTCAAAATAAAAGCTGTTAATCAAGGTATCATTTACCTCACCGTGACGAAGGACCACAAGTGCACTATCAATTAACTTGAAATTGGTTGTTTCGGTAAATAAAATACTTTCTTGAAGTAAGCATTTTATAGGCTTGTTATCTTCCAAGTAAAATTCAAGAACCATTTTTGGCTCATATTCTGGCAAATCCAATCTTATTTCTTTTCTACAGCCAATTGTGAACACGAAAAAGAATAGGATAGTCGAGATATACAGCTTCATAATTCGCATCATATTAAAATTTAAAATTATAGGTTATGGCTGGAAGAATAGGGAAAAGGGATACCAGGGTGGGTTTAAATGAGACGGATTGTTCATCCTCGCTTTCAATTTCCTCATAGAAGACGAAGAAAGGATTTCTTCGACTATACGCATTATACAAACTAAAAGTTAAGTCGGACTCTCTCTTAGTAGATCGAAGCTTCCATACGAATCCCAAGTCTAACCGATGTGTTGGGGGCATTTGAAAATCGTTTCTTCTAAAATAATCGGGTGTTGCGCTAATTTGGTCAGGCAGCACATCTTGAAAGGCGAATCTACCTCCAGCGATTGTTGCGAAGTTTCCGGAGCTGTACACCCAAGTGCCACTCAAACTTAGCCGATCGGTTACTTTATGCATTACTACGACCGAGATATCATGTCGTCTATCAAATCTTGGATGAAAGGCTATCCCATAATTTATTCTTTCGAATTGCCTCCATGACCAGGACAACGTATACCCTATCCAACCAGTTGTTTTACCTTTTTTCTTCTCGATATAAGCCTCCATACCGTACGCCCAGCCTTTACCGAAGACAAACTCATTACTCAGATTTGGATTGGCAAACAATTGTGCGCCATCTCTGAAATCAATAGCGTTGGCTATCCACTTGTAATAGCCTTCGAGGGAGGCGAAATACTTATTTTGGGCAATAGTCTGATGCAGCCCTAATGAGACTTGGTCAGACCTTTGTGGTTGGATGCCCTCTTTGCTTGGATACCACACATCGGTGGGAATAGAAGCAGCACTGTTACTCACCAAGTGTAAATACTGGAACATCCTGGCATAACTCGCTTTTAAAGTAGTGGATGATTCGATCCTTGCCTTAAAAGCGATCCTTGGCTCCAAATTATTGAATGTTTTCGCTTGATTGCCGAAGGCAGAATTTCTTAATCCTGCTACTACTTCAACCCAATCATTTGGTTTCCAGCTATGTGATAGAAAAGCTCCAAATTCACCAGCCTCTAGGTTTTGTCCATCCCTGATGTCTGTAAATTCGGAAGACAATCCGAATTCACCTACTGCAAACCGATGGTAAATGGCACTTAATCCCAACCGTGTTCGGTGTCTCTCGTTCCACCGAAAATTCCAGTTGTTAACCAGACCGTGGTCCCAAATTCTGGAACCCAGACTAAAACTAATCTCCGAAAAGGAAGTATTAATGCGATAGATGTATCCTGAGCTAAAGTAGGCTGTGGAAACATTCAATTGGTTATTGAAGCGATGGTTCCATTCAAGGGTAGCGGATCTATTTCCCCACCATAAATTTGCACCAAAATTATCCCCTTTGAACCGAAAAAAGTCATTCCCAAAATATCCGTTCAACGATATAGTATTCTTATCGTCTATTTTATAGTCCAACGCAGCATTGAAATCATAAAAATAATACCCTGGGATGGGAGTAAATTCCTTGTTTTGTTTGTTTAACGCATTTAGCCCGTTAGTAATTAAATCGGCATAAGTCCTTCTCCCAGAAATAAGCAAAGATGCCTTTCTCTTCTGTAAGGGTAAATTAACCGTTAGACGAGAAGCGAGCAATCCGATACCACCTTGGACTTCTACTGAATCTGATTGGCCTTTTCGCATTTCAATATCCAAGACAGAAGATAATCTTCCACCAAACTGAGCGGGAAAACCAGACTTATACAGTGTTACATTTTCAACCGCATCTGAATTAAATACACTAAAAAAACCAAACAAATGACTGGGATTATATACAGGAGCATGCTCTACTAGAATTAAATTTTGATCGTTACCACCTCCTCGCACATAGAATCCTGCGGTCCCTTCTCCTCCCGATTTGACTCCTGGTTTTAATTGAAGCAACTTAAGTATGTCCACTTCTCCTAAGATTGCAGGCAATAGTTTTGCTTCTGCCATGGAGATCCTGTCAACCCCCATTTGTACATCATTCATTTTTTCTCTTGGATCTTCTTTACTTGACACAATTTGAATCTCCTCCAGCAGTCTGTTGGACGACACAAGAGCAACTGTCAAGTTGGCGGGATGATGGCTCGATACGTAGATTACCGTATCTCGATACCCGATGTAGGTTACCCTGTAATGTTTTATATTCTCCCTTATTTGAATCTCAAATTCCCCAGAAGCATTCGTGTAAGTGCCGGTATTTTCCTCCGGAACAAGAATAGTTGCACCAACCAGAACTTCTTTAGTAGCAAAATCAATAACCTTTCCCTTTAATAGAATCGTTTTTTGCGCCAGAATAGAACTTGCAAAAGCAGAGATTAGGAACGCTGCAAATATTTTGATTGGAATAACCATTAGCCTATTTGTTTTTTGAACATTTCAAAAATAAATCCTCTCCTGAAATAAATACCACCTTAACAAGCCCTGTAGGAATACCTGCAAACGCGAGTTATCCCGTTTGAAAGAAACCTAAATTGGCATCTTCCAAATCAAAATCCAAGCCTGTTTGAGCCCATTCTTTTTGATGAAAACAGGGAAAAGACCTTACTATAATCGTCCCAAAACTTACTGTATTCCTGTGCGCCGCATTCCACTATGGGCATCGAAGGATTTGCCTGAAGTAAACCAAAGATTCGTTTAAGCCCAATTCTCCAAGCACTTGAAAGCAACAACAGGAGACACATTATCCTAAATCTATATGGATACCATCACTATTAATTAAGGAGATTCGGGAAGGTTTTGATATCGTACCTTCATCTAAGAAGCATTTTCACACTTTTCTAAAAGGAGTAACCAATACTAACGTTGACAATCAGTGGAGTGAAGCCCGGTCCAGGATCCAGGGTTATAATTTCTTCTTGCTGCCCTGTCACCTTATTTTGATATTTATAACGATCACCCTCTAACGTGGAGGAGATCGTCGGCCAAAATCGTACACTTGGAGCAATCATAATTCCTTTCAGAAAGGAGTTTCTTTTTTTAAAGGGTTGATAATGGCCGTAAATACCAACTCCTAGGGTCTTAGTGTTGTAAGAGATAATTTGAGTTGAGCTGTTTTGAGCTTCACCTTCGTAATAGAATTCAAATCGGTGCCATTTTGGCTCAATTCTCACGTTAACCCATTCTTTCAAACGATAGCCAATTCCAAAACCGGTAGTATAAGGCATGTGAACAGCAATACCTTGTTCTCTCATCTTCGGAGTTACAGTCGTTCCAGATAAATCCAACGAGACACCGTGCGAGTAGCCAAAAATCAATCGCTTGTGAATGTAGTTTCCCTCTATGTTAAACCCTTTTGCAAAAATCGCTTGGGTTAATCCAAAAACTACGTTCACTTTTTTTTCGGTTTTCCAGTCTTGAGCATTTGATTGAAGAGTAATTGAACCCAATATAAAGATAAACATTATCTTCCTAAAATGGCTTTTTTTGTGCATGTGAGCAGTAATTTAATATTTTTAACTCATTATTTTTTTTCTGTAAACCAGGTACTTAATTCCCGCATTCAATAGGATCCAAAATTCACAAACAAAGAAGCACGAAGTTTATTGTTGTAAAATTCTCCGCTCGGGTCGTAATAGGTTTTCCATCCTTGAACTATGGAGTAATGAACACCCGCTCCAACTTGAATTCCATTTATTTTGGAAGGGAAAAACCCTCTGATACCAAATTCCATCCAACTTCCTGATGCTGCATCTTCACCATTCATGAGTTTGTTTTCCCATTCGCTAACTCTTGCTCCATCGGGTGTATTTCTGTCATCTCCTACCAAATAAAATCCACCTCCGCCCATACCATAGCTGACAGGTACATCGATTTCTACGTTTTTAACCTTAAAAGTTGGGGCAATCATAAGGCCAATCGTTCCGTAGTCTGCACGAAGTGTCAATGTACTGCTTCCTTTATAGCTTTGACCATTATATGCTTCAACTGTAAATGTTTTGGGATTGATGGGACCACTTCTGCCGTAAGCATTGATTCCGATTTTCAACCTGTTTTTCCAAAGCTTCATTCCAAATGAGGCGCCAACCGAATTTCCAACGTGATCCTCTAAGAACATGAGGCCAACTTCCGGCGTTATGAACCAGCCAATTTGATTTGATTTTGGAACGTCCTGAGCATTGGTTGTGAAGACTGCTGATAGGGCTACAATAAGTGTAAGTACATTCTTTTTCATGATTTTTCTTTTTATAAATTAAAATGAAGGTTCAAGCAACAGGGATTTAGTAGTTGGATTTTTACCTAAGGCAAAACGTACTCCGGCTTGCATTGACCAAATGTATTTGTATGTGTCCCCACTGGCTCCAAATGCAGGACCGGTAACCCCTTTTATAAAAACAATAGTTTTGGGAGATGCCAAATAACTTAAACCGCCGGTAAAATTGGGCGTTCCCATGTATTCGAAAAGTGAAGTAGGTTCAATTTCGAAAGCTGTTGGTAAGAGCACGCCACTACTCAAGTTCAACTTTTCTGTCAACTTCACATTGACAAGCAAACCTGCTTCAAAAAGCACAGCTCTGCTATTGAGAAGACTGTCTTCAATACCATTATTGTCCGGATCAATGATTCCCTGAAATCTAAATCCGGTTCTTACAAAGCCATCCAATCTTATACGTTCCTGTTCGATAATCTTAAAACTTAATGGAACACTGATACTCCAGGCATACCCTTTTTCAAAGGGCTTTGCTTCCACGAAACGGTATTTGGGAAAACCGTATTGAATTTCGAAACCAACCCGAAAACTATCGTTGATCTGGTGGCGATAAGCCAAGTTCGTGCTATACCGATCCATATTAGATGCACCAACCCCAATATCAATTATGGATTGTGCAGAGGCATTTTGTGTAAAAAGTATGGCAAGTATAGCTCCACAAGTATTGAGGAAAATTTTTCTTCTCATAAGAATGTGTTTAAATAAATTAAAAATTATAACCAAACCTCAATGAACCCAACAAAAATGGAGTTTCACCTACCTCTTTTGTTAAGGTTTCATCCTCGTAAATAGGCCATGGATTTGATTTATAAAGGACTTGAGCAATGCCAAACTGCGGCAGGATATAAAGTTTCTTTTTAGCGAATTCAAATTTATATCCAATGTATCCTGAGCCTAACCAGTCAAAACTATTGTAGGTTTTCCCTGTTTTCACGTGATTTTGCAAAACCCCCAACCCGGTGGTTTGCGAAAACTCCAGATGCAGCCCTTTCCAAAAATATTGTCGGTACCCACTGGCAAGACTGTAGTCGGCAAAGCGGCCTTCTGTAGCGCGGTCCCTCGGAAAATCAATGTTAATTCCAGTATAAAGATCTCCTCGCAAGTGCCCTTTCTGCCATATTGTGAAGATAAAATGGGTCCTTGTCGTTTGAACCAAAAACGGCCAGAGAATATCCGTTTCAATTGCATATTTGCTGTGCTTAGGCTCAGTTTGCGCGAAAGTGGAAGATGAAATAAAGCTGATTATTCCAAGAACGATTAAGGATTTTTTCATTGTTGCTGCATTTAAAAAGTATGCAACAAAGGTATTTTAGCTATTTACCAATCCACTGAACATTTGTTAAGAATTGGCATTTGAACAACGACTGTTGATCGTATTTGTTGGTTATTACAATTTCGGCAATCTAATTTTCTTGTATACAGGCAAAACGCGAACTAATTCAACTGTTAATATTGATTATTTCTTCAACACTTTGCTTGAATGTTAAAGAAATTGGGATTGATTTAAAGCTAATAGTGAGTATGTTCCCCTCGATTTTTTGAATGTGTGAAATGTTCACAATAAACGATTTATGTATCCTAATGAATAGATTAGGGGGCAGTTTATTTTGTAAATCTGTAAGTTTATCCAGAACCATCAAAGGCTTGTCATGTTTCGAATGGATTTTCACATAATTACCACTTCCTTCAATGAAAAGAATATCCGCCAAATAATATTTATAAAATTTTTTGTCAGCCTTGAAGAATAAAAATGTAGATTCTGCAGGTTTTTCAACTGAAGAATCCTTGTTAACAATTGCATTCTTAGGCAATATAATTTTATTTACTGCCTTCAAAAACCGTTCAAAAGAAATAGGTTTTAGTAAGTAATCAGTGATTCCATATTCATAGCTCTCTACTCCAAACTCCGAGAACGCTGTGGTGAGAATTACTTTTGGAGGATTTTGAATGGTTTTAAGCATTTCTAATCCAGATAGCGAGGGCATTTTGATATCCAAAAACATGATATCCACCTGTTCCCGTTGTAAAACATTCAATACTTCTAAGGCATTTGAGCTTTTACCAACGAATTCCAGTGCTTCTATTTTTAGGATATACTGCTCTATGATTTGTTGAGCTATTGGTTCATCATCCACAACTAAACATCGGTATTTCATAATTCGATGTGTAAGGTTACTTTATAAAAGGATTCAGTTCGTTCCATTTCCAACTGGTGTTTTTTGGGGTATATAATTTGTAATCTTTTCTTTAAGTTTTCGATGCCTGTTTGGCTTTTTGCCAGTTCATCCAGGGTTTTACCTACAGAATTTTTTGCTTCAAAAAAGAGTTCATTTCCCTGTAGTGCTATTGAAAAATGCGCAAAACTATCGGTTGCGATTGTCTGCAAACCATGTTTAAACACATTTTCTACCAATGGTATAAAAAGCAAAGGCGCAACAAGGCCATTACGGTCAATTCCTGAAATTTCAAGTCGGATATCAACGTCCTTACTGACACGAATTTTTTCCAAGCTCAAATAATCCTCTAAAAACTGTATCTCTTTATTCAAACTTACCTTATCAGTTTTACTACTTTCCAGTAAATAACGCATAAGATCAGCCAATTTTAATATTATTTCGGCGGCTTGTTTATTTTGATCTTGATTAATGAGACCATAAAGGTTATTCAGCGTATTGAACAGAAAATGTGGATTTACTTGTGACTTGAGTAGTGCCAATTCATCTTTCAATTGCTTGTTTTCAATTTCCTTTAACTTGATTTCTTTATTATGATACTCGAAAAGGAATTTTCCACTGCTTGTTATCAAAAGCACAAACACAGAAGTGATTATAAAAACTACAAACCGAGATACCAAGTTGGTTTGAAAAAGAAAATTCTCTAAATAGGTTAACAATACAGATCCGGCTACAACAAGTGAAAGGCAATATACGATAAAAACCCAATACTTCTTTTTGAACAGATAACGTGGTATCAGTGCATACAGATTAATATAAGCCATTGTACCCATAGTGATCATTAGACTTCCTATCAAAAAATAATCCTCTAAAATCCAATCGCGTAGGTCATTTTGGAGGATAATCAAAAGTATCAGAGAACTCCATCCGAGTAAATGGATATAGATTTGTCGAATTTTTTTTGAGTTACTCATGCACAGATTAACGATTTGGAGCGAAATGAACTAACTTTATTTTTTTTTGCTTATCCAATCCAAAACATACTGCATTACAGGGTCACGTTTGAGTTGAAGATCTTCAGGCGTAGTTTCAACAAGTACATCTGGATATACAGGTTGGTAGTTATTTGCGTCACCGCTAGCACGTGTAAACAAAGTCGCTGGAACAACGAAAGCTATTTTTGCATTTGGCGTTTTCAACGGAAGTGCGTTGCTCAACTCTCGCGGAATACTCTTTGTTGGTCTGCCCACTAAAATGCCTAGGTCAAAATCTTCAACCGCATTGGCCATCATCATTGCTGCTGAATGCGTATTTGGTCCGATCAAAACATAAACTTGTCCATTAAAGCTATTCTTCACTTTTTTCGGTAATGTAGGCTTATTTTCTTCTTTAACATTAGTTCCAATTGGATGTTGGTAGAAATGCTTCATCATTCCTTTTTTGGCAATTATGCGAATTGGACGTGGTAAATTATCTATAAATTCTTTGAACTGAGCGCTTACTCGTATTGTGGAACCTCCTTCTTGCTGATAGGGTGTCTGAGCTATCTTTTGAAGAATTGCTTCTGCAGGATAGCCCGATCCTCCTCCGTTTGCTCTAAGATCGATAATTAAATCGGATACTCTTTTATCTTTCAATTCAGCAAAATAGGATTCGAGTTTCTTATCAAATGCTTTCAATATTTTCTTGTTTTGCACAAAATAGAAGGACTTCGCATCGATGTAGCCGATGTTTTGGGTGGAGATACTAAATGTTACAAAGTCTTCCAGTTTTTCTTTCGTATTTTGGGGTTTCTGTGCACTATATTTGGAAAGATCATTTGTTCCTTGTATTTCAACAATTTCAGCAATTCCAGATTCTTTGTTAATGACCTCTACTGTAAATGGATGCCTAATATTTACAGCCCAAAGTAAGAACGGCATAGAATTACCAATCACCTCTTCAATGTTACCATCATTGGCTATTAATGGTTGTATCTTTTCAATGAGTTCACTCATTTCTATCCCATTGATTTTACTGACGGTCTTTCCAATATTACTATCTGAGATAGCATTATCGATGATGCCCAATATTTCCCATTTACCCTGATTATTTTTAATGAATAATGGGAAAAACCGATCACCATTTTTTATCGCCTCGTCCAACATTTCCAAGGGTTGAAAGGTGTACACATGTCCAATGTTATAAGCCGCAGCTAATTGCATAAAATCGAGATACAGTTCATTCCCCAATCGGTCACCTTTTTGTTTTAATTTCTTTGCTAAATTCTGAATGGAACTTGAATCAGCATTCATGTACGGGTAAGGACAAACTTGCTCAATAGATTTGATGAAAAAATCGATATCCTCAGTAATCATTTTTTCAGTATAAATAACATTCTTAATTTCTGTAGTTGTCATTTGTTCCATGATGGAAGTATATTTATTGATTCCACAGCCGGTAAACAGGAACAAACTAATTGCGACAACTATAATTGACTTTTCTTTCATTTTCTCAACTTTAAATGTGAATTAATTCAGCAAATCTCAGAGAAAGCAAAAAGTCGTTGAAATTATTTTGATGACATTTCTTTTATATCCTTTATAGTTCCAGTTTTCTTATGTGTAGCTAGATTGTCTATATTCTACTAAGGTCTACAGCTAACTTATGGTGGCAATGAGAACCAAAACATTCAAGTAGTGTACAAACTTTCATTGGCCGAAAGTACGTCAACGAAGCACTTGACCCCTATTTTACTGAGCAACGGAATAGCGCGTATTTGTTTTTTTTAACTGCTCTTTTTTCAGTGATTTTTTTTAGATTAAAACTGAAACCAAGTTTTACATAGTAGCCACCTAACTCTCTTGAATTTTTTGGGGTTACATAGCGCCAACCAAAGCCCGTCTTCAAACCCAAAAATGGTATAAGGTCATAACTGAAATGCAAGCCTGTTTCAATAGGGATAATGAGTTGTCTACCATTGTCAACTTCCGTTCCGTTTTTGTTTAGCTGTCTGAAATAGTTGTTGCCAATCCCTGCTTGCAGATACGTTGTCATTCCAAATTTTTTATACTGGTAGAAATCAAATTCCTCTCCTATCGTGGCAAAAAACAATCGATTTTTCTTTAAAATGTTATTTTCGTCAATAAATTTTCCTACTTCAAGAAGAGTACCATTTAGCCCAACTTTGAATCTGAGTTTTTTCCCAAAGCTAATTCCGGAGTATAATCCATAAATGACTGTGTTGTGCTGATGAATAGGGGTTCTTCTATTATCGAGACCAAAAATAATTTCTTTCTTTTCCTTCAAAGTTTCAATGGGGTTCCTAATACTCTGAGGATAACCCTTTACCCATGTAAGTAATGTGATAATAGACGATATGAATAATAGACGAATCATTTACTCTTTGTCAATTGAAGTTCAATTGACGCTAAATGCCAAAATGAGTTTTATTGAAAATAACTGCATTATCAGTTGGGCCAAGGGGTCGGTATCATTCACTAAGTAAGATAGAATCGTGGGCACAAGCAAAAGTGGAACGGCAGCTATTCTTTGATTGTTGGGAGAGCTAAACCGCAGCAAAATGATTGAGCTGGTCAGCGTGTGTTGTTGTACGCCGAGTAGTATGTTCATTTGCTTCGATTCAAATTCGTCTGCAAAAATTGAATATATGATCGGCAAACAAATGAACAAATGTTAAGAAATCATTTCATTCGTCTCTTGTAAACACGAAATAGACAACATAAATCCATCCTAATAATCCATGGACTATTGCCAGCAGGACCGATTGATTTCTTGACCAAGACGCAACAACAGCTATTATCGAACCTAATCCAATTCCCCCATCAATAGCTTTATCTTTTATGGTATTATCTTGTGATTGAGCAAGCAGCTCTGATGTATTCAGCCAAAAAAAATTAACCAAAAAAGTCATTTTAAAGAACATCTGATGGATCTTGTCTTTTTTTATCAGTTTCATAA
>JBKDAM010000059.1:0-2375 GCA_046316495.1 Chitinophagales bacterium
GTCCTTGTACAGGTACCTGCCTGATTTCTTATCCCGGTACACGTAACAAGACGCTTTTTTGTCCTCATAAAATGGACTTTTGAAGGCCTTGCCCACCGCAGCAAAGCGAATGCCCAGGAAATGCTGGAAGACCTCTAGTCCGGAGTTGGTCTTTGCCAAGACCGTTTCTTTTGTAAGAGCCATGTTGATGACAGATTGGGGATTACAGATTTGATTTTTTGGCAGGTACATAATTACGAGTGAGATACTCTTTAAGGTCTTTCTCTAAAAACTTACGCTGCCGGCCTACCATGGTGTAAGGGATACGCCCTGCCTGCATCTCCAGGTAGAAGGTGGATCTGGAAACGCCCAGCAGATCACAGGCATTTTGAAGGTCGAGGTACCTGCCTGAATCGTGTTGTGCTACTTTGGACAGGGCAATATCCCGCATCTGAGCCTCTAGTCTCTCGACCCGCTCTTTCAGTTGTTCCACGTTGGGATCGTGGGTAGTGGTTCTTTTTTGCATGAAATATCCTTGTTTGATTTTCGGCTGCAAGTTTGGACAGCCCCGAAAACAAAACATGATACTATCATGATACTATCATGATTTATTTTTACTCCAGTAGTTCCTCATTCCTGAAAAGTCGTTGTAATTCAGTCAGATACGGTGTGGGATCTTTTTTACGGTTACGGGCGGCATGAAGATTCCCTTGTGGGTTGGAAATCTGAACATTGAACAGCTTACTAAAAATTTCAATGGCTTGCATTTGGGTAGGTGAGGTTCCGTCAATAAAGGTGATTGCACCCGATTTTTGGAGGGATACGATCAATTCAATAAAATCAGTTTGAGATCGCGTCCAGATCAATATCCCATTTTCCACATTCGGAAAATTTAGCTGCTGCCCCTTCCTAAATGACCGGGCTTCTCTCGGAGTCAAGGCATTTTCCACCAAAGCCAGACGACACTCTTTCAAATACTTTATCCGGCTTTTTACAAATTGAAGGAGTCGGTCCAAGAAAAGGTGCTTAATTTGAGTAAATTGGAGTAAGTTCTCATTCACTGTTTTGTCAGACACATATTCAGTGCTGGTTTTTTCAAATTTAATGGTGATCAACCAATGGTCAATTAATTCAGGTGGAAAATGCCATTTGAGGTAGGATTTGAGCTCATTTTTGAGATCGGTCAGTTCGTTGATGAGCTTCCGTGGCTCCCGTTCTGGATCATAGGTCATTTCATCAATTGTGGAAACCGTAGAATTGTAAATACCAGCAAGGTGCTCCTTGTAGCTGGACAAATCCTTGAACCCATCAAAATAGATCTCATAGTTTACAAAAGGATCAGCTGTACGAAAGGAGTTTTTAAGAGATTTTGATTTGACGGAGGCCGTCGATTTACTTAACTTTTCAAGTGTTGATTGGATGACGAATTTCATAAAATTTAATGTTGGATTAGTTGGCCGCAAAAAAACCAAGAAAAACGGACCAATCAAATTTTTCTGAAGAGGACGAAATCAAAATTCCGATGGGTAAAGTAGAACAGGGCCGGTACCGTGAAAACACGGACAAGGACTCTTTTTTACTCAAAAACCGGTATTTTTCGATCAAAAACGGACACTTTTGACCCGATCTGAAATCATACATTTTAGCACAATTTTAGACACATACGGTTGTCATTGTGGTAAAATCACCTTTTGGCAGGCGGCAAGTGGGTGTTTACACACCCCACTTGCCACCTGCCAAGGATAGATCTGATTTTAGGGATTGCCACTTTTTCCAAAACTTCAAATTGGCAAAATTGGGAAAGCGATCGGAGCGCGATTTTTTGGCCGCTCAGGCGACTTTGAGGATCGGTCCAAGAAGAGACTTCGGGAGCACCCCAGAAAATCGATCCTGGCCAAAATTTGGGGCTATTTTTGATAGGGCTAACATAAAACGAGGAAAAAGACAGCCTCGGACACCTTAGGATTGGTGTTATTAAAGTGGGTTGTTTTAGGAGTGTATAAGCCTAAAAATAGCCATTTTTAATGTGTTTTTATTAAAAACAGGTAAAAATTAGTTGGTTTTATCGGTACATGCACTTACCTTTGGGTCACGGTTAAAGAACCTGAATTCAATACATGCCTCCCCGTTGAAGAAGTGGGTTTTAATCGGGCTTGTGATGAAAAAAACATAATAAGTAACTTGTTGATTTACAGCGGTATAAATGGTCACTTTCATTTTCCGCTCCATCCGCAAGTGGAATTTCCAATTTTATCCAAAAGAGGCCGTCTCACAGCTAATGTTGTGAGGCGGTTTTTTTTGTTAACTATTGATTGACCAATTGGAGTTTTAGGTTGGTGTTGTGTGGCGCTCCTGGAGGGTTGACAAGATAAAAAATCGTTTTCAGGGCATTTTTA
>JBKDAM010000060.1:0-14659 GCA_046316495.1 Chitinophagales bacterium
GGAATATACTGGCTAACCTGGCGCTCAGCCAAAATCGAATCGTAGAATGGACCGCCTATCAGGACGACTGGTCTACAGGCCTACAACGAGCCATCGTTTATCGGAATACCGATTTAGCTTTTTCGCCCAACTTAATTGCTCGGGGAGCTGCTAGTTTCCAGATCATCGATCAGACCGCGCACCAACTGCAGATTACCTTAATTGGTAAATATGTAGGGGCTCAATTCCTGGATAACACCTCGAATACGAATACACAACTCCCTGCTTTTGGATTTATGGATGTGCGAGTCAATTATGACTTGAAAGCTTGGAGGGGCCTGCCGATCTCCCTGATTGCCTCAGTCAACAATGTATTGGATGCACGATTTGCCTCCAATGGATGGGTCTACCGATTCGACTCACCCGGTTACGACCCACGCCCGGATGATCCTTACACCCGAAGAGAAAACGGAGATACGTACCACCAAGCCGGGTACTTCCCTCAAGCCGGACGCAACTACTTATTGACCCTCAGCATCAAGTTCTAGGAAATAAAACACACATTTTGTTCATAAAATAAAAAATCGACGTATCTTTGCGGCCGATTTTGGTCCCGTAGTTCAACGGATAGAATGGAGGTTTCCGGAGCCTCAGATAGTGGTTCGATTCCACTCGGGACTACTTCCCGCCCCATAAATGTTGTTTAAGCACATTTATGGGGTTTTTTCTTTTAAACAGGAGGATTATGAAACAATTCAAGTTCGTATTTACTGTTGTTGCCCTAGCGCTGTTTACTCTGGGGGGAACAACTGCTTGCAAGGCGAAGTATGGTTGTGAAGCAAATGAGCAGGTGAAACCCCGCACCAACAAGAAAGGAGAATTGATTGGTCGGAAGAGAAGTGACCACGGTGAGTTATTTGACAAAAAACGCCGAAAAAAAATGGGGCGCTAAATGGGGAGAAATCAGGTTAGTATCGCAGTAAAATACCTCTTTTTTGCAGCTTTCCTTTCACTTCATCCAATACCTCCGGGGCATGTCGTTGCAAAGCCCCCAATAATATGCCCATAGAATTGGGCAATGCAGAGCCGTTGTGGTGGTAAATGGTCAGTATATCTTGATAGCAGCGTTCCACCACCTCGCGCACTTTGTTTTTTTCCAGTTTGTAAGAGGCTAATAACAGCATCCAGGGAATGGAGGGCAGGTAATTAGGGCTCTTACTATAACTATCATCCCGATCCTCCAGGCTATACTGTGCGGCAAGTTTGAGCATGACCGCATATTGACCTAGCCCCAGTAATGCCTCCAGCCAGGCAGAGAAAAACAAGTGCCAACGATGATCGAAGACCGCTTTTTTATAGGCATCAAAGAAGGTTTTTGCGTGGGTGACGGATTGCTTATACTGGCCTAACTGATTGTATGCCAAACATATATAAGCAACATGTCCTATTTTATTGTGAAAATTATATTCCTGTCGGGCCTTGGGGAGGGCCTTTCTTAGCACTTGCAAGGCTTCCTCTGCCTGCTGTTGGCGGAGTAGCACCGCAGCCAAGTTGTTGACATAGTATAAATAATCATTGTTTTCAGCTCGAATCGATAAGTAACCGAAATAGGTAGCGCGTTTGAGGTCCTGCTGCCGGGCAAACATTAAAAGGCGTTGGCTATAAAAGTTTAA
The DNA here is from genome assembly GCA_046316495.1 of Chitinophagales bacterium. Classification (GTDB taxonomy): domain Bacteria; phylum Bacteroidota; class Bacteroidia; order Chitinophagales; family Saprospiraceae; genus M3007. Next base: position 1,653 of record JBKDAM010000060.1, read on the forward strand.
CAGTATTCTGCGGGAATAAAATTTACCCTCCCGAAGCAGTTTTTCCTGTTGATCAAATTTGTCTGGGAGCAGATCAAACCTCCGGTAATTGTAGGCAATAAAAATTAGGCGGATCAGCGCCAGAGAACGATTATAGCCATCAAGCGTTGGCTCATAAAAAATGGCACTGAGCCATTGTTCCCAGCGCATGGACTCGGTAGCATTCGTAGCATATTGGGCAATGATATCCTGGGTGGCCTCATGCAACTTATCGTTTACTAGACGAGCGTATTCATAATTTGTGCGATGCTTTTGGATAAACTGTACGACGATCTCATGCTCGGTGTACCGCATCCGAACATGCAAATAATGTCGGTAAATACGGGCGAGGTCATACAATTTGATGAAATTATAGGCGGTAGCATCGGCGGTTTGGAACCGACGAAGAAGACGTTTCTCCTCTTCAAGTCGAATGGAGTCCGTACAAATTTGCACCTCTACCTTCACCAACCATTCATATTCTTTGTCTACATCTATGGCTTCAAGGCGTTCTTCTACCCAGGCCTTAAGGCTAGAGTACTTCCGTTTGTCAATCTGTTCATCGTAGGGTAAAATGGCCTCCACCTCCTTCGAGTTGGCGGTCATCGTGTCCAAAATGCGAATTCGCTCAGAATCTTCCAGCCGTTGAATGGATTGCAAATATTCCAGTTCCAGGGGAAGCAAGGAATGCGCAAATGAAGCAAAGGTCTGTAGTTTGGAGCGCATAAAAATCGGGCAAACGAGTGTTGATTAGTGGGGCACTCACCCCAGTGCATAATCAGGGCTAAAGTACAACAAATCTGTCAAGATCGGCTCAAAAAACAGTAAATTGGTAGGACGAGACAACTTGAATAGAATGGGTAGCCCAGGCACCTGCTACCCATTCTATACGATCTATTTATTTATAGGGTGATCCCCCCGTCTACACTTAAGGTCGTTCCATTGATATAGCCTGCCTCCTCGGAGGCTAAAAAAGCGTAGGCGCTGGCAATTTCCTCCGGAGCCCCTAGTCGGGCGACCGGTACTTTTTCCCTCATTTTGGCCAAGACCTCCTCTGGCATGGCGGCAACCATTTCGGTGGCAATAAAGCCAGGGGCGACGGCATTCACCGTGATTCCTTTTTTGCCCAGCTCCTTGGCCCAAACTTTGGTCATGCCGATCACGCCTGCTTTGGTAGCTGCATAATTGGTTTGGCCAAAGTTTCCGTAAAGACCAACTACGGAGGAGGTATTGATAATTCGTCCACTTTTCTGTTCCACCATTCGGGGTGCAATGGATTTCGTGCAGTTGAAAACACCCGTTAGGTTTACATCAATCACCTGGTCCCATTGTTCCGGGCTCATTTTAAGCAAGGTAGCGTCTCGAGTGATACCCGCATTGTTGATGAGTATATCAATTCGCCCAAATGCTTCTAAAGTAGCTAGGGTGGCAGCTTCCACAGAGGCTATATTAGTAGTATTGACCTCGAAAAAACGCACCTTGTTACCTAGCTCCTCCGCAAGCGCCCTGCCGCGGTCCTTGGCAACGTCCCAGATGGCCACACGAGCGCCTTCTTGTACAAATCGAACCACCGCCGCCTTTCCGATCCCGGCAGATCCACCGGTAATGACGGCCACTTTATTTTCTAGTTTTCCCATAATCCTGTTTTATTTTTCGGCAAATTTACAGACCAAATCCACTGTCCAAAGGCAATTTACCCACTAAAATTAGGTGTACTTACTATTAGAGTCCACCCATCTATTTTCCATCTAAAAAACTGATTATCAATTATTTTTAGTTGAATGTCAAAACAACCTTTTTTTATTAAACTGACACTGGTCACCGCCTTCAACGTACTTTTCGATATTAAATAAAGCAAGATCAATAGTATGAACTACTCGACTGCAACCGCCTTATTACTGACGGCTTACGCCGCGGTGATGCTCTTTTTCGTGATTCGTGGGGCTCGCCAAACCAAATCGCTCGCGGATTATGCCGTGGGAAACCAGGGGTTTTCCCCTTTAGTGGTGGGTTTATCCCTGGCAGCAGGCATCACTAGTGCTGCTACCTTTATTATTAACCCTGGCTTCGTAGCCTATTTTGGGTGGAGTGCGTTTCTTGCCCTTTCGGTGGTAGTTCCTATTGGTTTGTACTTATCCCTTATTGTGCTTACCAAAAGCTTTCGCCAATACGGTGCAACCGTGAAAGCACTCACCCTTTCACAGTGGATGGCCAAACGCTACGATAGCAAGGCTTTGGGCTGGTGGTTCGCTTTTCTGGCATTCCTGCTCCTCACGTTTGTAGTTCTTATCGCCGTTGGACTAACAAAAGTATTTGCACAGGCACTCGCCGCACAAGAAACCTACGTACTTATAGGTATGGTTGTATTTGTCTTTGGTTATATGATGTTTGGGGGCGCCAATTCGATGATCTACACCAATGCCGTTCAAGCAGTCTTGATGCTCGTAGTTGCGTTCGTCATGCTTGGCTCTGGCTGGCACTATTTTAAAGATGGAATAGATGGATTTTGGGCCCAATTAACGGCTATTGACCCCAATTTATCCACTCCATTCAATGCCAGTAGTCCCTTATTCCGGGATTGGGTGGAGGTAATATTGGCGAATTTTATTGTTGGGATCGCGATTGTTTGCCAGCCGCACATCATTACCAGGTCATTGATGTTGAAAAATGATTCGGATGTGAACCGTTATTTATGGGTAGCGATTCTTGCAGAAACCGTCTTTTTCATGGTGTTATTCGTAGGATTTTACGCCCGTTTAGCCTTTCCTGATCTGCAGGCAAATGGCACAGGGATCAGAATGGATGAAGTAATTCCCAAGTATGTGGTGACACAGCTCCCACTAGCGGCAGGTTTGCTGGTTATAATAGGATTGATTTCTGCAGGTTTATCAACCTTAGAGGGCTTGATTCAATCGATTTCCACCACGATTACCAATGATTTAATCGCACCCATCATAGAAAAAAAGCAAGCATCTTTCTCAGAGGAGGAGCAGCACCGTCAATTAGCCAGAATTAATAAGTGGGTAATTATTGGAATGGCCCTGATTACCATCGGCTGGAGCTATTATCAATTATCGTATCCCAAACTTAGCGTTGCCATTTTAGCCCAAAACGGGGTGTACGCCTATTTCTCAGCCGCTTTTGTACCTGTCATTTTTGGTATTTATGGAAAAAATATCCACAAAGCCATCCCATTTACTGCTTCCGTGGTCGCCATTTTAGTGCATTTTAGCGTTTACTACGGAGGACTTACTCCCTACACACAAGGGGCGGTCCGAAACCCTGCGGTGGCAGCCGCTTTGGCTATAATTGCTGCTGTATTGATAGGATTTTTGTTGAAATGGATTTTGCCGCAAAAAAAATAAGTGCGTTGGGGCTCTAGGTATCACCGGGAGCCCCAACTATCTTTTCTTACTTTTTTCGCAGAAAAACGAATCCTGAAACTTGCTCCAGTTGTAAAACACCTGATTCTTTTCCAAACCAAATTTCCCGCGGAACCAGGCATGCATCGAAGTTGTCACCAAGTACTAAAACCATGGTATTTGGATCTAGTTTGCCTTTTTCCTTGTCACTATCCCATCCTTGCAGCAAGGTCTGGAAATCCCAACGCTCTACCTGATTCTCTTGTCCTCCAAGGTACTGTACCAGCAGCAATCCTGACCCACTGGAATCAATCTTGAATCGCAATTGAACCTCAGAGCTGTCTATATTTTCTAGCTCTTGCTCTCCACGAACCAAATTCACTTCAAAAAAGCTGGAAAAACCAGCAGGAATCTGCAAATCCGCTACAGGATTCTCTACCCTTAGAACGCTGTTCCTATTTTCATCCTCCCCTTCTTGTACCTTCAACTGCATCCAGTTTAAGATTTGCTCCGGCATGTATCGATCTTTACCAACCAACAAAGAATCAGGCATCTGAGCTAACCAGCTTGGTTTCTCGCTTTTAAAATCACGGTATTTAGTCAAGAATTGAAGTATACTATACGCCCGGTTATGTACTTCGGCCGACACTAGGCTGTCTGAAGGTAGGGCTTGTCCAGCTTTCCAACGCCCGGAAGGCGCTAATAATTCGGCTAATTCCGCTTCTTGACTTCGTTGGCTGATAGAAAACATGCTCAGTGGCCCGTAAAGAGAAAGCAAAACAAAAAGCAAGAGAGAAGCAGGAACAAATTTTATGTTATCTGTTCGGGAAATCACAAAATACAAGGCCGTCAAGGTCAGCCAAATCCCTACGCCCACACCAATTACCAGAGGAGGAGTAAAGCCGTAATCGCTGATTCTTCTGCCGAGGCCAACAAATAAAAGCACAATCATCGGTAGCATCACTGGCCAAAACCATCGAGCGTACGGCTGAAAAATCCCTTTTGTGCTGGTCCTACCGAGTTTGTAATTCAGCAGCCAGGTGAAAATACCCAAGCTGGCAAACCCAATGACCAATGCACTCACCCACCCACGAGGCAAGGTCCAAGTTAATAAAATTTTGGCAGAGAAGGCATACAGGATCAAAAAATAAAGAGAGGTAATGGGTATCAAAAAGTATTTGCAAAACAATTCCACCCCTTTATCCGAAATAACCTCTGGCTCCAATTCAAACCGCTCCGGTACATAGTTCAAAAAGAAGAAGGTATTTACCACCCCCGTGAGAAATACAAATAAATAAGCGTAGGTCCGCACTGAAATATCCAACTGAAAGAGCTCAACTGTAGCTAAAATCCCGGCAGACAGTCCCAGCCACAATACCAAACTGTAAAACATTCCGGTCACGAAAACGGAGAGCAGTTGCTTGTTGTATTCCCAAAAATGCTGCACCGAAAACCGGTTAAGGTAGGGTGCAAAAGAGACCCATAGATGCGCAGACAATACCAATCCGACGTATTGAATCATCTGTTTTTCACCGAGGTCCTCCCAGTGATAGGCAGTGTAATAATACCATCCCAACAAGCCCAAAGCAAGAGCAAAAGAGCCCAGCTTAACTGCAGGGCGCAGTTGGGTAGCCTCCCCAAAGAGTGAAACTCCTAACGTAAGGGATAAACCAATTTGACCCACCATCCAAATCTTCAGCAACCAAGACATGGTGTCCTCCTTGGGACCATCAAGGTGGTGAATAAAGGCCAACATAGAAGTGGTAGCTACCAAGCTCACCAGTACGGGAATCGGAAAACGGCGGGCCACACGCTGGACTGCCTGAAAAATGCTGGTAATAGAAGGAAATTTCATTGATGTCAACAGAAAATGCTAGTTAATAGTTGTAATGTATTCTAAAATGCCCCCAATAAATAATAAACAGGCCTAATTTTCCAAAAAGAACTTTTTTCTCCGTTCATAATTTCTCCAAAAAAACAATTCACCAAACACAAAAGCAGTTAATTGCCAAAAAACAAACGAAAAGAAAGGGCTTCTTATTGCCTTTGTCCACCCCTTAATTTTATTTTGTAAACAATTTATAATCAATTTTTTACAATACCAAATTACATAAATAATCAGTTAAGTCTACCACCCCATTTATCGCGGCCGGCTAAGTAGTTCCTTCTACTCTCCACTACCTTTCGAGCTTAAAATTAATCCACTTGGTAGGTTCTTTTTGGATACTACCAACCATCATCCAAGCAGCACCCTTCAACTTATGCGTAATGCAACCATCCTGTCCTCTGGATCCTACGCCCCTGAGCGGGTAATTGAAAACCAGTGGTTCAACGAACAGCTCGGAGAGGACGTAGACACCTGGCTCCGCGAGAATGTGCAAATCTACCGCCGTCGCTGGTGTTCTGATAATGAAAGCACGGCCGATCTGGTTCAAAAAGCAGCTGAACTAGCCTTGAGAGAGGCAAATTTAGCTCCTGAAAAAATCGATCTTTTGATCGTGGCTACCGATACTCCCGAGTACATCTCACCCTCTACTGCCTCCGTAGTGCAGGATCGGATGGGCCTTCAAAACGCAGGCACCTTCGATTTGAACACCGCTTGCGCTGGTTTCGTTACCGCCCTGGATGTCGCAGTAAAATACATCCAGTCCGACGAGCAGTACGAGCATATCCTGGTAGTGGGCGCGTACACCATGAGCAAGTACCTTAACTTAACGGATAAAAAAACCGTAACGCTGTTTGCCGATGGTGCCGGAGCTGTGGTAGTTGGCGCGAGTAAAGGTACGGAGGGATTCAAAGGGAGCCGACTACTGACTCAAGGACAGTACAATAGTTGGATGGGAATCTATGCCGGGGGATCCCATCAGCCCATCAACCACGAAGTGGTAGACCGTCATGAGCACCAATTGCAATTTGTCCGCCGTTTTCCCAAGGAATTGAATCCAGAAATATGGACAAAAATGATTCTAGAGCTCTGTGCGAAGAACAACATGGTCCCACATGATATAGATCACTATTTCTTGACTCAGATCAACATAAATTCGATCTTCGAAACCATGGATCGTCTGGAAGTGCCGCGTGAGCGCGCGGCAACCATCATGCACGAGTATGGTTACACAGGCTCCGCTTGTCTTCCGATGGCTTTTGACCAATGGAGGCAAGCAGGGAAGGTAAAAAAAGGAGACAAACTAATTTTTGTAGGCTCCGGAGGCGGTTTAGCCTTTGGTGCGGCACTTTTTGAACTGTAGTTATGATAAGCTGGCAACCCGACTGGGCACAAAAATGGGCGATTTATAGCCCTAAAAAAATTGCGGTGAAGGAGCACGAAACCGGTAGAACCCTGACCTACAGTCAGCTTCACCGCTCGTCTGCACAATTGGCGGCCTATTTCCAGCAAATCGCAGGATTACAAAAAGGAGATCGAGTAGCCGTTTTGGCAGAATTTTGCCTTGAATACATCACAGCATTCTCAACTGCCCAAAAAACAGGTGTTATTCTGGTTCCCTTGAATTACCGTCTGGCAGCCGCAGAAATCGAGTACCTGTTAAACGACTCCCAACCGTCCTTGATCTTGGTCGAGGATAAATTTCGACACCTGCTCCCAGAATTGGCTCAGCCAGTCGTTCGATTGGAAGACCTGGATCACCTCCTTTTGACCCATGAAAACCTGGAGACCTATACTTCCGTTGAAATTCAGGAAGAGGACCCCGTTTTTATCCTGTACACCTCCGGGACCACTGGATACCCGAAAGGGGCCCTTTACACGCATAAAATGTTGTTTTGGAACAGCATTAACACGGCTATTTCTCTCATCATAAATACAGAAAGCAGGACCCTAAACGTAATGCCTCCATTCCATACCGGTGGATGGAACGTATTAATTACTCCCTTCTTACACCATGGTGCATATGTTTGCCTGCTCAAAAAATTGGATCCAGCGGTAGCCTTGGAGCTACTGCAATCTGAACGCTGCACTTTATTTATGGGTGTCCCCACGATCTTACAAATGATGGCACGGGAGGCCGCCTTTGAGCAGGCTCGCTTTCCAGAAATGCTCTACTTGATTGTTGGAGGAGAGCCCATGCCCCTGCCTCTGATAGAACAATGGCACCAAAAACAGGTACCGGTCCGACAAGGCTATGGGATGACAGAGGTTGGCCCCAACTTGACCTCCCTTCACCAAGATGATGCCATTCGGAAAAAGGGCTCTATCGGACGGCCGAATTTCTATGTTCAGATCCAATTGGTAGACCATGAGGGTACAATACAACCTCCGGGAGGAGCCCCTGGCGAATTATGGCTTAGAGGCCCCATGGTAATGCCCGGCTACTGGAACAATGAAAAAGGAACCCAGGCTGCTTTTTCAGCGGATGGGAAATGGTTCAAAACGGGCGATGAACTTTATCAGGATGAAGAGGGCTACCTCTACGTGGTAGATCGAATTAAAAATATGTATAAGAGCGGAGGAGAAAATATTTATCCTGCTGAAATTGAACGGATTCTATTACAATTCCCGCGGGTACTCGAAGCGGCAGTAGTAGGCATTCCCGATGAAAAATGGGGAGAAGTCGGTCGCGCATTCGTAGTGGATACTCCGGAACAACCAGTTGATCTGGACGCCTTAAAAGCCTTTTGTCAGGAAAAACTGGCAAAATTCAAGGTGCCCAAGCATTTTGAGCGCCTGGAAGCGCTTCCAAAAACAGATTCAGGAAAAATTAACCGTCAATTCTTAAAAAAATGGCAGCCATAACTACCCACACAATTTTAACACCCCGCCTCCATACCGCTGTTCGAACCAGCGGACCTAACGAGGGCATCCCTGTGCTGATGGTACACGGCAATGCCTCCTCCTCTATTTTTTGGAAGGAGATTATGGAAAAAATGCCCTCTGGTTTCCGCTGCATTGCCCCTGACCTGCGGGGGTATGGAGACACAGAGGACCTCCTAATTGATGCAACCAAGGGCCTTGGAGATTTTGTGGAAGACTTGATCAGCCTTATAGAGACTTTAGAAATCAAGCAGTACCACCTCATTGGGCACTCATTAGGTGGAGCGATCGCCCAACAATTGATTGTTAGAGATTCTGGCCGAGTAAGGAGTGCAACATTGGTCAACCCAGGTTCCCCCTTTGGATTTGGGGGCACCAAAACCATCGATGGTCAACCCTGTTGGCCTGATTTTGCAGGTTCTGGTGGAGGAATGGTGAATCCAGAATTTGCGCGGCTCATTGCAGAGCAAGACCGGAGCAGCGATCACCCACAGGCTTCTCCCCGCGTGGTAATGAATACGTTTTATTGGAAGCCCCCCTTTGTACCCACTTGGGAAGAAGAATTGCTGGATGGTGTGCTCAGCGAAAAAATTGGACCAGACCGTTATCCCGGAGATAGCGTCCCCTCCGACAATTACCCCTTCGCGGCTCCTGGAAAATGGGGACCCGTTAATGCCATGTCCCCCAAATACGTTCAAGATGCCGTTGAGCGTTTTGTGTATTGTGCCAACAAGCCTCCCATACTTTGGATTCGAGGCTCGCATGATCAAATCGTTTCAGACCAGTCTTTCTTTTGCATGGGCACCCTCGGCAAATTAGGCCTAATTCCCAATTACCCTGGGGAAGAGCTTTACCCGCCCCAACCAATGGTTAGCCAGATGCGCCACGTGCTGGACCGGTATGCGGTAGATGGAGGTCATTATTTAGAGCTGGTAATGGAAGGAACCGGACACAGTCCATTCATAGAACAGCCCACTGAATTTATGGAATACTTTAGCCAACACCTATTAGAAAACAATTCCAAATCCTAGATTCATCACTTTTTCTAACAATAAATACGTTTACTCATTATGAAAGCTTTGAAATTAATGCTGTTTGGCCTCGCCATCGCTGGCTTTACCTTCCAATCTTGCAAAGACGAAGAGAACAAAGGCACTTGCTCCGATGGAATTCAAAACCAGGATGAAACAGGTATCGACTGCGGTGGTGTTTGTACTGCCTGCCGCGAAGGCATCCAGGGAACTTGGAAATCCTATCCAGTAGCCCCTATTTTGGCAACCTTTGCTGACTCCATCATCGCTACCTTCAACACAAACTCTACGTATGAAGTGGCTCAATGGAAAGGTGGCTCCAAAACCACCCTTACCGGAACGTATGTACAAACAAAGTCGGGCGTTGGTAACATTTACGACATCACTGTCAACCAAACCAGCCCAACTTCTATTACCGCGGAAGGTATTTTTGAGGTAACCGACAATGACACTAAGTTGAAATACGAGATTATCCAGACTACTCCATCTATTGGTGCTGGCAAACCAACAGCAGCCGGTGGCTTTGGTAGCTCAACTTTCAACGGAGTACCATTGGGCGCTGCCAACATTCAGGAATACGTTCGCGTAAAGTAAACGATTCCACTCAATGGGTTTGGATCCGTCTGGTTCCAAACCCATTCTTTTCCATTCTTGCTATTTTTTGGCCCAATCCATTCATGCGTATGCGCTCCATCTTTACGCTTATACTTTCGCTGCTCTCCGTAACCACAGCCTTATTTTCCCAAAACACCGAGATCAACCCCGGGTTTCAAGCCTTTGATAAAGCACTTCCAGCAAAAGCCAATAAAGAATTACAGTTTTACGCCTATTTCTACAACCAAGGCGTGGCTGCCAACTGGTTTCCGGCCAATGACTTCCTGAAAGGACAAATTGTAGGCAGGCTTTTTGGCGCAAACACGACCGTGACCTCCGACAGTATTCGGGGCTTTTACGCTGAGCAGCGTTTTCTTCCATTCTTTGTGTACGCGCCCCGGATATTTGACAACAAAGTAACCCTGCGTGCTTCCTTTGAGATCGACTGGACCTGGGGGGATGTCGCCTACGGGACCGGAGGCAATTTTGGCTCGGCCATCAGCGGTGATCAAACCAACCTCCAAACCCAAAATGTGGAAATGGAGATTATTCCAAAAAAATATTGGACCATCAACCTGGGGCTCCAACGCTTATACGATACACCGCACGATCTTTATCGAACCGTATTTGACAAATTTACACAGACAGGCTACCGTATGGCCTATTGGGGAACAGACGGTGTTGGAATATCCCTCCGCCGGGAGACCGATTATACCAAGCTGAAAGGGGGGATGTATAAATTGTACGAAAACAATGTCGAATTGCAAGACGATGTGACCCTCTTGGAACTAACCGGTCAACAGAACCTAAACGCTAAGTGGAACGTCGGTGCTTCTGTTTATTCCATCCTGGACCGCTCTGCCGGCAAAGGGGGAGTTAGTATTCTTGGACAAGGCATTGCCAGCACCCTGACACAATACAATGGCACCTTCCGGTTTCCACTAGGTGCCGACCCCTACCGCGCAAATATTACTTGGCTGGGAGCCTTTTTTGCTCGAAATGAAGACTTTATGCTAGATCGATTTCTTCTTTCAGGCTGGGTAAATTACAACCTCGGAACCGTTGAGCAGCGAAAGGAAACCGGTTCAGAACGTGCATGGAGGCAAACCGCTACGGTGGGTGGACTCGGTGCCAACCTAAGAGCAGGTTACCGATATGGACAAACCACCGGTGATGCCCTCACAGCAGAAGTGCTCTTTACTTCTGGCGATAACAATGGCATCAACGACGGAAAATATACTGGGGTAATGACAGGCAACACCTGGGGAAGCCCAGCCGGTATCTTTATTGGGAGCGGTGCTTATCTCCTGTTCCCACAAGGAAATGTCGTGAATCGCTTCGTCTCCGCAGTCAACGACATTTCGAATATGGGCTATGGTCTTACAGGTGGGACCATCAATTTTTCCAAAGACCTGATCCCGAATAAACTTCATTCTAAAATTGGTGGAGCAATGGCCTTTTCTCCCATTGCTCCATTTGGTGGAGGAAATACCATTGGTTACGAAGCCAACGCCAAATTGGGTTATGACTTGGGTGCTTTTTTGACGGTAGAAGCACACGCAGCCTATTTAGCATTGGGGGATTATTACGATAGCCGCCTGGTTAATGGCGATCGCCCCAGCAGACCCACCAATCCTTGGATCGGCTTTATCTGTCTAAAATGGCTTATTTTTTAACCGAAAACCGCTCAGCAGAGCCGATGTTTATGAACAAAACATTCCTTGCAATATACATACTCTCCCTGGCAACCCTCAGCAGTTGCGCCCTGCAGAAACGTCCGATGCCCCTTCAAAGCATGGAGGATATGGTATACCCATACCCAGTAAAAACATTGCAGTTGTCCAATGGTGAGCAGGTCGCCTATATGGATGAAGGGAAAGGGAGTCAAACCTTGCTTTTTATCCATGGCTTAGGTAGCTACCTCCCCGCCTGGAAAAACAATGTGGACGAACTCCAAAAAAATTACCGCTGCATTGCCGTTGACTTGCCTGGCTACGGAAAAAGTTCCAAAGGGAATTACGAGGGATCTATGCGGTACTACGCGAAAGTAATAAAGGAATTGGGCGAAAAGTTGGGCCTTCAAAAAGTGACCTTGGTAGGCCACTCAATGGGAGGACAAATTAGCATCACCGCAGCCCTGGCCTATCCAGAATGGGTAGAAAAGCTGGTACTGATAGCACCAGCCGGATTTGAGACCTTTAATAAAGGAGAGCGGGAATGGTTCCGCCAGGTGATGACTGCAGATGGGGTACGTTTAACTACCGTCGAGCAAATTAGAACCAACCTCGCCTATAATTTTTACCAACTCCCTAAAAGTGCGCAATTTATGATAGATGACCGGATTGCCATGCGCAGCGCAGCAGACTTTCCAGGATACTGTTACCGGATTCCTGAAAGTGTGAAAGGAATGGTAAATGAGCCCGTTTTTGACTTCTTACCCCAGATCACCCAGCCAAGCTTGGTCATTTTTGGTGAAAACGACAACCTTATACCCAACCGCTATTTGAATGGCGGACCCACTCGTGCTATTGCGGAAGCGGGTGCCTCCAGAATCAAAAACAGCAAGCTAGTCATGCTGCCTAAAGCGGGCCATTTTGTGATGTTCGAAAAGGCCGAAGAGGTGAACCAAGCCATCCGAACTTTTTTACAGTAAACAAATACATACAAAAGGAAGGGAGCCCGCTCGGCTCCCTTTTTTTATGAAAAGAAAGTCCCGTGCCAACACAGGATGCCTGTCTTGTCGCTTTTTCCAAAAGTACTTTTCACTATAGGAGTCGTGCATGTAACCTTTGTCACCGTTGAACCAACTACAGCCCCCCTACCTTTGTATCATAAAAAATAAACAATATGAACTTCTTCAAAAATTTGTTCGGCGCTGCCGAAGCTGTAGATGTAAAAACCCTGGTTCAAAATGGTGCATTAATCGTGGATGTACGCACTCCGGATGAGTTCCGCAGCGGTCACGTAAAAGGCGCGATTAATATCCCCTTAGGAACCATTGCAAACAATGCTTCAAAATTAACCAAACACCAAGGTGCTATTGTAGCGTATTGCCGTTCTGGTAACCGCAGCAGCATGGCGGTTAGTGAAATGAAAGCGATGGGGCTAGAAGCCTATAACGGCGGTGGCGTCGGTGAAATGATGTCGATATTAGGTGCTTAACAAAATGGGGCGGGAGCAATTTCCCGCCCTTTTTTTTGCCCCGTCTCTTCCCAAACACCCCCTACCCCATCC
>JBKDAM010000061.1:0-94928 GCA_046316495.1 Chitinophagales bacterium
GTAGACGCGTGTAACAATCGGATAGCGCCATCTTTATCACGAAATGCGAAGCCTTGGTGTTCAACATCCAGGTTTGATTTAGAAGAAGTAAAGATGAGCATATCTCCATTTTTAAGTTGGTTTTCGATGTTAGGTACTTGATTTTGTGGAATGAAGAAACGGGGGTGATGGTTGATTCGGGATTGTGCCTCTTGGATTTGTTGGAGTGCGGTTGGGTTTTTCAATTTGGGGTAGAGATGAGGTTTGTCGGTCATATAAGAGATATTTTTCTTATAGGGGACTCCTCCAAGTTCTTGCGTAATATCTTTGACGAGCCCTTTTTTTTCAGCATTAATTATCCAGTCGCTAAAATAATGGAGGCGGGAGCCGTATCCATTGATGGAGCCATTTTGGTAGCGGAGTGCTTGGACGATTTGGGTAAATTCTTGGAAGGTTGGTTGAGGGGATTCTGTAGCAACGGCTAATGCTAGGCAGTACTCTATGAACGTCCAGCAGTCGAGTTCTCGGAGATTAATAACCAGGGTTTCTTCTTGGTGAATATCCAAGGTTCCGGAGACGTAGGGGCTGCCGATGAACTGTTTTGCAGCTAAAAAGGTTTTTTCAGCTCTGGAGTGGATGTTTTTTATGGATTTAATTTTTTGGTAAAAAAGCAAGGAGTCTTTAGCCGAACAAGAAAAGTTGAGGGAGGAGTTGGCTGGTGTCGCGGAATGAGTAAAGGTTTGGGCGGTGGAATACTGGAGGCAGCAGAACAGGAAGGCTAAGCAGAACAGGTATTTCATTGTACAAAGATAATTGTTTCGGCTTGTTCTGTACATTTGGGTTCTAATTAAAAGACGATTTATGCATCCGGTTGATACTTTACGAATTCAGTTTAATGCAGACCAGCTGGTCATTTTAAATTTGGCGATGGCCTTTTTGATGTTTAGTGTCTCACTAGATATTCGGCTTGCTGATTTCAGGCAGGTAGTTCGTTTTCCGAAGTCTGTTGCAGCGGGTTTGGTGGTTCAGTATCTATTGTTTCCCTTGTTAACGCTATTGATTATTTATTTCTTTAAGCCGCCGGTTAGTGTTTCGATGGGTTTGGTATTGGTTACTATGTGCCCTTCTGGTAACATGACAAATTTTTTAACACATTATTCCAAGTCGAATATTGCATTATCTGTGACCTTGAATGCGATTATCATTTTGGCTGCTTCGGTTATTACTCCAGCGGGTTTTTTATTTTGGTCGAGAGGGATTGCGGGATCTGAGGAGATCAGGAGGTCATTTTCGATTGGTTTTAGTGAGATGGCGTTGATTATATTACAGTTGATTGTTTTGCCTTTGGTTTTTGGCATGGTGTTAAACGCGCGTTTTCCCTCGTTTACGGAAAGGATTAGGCCATGGACGCAACGGTTAGCGCTACTAATTTTTTTTAGTATTCTAGTATTAGCTATTATTGCGAATCGGGAGAACATTGTGAAATACCTTGGATTTGCATTTTTATTGGTGGCAGTTCACAATGGTGTGGCGTTGTCTTCTGGATATTGGATAGGTCGAGCATTAAAGTTGCCGGAGGGGGATTGTAGGGCGCTATCTTTTGAGTCGGGAGTACACAATACGGCACTAGGATTATTATTAATTTTTCGTTTTTTTGATGGTTTAGGAGGGATGGCTTTGGTTGCTGCGTGGTGGGGAATTTGGGATTTGATTACCGGCTTTGCTTTAGCTACTTGGTGGCGCCGGACGGCAACTGCTGAGGTTTAGAATAAGGCTCTAATTTGCATTCTTCCAACATGAATGACCCTCTGCTGACTGCCTGTTTTTCGTCCTTCATAATTTAGGTTGAGTTGAATCGTTTTAGAGATCTGACGGTCTAGGTTTAGACCCCAGAGTAGGTTGGAGCCATCTTGTAATCCGTCTAGCATGGTGAATGCTAGAGGTGTATTGGCTTGTCCGGTAAAATCGATATAGGCGAACGTAAATTTTGCTTGCAGGTTTGTTGCAGGATGGAAGGTATTGTTTGATATTTTAGGATTGGGGGTCCAGGCCAGTGAAATATTTAAGTCATTTTGAACAGATTGTTCCGTCAATTCTGATTGATTAGTTCTTTTTTTTAAGCTATATTTTGCGGAGGATCGCAGTTGTGTATTCATAATCCAATTGATTTTAGGGCTGAATTCCCAACCATTTATAAGGTAATTTCTGTTATTGAATAATTCGGCTGTACTGGTACGACTATTTTGAAGTAGGTCGGTTTCTATACTCCAGTATCGGTTGATTCTACTTCGCGCGTGGGCAGAATATTCTTGGAGAGTTTTCCGTTCAATACCTGTGGTAATTATTGATTGATTATCGTTTTGTTGATAGGATAGAGAGATGTCCCAATAAGGATTTGCTCTGTTCAGGAAGAGCGTATGGCGCATTGTTGTCAAGGCATTTACAAGCGCAGTGTCCAGGGCGGAGAACAGGAGAATACTCCATGGATTTTGATTATCGGCTTTGACCCGCTGGCTTGTTTGCCAGTTACTTTGGATTGCTATCTTGGAGAGCCAAAGTAAGGCCCCTTTGGGATTGGGTTTAATCCACCAACGGGGTTCAACCATTAGGAATTGATTTAAAAGAATATTATTAGTTCGGATATATTGTGGTGTTGATACGGCCACTCGCACATAACTTGCCTGGTCTTTAAAAACGGATAATTCCATTTCATCTACTTGAAGAATACTATCCTGGTTTCGGTCGAACCAAGTGTATTGGCCCTCACCAGGATTGACGAGGAGGTAATTAAATTCGAGTTTAGGGGTTTGGCCAGATCCAACTTCCCAACCGGTGGTGTAGGAGATGCCGTTTTTTAGGGCGCTAATACGGTAGTCGATTCGTCCCAGATAGCTTTTTTGTTCTTTTAGGTTTGTATATTGTGGGTTGGGTACAGTGAGGGTACGGTGTGTCAGGTTCCAATCTAGAGCGCTTGTGTATTTTTTTTTGGGATTGACGTAGCTCCCTAGTTTCCAGCTTCCGTTCCAGTTTGCGTCTCTTGCTAGGCTTAGCTCTAGAAATTCATTTTCAATTGGGGAGTAGTCAGTTCGTTGGGACCAAGAGGTGTTCATTTGAACTTGATTGCCGGTATTAGGGAATTCAGCGTAAAAACGGAGTAGGTCATACCAAAAGCTAGCCTGGATAAGTGTATCGGTATTGATCTCTTTTCGGCTGTTTTTTTCACGTTCAGCGTAAAGTCCAATTTTGAGCAGGGGTGACTGATTTTGTCGGCTAAAGGAGCGTGAAACATCAAATTTAGGTCTACTAAAGGTTGTTTTTTCGATGATATTAGATGACTGGGTTTGGTTAACTTCGGAAAGTACTTGCCAGCCAGCCCTTTGAAGAGTTGATTTAAGCATAAAACGCTGAGCTGTCAGCTGTTGGCTTTGTTGAAACTGATTGACTTCTAATTGGACTCCTCCCCAGTCTTTTCGCTGGAGGTTCCAGTTTGCCTTTAATAAATGTTCGGATGTGCCGCTAGAGATGGTTGGGGGTAGGTTCCAATCTCGTTGAAACTCTGGATTTCGATAGGGATTGAGGGGTTGAAAGGTTGCAGAGATCCATTCGGTTTCTGCGCCTACCCTACTTTGCCAGTTTGTATTTGCAAGAAGTTGGTGTTGAAATTGGAGAAAAAAGCCTGCCCCCAGATTATTAGCATCGTCGAGTGGGGAGAAACGGTTTTGGTCGCGCTTACTGAGGGTGCCCTCTACTAGGAGGTTTGTATTATTAGAGAACTTGTAGGAGCCTCCTAATGTGTGGAGTTGTTTTTGTTCTGGGGCGATTAGCTTGACGATTGGTTCGAAGTTGCCTGTGGGTTGGCAGGTGATTGGATCTGGAGGTACCCA
Organism: Chitinophagales bacterium; assembly: GCA_046316495.1. GTDB lineage: Bacteria > Bacteroidota > Bacteroidia > Chitinophagales > Saprospiraceae > M3007. Next base: position 3,864 of record JBKDAM010000061.1, read on the forward strand.
TTGGTAGACACGCCCATTGGCGCTGTTTTGTGCTTGAATGTAATTGCCTTGACCTTGGGGGACTTCTGAGAAGCGAGCGGAGTACCTAGCCTTTTGAGGGTCGGTAGAAAAAATGAGAATACTTGTTACTTGGCCGGCGCATAAGGTCGTATCGATAGACTGATAGAGGACTCGGAAGGGTTCGAAGGTAGACAAGGTGTCGATGCCTGAGGCGAAGGCGTTTTGAAGCTCGTCGCCTGCTTGGGCCAGAACTGCTCGATTGGCGGGCGACAGATTCAGGTTGCCGCTTGAGTTAATTCCATCTTGTTCAGAGTAAAAATTAAACCAGAGATGTGCTTTTGAGCTTTTCCATTCAGTTTGAGCAGCAGCTGTTGAGCGTAGAAAGTTTTGAACGGCGTATTCGAATTCTACAATGATTCGTTTATCTTTTGTGATTAACTGCTTAGCGGTGAATGTTACTTCGCCCAGGTTATAGTCAATGATATAGTCATCAGACATGCCTCGTTTTAGTAGTTGGCCGTCGATAAATACCCGTTCTGTTCCGGAAAGTATGATAATAAAGCGCTCACCTTCTGCTCCTTGTAATCGGTAGGGCCCTTGATTGCCCTCTAGTCCTTGGATGAGTTGTCGGTGAAATTTTCCTCTAGATATTCCGAACCCGACCCATCCACCGGGAGCATATTTTCCTGGGGAACTGGTAAATTTAGCGCCTTGGATTCGTTTAAAGTAATTGGAAAAGTGGTCTGTAGGTCGGTTAAAATCTAGATCGCCAGCGGATAATTTTACGTTCATTTTTTCCAATTCGATGTAGACTCGATCAAATTCTTGAAGTCGTTGGGTAGAGCCATCTGGTTGGAGAGGCATTGAATTGTCGGAAAGGGCTGCTTTTAGCAGGAGGTCATTATCGAGTTTGCCCTGTAATTGGAGGTTGAGATTGGAATTGAATGCGAGGTTTTGGTTGTTTCCAAGGGATAAGCCGCGAGTATAACTGCCATTTGATTGGATACCTGATTTTGCGAATGGGGAGGATTGTTCTGCTTTATAAGGGGAATAATCGAATGCTATATCATTGAACCGGTTATTGCGTTTTTGGGCTGTGGTATCAATCCGGAAGGTGGGGCTTTCAAGATTAGTAGGCAGTGTACGATAGGTGAGTGTGATTTTGGTAGTGTGTGGGTGTATTTTTTTGAGGCTTGACGTATCAATAAAAACTTGATTATTTATTAGTTGAAAGAGGTTGGAAGGGAGTATTACCTCTGAAAGGCTGTCTTTCGCTTTCAGGATAGGGGGTAGTATAGTTAGTGTATCTAAGGGAAAAGGAATCTGGTAGGCATTGATTGTTTTTTCGCGCAGGGGATTGTTTTGTGCACCCAGTTGGTTGGGAGGCAAGCAGGCAACTAGAATTGGGATGAAGACGATGAGCAGGCGTTTTCCCATAAGGATAATGGATTTGACGCCGAAGGCAGGAAAAACGTTGTATGGATTGAGTTAGTTTTCAAATATGGGCTTTATTTCCAATGAATCTATAGGGGGCACGATGGGTGGGGTTGTTGGAGGTATTGGCTTTGATCTATTCAAGGAGTCTTGGAGTTCTGCTCTGGCTTCTGCGAGCAACATAGAGTCGACTTTTTTTTCAGCCTCATAGAGCAGGGCGGAGCGGCATTCAAGTTGTTTTTTTTTGACGAAGTCCTTGATTTTTTCTTCCACTTTAGCTTGAACGATGCGTTCCTGGTTGGGGCTGCAGCTGGTGAATAACAATAGGGGAAGGAGAAAGCGTCGCATAATTTTGAAAGATTGCCGTTGGCAAGAATTGGTAGACACCACTTACTTGCCAACGGCTAATCTTAATTTATTTTACCAAGAGTTTTTGAATGCTGGTTCCAGACGTGTGTTCTACACGAATCAGGTACATTCCTGGGGTCAAGGTAGAAGCATCAACTGGGATGGATTCACCAGCGTTGATGTTAAAAAGTGAACGTTGATAGATGATGCGGCCATCGGTTCCAACGAGGCTTAACATCGATTCACCTAACAGTGTTTGAGCGAAGGACACATAAGTAATCGCATTTGTTGGGTTAGGCTTGACTGACATTCCCACTGAATTATTGGCAATCAAGTCTGTTCCAACGGTGCCTGGATTAACAATAATCCCCTTTTCTGGTGCTTTGGCACAAACATTATCCCCTTCTGTCGAAGTAACGCAGACTTCACCATCGTAATTGACCATATCGATCAGTTCTAGTTCATCGATGTACCAGCCATCTCCTCCTGTTGCGCCATCGGTTCCGAATCGGAATCGGAAGCCAATGTTGGTACCATTAAATTCGGCGAGGTCAAAATACGATTGCATCCATCCGTTGGAGCTTCCTGAGAATCCGTCAAGGAAAGGGATAGCGAAGGTGCTGTAGCTAACGGCACCTGGATATCCACCGCGGAAGGTTTTTGATTTGCTAAGGCGGGAGTACCCTTGTTCTCCTTCTTTTTGGAACTCAAGGAATCCAGCATCTGCACCTGCTTGGGTTTGGAATCGATTCCAGAATCGAAGCACTGGTTGATTTCCTGAAATGGTGAGTGGTTCTGCCTTGTTGAGTGTTAAGTCTGTTTCTGTCTCTAGGTTATTGCATTTCCAAGCTGCATTTCCTGTTTTTTTGATTGCGGTTTGGAGGAAGAAATCGGTTGCACCCTCTGTTTTAGCTGTAAACCAATCATTTTCGTCATCCATAACATCGCGATAGAGGCGGATGGACCCTTCTGGACCAGCTTGGGCGGCATAGGTAAGGGTTATTTTTTGACCAGACGCCATGGTTCCTAGGTTCCAAACCACCTGTCCGCCGGAAGCGACACCGCCATTAGAGGCGAAGGTGAGTGTAAGGCCTTGGGGCAACTCATCTGTTACAACCACGTTGGTTACAGGGTCTTCTTTGTGGTTGGTAACAGTAATGGTGAAGCTAGCCAGTTCTCCCGGATTGATAGTGGGGGTGCTAGTTTCCTTTTTAATTTTAAGTTCTTTTACACAAACTTCGATGGGCTCAAAATTTTCTTGACCGTCTCCAGCATCGTTACTATTGCCTTGGCTTGCGTTAAGACCCAGTCCGCGGCGAGCGAAGACCTGAGAGATTAGGCAGGTATCGGCTCCGTTGTAATTGATGATATCTGCTAGAATGATGGCGTCTCTTCCATCTACAAAACCTGGATTACAAGGTTGCATTTTCATTCCATCCATGACGAGTTGGATTGCTCGTCCATTTCCGCTGTTGGTATTTTGCCAGTTAGGATCAAATCCATATTTATCAACCATTACCCAGTAAAGGTCCCAGAGCATATTGTTCCATACTTCACCGATGGGGTGTACGGCTGTATTTTCTGCTACTGCTCCATAGGTAAGAGGAGCGATGCTCATATCAGTTGAGTAGGGGTAGCGACGGATACCGGTTCCGGTATTTGGCTCACGAAGTACATATGTTCCGACGCCACGACGTTGATCGGCGAGGTCGCCAGGTTTAGCGGTCATGATGAGAGAAAACCAGTCGCTCCAGCCCTCCCCCATTTGTTCTGCGTTACCGAGGCATCCTGCCTGAGAGGGTCCACCTGTAAAGCGATTGGAGATGCCGTGTCCGTATTCGTGCGCGATGATCCCATTATCAAAGTCACCATCCAAGAAGTCAGGTCCACTAACGACGGGTTGAGCGAGGGAGATTGAAAGGCCTTGGCCTGCAAACTGCCGCAGTGCATCACAATCATTTTTACTCATCATTAGGACAGGGATGGTAACTTGGTCTCCTACGGATCCTGCGGCCATACCTGCGGTAGAGTTGGCGAAGTTACAGATGATACACGCTTTTGCACCTGCTTGTTCTACGTTAAGTGCTTTTTGTCCAAATTCACAGACTCCGCGGTCTACCAGAACGATTTTATCAGTTAGGGCATTGAGGGCAGGGTCGCAGCCGAGGGTGGGTGTTCCGCCACCTGCATCTACCACTACTACGTCACCGACTACTGGAATTTCGGTAATTTCTGCACCCCATCCACTTGCTGCCTGTCCGTAGTAGCTACCTGCTACCTGAGCGGGGCTTAGTACATTGACTAAGTTACCACCGGAACGCGACCAGCGGTACATTTGCATACGACCGGGGCCTCCATCTGCGGGAGTGGAGAAGTTAGCGTTATCGGTGCCGCCGCCATCCAATGCTTCTGCATTAACGGCATCATTTCCTGCCCCTCCTCGTCCGTAATTATTTGTTTGGAAATTACCAGCTGCCTCGTCAAAACCATACACGTAGGTGATATCGTGCATCATGTTATTGATATAGAACAGGTTGGTAATTGCTGCTTGGCGGTTTTCATTCGGTTCTCCATCCGGATCGAACGGGAAGTCAAAGGTAAGAGCGGCACCTCCATCGGCTGATTCAGCTACTGATCCGCCGTTATCATTACTTTCATCAGAGTATGCCCATACGTTGTTGCCTCGGGTGTAATTATATTCTGCACCGGCGGCACCATTGATATCATGCCATCCATAAGGAGAAGCTACAGGGTGCGCTGGATCTGAAACGAGTGTTCTGTTGCCATGTGCTGGGCTTTCTGTTGGTAAAGCAAAAACTCGATAACTACCATTAGCGCTAAATATTTCTGACTGCTCCGATGAAGAAGAGAAGTTGGAAACATCGGAGGGGCAGGTTTCGTCTATTTTGTGGGCGTGGCCTGCGCGACAGTAAACGGTAAAGTTAACTTTGTCTAGTACTTCTCCCGTTTGGGCGTCAATGCGTAAACTCCAAATATCGGAGTTGTTGACCATATCAATGACCATATTCCAAGCTAAACGAACATTGGATCCGTCTTTACTCGGTTGGAAGCAGGCGGAGACCTGGATTTCAGACCTCGAAAGGTTGCCTTTTTCGAAAATGAAAACTTTGTCGTTTACTTTTTGATGAATTCTTGGAACATCTATTCCGTTAAGCTGGAGGTGGCGGATTGCCATCTCGAGCGCTTGGGTTGCGGTAAGTGATGGTAGGGTTGTATTAATCTTTTGTGCAATTTGCGGCACAAAGCGATGTGAAACATACTTTACAGACCCTCCGGGTATAACATGTAGACCGACCAGGCCATTGTAAACAGGGATGGATGCGTGTTCCTGTTGGAGCCAAACGTGAGTAACTCCGTTGTGTTTGGAGGTATACTCATCTGTGACGCGGAGGGCTGCTACATCGGGGCTGGTGAGTCCGAATTGAGCTGGATTTTCGCGGAGAAACTGGATTGCAATTTCCCTTGCGTTCCGCTGTTGAGCGGAGAGTGGGGTGGAGATAAACACATAAGCGATCAGTGCGAATGTGCTTTTACGTAAAAACCGTGATAGCATTGTCAATAGTTGGAGAAATAAGATTGATTAAGAATGTTCGAAAAGCTGTTAGAGGATGCGAAATGATCGTTTTTGAGCCATTCTGCTAAGTGATGGGTTCATTTGTTGAGTCACTGCTTAATTTAAACAATGCTAGAAAATGAACTGTTCAAAACTGCTGTGAAGAGTCTGGCAAGCGACCAAAGCGATTCCTGTTAGAGCTTAATGGCTCAAACATAAGGATTTTGGCGGGTTACTGGTAGTGAACCTGCCTAAAAAAAAGGTTAGTGCAAAATTTTAGCAGCTAAATTAGTTTACTCGTTGAGGCCTCTTCCTTCTTTTACGATTCTTCCACTTTGTAGGAGGTGCTTCATCATTCGGTCCAAGATTCCATTGATAAAGTCCTTGCTTTTTTCCGTAGAGTAGTTTTTAGCAATTTCGACGAATTCGTTCAGAGTGACTTTTGTTGGAATGGTTGGGAAATGCAATAGTTCACAAAGTGCCATTTTCAACATAATCATATCGAGAATGGCTACCCTTTCTGCATCCCAATTTTGCAGCATTGGAGTAATTTCACTAAGTAAGGCTGCATCCTCCTGACAAGTTTTGCGAAGAAGTTCTTCACCAAATTCTCGGACGGTTTCGTCGGAAGGGGCATGTTCCTGATAGAAGTCTCCACTTACGGGCATTGACTTCAGTGTTTTTTTCATGGCGCCAGCGACCAGGGATTCGTCATCTCCCATGTTGTTGTAGCGCTCTTCGCACAGCTCGATGAAAATATCGTTGGTACTTAGGAATTTATACAAGTCGAGAAGCACCTTGATATGATCTGCTTCTTGTGGAGCCTCCAGGGCTGAGTAGGTTATATATTCTGGAGATTCGATGAATCCTTGGTAGATTTTACGCAGCAAGTCATCATCTAATTCAATAGTTGACTTGAATTTTTCAACCAGGTTTAGAAACCCGACATGATTAGCGAGGCTTTGCGTACAAGGATTTGTATACAGTACGGGCTTAAACTTTTTGTCCTCTTCGGTTGGAAGGTGTTTGGCAGCTCGCGTTGAGGCGTCTTTTTCAGCCTGCTGGGTTACTTTTAGCAGGACGTGGAGTTGGAAGATATAAAGTTGGTAAGTTTTCCAGATACCTTCATTGTAGGCTTTAAGCACATCCGGGAATTTCAGATCTTCATCTCGGTTGAGCATGTAAAGCAGCTGCATGACTTTCACACGTACGCTTCTACGACTAAGCATAATATTTCAAAGGACTTTTAATCGATTTTGAATAAATTTCGAGTCACAAAGGAACGGCTTTTTTACTCAAAATCAGAAAACATCTGTGATTTTTCTAGTAGTTGCGGAAAAAACAATCTAAAGTCAGTCAAAAAGTCTTCTTTTTCTGCAAAAAAGAAGTCCAGTAATGCTGGGGAGTCTAATGAGAAGGGTAGTCGTTTGGAGAATTGTTGAAACACAAACAGTAGTCCTTCATAGGCTAAATATCCGGAGAGGAAGTCACCAGCAATCATTTTGGGTAGGCGTTCTTGCAGTGTAGGGGGCATTTTTTCGATTTGGTTATTTAACTGTTGGTAGGTAGTCTGAGTAAAAGTATGGAAAGGGATATTTGAGTAGGTCTTCCAAGAAATAGCCAGAAGGTGGTCAAACAGAATGTCAACGATGGGGGGGGAAAACCTTCCTGCGAAGGGTCGGACTCGGGCTGTGCAGGATTTGACTGCTGGGTGCGCATCGGTAAATGCGTCAATCATTCGGTGAAGAAGTATTCCTTTTTGGACTTTTTCTGGATAGTTTTCCCAGCTATGACCTTTTACATAGTCGCCAATAAAGTTGCCGAGTAGAAGTTGTTGATCACTAAAGGAGAGGAAACAATGTGCAAGATGGTTCATTGGCTAGAGTTCAGAGTCATTGCCTGTTTTATTTTTTGATAGACATCGGTGTTATCGTAGATTCCATTAAAGAGATTTGCGCGGGGGCCGAAAGCAAAGACTGGTACCATTGTTCCTGTATGGTATTTGGACCCAAAGCTTGGTTTAAAGAGGCGTTTTTCGTTTAAGTCTTTGAGCGCCAGTCCGCCACATTCGTGGTCGCCAGTTACGATTACGAGGGTTTCTCGGTCATTTATAGCGAATTTCAGAGCTTCCCAGATTGCAGCATCGAAATCCAGCATTTCTGCCTTCAGCCAATGTTGATCATTTGCGTGCAGCGCCCAGTCTATTTGACTACCTTCAACGAGTAAGAAAAATCCTTTTTCGCTTCTTTTTTGTAGAAAGCGACTGACTTCTTTGACTGCTCTAGGTAGGTATTTTCTTCCTGCGGAGGCGGTTGGTGGTTCTTTTTCGTGGGTAAGCAGCATGAATGGTTTTTCACCCTGAAGTGGTAATCGTTGGAAGCTGGTTCCTTCTCGCACTACATATCCTCGTTTTGACAGGGAGTCTTTAAGGTTTAGATGATCGGGTCGTCGAGTTGAGAAGTAATATGCGCCTCCTCCTACGAAGCAGTCCAGTGGGGTATTTAAGTACTCGAGTGCGATGCTTTCAGTAAAGGCCCGCATTTCTTGGTGTGCTATAAAGGCAGCGGGGGTAGCATGTGTGGCGGTACAGGTAACCACGATACCGGTTGCTTTGCCAGCGTTTTCCCATTCTTCTAAGATGGTCTGGCATGCCTCCTTGTCAGGTGTCATTCCGATGGCGCCGTTGAATGTTTTTTTTCCACAGGAAAACGCGGTGGCGCCTGCCGCAGAATCGGTTATTAATTCATCGTGAGCATGAGACTTATGGAACCCTACTACCGAAAACTGTCCGAAGGCGCTTTTTTGTAAGCCGCCTTTCCAGTAAACTCCTGCACTTACTTGGGATAAGGCCATTCCATCACCGATAAGTAGAATAATGTTTTTGGGGGTTGATGCAAAGGGTGGAGGAATATTAGCCTCGGGTGCTTGGGGATAGGTAGTACAGTTTGTCCACGCTCCTAAAAGTAGTAGTAGGCCGAGCGGGCGAATACTATTTTTTATTGAAAAAGACATTATTCTGTTTGGGCCGACCGGGATCCGGAAGTTGAATTGATTAATATTCCATCTTGCATGGTAAGGCATCTATCGGATAAATCAGCCAACTCCTGGTTATGGGTTACGATAACGAATGTTTGTTTTTTATCGTCACAAAGCTGTCGAATCAGCAGGTGAAAGTCTTTTGAGGCGCTGCTGTCGAGGTTCCCGGTTGGTTCGTCTGCGAAAATAATATTCGGTTGATTAATGAGTGCTCTGGCAACTGCTACTCGTTGTTGTTCTCCCCCGGAAAGTTCGGTGGGTTTGTGCGATAGCCTGTTGGTAAGACCAAGGTAGTCGAGTAGCTCTTTTGCGCGTTTTTCGACGGATTGTCTAGGTTCTTGGCGGATAAAGCCTGGGATACAGACGTTTTCCAAAGCAGTAAATTCAGGGAGCAGGTGATGGAACTGAAAAACAAAACCAATATGTTGATTTCGGAACGCTGCTAGTTGTTTGGCAGACAGGTTGGCGATGGGTTGGCCCACGATATTTAAGTTTCCGCTATCTGCGCTATCAAGTGTGCCAATTATGTGTAATAGTGTACTTTTGCCGGATCCTGATTTTCCGACTATACTGACAATTTCTCCTTGGTCGACATTCAGATCAACCCCTTTGAGGATGTTTAGTTGACCATAGGATTTGTGGATGTTTTTTGCCTGTAATACCATTTGACAAAGGTACACTTTTCAGCGCCAAATAATAAGAATGAACATACTGCAGCTTTCTAAAAAATTTCCCTACCCAGTTAAGGATGGGGAGAGCATTGCCACGAGTTATTTGGCCAGGGCCATGAGTGATCAGGGCGTTGACCTGACTTTGCTTTCCATGAATACCAGCAAGCATAGGACGGATCTATCGTTACTTCCCGATCACTTCAATTATTATAAGGCGGTTCATGCGGTAGAGGTAGACAATCATTTACGTCCTGCGGACGCACTGTGGAATCTGTTTTTTTCCGAGGAGTCTTATCATGTGGTCCGCTTTATGGATGCTGCTTTTTCGGAGGAGTTAGTTAGGTTATTATCAGAGGAGCAGTTTGATATTGTGCAATTAGAGACCTTGTTTCTCACGCCTTACGTACCCCTGATACGGAAGCATTCTACTGCGCGGATTGTACTTCGGTCGCATAATGTGGAGCATATGATTTGGGAGCGTGTGGCGAGTAACAGTCGGTTTTTAAAACGTTGGTATTTGAATAAAATAACGCCTCGATTAAAGCGATATGAGGTGGAGCATTTGAATGAGTACGATCTAATGGTTGCCATATCTAAAGGTGATTTAGATCAATTTCGGAGATTAGGCATGTCGATTCCTGGTATGGTTATTCCGATAGGATTGGCATCGAAGGATTATGAACCAGATTTTAGTGTTTTTGATCGTCCAATCAGTATTTCATTTATTGGGTCTTTGGATTGGATGCCCAATGTAGAAGGATTAGATTGGTTTCTTACTGAAGTGTGGATTCCACTGGTTGTCCCGAGGTTTCCCAATCTTACTTTTCATATAGCGGGAAGAAATCCTCCTGCCAGGTTAATGGAAATGAGTTTGCCGGGAGTGGTTGTGCACGGGGAGGTACCTTCAGCGCAGGATTTTCTGAATGCACATCCGATTACAATTGCTCCGTTATTATCTGGAGGGGGGATGAGGGCAAAGATTCTAGAGGGCATGGCATTGGGGCGGGTAGTCATTTCGACACGGATTGGGATGGAAGGAATTGAAATAGAGGATGGTGTTCACGCATTATTAGCTGATAAGCCGGAGGAGTGGCTAAGCAGAATTGAATGGTGTTTAGCAAATAGGGAGCAGATACGGACGATAGGGGCTGCCGCTGTTTCGTTGTGCAACCATTCATATGATCATCACATGATTGCTAGGCGGCTTCTGGAGGCCTATCGTACGTTACTGAACAAAAGTTAAGTCGGATAAATTATCAGGATTTTAGCGCTTTGAATATCCTTTCTGCCAGCCCTACGCTGGTGGAGGAGGACAAATTCACTTTCTTCATTTCGTTGTTTAGTTGGCAAGCGGCGTGGGCATGATAATTTCCTGCTTGATCACGATAACAGTGTACTCCCAAAGGCAGTTGGCAGCCACCATCCATTAACTGTAGGACTTTTCGTTCAACGTTGGTGACTGCTGACACGTTTGGGTGGTGGAGTTTTTTGATAATACGCCTGGTCGATAGGTCATCCCGGTTTGTTTGCCATGCTAGAACGCCTTGTGCGGGTGCTGGGACAAACTCACCAGGGTGTAATTGGATGAGTTCAAACTCCTCTAGGTTAAGTTGGATTCTGCTTACGCCAGCGGCTGCTAGGAAAATTGCATCAAAATCGCCATTTTTTAACTTTTCAAGGCGAGTAGTTACATTTCCCCGGATATCTTTTAGCTGAACGTCTGGGCGCAAGTCAGCCATTTGTGCTTTTCTTCTGGCAGCGGAAGTTCCTACAACCGCACCTTGTCGTAGTCCAAGTAGTTGGTTACGGTCGATTACCTCCTTTCTGATCAGAAGCCAGTCTGCGGGATTTTCGCGGTAAGACACTGCTGTGATAACGAGACCTTCTGGTTGTTCTGTTGGGAGGTCTTTCATGGAATGTACGGCCACATCGATATCGCCGCGCAGAAGCGCCTCTTCGATTTCTTTTGTGAAGAATCCCTTGCCTTCCATTTTATCGAAGCCTAGGTGCTGGATCAGGTCGCCTTTTGTTTTAATGATGACCAATTCGCTTTCGACACCAATTTTTGCCAGTTCGGAGCGGGTAAATTCAGCTTGCCAGAGGGCTAGTTTGCTACCTCGAGTACCAATTCGTATCATTATTTATTGATTGAAATACATTTTAATAGTTTCCGCCAATTTCCAGGCATCTTCAAAAGAGTTGTACAAAGGAACTGGTGCTACCCTTATTACATTTGGTTCGCGCCAGTCGGTAATAATGCCATTGGAGCTAAGGTAGTCAAACAGTTTTTTCCCGCCTGGGTTGGTCAGTATGGAAAGTTGGCAACCTCTTTGGTTAGGATCTTGCGGGGTGATGATTTTATAGTGGCGATGATCAGGATCTGCGGCCAGTAGCTGTTGTTCCAGGAATCCGGTGAGTAAGATGCTTTTTTTGCGAAGGTTATCCATACCGGCTTGTTGGAAAAGGTCGAGTCCAACCTTATGAGCGGCGAAGGAGAGTATTTGTGCATTGCTTAACTGCCAGCCTTCTGCGCCATACATTGGGATAAAGCCCTTTTTCATTTGAAAGCGGACTTTTTCATCGTGTCCCCACCATCCGGCTAGTCTTGGGAGAGATGGGTTTTTGGCGTGGCGTTCGTGTACGAAGAGCCCTGCGGGCCCACCGGGTCCTGCATTCAAGTATTTGTAGCTGCACCAAACTGCGAAATCGGGTCCCCAATTATGGAGTTCTAATGGGACATTTCCTGCTGCGTGCGCCAAGTCAAATCCAACATAAGCGCCTGAACGCTGTGCGGATGAGGTAATGGCGGCGAGATCATAGTATTGGCCGGAGTAGTAGTTGACTCCACCAAAGAGGACGAGTGCGATGGATGCACCGTGTTGTTCGATTGTTTGTAGGATATCCTCTGTTCGAAGAATATCCTCGCCTTCTCTTGGGGCGACTTCGATGATAGCCTCTTTAGGATTGAATCCATGCCATTTTACTTGGCTTTCAACGGCGTATTGGTCACTTGGGAAGGCGCCTGCCTCCATGATGATTTTGAATCGTTGATTGGTTGGCTGATAGAAGGAAGCCATCATTAAATGTAGATTAACCGTCAACGTATTCATGACCACTACTTCATGTGGTAGGGCTCCAACGAGTGATGCCGAGGTAGGAGTCAGGAGTTTATGATAATGCATCCAGGGGTTTTCCCCCAAAAAATGACCTTCGACTCCATATTTTTCCCATTGGTCGAGCTCATTTAAAAGAGCTTGTTTGACCCCTTTTGGTTGAAGACCTAAAGAATTTCCACAAAAATAGGCGACTGGTTGGTCGTTGTGTTGTGGAAATAAGAAGGATGCCCGATGGTGTTTAAGTGGGTCTTTTTGATCTTGCTCGAGGGCGTAGTCAAGGGGAAGGGCCATAAGTAGTTGTTTGGCTTAAATCAATGTTATTGGCACAAAAGTTCGGTGAGAAGTTCCTTGTTACTAGCTGGAACAGGGCACTTTTTTTGTAAGAGTGGAGTTATTTGCTCTATTTCTTCAGGGAGAAGAGGTCCTAATTCGGCCAATAAAGGTTGCAGGCAGGTGCTACTTTTTTCGAATTCAAGTTGTAGTTGCTCCAATAGACGCTGAAGTTCTTCTGGGGAATCTGTATTGACAAGACGCGCTTTTTGATCAGTTTCTGCGATGGTAGCAGCGCACTCACAATAGGCGGTTGCCAGCTGTTCGAGTCGTTTGGGAGGAGTGTTGGGGCTGCTACAGCTAAAGCTAATAGAAGTAAGTACCCAGAATGCTGCGAATGTCTTTAGTTTCATAATTGGTTGCAAAGGTACAATCTTGTTGAAACATAATTTTTTCCAGTATTCTTGAAATAATTTTTTCATTTTTGCCCATGGTTGAGTGATTAGTGTAGACATTTGGTTTTTTATGCTTTTTATACGATATGTATCATCAATTGATCAGAAAGGTACTCGTTATAGTCTGCTGGGTTTTGGTTCCTAGCTTGGGGATATTTGCTCAGTCGGTGGCGGAGTTAGAAAAAAAACTAGCAAAATCGCAATCGAAAAGTGAGAAAATGAATCTTCTTTACCAGATTGCGGAGAAAACCCTCGCCTCCAGCCCGACAAAATCGGCTGATTATGCTCACCGGGCTAGTATGTTGGCATCTGAGTTGGGGGAAAAAAGGCGTGAATCTGAGTCCATTTACTTGAGTGCAGATGCGCTTATGCGTTCGAGAAAATGGAAGGAGGCAAGTTCAAGATTTAACTGGGCATGGAACACAGCGCGTAATTATGGGCACCGTGACATGGCGTTACTTTCCGCAGAAAAGCTTCAGGAGATTGCGCGAAAAAACAGCGATGAGTACGAAGAGCTGAAATGGGCAAGAGAGGTAATTGGGTATCTCAAAGAAAGCAGTGGGCGTTCTGGAGGTGTAGGTGACGCTGGGGGGAAGCTGACTGCTCAGTTGGCGGCATTGGAATCGGAAAATACTCGTTTAAAAGGGGAGTTAGAACGATTGAGTGGACAGAGTCAAGAATATGAAAGTGCTTACAAGGCGACAGAAGAGCAATACAAGCAGGAGCAGGAGAAGATACAAACGGTTATTTCTCAGAAAGAGGAGGAACTCACTCAAATTGCGCAGCAGAAATTGAAGACGGATTCCCTTCTTGGAGTAAAGGCTAAGTTAATAGCAAGTATGAGCGCAGATCAGATGGCAGACGCAATGCTACTGGCTCAACAGGAGCGCACGCTTCAAGAGCAGCAGACGCAAATTGCTGAATCTGAGCTTGCAAACGAGCGTCAACAAAATATTCAAAATTTGTTAGCGGCTTTCGCCCTTTTTGTACTCGTTTTGGCGGTGTTGTTTTTTATTCGATTCAGGGCAAAGCAACGAACTGCTAATGAGTTGAGTGAAAAAAACCGTGTTATTGAGGAGGAGCAAAAGAGAAGCGATGGGTTATTGTTAAATATCTTGCCACCTGCAATCGCACAGGAACTGAAGCAAAAAAATCGGGTGGCTGCTCGTCTTCACGAGCGTGCAACGGTCATGTTTATTGACTTTACGGGTTTTACGCATGTTTCAGAAAAGTTGACTCCAGAGGCATTAGTGAGGGAGCTGGATTTTTGTTTTTCCAATTTTGACAGAATCATTAGTCAGTATCGAATTGAGAAAATTAAAACTGTCGGTGATGCTTATATCTGTGCAAGTGGACTTTCTGATATGAATGCCAGTCCGAGCGATATGATCAAAGCGGCTTTGGAGATTCAGGATTTCTTACTGCATGTGAAGGCAGAGCGTCAGGGGCAGGGTTTGCCCTACTTTGAAGCGCGATGTGGTATTCACACTGGGCCGGTCGTGGCAGGGGTAGTTGGTGCGAAAAAGTTTGCTTATGATATTTGGGGGGACACGGTTAATATTGCTGCCCGAATGGAAGAAACCTGTGAGCCCGGGAGAGTTAATATTAGTGAGGATACTTATTGGTTGGCCAAGTATGAGTTTGAATGGATTAATCGAGGGAAAGTGGCAGCCAAGAATAAAGGGATGATGGATATGTTTTATGTTGCCTCACTTAAGTTGTAGTCTTAGTACAAAAAATAACGTTTTAGATCATACTAATTAATACGGCAGGCACATGGCACTTTGGGGAATTGATCTTGGAGGGACCAAGATAGAGGGAATTGTTTTGGAGAGTAAAGAGCACTTAACACCTTTAGCTCGATTAAGGGTAGCCACGGAGGCACATTTAGGATACCAGCATATACTAAGTCGAGTAAAGCTGTTGGTGGAAATGTTGACTGAGAAAACTGGGTTGAGGCCAACTTCGCTGGGGGTTGCGCTTCCGGGAACGTTGGATCCAATTACAGGCTTGATGAAAAACGCGAATACCACGGCATTAAATGGGATGCCGTTCGATCGTGATTTAGAATTGGCTTTGGGTATTTCTGTCAAGCTATCCAATGATGCCAACTGTTTTGCTATTGCAGAGACCCTCATGGGCATTGTCCCAGATCTCTTGCCAGACGCTCAGGTAGTGTTTGGGATTATTATGGGGACAGGAGTGGGTGGTGGTGTGGTTGTTCGTGGGCAGGTAATAGGTGGTCGGCAGGGTATTGGTGGGGAGTGGGGGCATAATCATTTGGATGATAGTGGTGGAAAATGTTATTGTGGACGGACTGGTTGTGTGGAGACAGTGTTCTCGGGTCCCGGGTTAGAGCGCTATTATAAGGAGCTTTCGGGTGTAGCATTGCCATTAAAGGAGATCGTAGGTCGTGCAGAGGCAGGGGAAGATGCTTATGCTGAGCGCACGATGCAGCGCCTTACTCAGTCGTTTGGTAGGGCGGTGGCGACGGTAATTAACATTATTGATCCTGATGTTGTGGTTATAGGTGGCGGAGTTGGAAACATTGACCGTATCTATACCGAGGGCGTGGATCAGGTTCGAACGCATGTATTTAACCATCGATTAGATACCATTTTTACGAAGCCAAAGTTAGGGGACAGTGCAGGAGTTTATGGTGCGGCACTACTTTAGCCTTCTAGCCTAATAACTCATGGCTGACAAATTGGGTGGAGTATGGTTTTAACTCCGTTTGAGTTGATTTTATAAAACTTTCCGTCTTCAATTAAAAGTGTTTCCAAGAGGTTCATTCGAAGATTTTCCTCATGGAACACATCTACGCAGATAACTTTTTGATTGTAAAGAAGTTGGACCTCTTTACAGAGCGTATGCCCAATTATCAAGTGGTTAGCATCGTAGGTAGTTAAGGCTTCATCAACAGCCGATTGGCTTGTTTTTTGTCTGGCCATGTCCCGGTACCAAAAAGGGCCTTTCATGGTGTCAAAAATCAGGGCTCTTTCTGGATTATCTGGGCTGGAAGGGATTTTCCCGTAGTATTTCTGTGCAATTTGATTGATTCGATCAAGGCTTAACCCACTTTGCACCAGTTCTGGGCTGATTCCTCCGTGGCAGAACAGCAGATCGCCGATTTTTTCTATTGCGTTTTTTGATCGAAGCCATCTACCCAGTTCGGTATGTTGGCTGTACCAATTTTCGTAGGGCTCACTATATGCGCGTGCATTTTTGAGGTACTTTTCGTGGACGTACTGAGCTTGGCCGGCCAGGTTCAGTAATTCATGGTTTCCTAGAATAAAATGTACTTCTCCACCGACAGCTCGTGCCTCTTGCTCTAGTTTATAAGCTAGCCAAAGGCATTCAGTGACTTGAGTTCCACGGTCGAGGTAATCTCCAAGTAGCACGAGGTGGCCTTTTTCGAACGTCCAGGAGAAGTTGTTATTGATTACTCCGGCTCCCAGGAGTAAGCGTTTAAATGCTTCGAAGTTCCCTTCAATGTCGGAGATGACGAGTGTTTTTTCAGGAAGATTTGGGGTAATAGTATTGGGTGGGAGGATGGAGTCTATGATACCGAATGAGAATGTTTCATCTGAATCGGGGACATTACAGGTTAGGATCAGGTTTTTGCTGGTAGGGTATGTTTTTTTTTGGAGTACAAGTTGTTGGTTATCGCGGACTATGGCCTTAACAACCACGGAATTATTTTTATAAAATACATGGGGGCCATCCACGGCAGCTTTTGTGGGATGGATGGGGAGGATGGTATTCTCATGAACAGAAGTGGAGGCACATCCGAGGCAGATGATAAAGTTTAACCAGCTGATTCTTGATGAGAATTGCTTCATTTATTTGGAAACGAGGCGGTTTTTTTCGTCTGGGAAAACGGCGGTAGGTTTGAATTCCCTGGCTTCATCTGGAGTCATGTAGGCATAAGAGATAATGATGACAACGTCTCCTACTTGGACCAGTCTTGCGGCGGCTCCATTGAGACATATTACTCCACTATTTCGTTCTCCACGGATTACATACGTTTCGAATCGGGCCCCATTGTTATTGTTTACTATTTGCACCCGTTCTCCCTCCATAATATTAGCTGCTTCGATCAGGGCTTCATCTATGGTGATACTTCCGATGTAGTTCAAGTCGGCTTGGGTTACTGTTGCCCGATGAATTTTACTTTTAAAAACTTGTATAAACATGGGTGAGGGTTAGTTATCGAAGAATTGGGTGCCGTCATTGGCCATTTTTCGGAGAAGAGAGCAGCAACGGTAGCGATCTTCTAAGTATTCTACATAAAGGGTATCCATAATTCGAACGATTTCTGCGATTCCAATTTCGTCCGCCCATGTAAGCAGGCCTTTTGGATAATTTACGCCATAGACCATTGCTTTTTCAATATCGTCTCTGGTTGCAATACGGAGGTAAAGTGCCTCTGCAGCTTCATTTATCAGCATAGCCAAGATGCGTTTTAGGATATACTCGCCTAGTTGGCCATCGGTGTTGGGTAGTGCACGAGGGGCGGCTCCTTCTCGGTAATCATAGAATCCTCTACCTGTTTTTCTTCCCCAGTAGTGTGCATCTTTGAGGCGTTTTTGAGTAAATGAAGGTTTGTATCGAGGGTCGAAGTAGAAGGCGCGGAAGACTGTTTCTGTAACTGTGTAATTAATATCGTTGCCGATAAAATCCATCAATTCAAATGGGCCCATTTTAAACCCCCCGAGGGTTTGCATTGCCCAATCGATGGTCACTTCATCGGCAATGCCTTCTTCGAGGATTCGGAGAGCTTCTCCATAGTAAGGTCGTGCTACCCTATTAACAATAAAGCCGGGGGTATCTTTTGCCTGCACCGCGATTTTGCCCCAGCTTGTTACTAATTGGTGCGCTTTAGCGGTGATTTCAGGCGATGTTTGAATGGCTGGGATAATTTCAACCAAGCGCATCAAGGGTGCTGGGTTGAAAAAGTGAATTCCGATTACCCGCTCTGGATGTTTAAGGTTAGCCCCCATAGCGGAGATGGATAATGAGCTGGTGTTACTGGCAAGAATGGCATTTTCTGCTACGACAGCCTCCATACTCTTAAAGGAAATCTGCTTGGCTTCCATATCTTCAGCGATGGCTTCAATGACCATAGTGCAGTCCTTAAAGTCGCTCATGTGGTCAGAGAATCGGATCCGACTGTTCAGGGCGTAAGCGTCGGCATCAGAGAGTTTTCCTTTGTCTACTAACTGTTTAAGGGTGATTTGTATGTTTTTTGTGCACTTATGAAGGGCTGGGGTGAGGTGGTCGCACATAACCACTTGGTGTCCTGCTGCTGCTGCTACTTGGGCAATACCACTTCCCATGGCGCCAGCTCCTAAAATACCGATCGTATCCATCGAATCTACAAATTCTGCGGGAGATAAAAGAGGGGCAAATATAAAGAAGATCTGAGTAGTAGCAGGAAAAAAACGGGTAATATGACTAAATTCCCCAACCCTCTGCTCTGATTATTGTTACCTTTGCACAGTCAATTAAACATAAGAACTGTCTTCAAAGTTCATCATTAACCATTTGCTAAAATCAGTGCCTGAATTTCAACTTAATACCATCGAAGAAGCGCTGGCAGAATTACGTGCTGGTAAGGTTATAATTGTAGTCGACGACGAGGATCGCGAGAACGAAGGTGATTTTATTTGTGCGGCGGAAACGGTTTCCTCAGAAACCATCAATTTCATGGCTACTCATGGAAGGGGGTTGATTTGTACCCCAATGGAAGAGAAGCGGGCGGAGGAGTTGGATTTACCTTTAATGGTTAGCTCGAATACAGCTTTGCATGAAACAGCGTTCACTGTATCTATTGATTTAATGGGACATGGTTGTAGCACGGGAATTAGTGCCTATGATCGATCCACAGGAATTAAATGGTTGACGAATCCGGCTGCCAAAGCGAGTGATTTTGCTCGGCCTGGTCATATTTTTCCACTACGTGCCAAAAATGGAGGGGTATTAAGGAGGACGGGGCATACAGAGGCGGCGGTTGACTTGGCTCGGATGGCGGGGCTTTACCCAATGGGAGTGTTGGTGGAAATATTGAATGCGGATGGCACGATGGCCCGGCTGCCTCAACTAGTTGAAATTGCAGAGCAGCATTCACTAAAAATTATTTCTATTGATGATTTGGTTGCGTATCGGATGCGCACTGAGCGGTTGGTTAAGAAGGCGCTTACAACGGAAATAGATACGGTTTTTGGTCGATTTGAGGCGCATGTATACGTAGATTTAACGTCTGGAGACGAGCATCTAGCACTTACAAAAGGACAATGGGAGGAGGCGGAAAGTGTTCTTGTTCGTGTTCATTCCACCTCTGAAACCGGTGATATTTTAGGTGCTTTGTTGGAAGATTACAACGGCCAAACAGCTAAGTCTTTACAATTGATACAAGAGCGAGGAAAAGGAGTGTTTGTATATCTTCGTCAAAGCGATAAAAGTCGGACCTTGCTGGCCCAACTTAGTCGGTACAAGACCTTGCAGGAGGCAGGGTCAACACAACCCTTTGAGCTTAATTCTCCAATGGGGAAAAAGGATTTTGGGGTAGGTGCTCAAATATTAAGGGATTTGGGAATAGCAAAAATCCAATTATTGACTAACCACCCTCGTCGTAGGATGGGCCTGATTGGATATGGATTGGAGATTGTTGAAAACATCGAACTTTAAATCTGCTAATTCAAATAGACGTATGGTAACTCCTTATAAAGATGTAGATTCGGGAAAGAAAGAGCAGGTGGAGCGGATGTTCGATAACATTGCGCCCAAGTACGATTTGTTGAATCGGGTGCTTTCGCTTGGTATTGATGTTTGGTGGCGAAAACGTGCACTTTCCTATTTGCGGGAAGAAAAGCCCCAGGTGCTCTTGGATGTGGCGACGGGCACTGCTGATGTGGCTATTATGGCTGCAAAAATATTGCAACCAACGAAAATAGTTGGGGTAGATATTTCTCGTCAAATGTTGGATTTTGGTCAGGTCAAAATTGAAGATCAGCGATTAGATGGCATTATCTCTTTGGTACAAGGAGATAGTGAGCATTTAAAATTTGATGATCAAAGTTTTGATGCGGCGACTGTTGCTTTTGGCGTTCGAAATTTTGAACATTTGGAAAGGGGCCTTTCTGAAATGAACAGGGTGCTGCGTCCCGGGGGGCGCATTGTGGTGTTGGAATTTTCCAAACCACATCTTTTCCCTTTCAAACAGCTTTATAATTTCTATTTTAAATACGTTTTACCCTTCATTGGTCGTTTAACTAGCCGGGACGTTCGGGCGTACACTTATTTATTTGAGAGTGTGCAAGTTTTTCCTGAAGGTGACGCATTTTTAGGTATTCTATCAAAAACAGGTTTTAAGCAAGCACAATGCGAACGACTTACCCTTGGAATTTGCTCCATTTATACCGCAGTAAAATAAAAGCAACAAGCGTACTTGCGATTGCGATATTTTTATCCGCTCAATCCATTCAGGCGCAGTACCAGCAGGGAAATTTCAATTTTTTGGATTTCCAGGCGAAGCAGTATTACTTTGGAATTACGCTGGGATACAACCAGGGGAACTATCGGATTTTCCACTCCAATAATTTTATTCGGAATGACTCTTTCGCTAGGGTTGAGTCGGTCGGAGGTCCTGGTTTTAATCTCGGAATTGTGTCTAATCTTCGGTTGGGGGATTATTTTGATCTGCGCTTTTTGCCTACTTTGTCTTTTGCAGAGCGAAATATTCGCTATACCCCACCCTCTGAGGCTTTACGGCCATTGAACCGGCGGATTGAATCGGTTTTGGTGGAGATGCCTTTTCATGTTCGGTACAAGTCGGCTCCTTATCACGATTTCCGACTTTTTGTCATTGGTGGGGTAAAGTACTCATTTGATGTGGCTAGTGATTCTAGGTCTCGGCAGGCCGCTGGATTGGTACGGATTTCTCCAACTGACTTTCAGTTTGAATATGGAACTGGTATTCAGTTCTTCTTTCCCTACTTTATATTCTCTCCGGAGATTAAGATTTCTCAGGGAATTAACAACGTGTTGATCTTTAATAATAATTTGAGGCAGAGCACCGTGTTGGAGCAGGTTATGAGTCGAACCTTTACGCTCTCCTTTCATTTTGAAGGATAGTATTTCCTTTCCCTCCGTGGTGTTTTGTTAGTGTTTAGAATGGGGCTTATCGTAGGCAATAAGGAGCGGAGAGTAGAGGAACAAGGAAGGTGAAAATTGTACAGGGCTGATTGTTCACCATTTCGTTACGAAGGTTACAACTCTTGTCTTGGGCTGGTCTCTTGTTTTTAATTGCTAATAAATCATTAACGGTTCTTTTATCGCGAATAAAATAAGAAACAATACCGTTCTTTGTAAAGCTTTATTAATACAGAATTCTGAAAATGGCACTTAAAAAACTGATACTCATTTGTTATTGTGGGTTGCTTTCCGCCAGCAGCTTGTTAACTGCGCAAGGTAGCACCTATTCTTTCAAGCCGTTTAAGCACCTAGAACATACGGCAGTGAAAAATCAGCATCAGACGGGTACTTGTTGGGCCTTTAGTACCGCATCCTTTTTAGAAAGCGAGGTAAAGCGAATTAGCCAAATGGATGTTGATCTCTCCGAGATGTATATTGTTAGGCAGGTTTACAAAAAAAAATGTGAGAATTTTGTTCGTCGACAGGGGACAGCTCAGCTAGATGAGGGTGGTCTTGCGCATGATTTGATTAATGCAGTTCATGAAGTGGGCATTGTTCCTGAAGATGTTTACCCTGGCCGCAAAGATGTATCAGAGCCTTTCAACCATGCGGCGTTGGTAAAAAAATTAAAAAACCTCTGTTCTGATTTTGTTAAAAAAGGGAAAGATGGTTCTCTGCCCAAAGACTGGCTTCAGCAGATTGATTCGGTATTAGATGAGGAATTTGGCGTTCTTCCCAAAAAATTCTCAGTGGGTAATCGTTTGTTCACACCTACTATTTACAGAGATTATTTAGGGATTAATTCTTCTGACTATATTACGTTGACTTCGTTTACGCATCATCCGTTTCACCAGGATATTATACTGGAGATTCCAGACAATTTTGCGAACGGGACCATGTACAATGTACCGATTGATGAGATGATGCGGGCGTTGAATTATTCTGTTCAACAGGGTTATACAGCGACTTGGGATGCTGATGTCAGCAATGAGGGCTTTTCTGCTCAGAATGGATTGGCGATTTTACCTGCCGTAAAATGGGCTGAAAAGACCGACAAAGAACAAACTACTACATTCCAGTCTACGGAGCGGGAGATGCTAGTTTCGCAAGAATACCGCCAGGAGTTATTTGATCAGCAGGTCACTATGGATGATCATTTAATGCATATCGTCGGTATCGACAATGAAGTGTCGAATGCTAGTATTTTTTATTTGGTGAAGAATTCCTGGGGCACTATTTCTGATGCAAAGGGTTATATCCGGGCTTCTGAGCCGTATCTTCGGCTAAATACCATTTCCATAACGGTCAATAAAAAAGCGTTACCATTGGATTTACAGCAACGTTTGGGTGTGGCAGAAGGGGAGCCTGCCATTCAACACGCTGTGCCTGCGGTCCGAGAGGAAGCACCCAAGCCAGCTGCTCCAGCTAAACAACCTGGGAAAGTGGTGAAAATGACGCCTGTAGCTAAAAAAGCTGCCCCAGGGTATGATAACTAAGCGTGGGCCGATTCACTCTCGTAACTAGGATAGCAGCAGGGTGCTTACTGAATGCTTCACTTCCAGCTGTATATGCTGTCTTCCGGCTTAATTAAACCATTGAGTTCATTACTTTCACTGTAAACAGGTACCATTTCGATTCGTTTATGCGAACCTTTCAATGGCTTTTTGTTATTGTTTGGCTACAACAGCTTCCAAATGTTCTGATTGCTCAGGACAGGGAGGTTCGTTTGAACGCTGTTTTATCAACTCGGGAGGTGGTGGAAGGCTCGCATTTCGAGGTTACTTACCAATTGTCAGGGAGTATTAATGGAGATCTTCGTGCTCCGGACTTTAGCCCTTTTCAACGGTTAGGGAATACGCAAGAGCTCTCTGGGATGCAGTTTGTGAATGGCTCTGTTTCCGCTCATCACACATGGGTATTTAGTTTAATTGCGCCAGTAGCTGGTGAATATATCATTCCTCCTGCGGAGGTGCAGCTAAAAGGTAAAGTATATCGCTCAAAAGAGCTAAGAGTACGGGTATTACCCGCCACAAAAGTCAAGTCTGGGGGAGCGTTGTCGGTCCCTGTTGGGGCAGATCCAGCTGTATTTTTATTGACGGAAGTAAGTACGGGCAGTGTATATGTTGGTCAACAAGTAGTAGTTAAGGTTTATTTATATACAAAACGGGCGCTATCTGGAGTGAATTTGGTGCGGCTTCCAGAGCTGTCATCAGGGAGTTTAAAAGAGTTAGAGCGGTATAATGATGCAGAGGAGCAAGTGGTAGTTGGCGGGGAGCGGTATCATCGACTTTTAGTATATGCTGGTTCATTTTTTGCGGAAGCTCCAGGAAGGGTTGTTATTTCTCCATCTGTGATTACCACTGCGATGGTTTCTGGCAATCCATTTCAGTCATATCGGACGATTCAAATTGCCTCATCTCCCCTGTCTTTGGATGTTATGGAGTTGCCTTTGCCCATACCTGATGGTTTTTCAGGGTTGGTCGGTCAATATGAGGTAGAGGCGATGGTTAATATTGATTCAATTTTAGTCAGTGAGGCGGTCGTTTGTACGTTATCTATACAGGGAAATGGTAGTTCAAGACTCCTTGAGTTGCCGAGGCTAGGAGTTTCGGATGGCCTTAAGGGGTATGAACCGATTGTAAAAGAGGAGGAGGTATACGAGAATGGTCGGGAGTTAGCCCACCGCCAGCAGTTAGAATACACTGTATCTGCCTTATCAGAGGGTATGCAATTTATTAAGCCTGCACTTATCTGGTTTGATCCTGATAGCAATAAATACTGTCGGTATGAACCCATAATTTCTGTCAAAGTGGGCCCGAAGCAGCGAGGTGAGCTTTTCCCAACTAATGTAGTTAGTGGGGAATTTTGGACTGTTGCCAGAAAAGTGGGTTTGGGGTCACTCGTCCTTGCACTTGCGGTACTGGCTGGTTACTTTGTAGTTGATCGAAAGAAAAAGGAGCACATGGTAATGTCAGAACCAACCTCTCAATCCAAAGAGGTCTTTACCATCGGTTCTGAGCAGGAGCCTGCAATTCATGCAACACAGCCTGTTGGATTTTATGAAAAAATCTATTGGGAGGTTCGACGTTATTTCGCGAATAAGTTGGGGATTCCCCCAGAGGAGGTAAGTAAAGCCGTAGTGAGTCGTTGGATGGAGGAGAACGGCTATAGTAACGCTGCTATATCGGACATGAAATTAGTATTTAGCACTTGTGAGCAGGCGCTTTATGCTGAGCAGGATCACAGTGCCAAACACCTGCTTATTGAAAGTAAAGTAAAGTTACTCTTGAGTGGTGTTGATTATTAGATGTTGGGAGGAGTAGGAAACTCTTGCCTATTCGAAATGAAAGCATACATAAAAAAGGATAAAAGTGATTAATTATGATCAAGAAACTGTTGTTTTTTCTCGTGTTTATGGAGTTGTCTTTTGTGTCTGCCGCTCAGCAATCTCCTTTTGGTCAGACCTTTGAGCAAATGCACCGGATGATGTTAAAGGGGATGTTTGGAGATACGACGATAGCGCTTCGTCCAGGTGAGAGTCATCGCTTTCAGATGGGCCCTGACTCTTCTTCTTTTTTTTATTTTCGAATGGATACTACGTTTCAGGGAGGGGCTATGCATGATTTTTTCAAGATGGATCCATTTAATAACCAATTGCAAGAAGGGGATACCGATGACTTTTGGGGTTTTGGTCGGATGATGCGTGAAATGCAGGAGATGCAACGGCAGATGCTTGGCCTTTCTCCACAGCAGGCTCCTGATTCTGGTGAGGAAGAAATATTGCCTGAGGAACGAATTCGAAAGCGGGAGGAGGGATCTGAGAAGCCTGCTAGGCCTTCTACACCTTCTTCACCTTCTACACCTACTCCTGCGCCTACCAAGATTAAAACAATTCGAATATAAAATTCAACCTTTATCTTTGCAGGCTGTTAAAGTAGCTTACAAAACAACTGTATGTCGAAAAACGAACAATTAGACGTAATTATTTATCGAGTACGGGATCAAGGGCTAGAGGTGTTCTTAGTTAATCCAGAGGGAATACCTTTGGAGGGTAAGAGTCCTGTTCCTTCTGCTGATCGGACAGATCGTTTGATGTCTACCTCTGGGAGTATAGAGTTGGATTCTTACACTGATACGGATGGTCTAGAGCGGAAGGCGATTGCAATTGAGGCGGATTGGCATGAAATTCCTTCCCTTCGTGCACTGATGTATGAAGATTATCGGGTAGCAAAAGAGAAGGCGCGTCAACATTTGAAAAGTTTGATCCCTGACCAGGAACAGGGGGCCTATGTAGCAATAAAAGACGCCTTTAAGCGGGTGTTGCCGGAGCAATATGCCTTCTTAAAGGAGTTGAAGGACATTATTTTGGATAAGAATCAGACTAAATACATTTAACCTAGTCTCTATTTGCTAGTTATTAACGCCTCGAATGAGCAACAATGCCTTTCGGGGCGTTACTTTTGTATAGTATTTATTAGATGAACTCGTTCGATGTATTCTATTTGGATGCATCAATTATCAGAAAACGTAAATAAGTTATGAGGAAATTGTTTTTTCTTTTTCTGCTTGCTCTGCCTTTGGGTCTTATTGCGCAGCAATCGGCTACAAGCAAGGCTAAGAAACCTGTTTCGACTACCAAACCAGCTGCTGCATCGGCTGCCAAGCCTACATCAGTTGCTTCTATTCGGGTTATTTGTAGTGTGATTGAGCCTCCTAGTTCTATGGACAGTCTTTATTTGTACGAGTATGCTGGATATGGAATGCAGAAGGTAGCTGCAGCTGCTTCGGACGGAAAAGGTGTTTATACTCTTACAATTCCGGGAGGTCCTCTTAAATTTTATGGTATTGGCTTTAACGAGGCGAACACTGCTCGGGTTGTTTTAGGAGATGAGCCGGAGGTGAAGCTTTGGGCAAACGCTCAGTATATGGATAGGGCAAGGACCTTAGGCTCAAAGCAGAATGCAGGATTAGAGCAGGTAATTCGCAAGATGTCTGTCTATCAGACGACTAATTGGAATGATCCAGAATTGTACAAAGAGCGGGTATCGTATGTGGATTCATTAAAAAAAGCGGGATCTTTTTTTTGGCGTTCTGCTAATTTGCTCTCCCCACCCTATTTTCAGGGGAAGGATGTAAACAGGGAGGGGGAATATTATGGGATGAATTGGTTTAGTCATGTTGATTTTAATGATCGCGCGTATGATCAATATCCGGATGTTTATTTTGCTTTTGCTGCATTTGCAAATCGGATTTCGAGTATGACCAACCAAGAGGATGAAGTGCGGCTGTGGTGTGAAACCCAGCTGAAAAGAATCCCTGCGAATTCGGAAGCATATCGTTTAGCCCTTGGAGGTATTTTGCGTACGTTTCAACAACGCCAGATGATGGCTAGTTTTGCGCGTTTTGCTAAGGAGTATGTTGAAAAGTATGAGAATAAAGATCGCGGTGAGATGGAGAGTTTAAAGTTTGAATTAGCCAAGGCAGGAACCTCAACACCTGGGATGGCTGTACCGGACTTAGTTGGTATGACTCCTGAGAATGAGTCATTCTCTTTATCTGCTCTTCGTGGCAAGATTGTATTAATTGATTTTTGGGCTAGTTGGTGTGGACCTTGTAGAAAAGAAAACCCCACTGTTCGGGCGGTTTATCAGAAATATAAAGATCAAGGTTTTGAAATATTGGGTGTAAGTCTTGATCGGGATGCTGTAGCATGGAAAAAGGCGATTGCTGATGATCAGCTTCCATGGAAACATATAAGTGATTTGAAAGGATGGCAGAGTTCGCACGCAGCGCTCTATTCGGTATCCTCTATTCCTCAAACCCTTTTAATTGATAGGGAAGGTAAGTTGATTGTTCGAAACCTTCGAGGAGAGGGTTTGAAGACTAAGCTTGCTGAGGTTTTCGGAAACTAAAAAAAAACGGCTGCTCACTGGAGCAGCCGTTTTTTTTAATCGTTATTTTCTTTTATAAACTTTGCTGCGGCATCTAATTACTCATAGAAAGCTTCTCCGTATTTTCGGATTATTGCCTCCTTAAGAAATTGGTAGACGGGGACTTGCTCTTGCCGCCCTTTTTCACATGCAGCTGAGCAGATTTCCCACCGATCGTAGTTAAGTGCTTCAAAACCAACTGTTTCATTTTTTGCGACGCGTATTGGGTAAAGTTGGCAAGAAATAGGTTTTCGGAAAGGCACTTTCCCTTCTCGCCAAGCTGTTTCGATTCCACATTGTGCTACGCCACCAGCCATAGTCATGTAGGCACAGGGTCCATTATCGACCAAGGTAGTCCCCCATTCTTCGGCCTCATTAAAGTAGACATATTTGCCTTGTGCTTCAATTGCCGCTACTCCAAGGGGGGATAGATAAGGCTTTACTTTCTCAAATATTTCATCAAGTATAGCTAGCTCATTTGCTTCTAGGGGGGCACCTGAATCTCCCTCCCAGCAGCAAGCACCTTTGCAAGCTTGTAAGTTGCAGACAAACTGCTCTTGAATGACCTCGTCGCTAATAAGCTTATCTTGGATAACGATCATGTGGTTATTTAGGGAGCAGGACTCCATTTTTTACTTTAAAATCAACTGCTCTAATTTTAAGCAGGTTATTTAACGGGTTGTCTTCTAGAACAAGAAAACTTGCCTCGTATTTGGGTTCAATTTTGCCAATTTTTCTATTAGGGAAGATAGCTCTTGGAGTACGCTCGCAGAGCGACTTCAGGACGGCATCTGCTGGTATATCGCCCAGGGCAAACCAATAATTCACCTCAGATCGGATGGTTCTGATAGGGTCGTCGGAGCCAACCAACACATTAGCCCCTGCATCCAATAGTCTTTTTAGGGTTTTTTTGTGGTAATCCCTAAGGCTACTGTGCAAGGTGCCTGTATTTTGGGCCTTGGTGAGGAGTGGCACAATGGCGGTTTGTTTTTTTACTAATAGTTTGATATCGTTTTCTGTCAGATCGTATGCCTTGGTATCACCTGTGCCATCCCACTGCATTCCAGGCAGGTTGGCAATTCCATCAACACCGAGTGTTATGGCCAGTCGAAGGTCTGCGGCGTTTGCGACATGCGCGAACACTTTGAGGTCTGCTTTGTGAGCTTTTTTGATGATGGCTTTTGCTACTTCAGGAGAGAGCCCAAAGGATGGTTTGCCGCCATTTTTTTCTGCATCCAGGAGCCAGATAGATATTACCCCCGGTTTTTGTGCTTTGATTTTTTCCCAATTGGCACTTACTGCGGAGGTATTGTCAATAAACCAGTAACCATCACCAAGCCCTTTGCGGCTATTTTTAATTTCTTCTTGTTTTTGAGCAATTAGATTAGGATTTTTTATGTCCATTGCTGCTGGCTCGTATTTGAAAAACGGTTCTCCGAGTGTGCAGGTGATTTCACCATTCGCGAAGGAGATGTCTGGACTGGTTGGCTGATTACCTTTTGGAGCAATTTCGGTCCGCTGAAGATTCGTGTTGCCCAATATTTGCACATAAAATACCCCTTCATTGTGGTACGAGCGCAATTGCATATCTGGGGTTGGATTAGCTGTGAGGCAAGTGCCGAAGGCATCACCCATTGGAGGAACGACCCATTTATTGGTCAGGTCAATGACTGAGTCGATTTTAGACGGAGCCTTTTTAGTCAATTTGCCTCCGGTGGAGTACCAAGTGCCTGGTGTAAAGTCTTTGCCATTATACCAGTTTCCGTTTCGGAATTCGTAGTTTTTTTGTGCTGAAACGTTAAAAGAAACGAGTAAAAGGAGGAATAAGAGGAATCGCATGGGCTTGCGTTGTATTGAGAATTAGATA
Source organism: Chitinophagales bacterium (assembly GCA_046316495.1). Classification (GTDB taxonomy): domain Bacteria; phylum Bacteroidota; class Bacteroidia; order Chitinophagales; family Saprospiraceae; genus M3007. Next base: position 32,761 of record JBKDAM010000061.1, read on the forward strand.
AAATAAGCCTGATTACCATTTTCTGCGGCCCAAGGATAAAGTGGTTGCCGCAAGGAACAGAATGATAACAGAGGTGAAATAGATCAAGTCGCGGGAGTCTAGGACTCCGCGGCTGATTGAATTATAATGGTATTCAATTCCAAAAGATTGAATAAGATCGTCCATTTTTCCGTAAAAGATAGGCAAGCTGCTCAAGAAGTCGAATGCAAGGTAGACGAAGAAACAGAGGAAAGTAGCCAGTACAAACGAAACGATTTGATTGTTGGTTAGGGAGGACGCAAAAACTCCAATAGAGACAAAGGCGCCTGCCAGGAATAAGAGGCCGATATAGGAGCCGATAATGCCCCCTGAGTCAAGATTACCTTGAGGTGCCCCTAGAAAATAAACCGTCAGGTAGTAGGTGAAGGTTGGAATGAGTGCAAACACCACTAAAAGGAAGCTAGCTAGGAATTTTCCCAATACAATTTCCCAATCGGATAAAGGCCTGGTCACGAGCAATTCGATGGTTCCGGAAGATTGTTCTTCTGCAAGGGTCCGCATCGTCACAGCTGGAATAAGGAATAAGAATACAATGGGAGCAGTTCCAAACAAGGTATCCAAGGTGGCATACCCTCCGGTTAGCAGGGAGGTATCAGGGAAAACGAAGAGCACTAGTCCCATTAAAATAAGGAATACGCCGATGACCATATAGCCAATAAGCGAAGAAAAAAAGGAATTAATTTCTTTTTTCAGTATTGGTATCATGCGCGGTAGTTATTGTTCGGTGGGTATTGGATTTTGTTTGGTGAGTTGTTGGAAGACGTTTTCGACGCTTTGTACTTCCTTGTGTAGTTCAAGCAAAATCAATTGGTGGTGGACGGCGAGTTGGAAGACCTCTGCTCGAATATCGTGTTCGGGAGCGGAGGTGATTTGCCAGCGGTTTTCGCCCAGTGGTTTGACCTGTTGAACGTTTGGAATTGATTTAAGTAGTTGGGGGTTGATGGCTGATTTGAATCCTGCAGTAACGATGGAATGTCCAGAGAACTGGTCTTTTAGCTGTTCGATGGGTGCATTTGCTACGAGTACTCCCTTGTTAATGATGACTGCACGGTCACAGACGGCTTCGACTTCACTTAGGATGTGAGTGGAAAGGATGACTGTCTTCTCTTTTCCGAGCTCCTTGATTAGTTGTCTGATTTCGATGATTTGGTTTGGGTCGAGCCCGGAGGTGGGCTCGTCCAAGATGAGTACGTCTGGGTTGTGGAGCATAGCTTGGGCAAGTCCAACCCGTTGGCGGTAGCCTTTTGAGAGTTGACCGATTTGTTTATGGCGATGCGATGCAAGGCCTGTTCTTTCGATCATTTCATTCACCCGTTTTAGGGGGCTGTTTACTTTATGAACCCCTGCCGTGAACTCCAGGTATTCACGAACGTACATTTCTTTGTAGAGGGGATTATGTTCGGGTAGATATCCTATGTGTGCGCGGGCTTCCATGGGTTGGGTGCTAACGTTGAAGCCACAAACCACAGCGTCGCCTTCAGAGGGAGGGATATAGCCTGTAATTATTTTCATGGTGGTGGTTTTACCTGCGCCATTAGGTCCAAGGAACCCGAGCACCTCTTTTTTTTGGGCTTCGAAACTCACCTTATTCACGGCTAATTGTTCGCCGTAGATTTTTACAAGACCGTTCACTACTACTGACATAAGAGCTTAGGGTGCTGAATAGAAGGCTCCCTGGGTGCAAAAGTACGAAATAATCAGTATCGTTCACCGCCTAAAGGAGGAATACGAACTGATTGGGTGGGCACATAAGGTGTTTATTGGATAAGGATCCAGCCGGCATCCAGGACATTGCCTTTGATGTCGGTGAAGGTATATGCTTGCCAGCCTTTTATAGATTCTTTTTGTGGCAGATCGATAAAGAAGAGCTCTTGAGCTAGGATATTTCTTTGTTCAAATAAAAATTTTCCATCTTTTGAATGGAGTGAGAAGTGGCAGATTCCTCCACCAGGCAGGCTACTGTTTCGTTGGACAAAGATTCGATCGCTTGCGGGGTTAGGGAAAATAGCGAAGGCACTTGGTTTAAGGGAGGGGTCAACAGTCATTGCTGCCACTATTATGTTGGTATCGAGCCAATGGGCGCGAGCCAGGAGCCAATTTTTAAGAAATTGAATTTCTTGTTGGTAAGAGCTTCCAATAAAACTATTTGGCCAGACGTACGTCCCAATAATGGGCCAGCGTTGGAAGTTTCGCACTTGGGCTGGGCCGATCACTTGAACCAAGGAGTCGATGGTATATTCCAGGTTGGCATCAGACCAAGGTCCTGATCGGAGTTCTTGCCATCTTTCGGCCATTTTTTGACGAAAATGAGGGTATTCCCATGCTTTTTTCCACCAAAAATGAATAAGCCATTGATCATTGCCGCAAACTTGATTAAAGTCTTTGGCCCATCCACTCCAGCTCATACTATTGCAGTAGTCGCCGATTCCGAAGGAGATATTGAAGTCCCATACGGGGCCCATCGTTATTTTGCCGCCATTGGGAGCATCTTCTCGATTTTTGTAAAAATAAGCGCTGAGGCGGTAAGCATCTGTGTTTTTGCTGAGCTCTTGTACGAGCAGATAGTTAACCCAGCTATCCAGATCGATCCAATCTTCTATTTGTGTTTGATAGCTTGGGCTTTTAAGCATATTTTCAAACGATTGGATATGGTTTCGAATATAGTTACTTTGCTCAGGTTGAATGTCTTCGACCTTTGGATAGTGGTACTGAAACCAGGTTTGTTGCCAGCCGCCATCTACTGGCGGGTAAGTTGATTGCCAATCTCCCCCAAGTCCACCAGGAGGAGGACCATATTTGTCCATCCGCAAGATATAACCACCGGTTACATCGGGGGAGGTTAGATCATCGGATTTTAGTTTGGCAATATTGATGCGGTTAGGGCCTCGTTTTATGGTTTCGATCAAGGTGTATACTCCCATATACTGATTGTTGAGGACCAGTTCAATCAATCGGGTTTTGGGTGACCATGGCAATGCTTGAGAAGCGAATGTGTGCGCTAGGATATCCCGAATTAAGGTTTTATCGTTGTAAGGGCTGATTAAGGCAAAGTCGCTTTCGGCTGGAAGGCCAAGAATTTCTACGTCTAGATCATCTCCGGTGGTGGTTCTAAACTCAATGGAGTAAGGGCTTTTTGGATAATAGAAAGAGGAGGACCCTCTAAGTTCGATACCAACGGTACCATTAAAAGCGTTGTAGGCATCGCTCAAGTGGTTAGTTTGGCCTGGGCCGTTATCGATTAATCCGGCTTGTACATTCAGTTTAGGTTCATCTGGGATAGGTTGGCCATTGGTATTTAGCACCAAAATGGGTAGGTGGGATGAGGTGAAATTGACTTGTGCAGTCAATCCAGAGGTAGTCCAGAGGGCTAGAAAGATCAGATGAGTATATTTCATCCGACAAAAATAGTATAAACGTAGAAGTTATAGAGCTTATAATTCTTTTCGGAGTCGAGCAACCGGAATATTAAGTTGTTCTCTGTACTTGGCTACTGTTCTACGAGCTATGTTGTATCCTCTTGTATTGAGCATTTCCATTAATTTTTCATCGGAGAGGGGTCTTCGTTTATTTTCTTCGCTGATGAGGTCTGACAGGATTTTCTTTACTTCCAGCGTAGAAACTTCCTCTCCTTCTTGGTTTTGCATACTTTCGGAGAAGAATTCTTTTAATAGTTTGGTGCCAAATTCTGTTTGAACATATTTTGAATTGGCCACTCTGGAGACGGTGGAGATATCTAGACCGGTGGCTTCGGCAACATCTTTAAGGATCATTGGGCGTAATTTTTTTTGATCTCCTGATAGGAAGTACGCGCGTTGATGCTCGAGTATAGCGCCCATGGTTAGCATCATGGTTTGCTGACGTTGTTTGATGGCGTCGATGAACCATTTTGCGCTATCGATTTTTTGTTTGATGAATAAAATGGCTTCTTTTTCGCTCTTTGTTGTTTTTCGTTCGGACCGGTTTTTATGGAAGGACTTGAGCATTTCGCGGTATTGTTCGCTGACGCGCAGGTCTGGGGCGTTTTTGGCATTCAGGCTCAGTTCTAGTTCGCCTTCCCGGTTGGTGACGATGTAATCAGGCATTACGTAGTTGACTACCCTACTATTCCGGGAGGTGAAACCAGAAGCTGGTTTAGGGTTCAGGTGTAGGATTTCGTTAATTGCGCTCTTGAGTTCGTCTTCATTGATATCGAGTTGACGGCACAGCCGGTCGTAGTGTTTTTTGGTAAATTCGTCGAAGTATTTGGTAATAATTTTGAGGGCATTTTCAATGTTTAATCTAGTTCCGTAGCCGATACGTTCGTCTTCTTGGAGTAGTTTTCTGCGAAGTTGGAGGCTCAGGCATTCTTGGAGGTCTCTGGCTCCGGTACCTGGAGGGTCGAACTGTTGAATTTTTTGAAGTATTTGTTCTATTTCTATCTCATCAGTCATTACGTTTTGGCCGAACAGCAGGTCATCCACCATTGCTCTTGGTTCACGGCGCAGGTAGCCATCATCATCTATAGATCCTACGATTTGACGAGCGATGGCTAGGCGTCGTTCGTCATTAAAGTCAAGTAATCCAAGTTGTTGTTCCAGGTGTTCGTGGTAGGAGTTTTCGGCCTCAATTGGAATTACCTTATCTTCCTCTTCACTGGAGGATTCGCCATTTGCGCGATAGATGGAAGGGTCATCATCGATGATTTCGCGCATATAATCATCCATTTCTCCGCCCTCCTCGTAGGAGTGATCTGTCTCCTCGTAGGATGCATTTTCTCTTTCCAGATCATCTAGGGTGTTTTCGGAAAGCTCCTCTGAATTGGCTGTTTCGAGGTTTTGTTCGGGAGATTCGCTATTGTTTTCCGAGGCATCTCTGGAATAGTATTCGGCTTCTTGATCGGTTTCGAAGAGTTCATCTCCATCCTCTCCAGATTCGAGAGCTGGGTTGACTTCCAGTTCTTCTTGGATTCGTTGGTCGAGGGAGGCAGTTGGTATTTGCAGCAGTTTCATCAGTTGAATCTGCTGAGGGGAGAGCTTTTGCTGAAGTTTTTGGGAAAGGGTTTGTTTTGGTCCTAAAAGCGCCATTTATCTATAGTTTGGGAGGGATAGATTAAATTTTAAGATGGTAAAAGGAGATGGGAGGGCTGGTGCCATCAAATCCGAGGCCAATTTTACGGCTTTTCTAACTTTTGGGCCGAAAATTTTATATATTAAAAAATAGTATAATTGTAATATTCTGAATATAAATAGAATGGATCAAAATCAATATTTATTGTTTTAATGAAAAATCTATTCATCAAGGAGTGGTGAAAAGGATGGAGTAGGCAGGCAATTTTGTTTTTTCAAGGGGGTACGGTGTAAAGTTGATGACTATGTGCGTGAAAAAGGGAACACTAAACGGGAAAGTGCGTTTCTAGTTAAAGTTATTCGCTAACTTTGCCACTTTAACTAGAAACAAAACTGCTCAATGGCGAGTTCAAGGCCAAACTATTTGTCGGTTATTTTGAGTGTTGCTTTGGTGTTGTTGTTGATAGGCATTTTCGTATTAACAGCGGCTTATGGCAATCGTTTAGTAGCTTTGTACAAAGAAAAGGTGGATATTTGGTTGGAGTTAAAGCCTGACATTGCCGAGTCGGAGGTTGCTCGTGTGGTAGGTAATGTGCGTGCTCAGCCTTTTGTGAAGAAGGAGACCCTAACCTTTATTACAAAAGAGCAAGCGGCGGCTACGATGCGGAAGGATTTGGGTGACGAGAGTTTGCTGGAGGATTTGCCTAACTTGATGCGAAATGTGGTTCGGTTTAATGTTAAGTCTGCTTTTTTAACCTCGGATAGTCTTGCGAGCTGGAGGGCGGAAATTCGGCAGGATACTGCAGTGGCGGATGTTTTTTTTGAAGCAATTTCGTTGGGGAATACGGAGGCGAATGTGCAGAAGATGAGATTTTTAGTGTTAGGCTTGGCTTTTCTACTAATTATCGGAGCGATAGCTTTAATTCACAACACAATACGGTTAGCCTTGTATGCCAATCGGTTTTTGATAAAAAATCAACAATTGGTGGGGGCATCATGGGGTTTTATTTCTGGTCCGTACATTAGGCGAGGTATTTTGAATGGAGTGTTGAGTGGAGTGATAGCTGTGTTGGGAGTAGGTGTACTAGTAGAGTTAGGTCTGAAAGCGATTCCAGATTTTAGTAGCATCCATACTCCGGGCACGCTTGTTTTATTGGGGATTTTCCTAGTCGTGCTTGGGGCGATCATTGGTGGTTTAAGCAGCTGGCTGGTGGTCAATAAGTTTTTAAAAATGCGTATTGAAGAACTATATTAATCTATTATGGCAAAACAACAATCAAGAGGTACGGAGTCTACATCTGGCACTCCAGGTACGAAGACAGCTCCGGTTCGTCCGGCAACCACTTCCAAGACATCCATTTTTGCGGAGGGTCGGGATACCTTTATATTTACTCGTGTGAATTTTATATTTTTTGGAGCGGGATTATTATTGGTATTGCTAGGTTTAGCAGCGATGAGTGGAGGGCAGCAGCCTGATCCCAATACTTGGGATGAGAGCATTATTTACAGTCCGGTCCGGATTACTTTGGCGCCAATATTAATTATAAGTGGATTTGTGGCAGTAATTGTAGGTATATTTAAGAAATGAGTATAATTCAAGCCATTCTTCTAGCGATAATAGAGGGGTTAACGGAGTTTCTTCCTGTTTCTTCAACTGGGCACATGGTAATTGCATCTACCTTTATGGGGATTGCATCGGATCCGTTTGTGAAGGTTTTTACTGTTTCCATTCAGTTGGGGGGTATTTTGGCGGTGGTTGTGTTATATTGGAAGCGCTTTTTTCAAAGCTGGATTTTTTACTTTAAGATTGGGGTTGCTTTTTTACCTGCTATAGTTTTTGGTCTTTTTTTGAAAAAACTGGTAGACCAGTTGTTAGAGAACATTGTAGTAGTTGCTAGTAGTTTAATTGCTGGGGGCGTTCTTTTTTTGTTTTTAGATAGTTATTTTGAGCGGCGCAGTCGAAAGAATACCTCGATGGAGGATGTTTCGTATCCCCGGGCATTAAAAATAGGTTTGTTTCAGGTAGTGGCTATGGTTCCGGGAGTGAGTCGTTCTGCGGCTACGATAATTGGGGGCTTGACACAAGGCCTTTCACCGACAACGGCTGCGGAGTTTTCCTTTTTTTTAGCGGTTCCTACTATGTTTGCGGCGACGGCCAAATCGTTGATTGATTATTTTGCAGAGGAAGGGGGCTCCTTAAACTCTCAGGAGTGGTTATTGCTTGGAGTTGGGAATGTAGTTGCCTTTTTGGTTGCGTTGGCGGCGATAAAAGCATTAATTACGTATTTAACCAAGCATGGGTTTAAGGTTTTTGGTTATTACCGCATTGTGTTGGGGGTTTTGATTTTATTCTTGTGGGCAATAGGCTATTTTGAAGGAGTAGAATTATCTAATTTTTAGAGGTATATGCATTTTTCCTCCATTTTAATTGAGAAAGGCGTTGAAGCTTTTTCATCCTTGCCGGGAATAGGAAAGAAGACTGCTTTACGGTTGGTACTGCATTTATTGAAGCAGGACAAGGAGTTTACTGAACGTTTTTCAGAGGCATTGTATAAGATGCGTCGAGATATAAGGACATGTGAGCAGTGCCACAATTTATCGGATGACCCGACCTGCCGGATTTGCACGGACCAGAGGAGAGATCAGGGTTTAGTCTGCGTGGTAGAGAACATTCGGGATTTAATGGCGATTGAGGATACGGGGCAATTTAGAGGAGTGTACCACGTGTTAGGGGGAGTAATTTCTCCCATTGACGGGATTGGGCCAGATGAGCTTACGATTGACAGTTTGGTGACGCGGTGTGAGCGGGGCGATGTCAAGGAGGCGATTATGGCAATTAGTCCGACAATTGAGGGGGAGACGACTGTTTTTTATTTAGCAAAAAAGATTAAGCCTTTAGGTGTACAGGTTAGTAGTATTGCTAGGGGTGTAGCATTTGGTGGTGATTTGGAGTATGCGGACGAGATTACACTTGGAAGGTCGATTATTGCTCGAACCCCATATGGGGAATAAATAGGAAGGATATGTTTGTAGAAAAGATAAAATCAAAGGTTCAGACCTGGGAGTGTGCTGCTGAAACGGTGGAGGGATGGAGGGCTTTGGGGATTTCTATTGTGTTTACGAATGGATGTTTTGATTTATTGCATTATGGGCACATTCAGTATTTGGCGGAGGCCCGGGATTTGGGCGGGCGATTGGTGGTCGGGTTAAACGCTTCTACCTCTGTGAGTAGGTTGAAGGGGCCTCATCGTCCGATTAATGATGAGCGTACCCGATCGATGGTTTTGGCAGCTCTAGAGGTAGTAGACCTGGTGGTGGTATTCGAGGAGGATACACCTTACGAACTTATTCAGCTTATTCGGCCGGATTTTTTAGTAAAAGGCGGTGATTGGCGTCCGGAGCAGATTGTGGGGAGTGACTTGGTTTTGTCAAGAGGGGGTAAGGTGATCAGTTTGCCATTTGCTGATGGGTACTCCACTACTAATATTGAGCAGAAAATCATACAAAATGCTGGGCTAAGATGAAATCATTGGTTTTATTTTCTTGCTTTTTAACGGCTGTGATTGGTATTCAGTCAACCTGTTCTCCGGAGGCGAGGGCGGTATCTACTTCTGTATCTTCGCCTTTGAGTGATTCTTCACTTAATATGCTTACGAAAGAACAGTTGATGGGCCAGTTTGATCCAGCGGTGGACAGTAACTTTGTCAGAGTGGAGGCCCCTTACACAGCGCGTGCTGGGATGTTGTTGAGGAGGGAGGTTTATGAGGCATTCAAGAAGATGTGGCAAGCTGCGAGAAAAGAAAATATCACATTAACCATCATCTCTTCTACCAGGAATTTTGAACAGCAGAAGAAAATATGGGAGGGAAAATGGGAGCGTTTTGCCAAAGAGACACCGGATTCGGAGGAAAGAGCGCTTCGGATTTTGGAGTATTCCTCTATGCCAGGCACCTCTAGACATCATTGGGGTACGGATTTAGATATTAATGATTTGAACGATGCTTCTTTTGTAGGCAAGGGGGAGCACCGTGAAGTATATGAGTGGATGGTTAAAAATGCTGCGTTGTTTGGATTTGGTCAGCCTTACACAGAAAAAGGTCCAGCTCGGCCACACGGATACAATGAAGAAAAGTGGCATTGGTCTTACTTGCCACTTGCCAAACAATATCGGGCTCAGTATGTAAAAGAGGTACGGGATGAGGATATTACGGGCTTTAGAGGGGCGGAAACAGCTGTTTTAATTGGGGTTGTTAATAAATATGTTTCAGGTGTTAGTCATTATTGTCAATAGGGTTGGGAGGATGTTTCCGGCTAAAATTGGGGTGTGTATTAGGATTTGGGATGAAAACACCTTGGTAATAAATTAGAAAATCTAAAAAAGTAAGTAATAGCTTAGATTTACGGTAGAATTATCTACTTTTGCGCCACTTTTTAACATTTCACATCATTTAAAACAAGAAACATTACGGATGAGCAGCTTAGTTTACATCCTTCCCTTATTTGGAGTTGCAGGTCTTTTGTATATGGCAATTCTACAAAGTTGGGTAGTTAAGCAGGACGCGGGCGATGAGAAAATGCGCTCGATTGCCAATCACATTGCGGATGGCGCGATGGCATTTTTGAAAGCGGAGTATCGCGTTCTTTCTATATTTGTTTTGATTGCCAGCGCAGCCTTAGGCTGGTTGAGCATGCAGGTAACCACTAGTCACCCTTTGATTGTAGTTGCTTTTATCATTGGGGCGCTGTTTTCGGTGTTGGCGGGCTTTTTGGGTATGCGTATTGCTACCAAGGCGAATGTTCGCACTACTCAGGCAGCTCGTACCAGTCTCTCTCATGCCTTAAAGGTGTCTTTTAATGGGGGATCTGTTATGGGTTTGGGGGTTGCTGGTTTGGCGGTTCTTGGTTTGAGTGCCTTATTTATTTTGTTTTACTCCTTATTCATGGGGGGTGTTTATGGAGCCGACGGTCATGTTCAGATGACGCGGGTATTAGAGGTTTTAACTGGATTTTCGCTTGGAGCGGAGTCGATTGCCTTGTTTGCTCGTGTAGGGGGTGGTATTTACACAAAAGCAGCCGACGTAGGAGCTGACCTTGTAGGTAAGGTAGAGGCTGGTATCCCTGAAGATGATCCACGGAATCCAGCTACAATTGCAGACAACGTAGGGGATAATGTTGGAGACGTAGCCGGTATGGGTGCAGATTTATTTGGCTCCTATGTTGCGACGGTACTAGCAAGTATGGTATTGGGTAATTCACTGATCAATGATAATGCGAGCGGGCATTTTGGATTTGGAGGAATTGCACCGATCTTGTTACCTATGCTGATTGCGGGTTTGGGTATTATTTTCTCAATTGTCGGCATGTTGATGGTTCGGATCAGCAAAAACAGTCAGGCGAATACGGATACTGTACAAGCGGCGCTTAACCGTGGAAACTGGTCTAGCATAATTTTAACAGGTATTGCAAGTTATTTTGTGATTACTATGATGCTGCCTGAGACGATGTCCATGAATTTCTTTGGTCGTGGCACAGAGATTGTTACGAACATGAGCGTATTTTATGCTGTGTTGGTGGGGTTAGTTGTTGGTGCATTGATCTCAATGATTACAGAATATTACACTGGATTGGGTAAGAAGCCGATTTTGGATATTGTGCGGCAGTCTGCTACTGGTCATGCTACGAATGTAATTGCCGGTTTGGCGACTGGAATGATGTCTACTTGGATGCCGATTGTACTTTTTGCTGGTGCGATTTGGAGCGCCTATGAGTTGGCTGGTTTTTACGGTGTGGCGATTGCTGCTTCAGCGATGATGGCTACTACTGCGATGCAGTTAGCGATTGATGCATTTGGTCCAATTGCGGATAATGCGGGTGGTATTGCGGAGATGAGTGAATTGCCCAAAGAGGTTCGTGAGAACACGGATGTCTTGGATTCAGTGGGTAATACGACTGCAGCGATTGGAAAGGGCTTTGCTATTGCGTCAGCTGCGTTGACGGCTTTGGCCATTTTTGCTGCTTATGTAAATTTCACTGGTATTGATGGGATTAATATTTTCAAGGCGGACGTATTAGCTGCTTTATTTATAGGTGGCATGATTCCGGTGGTATTTTCTGCTTTTGCGATGCAAAGTGTGGGGCGTGCTGCTATGGATATGGTACAAGAAGTACGTCGTCAGTTCCGGGAGATTCCGGGTTTGTTGGAAGGTACAGGCAAGGCGGAATATGGTCGTTGTGTTGAAATTTCAACTCGCGCGGCCTTACGTGAAATGATGCCTCCTGGTTTGATCACTATTATCACTCCAATTGTGATTGGTTTCTTAATGGGTCCTGAGGCATTGGGTGGCTATATGGCTGGTGTTACTGTTAGTGGTGTGCTTTGGGCTATTTTCCAATCAAACGCAGGTGGTGCATGGGATAATGCAAAAAAATCTTTTGAGAAGGGAGTTGATATAAATGGTACAACCTACTACAAAGGATCTGATCCGCACAAAGCTGCTGTGACAGGTGATACAGTAGGTGATCCGTTTAAAGATACTTCTGGTCCGTCCATGAATATATTGATTAAGTTGTCTTGTTTGATGGGCTTGGCCATTGCTCCAATTTTGGGTGGGCATTCTGAAGATAACCACAGTAAAGGTGTTGCACCGGATGCGATGGAAATGAAGATGGACAGCCAGGCGCCCACACAGGGTACAGAGGCTGCCCCTATTCGTTAGTGTTGTCCTTACGTAAAGTGTTTTGTTGGCATTTTTTTATTGCTAAAAAAATATAAAAAAATTTGCAATAGTTTGATGACGCCTTTATCTTTGCGTTACAATTTTGATAGATCGCCTCAACTTATAATGGTTGAGTTTTGATAAAGAAGTTTTCATTTGGTTTTTTGGGGTTTAGCCGTCGGTCACGTAAGTGTTCCGGCGGCATTTTTTTTAGATCGTTTTTTTTTGAGTATTTTGGGATAAAGGGTGTTTTTTCACTCTGTATGTGTAGAAATGGCTCCAAGTCTAGTTTATTTCAGGCGAGTGACCACTCCTTTCAAATAGTATATACTTATGGCAGTAACGAATAAGCGTGATCAATTTACTCTTGAGGACCGGCAGATGGCTGATTTTGCGAAAGCATTGGCGCATCCTGCACGAATTGTAATACTAAAGGAGTTAGCAAAAAGGCAGTCTTGTATTTGTGGTGAAATTGTAGAAGTATTGCCTTTAGCTCAGAGTACAGTTTCTCAGCATTTACGAGAGTTGCTTCAAGCTGGGCTAATCAAAGGGACGGTTGACGGAACTCGGTCTTGTTATTGTATTAACTGGGAAGCGTTCAGGCGATTTGAACAAATGATGGATATATTTTTCGATACTACAAAGCCTGATTTTTCTTGCTGTTAGGATGGGGTGGCAGCTAATTTTAGGTGGTTGTATATACCTCACCACGACGGCTTTAGGCAGGTTGCTTTGGAGGTCTGCTCATACTTCCTTAAGTTCATTTCTACTGTTGTATAAAGCTAATGGTGCGTTCATCAAGCTCGGAGAATAGAGACAGGGGGGTAACCTATATAGTTGTCAAGATTGCAAAAAAACATCAGTTAAACAAAGAGGGGGTAAACATTTGGAATTCTGGTATTTCAACGACCAGTTCCGTTCCATCGGAGGTTCGAATCATTGTGTAGTAACCGCTCATTTTTCCCACTTCAGTTGGAAGGTTACAGAATGACAAATATTCGTGGCTATCTCCGGGGGCGATGATGGGTTGCCTTCCTACTACTCCATCCCCTTCTACTTCTCTCATTGTGCCGGTGCCATCTGTGATGTACCATTTTCTTCGAAGGAGTTGAACGGTGTTTGGGGATCCATTTTCAATTGAAATATGGTAACCGAAAATATATTTTCTTCCACGTGGGTTAGAGTGTTCAGGCAGGTACTGCGATTCGACGCTTACTGTGATGCCGTTGGTCGTACTTGTCACCATTATTTGATTAGCAATTGAAGATGTACGGAATATTATCTTGGTTTGAACTTATAAAGTTAGCGCTTTGTTCAATGTTAGGATGAGTAATTCAATAAAAAATTGCACAGTGTTGTTTTTATTGAATCGTGCAGGGGAGAAATTGTAAATTTGCAGACGTATTAAGTTTTATGTCTATCGAATACGACGAATTTGGATTTATTATTGAGGGGCCAGAAACGAGTATTTCTGTAGGCCCTGAACTTGAACCAGAGCCGCTGGTCCCTATCCGCAGTGAGTTTCCTGCTGCAGGAGTGGAGTATTTGGGAGGAAAGAGTGATGGGTGGGAGTATCGGACTGTTTTTGCAGGTGGGAGGTTGTCAACTTCTTATGAGATGGTTGTTTCTTTTTTGCGGGAGCACGGATATGGAGATATTCCGATACCTTCGGATGCGGATGCCTTGAAGCTTTTTCGGAGGCAGAGAACCCCTCAATTACAGCTATTTCCTGAGCGGGGTTATGTTCACAATCCTATCAAAATATTATTTCACACAGACTCTAGGATGCGAAATGCCTTAGTCTTGTGTTTGTATAACGAGCAAGTTGAGGATCACTTGCTTCGTTTTCATGGAGTGTTGAAGCCAACAAAAAAGCCGTCCTAAGAATTTAGAACGGCTTTAGACCTTAACTTAACCTATTTGGTTTGTTTCGAATTATTTCTTTAGCTAGGAAGGGACATTGTCGTCTATAGGTGAACTAGCTTGGTGGTATGGCTTGTTCCGTTTTGATTTGTTATTCGGACCAGGTAAGTGCCAGCGCTCCAGTTCCCTGTCCAAATGGGCTCTTCTCCTTGGTAAGAGCCTAGAAAGCGGGTGTTTCCTCGTAGATCCGATATTTCGACCTGGTAAAGCACCGTTGGGTCAGTGCCTAGCAATCGAATCCAGTCTGTGGTTGGGTTTGGATATGCTCGTAGGTTTATCTCTTCCTCCTTGGGTAAATCTAAATTGGACACTACTGGCTGCAGCCCACCAAACAGCCACTGATAGGCAGTAGGGAATTCTTGCGCCCAAAACCATTCAGAGGCTTGTCCATTGCTTGGGGTTTGGACATTTATTTCGTTTAGCGAAAATCCCGCAGCGAGCATTGCTTCCACTGCAGCCTCCATATCGTTGGTGATATAAGGAGGTTCCTGGCCACCTGCCAGGAAGTAAACGCGTACATCAGTTAATTTTCCTTTGCTAAGAATATGTTCGACTGTTTTGAAGCCATTGAACCAGAAGGAAGGAGAGAAAATTCCTGCTTTTGAAAAGACATGTTGATGTTCAATGAGGGCATACATTGAAATAAGTCCGCCCATGGCACTTCCCATGATACCGGTATGTTCTCTGCCGGGCACGGTTAAATAGTTGTTATCGATATAGGGTTTGAGGGTGTTCACTATGAAGTTGACGTAGCTAACGCCTTCACCGCCTCCGTATATTGGATTGATCCAAGGGGCATATTCATTTATTCTATGGACACCACCATGGTCGATTCCGACAATGATGCACTCTCCTATTCCATCCTGCGCCATTTCATCCATGGATTCATCAATCATCCAGTCTCCAGTGTCTATTGCGTTTGGATCAAACAGATTTTGGCCGTCTTGCATGTAAAGTACTGGGTAGCGTCTGCCTGGATTTATACCATAGCTTGGCGGGAGGTAAATCCAAATTCTTCTGGTTCTGGATAATTCAGGAATAAAGTAGTTGCTGCTGACAATGGAGACGGTTCCTTCGGTAGGGGTAATTGTGCCGCCACCGTTTAATAGATCTGGCCATGAAAGAATAACTACTTCCACGGTTTTAGGTTGTCCATTGTAAAAGATAAGATGATTGGGTTGGGGAGCGCCGTTAATATTGCCTTCAAGAGAGGCTAGGCTTCCACGCGAGAACTTGTATTCTAGGACCCCGGGAGTTGGGTTGAACGTGATCATATAAACGCCATTTCCAACCGGTGTGAGCTTTTTTAGTGGGTCGGCCATATTCCACCCATTGAAAGGGCCTGTAAGGAAAATACTTGCTCCTGCTGGAGTGTTGGCTGGAACTGCAGTGACCTTAATCGTAAGCTGGGCGCTCACCGTATGGAAGCATACAACAAAGGCCGCAAGCGTGAGGAACGATTGCAAGCGATTGATTAGCTGGTAGGATTGAAAAACATACCCGCTCGAAGCGCGCGACTGGCTTATATGTTTCATTCCTTGAGACGGTTTAAGGCCCACCTAAACAGGGGTGATGACCTGGCTTTTAATACGAATGATTTACCTTATTCAAGATCTTACAAACCCAATAATAAGGTAGATTGAGAGGTTAAAATGCGTAAGTAGGATTAAGTGAGCAGCAGAATTGACCTGTAGGCACTGCTTAAAGAAAAGCAAAAATAAGGCGTTTGGTTGGTTATTTGTACCAAAAATGGGGTACAAAAGACAAAACAAGCGAAATAAGTACCTGAAATACGGGTTTATAGCTGTAAATAACCAGTATTTAGAAGGTATTTAAGTCTATTCAATGTTTGTCTAACTGTAATAGACTTAGCTATAAAATGGTTGAGTCGACCAATTACAACAAATATTGTGCCTAAGTCGCACGGAATTCAAAAAATAAATTGGAGGGTATTTGTTAGCGTTTTTTTGGGCTGTTATGAGGCAATTAGAATTCCTTCATCCGGTGATTTTCACAAAAAATAAAGGTTTGAATGCGGGCTTTCGTAAAATTCGTTTTAAACTTGCTGCGAATTCGGTTTTGTTAGTCCTGTGCATTGACGGTTGATCATGAAATTCAGTGCGGTGGAGACGGATCGGGTGTTTTATATTTAATTTAACAGATTATCTAAACGTCGAAGTTCTCGACGATTAATTGTCATTCTTATGGAAAAACCATGGCTTAATAATTATCCTAAAGGAGTTCCTGCCAATATTGATCCGGATGCTTACCCATCCTTGATTGCGATGTTGGATGAGACATTTCAAAAATATGCGGATCTGCCGGCTTTTTATTTTATGGGTAAAATGTTGACTTTTCGGCAGGTGGATGAGTTGTCTAATGATTTCGGAGCTTATTTACAAAGTCGAGGTTTGAATCCTGGTGATCGTATTGCCTTGATGATGCCGAATATGATTCAGTATCCCATTGCCTTGTTTGGAGCGCTCAAGGCGGGCCTGATTATTGTAAACACGAATCCGTTGTATACCCCTCGGGAGATGCGGCATCAATTTGTAGATTCCGGAGCCAAAGCTATTTTGATCGCAGAAAATTTTGCAGCCAATTTGGAGCAGATACTTGGTGATACATCAATCAAGACTATTCTATTGACGAGTATTGGTGAGATGCTGGGCTTCAAGGGTAAAATCGTAAATTTTGTTGTACGAAAGGTCAAGAAAATGGTGCCAAAGCACCATCTGGTCAACACAGTATCCTTTACGGAAGCGCTTCGTCAGGGTAAAAAATTTACCCTTAAGCGTTCGGAGGGAAGTGGTGAGGATACAATTATCCTGCAATATACAGGTGGAACAACTGGGGTTTCCAAGGGGGCGATGTTAACCAATCGCAATTTGGTGGCGAATATGCAGCAGATTCGAGGGATCATGTCGCCTAAGCTACGAGAGGCCGAGGAAGTTGCTTTGTGTCCGCTTCCTTTGTATCATATTTTTGCTTTCACGGTCAACTGCCTAGCTATAATGAGCGTAGGGGGAAGTAACGTGTTAATTGTAAATGCCCGGGATTTACCAGCCCTGATTAAAGAATGGCGCACCTATAAACCTTCGGTGGTGACTGGAATTAATACGCTGTTTAATGCCTTATTGAACAACCCTGAATTTAGCAAGTTGGATTTCAGCGCCTTAAAAATTGCTTGTGGTGGAGGTATGGCGGTTCAGAGGGCAGTAGCAGAGAGATGGCAACAGGCCACGGGCGTACAGTTGACAGAAGGCTTTGGCATGACTGAGTCTAGTCCTGTGATTACCTGTAATCCTGTCAATGAGCCTGCTCGGTTAGGCAGTATTGGGGTTCCTGCGCCTTCCACTGATGTTCGCATAGTGGACGATAATGGACAGGTTATGGCAGCTGGAGAGGTGGGTGAGATTCAGGCGAAGGGGCCACAGATTATGAAAGGATATTGGCAACGGCCGGAGGAGACCGCCAATACGATCAAGGATGGATGGTTGTGTACGGGTGATTTAGGATTTATGCATGCGGATGGGTTTTTCCAGATTGTGGATCGTAAAAAAGATATGATATTGGTTTCAGGGTTCAATGTATATCCTAATGAAGTGGAGGACGTGCTTGCCATGCACCCCAAAATTTTGGAGGCAGCTGCAGTGGGTGTTCCGGATGAAAAGTCAGGAGAGGTTGTCAAGGTATTTATCGTCAAAAAAGATTCCAGTTTAACGGAGGAAGAAGTTTTGGCACATTGTAGGGCCAATTTAACGGGCTACAAGGTTCCAAAGCATGTGGTATTCAAGTCCGAGCTTCCAAAAACGAATGTTGGAAAAATCCTGCGCAGGGAATTGCGTGATCAATAATTAGCTATGATGCAAGGTGTATATCCGGCCCTGACTACAAAGTTTACGGCTGATGATCAGTTGGATTTTGACCTTTTTGGTTTGAATTTAGATGCTCAGCTTTCTGCCGGGGCAGATGGGGTCATTCTGGGGGGCTCTTTGGGGGAGGCCAGCACGTTAGAGAACTCGGAGAAGCTGGATTTAGTTCGGTTTGCTTGTGATCGAGTTTCAGGCCGAGTTCCTGTTGTAATGAACATTGCGGAAGGCTCAACTCGGCAGGCGGTTGCTTTGGCAAAGGCTGGTGCGGAAGCTGGTGCATCTGGCTTTATGTTGTTGCCACCAATGCGGTATCGCAGTGATGATCGCGAGACGCTATCTTTTTTTAAAGCGGTGGCAGAGTCTACGGATTTACCAATTATGATCTATAATAATCCGGTTGATTACAAAATAGAGGTCAGTCTGGAGATGTTTGAGGCGATGGCTGATTGGCCAACAATAGTTGCCGTCAAGGAAAGCACCCGTGATATTTCCAATGTGACCCGGATGAAAAATCATTTTGGCGATCGATTTAAAATTCTTTGTGGAGTAGATACGTTAGCAATGGAGGAGTTGGTTATGGGGGCAGATGGTTGGGTAGCAGGTTTAGTTTGTGCTTTCCCGAGGGAGACGGTTGCTATATATCGATTGATTAAAGCTGGTCGAATCGATGAGGCATTAACCATTTACCGTTGGTTTTTGCCTCTGTTGGAGTTAGATATTCACCCAAAATTAGTTCAGTATATTAAACTGGCCGAGCAGATGAACGGCTTAGGTTCAGAACACGTTCGAGCGCCTCGATTGATATTGGAGGGCGAAGAACGGACTAGGGTGATGGGGATTGTACAGAGAGGAATAGATAGCAGGCCGGTTTTAAATGATTATTAAGGGGTTATTGATTTGGATTAGAAGTTGATGAAATTGGAAACAAATGATACGATTGTAGCGTTAGCTACCCCTCCTGGTGCGGGGGCTATCGCAGTGGTACGTCTTTCGGGGCCCGTGGCGGTTGGATTAGCGGACGGGCTATTTCGGGGGCGAAGGTTGGTGGATTGTCCCAGTCACACGGCTCATTTTGGTCGAATTGTGAGGGAAGATGGTTCTACTGTAGATGAGGTGGTGGTCACGGTATTTCGAAGTCCGCGTTCTTACACAGGAGAAGATGTGGTAGAAATTAGCTGTCACGGGTCTACGTACCTGCAGCAGGAGTTGATCCAGACTTGTTTAAGAGCGGGTGCTCGTATGGCTCAGCCGGGTGAGTTCACCCTGCGAGCCTATTTGAATGGCAAAATGGATCTTTCTCAGGCGGAGGCTGTGGCGGATTTGATTGCGAGTGAGAGTTCTGCTTCAGCAGAATTAGCATTGAAGCAACTTCGCGGTGGTTTTAAGCAAGAGATTGCTAGATTAAGGGATCGGTTGATTGAATTTGCCAGTTTAATAGAGTTAGAGCTTGATTTTTCGGAAGAGGATGTTGAGTTTGCGGATCGGACGCAACTAAAAGCTCTTGTTTTGGAGTTAAAGCGTCATATTAGTTCCTTATTAAGTTCATTTCAGCTTGGAAATGCCATTAAAACGGGTGTTTCGACGGTGATTGCGGGTAGGCCGAATGCGGGTAAAAGTACGCTGTTAAACGCCTTGTTGAACGAGGAGCGGGCAATAGTAAGTGATATTGCGGGTACTACTCGTGATACGATTGAGGAGGTACTTAACATTCATGGTGTCCGATTTCGTTTAATTGATACGGCGGGGATTCGAGAAGCACATGATCAAATTGAGGCAATTGGAGTGCGGAAGACCTTTGAAAAGGTGCGAGAAGCGTCTTTATTGATTTATGTCTGGGATATCACGAGTGGCATGACGCTTCAGGATTTATACAATGATTTAGAGCAGTTGCTAGTTACCCCGGTTCATTGTTTGGTGGTGTGTAATAAAATGGACCGTAACCCTTTATTCGATGTAGGTTGGGTGTTAAACCCAGCAGATCCCGCCATTCATCCCTACCTACTTCCTTCCGCTCCTGTGTTGGTTCCGGAGACCCTGGTATTATCTGACTTAGTGGTAGTACCGGTATCTGCCAGTAACCAGATGAATATTGATTATTTAAAAGAAGAGTTGTATCGGGCTGCATTAGGTGATTCTATTCGGCTGGAAGGCACGGTGGTGACAAATGCCCGTCACTACGATGCGCTGCGTCGAGCGGAGGGGGCTTTGGAGGAAGTGCTTCAAGGGTTGGATTCTGGGCTGACTGGTGATTTTATTGCGCAGGATATTCGGAGGTCACTGAACTTTCTAGGGGAGATTACAGGGGAGATTGGGGTAGAGGATTTATTGGGGTCGATTTTTGGGAAGTTTTGTATTGGAAAGTAAAGACTCTGCATATCAATCCTAAATTTAATAATCGCTCGAGAAGCAATTAGATTTGAATGGCACTAAGAATTCAATATGCATCTGATCTTCATCTGGAATTTCCACAAAACAGATCCTATTTAAAAAAAAATCCGATACAACCGGTTGGGGATATCTTGGTGTTAGCTGGAGATATTGTTCCGTTTACGGAATTGAAGAAGCACAATGATTTTTTTAGTTATGTGGCAGATCATTTTGAGTTTACCTACTGGCTACCTGGGAACCATGAGTACTACTACTTTGATCTTGCTACCAAGTGTGGTGTAATCAATGAAAAAATTAGGGAGAATTTTTTTTTAGTAAATAACACCTGTGCTATTCATGGTGGTATAACCATCCTCTTTTCTACGCTTTGGAGCCAAATTAGCATAGCTAATCGATGGCAGGTAGAAAGAAGTATGAATGATTTTCACCTCATTCAATTCAATGGCTCGCGTTTTACAGCCGAGCAGTACAATTCTCTCCACTTCGAGGGTTTGGATTTTATAAAGGGTGCCATAAGGGGGTTGAGTATGGAGAAGGTGGTTGTATTTTCGCATCATTGTCCTACCTTTTTAAATTTCCCCGAGCAGTACAAGGGAGATGTGCTAAATGAAGCATTTGCTACAGAGCTTTATGATTTCATAACGTTATCGGGAATTGCCTATTGGGGATATGGGCATCATCATAGTAATATCCCTGATTTTTATATTGGAAATACTCAATTAATAACCAATCAATTAGGGTATGTTCAGCTGCGTGAACATGAATTGTTCCAGACTGGAAAGGTGATTGTTTTGTAGTTTAACTTACTATACGATATTGGTCCGGTGTTTGAGGGAAGGAGGTCAATATCC
The DNA here is from genome assembly GCA_046316495.1 of Chitinophagales bacterium. GTDB lineage: Bacteria > Bacteroidota > Bacteroidia > Chitinophagales > Saprospiraceae > M3007. The sequence goes on from JBKDAM010000061.1 coordinate 53,598, forward strand.
AAACAGATTATTATTATTGGAATAATTATTCCAGATAAAATCAGCTTGAAAGTTCTTAGATTGATCCATCTTACATCTCAAAAGTTTTTAAATATAGAGGCTTTCGATTTTTTATTTGGATATCTATAGTTCTAATATTCATTAGTTTGGTGCTCAAGAATTGGTATAGGATTATCTTCAAAAAGTTCCTTTTTCAGTATAATATTGGTTCATGGCTAAGACGTGGGGGAAGCTTATACAGGAAATAAAAACAAAAAAAGCAGTAACCCAGTGCTGGTTAAATGCTGCAAGCCAGCCTTTTTCTAGGCAGAGTAGGAGTGTTGCAAACAAAAAAACGGCGCCTAATGTGAACGGCAGAGCGTGTATAAATAGGGATTTAGAGGAGGTGTTTAAGCCCTTTTGGAGGTGTGACCACCCGTTAATACTGTGTTGTCCAATAAAATATAGGCCAAATGCGGTGAGTAAAGGAAGCTGTGTGCTGAGAAGTAATGTGCCCGCGCTCAGTATAATGGCAGGTCGCTTTTCCAATATACCCCAGAGGGCACTTAGAGAGGCTAGGGTCACCGCCACAAACGCTCCCTCTACATCTGTAAGTGGAAACTGGAATGTGCTCATATTCAGAAGAATAGCATTGCTTTCAGATGCATGGCCCAGTAAAAGAATAGACAGAAGCGAGCCCCCCCAAATCAGGCTTTTGGCGGGCGTAGGGGAGATTGGCTTCCACTCTTGAATATCTGTTTGTCCAAAATGCCAGGCAGAATATAGAAGAAAAAGAGCCAAGGCCAACTGGGGTGATAACAGCCAAAATAGTAGGTAAAACGCTGCAGTTCCTAGATACTTTGCAATGAAACCTAGGTCTATTTTCCAATGGAGAGATCCCTGCTTTAGTAGATGATCAATAGCTCCGTGTGGTATTCCAACTAATAACAATCCAGTCATTCCCAGTAAGAGCTGAACAGTCTGAAAGGAGTTGTCAGATAAGTATTGTAGAATGGAAAGACCTATTGTTAGGAGGAACAGCAGAACAGGTTTTTGAAGGTGTTTAAATCGAGTTTGGATATCCACTATACTAGCAATTATAAATGGCCTTAGAGGCAGGCTAGCAAATAGTCTCAGGTCTTGAGTAAGGGTCGTTTGTTCATCCAGAAACGAGAGGACTTTTTGAGTTTTATTCTTGGTAAACAGGTTTTGAAAAATTCTTTTTCCCAGTTGCGGTTCTTTTTTCAGGATGGATAGTAGCAAGCGATCATAAAACTTGAACCTATTGTTGGGAAATGGACGGGGGATAGCTTGCTGCTGTGATAGGTGTTGTACAAGCTGTTTAGCGTGGTTAAACATTCTCTTAAACGCATACCCGGTACTTGGTTTGATTGCTCCTGCGGCTCCTCCCAGTTTTATTACCCCCGGTAGGGTCTTTGTGTCTAGTTGGGTACTACTCATGGGGATACAGCCGAATTCTGTTTGAAGGAGTTTGAAGTTGCCAAATCGCTGACGAATGTATTTCTCAAGCAGCGGTATCCCCTCGTCTTTAGATAATATAGCTTTGCCAAATCGAGTTGCCTCAACCAGCAATTGCTTTGTCGTAAAGGGGAGGACATACATAAACTGGGTGTTTCCCATTTGATCTATCTCAAAGTCCATGAGGTCGATGGAGGATGCATTTTGTAGGGGGCTTTCTAGCTCTATAAAATATCCATGGAAGGACTGGTACAGGTGTGCTTCGTTTGGTTCGGGAGGTGAAAACTTGGATGGCCGACTATCGAAAACGATCTTGGCAATCCAGGTTTTTTCTTCTGCCTGCACTAGTACCCCTTCAGGTAAGGAATGTAAATTAGAGACAAGGGTAGAGTGGCATTTAATCTGATAGGTATGAATGAGCCTCGTTCGTTCTTCTTGCAAAGATTTGCCAGAAAGATGGAAATAGTTCAATGGGGCGATTGATTCGGGTTGATGCCTAGGCGTATTGATGGAGATCCATTGGTGGTTAATGAGGGGTTTGAGTTCCGATGCGATCGGTTCTCCCGGTTCGGCCCAGAAGCAGAATGTCTTTTCAGTTAGTTGCTGTAGTTCTGGGTCAACTATGAGGATGTTTTTTCCCTTAAGCAGGTCTGATTTTTCCAATTGCATCAGCAGTAGGGACGCTCCTGCCCCTGCACCTATAAAAAGGAAATCAATATCAGTGTGTAGCGCTTTATCAGGCATACTTTCAATGGCGAGGCTAATGATGAAGGAAAATAACGGCCTTAACTGTCGTTATTGATGCTGGATTCCACTAATAGTATGGTGTTGAAAGAGGGCTATAATACGAGTATCAGATCATGTAATTGACTCTGATGGATATCTAACACTTATATTTGGATATTTGTTTGTTATTTTAAAATAAATCATTGCCTTATTAGTTTTTGGGTTAATAAATAATCTTTTGGTTTGGTTTTTGAATAATCTTGGATGTGTCTTTTTTGACGAACTTCAGGAGATGTATTGATGGAAAGAATGGGTTGCCAGCGGTTGCGTTAAACCGCTGGCAACGGTTAGATAGGTTTAACGATTGAGTGATCTGTTAAACAATACTTGTTGGCGGTAACGGATTGGGGCAATTCCGTATTCCCGGCTGAATACAGTTGAGAAATAGTTCGGGTCAGAGAATCCACAGTTAGCGGATATGGTGTGTATTGAATGTTCAGGCATACTGATTAGCAGGTGCCTAGCTTTTCTAAGTCTAAATGTTCGAATCATAGAGCTAGCCGTTTCACCTGCGAGGGCAATTATTTTTCGTTGGAATCTTGACTTGCTCATGAACGACAGTTCTGCCAATCGTTCTACGTTCAAGCTTTCTTCCATGTGGTGTTTTTCGATTAGCCGTCGGGTGTTGATAATAAATTCATTTTCGTCTACCCGCAATAAATGTTCAATATTTTCTTGGAAGGATACTCTCCCTTGGCGTCCGAGGTGTTCCAGCAAACGTCTTTTTATTTGCTCTGACAACTTCAGTATGGTTTTAATCAAGTTGATCAAGGTGCCTTCGGTCATTTCTTTGCTTCCAATGAAATGAGCATTTATTGGAGCATTTAGGGGTATTGGAAGATTGGAAGGCTGAAGTTTGATAATTGGGATGTGACCTGCTTTTGAATCTTCGGTGATAAACTTAAAGATGTAATCGGGTTCAAGTGCTGATTCGATTTGGCCAATAATGATGATATTGGGCATGTATTTTATTGTTTTTTCAATACCTTCCTTGGCTCCTCTTGCGACGAACACTTCGAATTCTGGTATGAGAGTATGATACAGCTTTCCGGATTGGTCATAACACTCATCAATTATTAATATTTTTGATTTGGTTTGTGGCGTATCAAAGGGAAATGAATGGTATTTTTTTCTTAAGTAATTAGCGGGCATTTCATTGATTAAATTGTCAGTGATACTTAGTATTGGTAAGGAATATACAAAGGTGGTGTCATGGTTTTCATTGATACTGGAAAGTAAGTTTCCACCGCTGTAGGCTGCTAATTGACAGGCTTGTTTTAATAGTACGGAGTGGATTTCTTGGGTTTGCGGGTGTAATTTTGAGTCTATTTGTTGAGGGTTGGCAATAGTGATAGGGCGAGCCGGTGTAAGTTGCATCATCCGGACGTGTATTTCATTTGGTACTGCTTGAATATCGATTTGAAGTCGGGAGGAAGGGCGGGCAGTTACGCATGAGAGTAGAATAATACTTTCTAGGGATGTTTTGACCAGGAGTTCGTCGAGGTATGTAATTGGCAGGGTTTTAGAATAAAATAGGTCAATGTGAAGTTTGTTGACATTTACGGGATGTTGTTGGAATTCCAAGATAATTCCTTTCACCATGTTGCCCAGGTGGAGAGGGCGAGGATTTCGGATTGTTTTTGCCATAATTTTTGTTTTACCTTGTGTATCAATTCAAGGTAAGTTGGGTAGAACAAACGTAAGAACTACTGTTTTTGCTGCATTTATATGCAATAGACGGTTGCGTTATGCGATTGTTTTCCTAACTCCAATTCTTGATACTAGTGAATAAATAAGATTTTGTTTTCACAATAGAGCGTAAATTGATGTGTTTATAAGTTTAGGCTGGGGTGCTGCTATTGTTTGAAGAAGGCTGTTTTAGGAGCTCCTGCAGTTCGGAGGTAGTATGTTTCGAATAGATCGAGTGAGTGAGATAATTTCAAAGTGTAAGAAGTAGGTTGTGTGACTCGAATCGTGGTTTGAAAAGAAAGAAGAATTGTCATAATTGAATTAAAAAATTAGTGAAGAAAGTGTGCTAAAAATCTGTTGATGGCGTAAGCTGTAGGTGATTAGCACTGTTTAACGATTGTTTTTTGTCAAATTGTAGGTCATCTGTTACAACTGACTGGGAGCAAATGTAAAGAGGTCTATTGTATTTTAATCTTTGATTTTGAGGCAAAATATAATTTGTAAATTGACTTAATAAACAGAGCCGCTATACAAGCTTTAAAAGCCAGTTAAGTTGTTATTTCAAAGGGGATTTTTGGGGACTCGGGTTCCGAAAAACGAAGAGTCATGCGGTGTCAAGAGCAATGGTCGTTGACTATTGAGTCAGCTGTTATATTTGCCAGTTCCTGCGGTTGGGGAATACTATTGTTGGTAGGATAGTCTTTAAAGCCAAGATGCAGTATCAAAGCAACTGGGAGCAGGTTCTCCCAGAGCCTAAAAGCAGGGTTGGATAGGAAACGAGATATTATTCGCCCAAGTTGAGTAGTAACAATTGGGGCGCATTTGGAATAGCAATTAGGAGGATTTAATTAGAGGCGGAAAGTGATGTTTTTGGTATCGGTAAAGAACCGTAGGGCCTCCCAACCTCCTTCCCTGCCTATTCCAGAATCTTTAACGCCTCCGAAGGGGGTTCTCAAGTCCCGCATCATCCACGTATTGAGCCATACGATGCCAGCTTCGAGTTCCACGGAGAATCGTTGTGCTCTGCTTAAGTTATTTGTCCATACGGTTGCACTTAGTCCGTATGGGGTTCCATTAGCTAGGTTCAATGCTTCTTCCTCTGTGGAGAAAGGGTGAATAGTTACAACTGGGCCGAAAATTTCTTCTTGGTTGGTTCGGCAGTTGAGTGGTAATCCTTCGATTACGGTTGGAGCGATGTAATACCCCTTGGACCCTTCTCCTTCAACTTCAACTTGGGTACCTCCGCAAAGGATTATTCCTCCTTCTTGGCGGGCAATGTCTATTCGTTCTAGTATTTTATGGTAGTGTGTTTGGCTGACCACAGCACCCAAATCACTGTTGTCGTCGGTTGGAAATCCTACTTTAAGGGCGCTTACTCTGCTGACGAAGTCTTGTTTAAAGCGTTCATAAATAGAGGCTTCGACATAAATTCTGGAGCCGCAGAGGCATATTTGTCCTTGGTTGTTGAAGGAAGATCGCACGGTAGTAGCCAACATTTCCTCGTAGTTGCAGTCTGCAAAAATGAGATTTGGGTTTTTCCCGCCTAGTTCTAGCGACAGTTTTTTAAACATTGGAGCGGCAACTCGGGCGATTTCAGCACCTGCTCGAGTGCTTCCTGTAAAGGAGATGGCTTTTATTTCGGGGTGGGCTACGATTGCAGCGCCAACTTCATGGCCTAGTCCGTGTAAAATAGTTAAGACCCCTGGAGGCAATCCTGCCTCTTGGCAGATTTCTGCGAGGAGGGAGGCGGTATAAGGAGTTACTTCGGAAGGTTTTCCAATCACACAGTTTCCAGCTGCCAGTGCGGGGGCTATCTTCCAGGTAAATAGGTAAAGAGGTAGGTTCCAAGGCGATATACAGCCTACGATACCCAGAGGTTGGCGTAGGGTAACGGATAATGATTGGCCTTGGGTATAATGGCTTTCACTTGCGAAATGAAGCAAGGCGGTTGCGAAGAAACGGAAGTTTAGGGCTGACCTTGGAATATCAATGGTGCGGGCAGTTTTGACCGTTTTCCCCGAGTCAAGGCTTTCTGCTTCGGCCAGTACATCCAGTTTTTGGAGGATGCGTTCTGCTATACCATTAAGGATGTTGAATCGTTGTTCGGGAGGCATTGCCGACCAGGAAGGGAAGGCCTTTTTTGCTGCTTGCACAGCCAACTCAACGTCGGCGGCATCGGAGGATGCTACCTGGGCAAATAGTTTGCCTGTTGACGGGTTGATGTCATCTATGTACCGGCCATTAACAGGTGGGGTGGCAATGCCGTTGATATGATTATTTATCGTCACCAAAGAAAGCAATAATTTTGTCTGCTAATTCCATTCCAATGTATGATTGTGCTTCTACGGTGCTGGCTCCGATGTGAGGGGTTACCGATACATTTGGGTGGTTGAGAAGGGCTTCTTTTGGAGTTGGTTCATTTTCGAACACATCCAGACCTGCGCCACCGATTTTGCCACTATTAAGGCTTTCGATTAGCAGTTCTTCATCGATTACGCCTCCTCTAGCTGTATTAATGAGTACTACTCCATTTTTCATTGCAGCGATTTCCGATTTACCGATAAGTGGGGAGCTTCCTCCGGGCAGGTGGAAGGTAATGATATCGGCCTCACGAAGGATTCTTTCAATAGGCTCTGTTCGAATTTTTACTTCTAGAGATAGGTCTTCGAACATATTTAATCGGATACCGATGGAAGCGTCTGTCACGAATGGGTCGTGTGCCAACACATTCATTCCTATGCCGAGACCTAATCTTGCCACTTCTTGGCCGATTCTACCAAATCCTACGATGCCCAGCGTTTTTCCTTTTAGTTGAGTACCTGTTTCGTAGTTTTTTTTGAGTTTTCTAAAGTCACCTGTTGGCAGTTCTCTATTGGAGAGGTGTATTTTCCGCGCCAGTGCGAAGATATGGCCTATCGTAAGTTCTGCTACGGCCCTGCTAGATGCCATTGGGGTGTTGTAGACTTGGATTCCCTTACTACGAGCGAAGTCGAGATCGATGTTGTCCATCCCTACTCCACCGCGGGCGATTACCTTAAGTTTCGTACCTGCTTCAATAATTTCCTTTGTTACTTTGGTGGCGCTCCGGACGATGAGTACGTCATACTCCCCAATTTTATCAATCAGGTGTTCCTGAGGGACTTTGTTTTCGTCAACGAGGTAGTTAGCCTCTTCTAGTAGGAGACGTCCATCGGGATGGATACCGTCATTTGCAAGGATTTTGATCATGGTAGTACTTTATTTGGAGCAATTCAGCTCATTATGGCACAAAGATAGAGATTAATTGCACCCCCTTCTTCGGGTATCAATAATATATTGAATTTTCCAGGTGGAATCGAGTTTTACCAATTGAAATGAATTTATTCCACAGTGGCTAATTTGGTCATTGATGAAAAAGGTATAGGGGGTCCATACGCTTGCCAGGTTGGGTTCAATTAGGATGGATTGGAACGAGATTTTTTCTTCGTATTTGTCTTTGTGTTGAAGGCCTACAAATTCGAGGATAGAGGAGAAGGGTTGTGAAACGACCTTCCAGTTTCCAGCTTTATCTTGGGTAACAGTTTGGAAGAGAGGGGTATTTGTGCAGGTTTGCTTTAGGAGCGTGGTGTCGCTGTTGTGCATTGCCGTGAAGAAAGTTTGGATAACGGATATAATAGCGGTTTCTTCTTGGGCATTTGCTACAAAGGGCAGTAAGCAGAGGATTAATGAGGTAATAAAGAATGATCGCATAACAAGATAAAGAGGTTTAAAACACAATCAGCACACTTGGAGACTCCTAGCGCGCTGATTGTGTAATTGCGTGAAATTGGAAAATGGGACAGTGAGTCCGTTGCCAGCTCCAATTCTGGAAAAGAGTTATTTCTTTTTCAATTGGAGTTGCTCACAGACATAGGTTCCGATTTGATCTCCATTTTTGAGACCTGCCACATTTCCCTGTCTGTAGTGGATTCCACCAAATAAACGGCTCATTCCTACCTCTTCAGCGGCTGCTTTGAAAGAAGGGAAGGATCGAGGAGGGATTCCGAATTCTACTTCTGTGCTATCGGTAAATGCAACTTGTTCCCCGAAGGAAAGCGTAAGCGCTGTTGCTGCAGCTGCGGAAACTGTGCTGTGTCCGCTAGTATGTTCTGGGAAAGGAGGTGTTTGTATAAGGGGCACCCAGTTGGGGTCGATGTATTGATTGATATAGGATTCGGGTCGAATGAGGTTGGATCTGTATTTTTCGTGCCAGCTGGAGATAAACGCATCTGTGATGGCACATGCAACACGGACGTATGTTTCTGCCGAGCGCATAATATCAGCCTTCTGATCCCTGCAGGCTGTAGAAGTAATAAGCATCCAGTGGCCGCCTGGGCTAATTTTTTTTCGAGCGAAGGAAAGGTGCCCACTCACCTCCATAGCAAAGGGGTTGTCGTCCCAGTACCAAGCGGTGGCGGAATCTTGTGGGCTGAGGGTATTGACTATATTGTACACTTCATAGGCTTGCTTATAGAATGGGCTGCCTTTTTTCGTGCTAAATTCGACGGGGGGGTCGCATTTGAATTGACTGGCGGAGTCTAGTACCCAAGGGCGGATTTTATCCCAGTGTGGTTCGAGCGCATCGGCGTACATGGGAGGTGTGGGGCGCCATCTTTCGGGGTATTTGGTTTCAATGGTAAACTTTGGTGCGCTTCGTATTTGTGCGTAGTTATCTTTTTTAGACCACGTTATGATATGTTGTGCTACCAATTCTCCATACTTCATGGATCTTTCGTATACCTCTGGGGGCATATTCATTGATTTGAATTGGTCAAAGATGTCTTCTTTAAGGTCTTCTACTTCTCCTTCTGAAAAAACCAGTGCTTTACTGGTGATGAGCATTGCATTAACGCCTGCGAGTGGGAAGCAGTATTCTTTCCCGGGTTCTGGTTGCGGTGTTTCTAGAAGGTCATTTAGGAGGCCACTCAGGGTCCGGTATTCGGGAAATCCAGGGACCATTGCTTCATAACCAGCAATTGTAGAATAGGCAAGGATACGGGATGCGATTGGGGGCGCGAAGATATCATATCGGATAATATCAACGGTCCGCCTAATCCCTGCATGGAGGTACTCCGGGTTGTTTGCTTTTTGTTGGAAATCAGTACTGTAGGTTGTTGGGGCTTGGCAGGCGTAGATGACTACCAGTAAAGTAGCTAGCAATAAGGTGTATTTTTTCATCATAATCATAGAGAAAATATAGAATGAGTGGGTGGATGGAGTTTAAGTGGTAGACGTTTGACTGGTATTATCGAGTGGGTTTGCTGTAAATACGTCGAGTACATTTTTTGCGGCGGCAAAAGGTGACTTTTCCCCAAGGATTATTTGGGGTTCGAGTTGTTTGAGCAAGGATTTAACTCCTGGGTGTTCAAAAAACAGGGTGTTTAGTCCTTCTTGAATGGTATTATAAAGCCAGTGGCGGGCTTGTTGTTGGCGTTGTTCTTTCCAAAACCCGGTTGCTTTGGATTGATGCTGGTATCGAAGGATAGTATCCCATATTTTTTCGATACCTGTATTTTCTAGGGCACTTGCTGTGATCACCTCTGGGGTCCATCCTCCTGGGTGAGCGGAAAGCAAGTGGACGGCTGATTGGTAGTGGTTTACTGCTTGAGCTGCTAATGTTTTACGATCTCCATCTGCTTTGTTTACAACTAAAAGATCAGCCATTTCTACGATGCCACGTTTAATTCCTTGCAAGTCATCTCCGGCACCGGGCAGTAGAAGAAGCATAAAGAGGTCGCACATTCGGCGCGCGGCTATTTCGGATTGTCCCACCCCGACGGTTTCAATCAGAATAAAGTCGAATCCTGCTGCTTCGATTAGGGCAATGGTTTCTCTGGTTTTTCGGGCTACACCTCCGAGCGTTTCACCTGCGGGAGAGGGGCGAATAAAGGCTGCATTGGAAGTTGATAATTTTTCCATTCGGGTTTTATCTCCTAGTATACTCCCCTTGCTGAGGGCGCTGGAAGGGTCGATAGCTAGGACTGCCACCTTTTTATTTTGCTGGGTGAGCCAATAGCCGAAGGATTCAATGAAGGTACTTTTACCAACACCCGGGGCGCCGGTAATAGCAATTCTGTAGGTGTTACGGGTTTCAGCTTCTTTAATTACTCGGTCGAGCAATTGTTCTGCAAGGAGGTTATGTGTAGGATTTACACTTTCTATAAGGGTAATTGCGCGGGCTAACGTGATTCTGTCTCCCTCTAGGACACCCTTTGCATACTCATCAACAGAAAGTAATTTTCCACGCGTCATACTAGCTGAATTTCAGAATAGCTGCAAATGTAAGCAGTCTGTGGCTGGCAATTATTTAAAAAAGCCTTAAAATTACAACAAAAAAAGCCTAAAATACTCGTTGGAGTATTTTAAGCTTTTTTGCGCGCATAGCTGGGTACCAGCTAGGGATTCGCCTTAGGAGTTGATATTAGCAACGATATAATCGATCGCCTGACCAACTGTGGTGATTTTTTCGGCCTGCTCATCAGGAATGGACACTTCGAATTCCTTTTCGAATTCCATAATCAGTTCTACAGTGTCCAATGAGTCAGCGCCCAAGTCTTGAATGAAATTGGCCTCGTTTGTAACTTCGGCTCCATCCACACCCAATTTGTCAACGATAATTGCCTTTACGCGTTCGGCAACAGAAGCAGTGTCTGCCATGTTTTTTTAAAAGTTGTTAATTTGAAAATTGAAAAAGTTGCATTTTTCAGCTGCAAAGAAACGACTAACTTCCCTTTTAAAAAAAGTTTTTTTCGTTTTTTTTAAAACTTCATTAGGTATTAACTGCATTATCATTGGGATGCCGTACTTTTGAGGCTCTATTCTAATTGTATTTTTTACACTTATTAATTTGATTATTGATATGGCCGACAACGCGGGAAAAGCGACCTCTAAGAATCCGATCAACCTTCGCAAGGCAGGCTGGCAAAATACCAAAATTGTGGCAACGGTTGGTCCTGCTTGCAACACATACGATAAGTTAAAGGAGTTGGTAATCGCAGGAGTGGATGTATTTCGTCTTAATTTCAGTCATGGGACACACGCAGAGCACCAGTTGGTAATTGATCACATTTGTGGGATTAACGAAGAGTTAAATTCACACGTTGCTATATTAGCGGATTTACAAGGGCCAAAGTTGAGGGTTGGCAAGATAAAAGACAACGCATTGCCGCTTAAGGAGGGGGATATTATTACGCTAGTGAATGAAAAGGTGTTGGGAGATATGGAGAAAATATACATGAGTTACGAGCAATTTGCGCAAGATTGTAATGTTGGGGAGCGTATTTTGATGGATGATGGCAAGTTAGTGTTTGAGGTGGTTGAGACGAACAAGAAAGATACTGTTCGTTTGAAATGCCTGCACGGTGGTGTTTTGAGCAGTAACAAGGGGGTTAACTTGCCTGATACGCAGGTGAGTTTACCTGCGCTTACAGAGAAGGATATTGAAGATTTAGCCTATATCTTGACCCAGCCAGTGAATTGGATTGCGCTTTCCTTTGTTCGCCGGGAAGCGGACATTACTGATTTAACGGAGCGCATCCAGGCGGCGGGGCATCCTGCCAAGGTAATTTCCAAGATTGAGAAGCCTGAGGCAATTAAGAATCTTCGTGAGATTATCAAGGCGAGCAATGGAATTATGGTCGCTAGAGGTGACCTAGGTGTTGAAATGCCTATCGAGCAGTTGCCGATTACCCAAAAGGAGATTATCCGTCAGTGCATGCAGTTTGGTCGTCCAGTGATTGTGGCTACTCAGATGATGGATTCTATGATTACGAACCCCTCCCCCACCAGGGCGGAGATTACGGACGTTGCCAATGCCGTATTTGATGGTGCAGATGCGGTGATGTTATCTGGAGAAACCTCGGTTGGGGCACACCCCACACTCGTGCTGGAGGCTATGACCCGTATCATTTGTGAAACTGAGAAACATTATTGGCCGCATATCAATCTAAAACGTCCACATGCGGTGGAGAAGTCGCGTCTTTTTCACTCTGATGTGATCTGCTTCAATGCTTGCAGGGTAGCGGAAGAATTGGGCGCCAAGGGAATCATTGGCATGACACGTTCTGGTTACACAGCGTTTAAGGTCAGTAGTTTCAGACCAAATGCTCATATTTACATTTTTAGCGATCAGCGTCACATGTTGAATACGTTAAATCTTGTCTGGGGGGTCTCTTGTTTTTATTATGACCGGTATACTACTACGGATGATTCTATCCAAGATTCTATCGACATCCTGAAGTCTAAAGGTTTTATCGACTCGGGTGATTTGATGATCAATACTGGATCCATGCCTTTGGAGCGCCGCCAGCGCACGAACATGTTGAAGGTAACCATTGTGGAGTAATTATTGGTAATAACCCTGTGGATTTGAGCTAGTTCGAGGCTTTTTTCAGCTTTTTTTTAAAAACAGAACCAGCAGTAGCAGATAAACAATACCTTTATGGCCTAATTGACTAACAACAAATAGTTAACAAGGCGCTGCTAAGCTATTTTCCTTCTTTAAGGGAGTAAGCGCTTGTTCTATTAGCTGAATTATTATCCACACATAATGGCTGATTTACAAAGTCTCAACCAACTATGCGCACAAGTCCGTCGTGACATTGTGCGCATGGTGTTTAATGTCCAGAGTGGACACCCGGGGGGCTCATTGGGCTGTACCGAATATTTCGTAGCGCTTTATGGTGCTGTAATGAAACACAAGGCAAAACCATTCAAGATGGATGGGAAAGGGCAGGATTTGTTCTTTTTGTCTAATGGACACATTTCTCCGGTTTGGTACAGTGTTTTAGCTCGCTCCGGGTATTTCCCAGTGAACGAGTTGAACACATTTCGAAAGCTAAACACCCGCTTACAGGGGCACCCTGCCACTCATGAGGGGCTTCCAGGTGTACGGATTGCTTCGGGCTCCCTTGGACAGGGGATTTCTGTGGCGATTGGTGCAGCGCTGTCAAAGCGACTAGATGGCGATGATCGCACGGTTTTTTGTTTGACTGGTGATGGAGAATTACAAGAGGGCCAATGCTGGGAGGCTATCATGTTTGCAGCACATCATAAAGTGGATAATTTAGTGGTTACCGTGGATTGGAACGGTCAGCAGATTGATGGGTCGAATGAGGAAGTGCTTTCTTTAGGTAATTTGCCGGCTAAGTGGAAAGCCTTTGGCTGGGATGTTCTTACACTTGAGGAGGGAAACAATTTGGAGGCGGTCATTGCAATGCATCGCCGCGCGAAGCGGCGTACCGGAAAAGGTAAGCCGGTTGTTGTTTTGATGAAGACGGAGATGGGTTATGGGGTTGACTATATGCAAGGAACCCATAAGTGGCACGGGAAATCGCCCAATCAAGAGCAGTTTGACCTTGCAATGAACCAATTACCTGTCACTGAACTAGGAGATTTCTAACATTATGAATATTCACGATATTACTTCTAAGGGAAATAAGGCTACTCGAGACGGATTTGGGCAAGGGCTTTTGGAGGCCGGCCGCGATAACCCAAATGTGGTTGGACTTACCGCCGACTTATTAGAATCCCTTCAAATGCAACATTTTAAGGCTGCGTTTCCCGAACGTTTTTTTCAAGTGGGAATTGCAGAGGCCAATATGATCAGTATTGCAGCTGGACTAGCGACTGCCGGTAAAATTCCTTTTACTGGGACCTTTGCTAACTTTAGTACAGGGAGGGTTTATGACCAAATTAGGCAGGGAGTTGCTTATTCTCATAAAAATGTGAAAATCTGTGCTTCTCATGCCGGATTGACACTCGGTGAGGATGGCGCAACCCACCAAATCTTGGAAGATATGGGCATGATGCGCATGCTTCCAGGAATGACCGTCATTAATCCTTGCGATTACCATCAGACAGTGGCAGCCACCAAGGCGATCGCTGCGCATTATGGACCTGTTTATTTACGCTTTGGTCGTCCGGCATGGCCAATGTTTACCGAGGGAATGCCATTTGAAATCGGCAAAGCGTTGTTATTAGCCCCAGGGACAGATGTAACCTTATTTGCTACGGGCCATTTAGTTTGGACCTGTGTTGAAGCCGCTCAAGAGCTTGACAAGCAGGGGATTTCTTGCGAAGTTATTAACATCCATACGATCAAGCCGTTAGATACTGAAGCAATACTGAAGTCAGCGCGAAAAACAAAGGCTGTGGTAGTAGCGGAAGAGCACCAACGCTTTGGTGGATTGGGAGAGGCCATCTCCAGCGTTCTGGCACAACATGAGCCTTTGCCTGTATCGCTGGTTGGAGTCAATGATTCATTTGGCGAGAGCGGGAAGCCTGCTGAGCTACTAGAAAAATATGGTCTTGGGAAGAAAGATGTGCTAGAAGCTGTGAAAAATGTTCTGACACGTAAACGTTAAACACATATGAATACCAGTTATTTTCAATCTATTGGTCAGATTCGTTTTGAAGGGCCCGAGACGGACAATCCGTTGGCGTATCGCTATTATGATGAGAATAGACTTGTGGCTGGTAAGACTATGCGGGATCATTTCAAATTTGCGGTGGCTTATTGGCATTCCCTATGCAATACGGGTGGTGACCCTTTTGGGTCGGGTACCAAGGCTTTCCCGTGGTTGAGTGCATCTGATCCAATTCAACGTGCGAAAGACAAGATGGATGCTGCCTTTGAGCTTATTACCAAACTTGGCCTGCCTTATTTTTGTTTTCACGACTTTGATTTAGTAGAGGAGGCGGAGTCCTTGGTGGAGTCTGAAAAGCGGTTACGTATTATTACAGACTATGCAAAGGAGCAGATGGCCAGTAACGGGGTAAAGGTATTGTGGGGTACGGCCAATTTATTCGGGCATCCGAGATACATGAATGGTGCGGCTACCAATCCAGATTTTGCAGTGGTAGCCCATGCAGGAGCACAAGTGAAGATAGCTCTTGACATCACAATGGAATTGGGGGGTGAGAATTACGTGTTTTGGGGTGGAAGAGAAGGGTATCAAACCCTGTTGAACACTCAGATGAAGCGTGAATTGGATCACTTAGCTCGTTTTTTGGGTATGGCAAAAGACTATGCTCGCCAAAACGGATTTAAAGGTCATTTTTTCATTGAGCCCAAGCCTATGGAGCCAAGTAAGCATCAGTATGATTTTGATGCATCAACTGTAGTTGGCTTTCTACAATCGCACGGCTTGGCGCAAGACTTTAAGTTAAATATTGAGGTAAATCACGCTACCTTGGCCCTTCATACCTTTCAGCATGAGCTTCAAGTTGCTGCAAACGCTGAAATGCTGGGAAGTATTGATGCAAACAGGGGGGACTACCAGAATGGGTGGGACACGGATCAGTTTCCCAATAATTTGCTTGAGCTGACAGAATCAATGTTGGTTATATTGGAGTCGGGCGGTCTACAAGGGGGTGGGGTCAATTTTGACGCAAAAACCCGCCGAAATTCAACTGATTTAGAGGATTTGTTTCATGCCCACATTGGTGGAGTTGATGCCTTCGCGCGTGCACTACTTACTGCTGATGCTATCCTAACGAAATCTAATTACTCAACTTGGAAGCAGGAGCGATACGCATCTTTTAATGAAGGAGAGGGACTGCTTTTTGAACAAGGATCCCTTCAATTAGGAGATCTACTAAACATTGCTAAGCGGAATGGAGAGCCAAAACAACGAAGCGGCCGTCAGGAGATGTACGAAAACTTGCTTAACCGATTTTTATAGCCTTCTTTAAAAAACGCCTGTCCTATCCCGACAGGCGTTTTTCGTTAAGTAAGTAATCGTTCTTGTAAGCCTTAGTGTGCCATGATAATTAGCTGCCTTTAAGAGACAAGTTTAGCTTCCTACTAAAAAAGGTAATGCCTTGCAAAAAGTGGCAAACTTTTTGTTGAGAATTGTTTGTTCGAAATACTCTTTTACATTGGAGTGATTTTGTAGAATAATTTCAGCCTTTTAGCGACAATAGTCCTGTTTTAATCAGCACACCCCGACTTGGGCACTTGGCGACTTTCGCTTCAACAGCCATGTACGTGTCAAACGAACAAACCTTTTACTCACTGCTTTCCGAACGTTACTGTAGGGATTCTAGTGCGCTTTTTCTCATTAGTCAGGATGGGACTTTGCAATTATTTTTTGCCAAAAAAGATGTTCCTGCTTGTATGGAGCGAGAAATTTTTGATGGTGACAAGTTTGAGATTACCGAGTCTTACACACTTCCTACGGAATTTGCCGACCGAATTTATCCAGGGATGGACCCTGAAATTCCGGCTGGTCTGTATCCTATTATTCGCCTGGAAAATGGCTATGTTGTGCCAATAAAGCGAGTGCGTAGGTAATGGTTAATCTTTGTTGTCATTGGCAACTCGTTGCAGGGTATTCAAAAAGACGGATACTTCCTGGGCTCCTGAGATGGCATATTCCCTATTGAAGACAAAAAAGGGGACACCTGTTACTCCGAATTTTCTGGCTAGTTGGATGTCTTTTTGGACCTCCTCTGCGTATCGGTCACTTGATAGAACGGCCAATACTTCGGTTGCGTCCAGGCCTATTTGGCTGCCCAATTGGGCGAGCGCTTGGTGATCTGCTGTATTTACTCCATCTTTAAAATATGCCTCAAAAAGCGCTTCCTCTGCTGCGTCTTGTTTGCCTTTTGATTTTGCAAAGTGAGTAAACCGATGTGCGTCGAAGGAGTTGGCAACAACGGCTCGATCGAAGTTATATTCAAGTCCCACGGCCTTGGCCATTTCTGTGACATGGTGAAACATTTGATCTGTTTCTCGTTCAGACCAACCTTTCTTTTCTGCCAGGGATTTTTTCACTGATTTTGAGGGTTCTGTTTGAAGGCTGGGATCTAATTGAAAGCTTCGCCAAATCACTTCCACCTGCTCTTTTTCGGAAAATTGTGACAAGGCAGCCTCCCATTTTCTTTTGCCTATATAACAGAAAGGACACATTACATCTGACCAGATTTCTACTGTCATGGTTTTGTTTTTATTTTTTTCGTGTAAGGTGGGAGAGGTTTGGCTCCAAAGTGGGGCTATACCAATCAGAAAAAGTAAAGTAGTAGAAAAGCGAAAATCCATATTGGTGTGTTATTAGGTTAACACTCTGCAAGTTACTGCCACTACTGATGGATTGTTTCTTCCAAAAAGAACAGAAACAAGAGATAAAAGTTCTGATTTAGGCGCCGAGTTCGAGTTGGTTTTTTACCAACTGATAGTAAGTGCCGCGAAGGTTGGTTAGCTCCTCGTGGGTACCTTGCTCGACGATTTCTCCACGTTCCAGTACGACGATATTGTCAGCGTTTCGAACGGTGCTGAGTCGGTGAGCAACCACTACCACCGTTTTCCCTCTAAAAATGCGCTCTAAGTTTTCCATTACAATTCGCTCATTGCTGGCGTCTAGGGCATTGGTGGCTTCATCAAAGAAGAAAAATTCTGGATTTTTATAGATAGCTCGAGCGATTAAGATACGCTGCCGTTGACCTTGGCTAATACCTACTCCTTCTTGTCCAATTTTAGTGTTATACCCCAGTGGTAGGCTTTCAATAAAGGATCTTATGTTAGCTAATTCGCAGGCTCTATAGAGTTGTTCTGTATTAACGTAGTCTTCCCCAAGAGCAATATTTCGAGCGATACTATCATTAAAAATAAAACCATCTTGTAGTACGACCCCACAGTTTGCTCGCCAGAGATGGCTGTTGAGGTTACTCAGGCTGATTTCTCCTAACTTAACCTGTCCGGAGGAGGGCTCATAGTAGTTTAGCAGGAGTTTGAGTAGGGTTGTTTTGCCACTTCCACTGGATCCTACGATGGCGGTTATTTTTCCTGCTGGGAATGCAAGCTGAATATTGCGCAAGACAAGGGGGTCATTAGGGCCACCGTACCGAAAGGAGACTTGATCCATCAGAAGGTTTCGGTTTTCGGGTAGGATAGTCACTTTTGATGCTTCTAGGGGTTCTTCTTCTGGTCGGTTATGGATTTCATTTAATCGTTCTAGGCTAATTCTCGCTTCTTGCCAAGAGATCATAAATTGCACGAGTGCTTCGAGTGGGGCGTTCATTTGCCCGATAATGTATTGAGTTGCGACGAGCATTCCCAAACTCATATCCCCTTGCATTACGGCGCGGGCGGCAATAAATGCGATGAGGATATTTTTGCTTTCATTGATGAAGGCAGCACCGGCGCGTTGTGCTTGATCGGTGGCTAGGTATTTGACATTTACTCTGAAGAGTTTTGCCTGGATACGCTCCCAATCCCATCTTTTTTGTTTCTCAGCATTATGTAATTTTAGTTCCTGCATTCCATTTATCATCTGGATGAGGGCACTTTGGTTTTCCGCCATTCGTTCGAAGCGGCGATAGTCGAGCATTCGACGTTGCCGCATAAACATCCATACCCAACCAAAATATAGAAGGGAAGCGATCAGAAAGAGAGCGCAGATAAGGGGGTTGTAAAAAAGGAGTACAAAAAGGAAAACGACTAGGCTAAATAGACTAAACAGGGTATTCAGCGACGAGGATGTAAGGAAACGCTCCACACGTTCGTTGTCATAGATTCGTTGCAACAAATCTCCAGTCATTTTGGCGTCAAAAAACGCCATGGGTAACCTCATGAGTTTGATCAAAAAGTCGGAGACCAAGTTGATATTGACACGAGTGCCAATATGAAGGAGGATCCAACTACGCAATAATTCGACAGAAATTTGGCCTAAAAACAACATCCCCTGTGCTAGTAGAAGGAGCCACACGAAGTTAAAATCGCGGAGTTGTACTCCCTTATCCACCAGCGCTTGCATAAGAAACGGGAATACGAGCTGAATGATGCTTCCCAAAAACAAGCCTAAAAGCAGCTGGAGCAGGAGGGGCTGGTATCTAGAAATGTATTTCCACAAAAAGTGGAATCCTGCTTTTTCGGTATCGGACCCTTCTAGCTGGTAAAAGGCGGGGCTAGGTTCAAGGGCCAGTGCAATTCCTTGCGGCTCTGTAGCATTGACATCTCTATCCCAACCTTTTCTGAACTCTGCAAACTTCATTTTTAGTTTGCCAACGGCAGGGTCAGCCACTAATACTTTCTGCTCTTCAAATCCATAGACGACCACAAAGTGTTTTTCGTCCCAATGGACAATACAGGGCAATGGAAAGTCCTCTTTTAAGCGGGTAAACGGCAACTTGGCACCCAGCGTACGAAATCCAATTCGCTCTGCAGCATCGGCTATTCCAGTTAGGGAGGCGCCTTCTCGATCTAGGTGTGCGAGCTCTCTTAGCTGCTCCAAAGAATAGTGCTTACCGTAATGCCTTGCGACCATCCGAAGGCAGGTGACGCCACAATCTGTTGCATCTAACTGTTTGTAAAAAGGAAATTTATCGCCAAACACGGTGCGAAGATAACAAAGTGCGTTCGATTCTTCTTAAATTGCGAAAAAAGCGGTGTTTTTTTTGTAAAATCCAAGCCGTTGGAAGTGGGAGAACTGTATATTTGCGGCGCTTACATCATCGATGAGACGAGGATTGTAAGCCACCATCATTTAAAATCGACTTTGTAGCAATGATTTTTGACTTGAAAATGATTCGGGAGTTTTATCAAAACCTTCCCGCCCGTGTGGATGCCGCCAAGGCTCAGCTCAAGAGGCCGCTCACACTTTCTGAGAAAATACTTTTTGCCCACCTTCATCCAGACAGCCCGCTTGCTGATCACAAGCGTGGGTCGGACTACGTTTTTTTCCAGGTAGACCGGGTGGCGATGCAAGATGCCACTGCTCAAATGGCTTTACTGCAGTTTATGACTTGTGGTCGTAAAAAGGTAGCGGTTCCTAGTACCGTTCACTGTGATCACTTGATTCAAGCGAAAGTGGGGGCTGATGAAGATATGAAAGTTGCTTTGGACAAGAACAAAGAGGTATTTGACTTTCTTTCGTCTGTGTCTCAAAAGTATGGAATCGGCTTCTGGAAGCCAGGTGCAGGTATTATTCACCAAATTGTTTTGGAAAACTACGCCTTCCCTGGTGGAATGATGATTGGCACGGACTCTCACACCGTTAATGCAGGAGGTTTAGGCATGGTGGCCATCGGTGTTGGTGGTGCTGATGCAGTGGATGCTATGTCAGGAATGGCATGGGAGCTACAGATGCCAAAGCTGATCGGAGTGAAACTGACCGGTAAACTTCGCGGTTGGACCTCTCCTAAAGATGTTATTTTAGCTGTTGCTGGAATCCTGACGGTAAAAGGTGGTACCGGGGCTATTGTAGAGTATTTTGGTCCAGGTGCTCAAAGCATGAGTGCGACCGGGAAAGGTACTATCTGTAACATGGGTGCTGAAATTGGTGCAACCACTTCTACTTTTGGGTATGATAAGAGTATGGCTCGTTACCTAAAAGCGACAGGACGTTCCAAAGTGGCGAACATGGCTAATAAGGTAGCTGATTACTTGACAGGTGATCCTGAGTGCTATGCAAATCCGGAGAAATATTTTGATCAAGTGATCGAGATTGATCTGTCCAAGTTGGAGCCACACATTAACGGCCCATTTACACCCGATTTGGCTTGGCCATTGAGCAAATTTGCGGCTGCCGTTAAGAAAAATAAATATCCTGTTCAGTTAGAGGTTGGCTTGATTGGTTCTTGCACGAACTCTTCCTATGAAGACTTGACCCGTGCAGCTTCAATTGCGCGGCAGGCAAAGGATAAAAATCTGCAGGTTCGTGCTGAATATACAGTTACACCAGGTTCCGAATTAATCCGTTACACTGCTGAGCGGGATGGATTATTGGATCAGTTTTCCTCTATTGGTGGGGTTGTTATGGCAAATGCCTGTGGGCCTTGTATTGGTCAATGGGCTCGCCACATGGACGATATGAAGCGTCCAAACTCCATTATGACTTCTTTTAATCGTAATTTTACGGGTCGGAATGACGGCAATCCGAACACCCATGCCTTCGTTGCTAGTCCGGAGATTGTAACTGCATTCGCGATCGCTGGTGATTTGACATTTAACCCTAAGAAAGATTACTTGGTAAATGAAAAAGGAGAGAAGGTAAAGCTGGATCCTCCTAAGGGAATCGAGCTTCCAAAAGCAGGGTTTGCAGTGGAGGACGCTGGTTATATCGCTCCTGCAAAGAAGTCAGGTAGTATTAAAATTGCTGTTGATAAAAAGTCGGAGCGGCTTCAGTTACTAAAGCCTTTCCAAGCCATTTCTAACGATGAGCTACAGGGAATGCGCTTATTGATAAAAGCGAAAGGTAAATGTACTACTGACCATATTTCCATGGCTGGACCATGGTTGAAGTACCGTGGGCATTTGGAAAACATTTCTAATAACTGCCTAATTGGTGCGGAAAACTTTTATAACGGGGAGCGTAACAAGGTGTTCAATGTCGAGAAGGGCGATTACATGGAGGTTCCGGCATCCGCTCGTCACTATCAAAAGAAGGGGGTTGCGACGGTTGTGTTTGGGGAAGAAAACTATGGTGAAGGATCCAGCCGTGAGCATGCTGCAATGGAGCCGCGTTTCCTTGGCGTAAAGGCTGTAATTGTAAAATCATTTGCCCGTATCCACCAAACCAATCTGAAAAAGCAGGGTATGTTAGCGCTTACTTTTGCGAATCCTGCGGATTATGATTTGATCCGTCAAGATGACAAGGTGAGTATTCTTGGGTTCGACACCTTTGCGCCAGGCAAGCCACTTACAGTTGTGCTGGATCACGCGGATGGATCACAGGATAAATTCCAGGTGAATCATACGTATAACGAACAACAGATCGAGTGGGTTCGCTATGGCTCAGCACTCAACAAGATTCGCGCTGATTTTGGTGTGAAAAAATAAGTTGCTTTTTTTTAAGATTCAAGCGCGTCCAGTTATCAATAACAGGGCGCGCTTGTTTTTTTAGGGGTGGTCGAGGCATTTGGGGTATTAGCACTTTCAGTTATTTTCAAGAAAACGCCGACCTAAATACTGTATTCTATCCTACCTTTGTGGTTATGAATTTTCTCACACTCGAAAATGTTACCCGTTCCTACGGAGAAAAGGTATTGTTTAAAAACATAAACCTTCATATTGATAAAGGCCAAAAAATTGGATTGATTGCAAAAAACGGTACTGGGAAATCCACCTTAATGAGGGTCATTGCAGGGAAAGAAGGATCTGAAGGGGAAAATGCTAAAATTACATTTAGAAAGGATATTCGGATTGGATGGCTTGATCAGGAGCCGGATTTTCATCCGGAACTTGATGTACTCAGTGCAGTGTTGGATGATGCCAATCCAATGGTAAGAGTGGTTAAAGCTTACGAAAAAGCACTCGCCCATCCTGAAAAGACAGAGCAGCTTCAGCTGGCAATGAGCCAAATGGATGAGCTGAATGCCTGGTCATTTGAGTCAAGAGTTAAGGAAACGCTTTACCGTTTTAGAATGGAAAATCTTGACCAGAAAGTAGGCACCTTATCTGGAGGACAGAAAAAACGGATTGCATTGGTTAAAATTCTTTTGGAGGAGCCGGATTTTTTGATTCTCGATGAGCCGACGAACCATTTGGATGTAGAAATGATTGAGTGGTTGGAGGAATATTTAAGTCAGCCGAATATCACCTTGTTCATGGTTACGCACGACCGTTATTTTTTGGAGAATGTATGCGATAGCATTATTGAATTGGAAGATGGGCAGCTTTGGCGGTACTCAGGGTCTTATTCTGATTATCTAGAGAAAAAAGCATTAAAAGAAGAGGTAGAGGCTGTTACGTACGATAAGCGAAAGAAGTTGCTCAAAAATGAGCTAGAGTGGGTAAGGAGAAGCCCTGCTGCGAGGACTTCTAAAGCCAAGGCCAGGGTTGACTCCTATTATGAGCGAAAAGAGGTAAACGATACGCTGAAGCCCAAAAAGGAAGAGATGTCCATTTCAATAAAAGAGAACAGAATGGGGACCAAGATTGTCGAGTTACACAATGTCGGGAAATCCTATGGTTCAAAAAAAATTATTGATGGATTCACCTATAAGTTTAAGCGCAAAGAGCGGGTTGGGATAATTGGTCCGAATGGTACAGGCAAATCCACTTTTTTGCAATTACTAACTCAAGCGCTTGATCCTGATACTGGCAAAGTAGTGGTGGGTGATACGGTTGTTTTTGGGCATTATCGTCAAGAGGGTATTCAGCTGCTTCAAGACAAACGCGTCATTGATGTTGTCCGGGACATTGCAGAGGTGATTCCGCTCGAAAAAGGAAAAGAATTGACTGCTGCACAACTCTTGGAGCGCTTTTTATTCAGCAGGGCTCAGCAGCAAGTCTATGTATCTCAATTATCAGGGGGGGAGCGCCGACGACTATACCTGATTACCGTTTTGATGCGCAATCCCAATTTTTTGATATTGGATGAGCCAACCAACGACTTGGATGTGATGACCTTACAGGTGTTGGAGGATTTTTTGGAGGATTTTCCAGGGTGTTTATTGGTTGTCACGCACGACCGTTATTTCATGGATAAACTGGTCGATCACCTTTTTGTCTTTGAAGGAGAAGGTAAGATCCTCGACTTTCTAGGCACGCATGTAGAGTATCGTTTGTTGAAGCGTCAGGAAGAGCAACAGCGTAGGCAGGCAGCTGCCGAGCGACCAAGTGTAAAGGCGGAAACAACAGTTTCCAAACCAGGCCTGACCAATACGGAGCGGAATGAGATGAAGAAACTTGAACGAGAGATGGCTCAAGCAGAGCAGCGTAAAAAAGAAATAGAAGAACGTTTTCAAGCAGCTGATATTACACCTTCGGAGATATCAACTTTGTCGTCGGAGCTAGGGGTGATTCAATCAACATTAGACGAAAAAGAAATGCGCTGGCTTGAACTGTCTGAAAAAGGATAATAAAATAACTAATAGAACTGGGCTGAATAGGAGTCTCAGGAATTGCTAGCAGTAAATAAGAGGGCTTTTGGGGATAAACCATGCTTGAATTAAAAGAATATAGCAGGATACTGTTGAAATGGGCTTATGAAAATCCACGTCCAATGCCGTGGAAAGGTATTTCAAATCCCTATTTCATTTGGCTTTCTGAAATTATTCTTCAGCAAACACGAGTTGAGCAGGGGCTACCGTACTATGAGCGATTCATCTCGATCTATCCTACTGTACAGGATCTTGCGAATACTTCTGAGGATGAGTTGTTGAAACATTGGGAGGGTCTTGGTTATTATTCTCGCGCACGAAATTTGCATGCCGCTGCGAAAACGATCGTTGAACTTCACGACGGGGTATTCCCCTCCAGTTATGAACAAATCAGGGCCTTGAAAGGAGTGGGTGATTATACCGCTGCTGCGATTGCCTCTTTTGCTTTCAATCAACCCTATGCGGTTTTAGACGGGAATGTTTTTAGGGTGATTGCGAGGTGGACAGGAGTGGATGTTCCAATCGATACCCCAGGTGGGAAGCAGTATTTTCTGGCATTTGCTAATTCTATTCTTGATGCCCAGCAACCAGGGGCTCATAATCAGGCTATGATGGATTTTGGCGCAACCTGGTGTACCCCGCAGAAGCCAAAGTGTACTGGTTGTCCCTTCAGTTCGCATTGTACTGCGTACTTGGAGGGCCGTGTTGAAGGGCTGCCTGTTAAGTCTAAGAAGGTGGCAAAGAAAGAGCGTGCCTTTATCTACTTGGTTTTTCGGGGAGAACGGGATACATACTTGCGAAAACGGCTTGAAAAAGACTTTTGGAGGCACTTATATGAATTTCCTAGCCTAGAGCCAGAAGTATTGCCGGTCGAGCTAAAAGAAGTCAGTCAATTAATTGAGGATCATTTTCCGGGTCTATTACCTGTAAAAGCTTTAAGGATGTCCCGAGTATATCGTCAAACCCTTTCCCATCGGCAGGTGTCGGGTCTTTTTGTTGAAGTACGGCTCTTAAATGAATCGGTGTCTCTTCCGGAGGATTGGGTATCAGTTCCTTGGTCGACGAGCCTACCATCCCTCGCGTTGCCCAGAATGTTGGAGTGGTACTGGAGGGAGAAAGAAATGATTTCAGCTGTACCCAACCTTTTCGAATAGTTGACCTGTCTTTGTCTGTGTTGGTCAGATGACCGGCACTAAACCATTCTAAGATAGTAATGATCCCCGCAACTCCTCGGTGCGGGGATTTTTTTTGTCGTTTTTTTCTTAGTTTGCAAAATTGTCGTACCTTTGCCGGCCAAAATAAAAACTGGATAGGATAATGGGCGTTTTTTCAGCATTTTCCCTGCCTATTCAGGGGCTCAAAGTTGGGATACATGAGTATCAGTACACGCTAGATGCTTCTTTCTTCAAGCTTTTTGAAGATTCTTTGATTGGAGAAAGCGAGTTGGTAGTCTCAGTAGCGTTGGACAAGCGATACGACATGATGATTTTGGACTTTGAGATGGAAGGGTGGATTCAATCGGATTGTGATCGTTGCAGTGCGAGTATTCACTTACCAATATCGAGTGAGCAGACTTTATTTGTAAAGTACAGTGAGGAAAAGGAAGAAGAAGAGGACGAGGTAATTTTTATTCATCGGGAAGCTCCTGAATTAAATCTTGCCAAATATTTGTATGAGTTTGTAGTCCTTTCACTTCCTATTTCGAGTACGTACGATTGTGAAAAGGAAGATCCTCGCCCCTGCAATATGGAAGTGTTAGCTCTTCTAAATAGTTCTAATGAAGACAAGGATGACTCAAGCGGTTCCTCTGTTTGGGATGTTCTGAGAGATTTGAAATAGTAATTTGAATTTTATACCACCGACATTTTTGTCAAAAAAATAATTGAGCCATGCCAAATCCTAAATGGCGGCACTCCAAACGCCGCAAGCGTGCACGCCGCACACACGATAAAGCAGCTATGCCAGCGCTGACAACCTGCCCGGTAACTGGCGAACGCCACGTTATGCACCGTGCTTATAAGATTGATGGCAATTTGTATTACCGTGGACAGTTAATGATCCCGGCGAAAGAAACCGGAAGCGCAGCGGAAGCTTAAAAGCACTTGTTGCGTTCTTAAATGATTTAGAAGAGGCTCCAGTTCCGATTGCCGGAATGATCTGGGGCTTTTTCTGTTTTATTTTTTCAAACTAGGGTATTCTTAGGTTGTAGTTACTTCCAATGGTTCAGTTATGAAACAAATTATTAAAACGGATAAAGCTCCTCTGCCGATAGGTCCTTACAACCAGGCGACTGCATTTAATGGGATGTTGTTTGTATCAGGCCAAATTGCGCTTGATCCTCTGACGGGCAATTTAGTGTTATCTGATATTGAGTCAGAGACTCGTCAAGTACTTCAAAATGTCAAGGCGATAGTTGAAGAAGCGGGAAGTAGTCTCCATCATGTTCTTAAGGCTTCTGTTTTTGTCAAGGATATGAATATGTTTGGTCGTATCAACGCAGTTTATGCGGAGTTTTTTGAAGAGTCCACAGCCCCTGCCCGTGAACTTGTTCAGGTGGCGGAGCTGCCGCGGTTTGTTAATATAGAAATTTCTGTTATCTGTATCCTTCCAAATTCCTAAAATCGTATGAAGAGTGTTCTTTCTGGGGTTCAACCTACAGGTGATTTGCATATTGGTAACTATTTCGGAGCCGTTCAGAACTGGTTAAAGCTTCAGGAGCAGTATGATTGCCGTTTCTGTGTGGTGGACTACCATTCAATGACGATGCCTTACAAACCAAGTCAGCTTAGAGAGAATACATGGAAGATGGTTTTTTACCTTTTGGCGTGTGGTGTAAAGCCAGAGACTCTTTTTATACAAAGCTTAGTTCCAGAGCATACTGAGCTCAATTGGATACTTAGCTGTGTGTCTTCTTATGGTGAACTTACACGGATGACTCAGTTCAAGGATAAAGCGGACCAGCTGCGAGAAGTGGATGGTGATGCTTTTATTAGTGTAGGACTTTTTGGCTATCCTGTATTGCAAGCAGCGGATATCCTTATTTATCACGCGGACTATGTACCAGTGGGTAAGGATCAAGAGCAGCACTTGGAGCTCTCTAGAAATATCGCGCAGCGGTTCAATTATCAATTTGGGAAAGAATACTTCGTGGCTCCGCAACCTTTATTCACCGAAACGCCCAAAATATTATCTACAGCGGACCCTGCTCGAAAAATGAGTAAGAGCCTTGGAGAGAAGCATTATATCAATCTATTTGGTGAAGAAGAACGGATTCGAAAGCAAGTCAAATCTGCGGTAACGGATACAGGAGAAAATAATTCGGGTGAGATGAGCTCCGGTGTAAAAAATCTCTTCGAAATCATCCGGGCATGTGGTGCGATGGAGGCACACGATAGCTTGATGACAGATTACACCAATGGATCACTTCGGTATTCTGACCTTAAAGAGGCGACAGCCAATGCCCTTCTTGAACTTATAAATCCTTTTCGGCTTCGTTTGGCAGAACTAAATGCTGACAAGAGGAATGTTAAGGAACAAATACAAGACAGCAGTGCCGTGATCCGGCAGCGTGCTCAGAGGACGATGAAAGAGGTAAGGGAGCTCACTGGTTTAGGGTCGCTGAGAGGATAATTTAAAATATTAAAAGTGCCCCTGCTAGACTCTTCCAGCAGGGGCACTTTTTATTCTTGTCCGGGGTGGTATCTTTTTTCCATGTTTTGTTCAACCTCTTCTTGGTAAAACAATACTTGTTTAAATATTCCTTTTGAGTACATTTCCCCTTGGTCGAAGAAGTGTTTGGAAGAGGGGTCAGCGTTATTGCCACCTGCTAGGATGGACTTAGCGCGGATTTTTTCTCCAAATTCAACTGCACAAACGAAACTATTTCCATTGACTCCATACCGTTTTTTACATCCTTCAAAATACTTAGAGGAGTAAGAAGGCAGCGTTCCCCAGATGGAAGAAGCAAATCCGACTGGAAGACTTGCTCTTGAATCGTCGAAGCGTGCATTAACATCACCAGACAGTCGTTGAAAACGGTTTATTTCTCCCCAGGGTATTTCCCAAGTGCCAAATTTTTCATGAAGGCTGTTAAGGGCATCCGCCAGGCCCCGCATTAGTAGCATGCCGGAGGCATTATCAGCAAAATGACTGGTTGTTTCTACAAAACTAGCTTCTTTCAAGTTGGGTACTTCCCATTTTCGGATTTCCTGTAAAAGGCTTTGTCCCCATTCGACTGCTAGTGTAGTTGCAACAGATGTTTCACTGCAATGGTAATCCCAACCTCTTAGTACCTCTATGGGCTTGGAAAAAGGGCGATAGGCGGTTGGATTTTGATCGTATGCTCGGATTAGTGCGGGCATAAGCACTTCAAAGGCGAGCATTTTTCGGTTGTAACCGGCCTCTATCAATTGGTCTAGGTCCCAATTATCCCGATTATCAAAGAGCCGGATTGCGTTTAATCCCCGAAAGTTTTCATGGTCCGGAGCCATGTAGGAGGGGAAGTCCTCCCGTTTTGGCCCTTGCATTCCTGCCGCAGTAAATGGCGAAGAATTGCAGTTTTGCAGCCAGCCGCTGGTGGGGTTTATGAATTGAATGGTCTGTTTCAGCTGGTGTACTCCCGTCCATTCTGTGGTTGAAGTATTTCCGGGGACAGGTTTGGACCAATTAAACTGTTCTTTTCGCATAGGATGGAAGTTGCCGTGCCAGTACGCAATGTTTCCATCTTTATCTGCATAAACCGTGTTATTGGATGTGTTTGCCCGTAATTCCATGGTTTTTTTAAATTCTTTTAAGTTGCGTGCTTTTGTTCGGTTCCAGCTTTGAATCAGGCCGTCCATGGATCGATTATTGGACTTCAGGGTGTACCATTTAAAACCTTTCTTAGTGAATACGGGCCCATGGTGGGTGTAATGGACTGAAAAAGCACGTTGTTCAAGTGAATCGGCAATTCGAACTTGCAGAAGAAACTTCCGTTCAGATACGGGGCGCCATTTTTGGTCGTATTCATAATACCATTTCCCGTTTTTTAGGACAACCTGTTCCTCGTAGGTATCTGCAACATCTGCAAAGCTGGAGGTATGCATCCATCCGCAGTGTTCATTGAAGCCTTGGTAAACAAAAAATTGTCCCCAGGTGACGGCTCCATACGCATTTAGACCTTCCTTACTGCTCATGTGTACTTCTGGGCGGAAGAAAAAAGTAACATGTGGATTGATGTATAAAAGGGCATTGCCAGAAGTAGTTTTTGTCGGTGCGATTGCAAAACCATTCGATCCTGTTACTATTTCTGCCTCTGTTGGAGAAGAGATTGCGCTAGTGCTGTTATTACTACCCATTTCAAACTGGCGCTTTAAATCTTCCGCAGTAAAGGCATCCGTATTGATGGCGCCGATACTGCCATCTGTCCAGAGAAGGGGGAACCAAGGCTCAAAGCGTGTTATTAAACGGGGTTTTACCTCTGGGTGCTTGTAGAGATAATAATTGATCCCATCTGCATAGGCATTCAGTAGTCGTTTGAGCCATTTTGGGGCTTTATCGTACTCTTTTTTAGCCTCGGAGGGATCTAGTAATATGCGGATGAGCAGGTCATCGTAGAGTTTAGAGGGCCCGTGTAGTTCAGAAAGCCGGCCGAGTTTTTCGATGTAATTGAGCTCGACCCTTTGAAAGTCATCTTCGCATTGAGCGTATAACAGTCCAAAGACTGCATCGGCATCTGACTGGCCAGAAACATGAGGGATTCCCCAGCGATCGCGGGTGATAGTTACTCGTTTTGACTGTTGTTCCCACTGGTCTACTTCCTTATTGGTAGGATGCTGCGCAGTAATGGGTGCCGAAAGGAGAAAGAGCCAGATGAATATGAAATGTTTTGAAATCATTTTTTCAACAAAAAGTATCTAAAAAACAGAATGTTGGCAAATATAGGTAAAAAGTTAAACTAAGAAACCCGTCGGGACCTTAACTTCACGGCTTCAAATTATAGAGTAAGGGCCATGAACGGACTACTTCCTGAAGTAGCTAGCAAGTTAGCTTAAGCCTCATTAGAGAGGGATCAAAATTGGGATGACAAATCAAGGAATAGCTAGTGGGGTTATAAGGGGCTAAAATTAGCTGTCTATTTAGGGGTATCAAAAGTGGTATTTGCTTTTTCGAAAAAGAAGGAAAATTAAAAATATGACGTATTCAGATCGCATTGCACCGTTATTAGGTATTTCTTCTCGGCGTATCCAATCTGTAATTGAGTTGTTGGAGGGAGGCGCTACGGTTCCTTTCATTGCCCGTTATCGGAAGGAGGCTACTGGGGAGCTGGATGAGGTTCAAATAGGCCAGATCCAGGATTGGTTAAAAAAGTTACAGGAACTGGACAAGAGACGAGAGTCGATCCTGGCGAGTATAGAGGAGCAGGGTAAATTAACCCCTGAGCTTCGAAAGGCGATTGACGCCGCTGCAACGATGACCGAATTAGAAGATTTGTACCTTCCCTACCGGCCCAAGCGAAAAACACGTGCGAGCATGGCCATTGAAAAGGGCTTAGAGCCGTTGGCAAAACGTATTTTCAGTCAGAAGGATAGGGAGGTTTCTACCATTGCAGCCACTTTTCTTACTGATCAAGTTTCAAGTGTTGAAGAGGCGCTTCAAGGTGCGCGGGATATCATTGCTGAGTGGGTGAGTGAAGACATAAAGGCTCGGGATAAAGTTCGCCGTCATTTTACCAAGAACGCGGTGGTTGCGGCCAAGTTGGTAAAGGGAAAGGAGGAGGAAGCAGCAAAATACCGGGATTACTTTGATTGGAGTGAGCCCTTGAAGAATTGCCCCAGCCATCGCTTATTGGCGATGCGCAGAGGGGAGGAGGAGGGTTTTCTAAGAGTTGGAATTGCACCGGACGAGGAGCTGGCTACTCGAGATCTAGAAGATCTTTTTTTAACAGGGTCTGGAGAAAGTGCTCAGGAGGTTCGCACAGCGGTGCGCGATAGCTACAAGCGTTTATTACAGCCAGGAATTGAGACGGAATTCAGAAATGCGTCCAAGGAAAAAGCAGATGCTGAAGCAATTCAAGTTTTTGCGGATAACCTTCGCCAATTGTTGCTTTCTGCGCCTATTGGTGAGAAGCGGGTGATGGGGATTGATCCAGGTTTTCGGACAGGCTGTAAAGTAGTTGTATTGGATTCGAGCGGTAATTTGTTGAAAAACACAGCTATTTATCCCCATGAACCGCAGAAGCGCGTGTTGGAGAGTCAGGCAGAATTGGAAGATCTAGTTGAGCGCTATCAGATTGAGGCGATTGCGGTAGGTAATGGTACTGCAGGGCGAGAGACGATGGATTTTTTGCGGCAGTTGCGATTTAACCGTTCTGTGGATATTTATCAGGTCAATGAGGCGGGTGCTTCCATTTATTCTGCCTCTGAGGTGGCGCGGGAGGAGTTCCCAACGGAGGATGTAACGGTACGAGGGGCGGTTAGTATTGGCAGGAGATTAATGGACCCTTTGGCGGAGTTAGTAAAAATTGATCCGAAAAGTATTGGAGTGGGGCAATATCAATACGATGTCAATCAGACAAATCTTAAAGCAAGCCTAGACAGGACGGTTGAAAGTTGTGTGAATGCCGTGGGGATTAACTTGAATACAGCGAGTAAGCATTTATTGACCTACGTTTCTGGTCTTGGTCCTACACTTGCTCAGAACATTGTGCATTTTCGTAGTGAAAATGGGCCATTCAAACGAAGGGTGGATTTAAAGAAAGTGGCGAGGCTTGGAGACAAGGCATTTGAGCAATGCGCTGGTTTTCTACGTATTCGTGATGCCGAAAACCCATTAGATAACACGGCTGTTCATCCCGAGCGCTATGACTTAGTTCATCAGATGGCAAAAGATCTTGGTTGTACAGTTCAGGATTTAATCAAAAGTAAGGAGCTTCGGCTGAAGATTGATTTAAAGCGCTACGTGAGTAAAGAGGTGGGATTACCAACGTTACAGGACATCCTGAAGGAGCTTGAAAAGCCAGGTCTTGATCCGCGTGGAGCGGCAAAACCATTTGAGTTTGGGAATGTCCGGAGTATTGAGGATTTATCTGAAGGTATGATTCTACCCGGGATTGTCACAAATATTACCGCTTTTGGGGCTTTTGTTGACATTGGAATTAAAGATTCCGGACTCGTACATTTATCTCAAATGGCCGATCGGTTTGTAAAAACGCCCTCAGAGGTAGTTTCTCTTAACCAGCA
Organism: Chitinophagales bacterium; assembly: GCA_046316495.1. Lineage (GTDB taxonomy): Bacteria > Bacteroidota > Bacteroidia > Chitinophagales > Saprospiraceae > M3007. The sequence continues at coordinate 85,592 of JBKDAM010000061.1, forward strand.
AGTAACTGTTCGAGTGATTGAAGTAGATCTTCAGCGTAAGCGAGTAGCCTTGAGCATGAAAGGATTATAAACCATTAGTTATGCTTTCCTATAACCCTAAAGACTGGCTTTCATTGCCTTTTCGATTCCATAAATCTGATACACTGCGTCGTCTTTTCCCGTTTATTGTACTGGTTTGTGTGTACGCTTACGGAGTAGCATGGCTGGAGCTGGAGTATTGGCAATTAGGAGAGAATAGTAAGGTCAGGAATGTGTCCATTATGCACACTTTATTGGGTGTGGTTCTTTCCTTTTTATTGGTGTTTAGGACGAACACGGCGTATGAGCGTTGGTGGGAGGGTCGGAAGCTATGGGGCCAACTGGTCAACAATAGCCGTAATTTTGCAATGAAATTGGCCAGTTTATTACAGGACCAAGAAGAGGAAAAGTTGTTTTTTCGGAACATTATTCCACTTTTTGCAGATACGCTGAAGCACCATTTACGGAGTGAGGAGACTCGCATTGAATTGTTTAACGATGTTCCGGAGGCCACTCTTCAGCGGATCGATTTGAAGAAGCATTTACCCAATCAAATAGCAGCAGTGATGCATCACAGGATTGGTGAGCTGGTACGGCAAAAGCACCTTTCGGAGGTACAGGCCTTGTCGTTAAACCAGGATTTGATGACGTTTACGGATGTGACGGGAGCATGTGAGCGTATCAAGAATACCCCCATACCCTATTCCTACAGTGTTTTTATAAAAAAATTTATACTTATTTACGTTGCTACACTTCCGTTCGGCTTTGTTTTTTCACTAGGATACTTTGTAGTGCCGATCGTTGGATTCATATTTTATGTTTTGGCCAGTTTGGAATTGATTGCGGAGGAGATTGAAGAGCCTTTTGGAGGAGATGAGAATGATTTGCCACTGGGTCGAATTTCAAAAACCATTCGCAGCCACATTAATGAGTTGATTTAAAGTGGAGGTGTTGGAAAAAAAGAGGCCGCCCTCAGGTAACTGGGTGCGGCCTCTTCCATAGAGTTGTTATTGCTGGTAGGGTTTATTGTTTAATAAACTTGCCGGACCAGACCAATTGATTTGCTTCATACAGGCGGACAAAATAGATCCCCGCTGTTAAGTTACCTACGTTTAATTGAACAAGATCTGCTCCAGCGGCCAACTGTAATTCAGGCAGTTGGGTAGTGCGACCGAGTAAGTCTGTCACAATGAGCCTTCCATTTTCAGGAGCAGTATTGCTCTCAAATCGCAAGAAAATATTTCCAGAGCTAGGATTGGGGAAAATGGAAATATTGGATATGATCCCGTTAGTAGCCTCCCAGGAAGAGGACGTTTGTTTTACCACCACGGTTTTTTCGGTGACATTAGAGCAGCCGTTTGATGTAACAATTACCAAGAGCACTTTATAGGACCCAATTTGGGAGTAAGTAGCGACTGGATTGGCTTCGGTACTGGTCTGCCCATTGCCAAAATCCCAATAACGACTTACTACATCGGCCGATTGGTCGTTGAAGGTGATTGTGTTGGTAGTAGCCAAGTCGATTGTATCAGCAGAGGTGCCGATTGAAACAACGGGAGCAGTTGGAGAAGGACTAACTGTCACGGGTACGGCCGTTCGACCGCAGATAAACGGTACATCTATTTCCCAGTCAAAGAAATAGTAGTAGTTGAGGGTAGTGTTGTTGCCTGCAGGTGTTATACCTCTGACAATGGTCATGACCCCTGAAACAGTGTGTGGGAAACCGGGTTGGGTAGTTGTTTGCTTTAGCTCTTTACCACCCGAGAGTTCTAGTCGGTACCCATTACCTACTGGAATAGAAAGGTTGAGTGGAATTCTCTGTTCCCCTGTTTGAGTGATGTTGACGATTTTTTGGGTGATTTGGTTTCCATCGCTGTCTAGGAGACGAATAAAGCGGTTTCCGGTTTCGTCAGCGTATACCTTCACTGTTTTTAGCACGATAGGCTGGAATACATTAAATTGCAATGCTGCACCGGTACTGGTTGTAGAATTGCCGGTAATGGCTGTTTTGCCAACTTTATAGTTGGATATTTTACTTAGGTAGTAAGTAGTGTTTTGAGTGAGGGTGGGCGTGAGGAATGTATTGGTTTCGGATACTGGATTACCTGTCAAAGGGGCGGTGAACCACTGGAAGCGTTCATTGGCTCCGATACTAGAGGTCGCTTCTAGCAGAACTCGACTTCCGCCGCAGATACTGGATTGCAGGTCATTGACTTTTCCTACAATGTAGTCTTCGTTCGCCATTTTGAATACTCTTTTAAACGAGTTATTCAGGGGGCGTACATCGGTGGTGCCATTAACGGAAGTAATAGTTACCTGTACGGTATACTCACCAGGATTGATCCCTGTTAAGCCGGGGAGTACGATAGAGGTAAACGAATTGGGGGCCAAGCCACCATTCCAGGTGTAGGTACTTTGTGTGCCGTTCAAGAGCCCATAAGAAAAGTCTAACGAGGTGATAGTTTCTGTTCCAGCGTTTTCTACAGTAACCGTAGGGACTACCGGGCCTTTGCATATTCCTGCTACTTTTGTGTCGATTATAAGGGCATCTCGCTCCCATGTAACGGGGGTTACTGGAACATTACCTTCGTTCAGGAGCCAGTTATAAGCAGCTTCGAGGCTGATCATGCCATTTCCATGGGCGTTATCCTCTCCTACTACTCCAAGATCAATTGCGGAATTATACAAGGCTAATTTCAGTTGGATTCCGGAGAGGTAGGGGAATGCTTCTTTTAATAGGACGATTGCTCCAGCGGCATGAGGTGCTGCCATAGAGGTGCCATCAATTGAAGCATAAGCTCCACCATTAAAGGCGGATCGGACGCTCACACCTGGTGCAACTACCTCTGGTTTGATCAGTAGGGATCCAGTACCACCGCAAGGGGTTGGGCCTCGGCTGGAAAAGCTAGCGATGGGGAAACTTGCATTTGCCCCGTTAATAGCGCCAACAGCGAAGGTATTTACTAGGTCCATGTTCATAGAAGCACCGGATGTAACAGTAGATGGATCTGGCCCATTATTCCCTTGAGCGAATACAACTGCGACTCCTGCTGCTTCTGTGGCATTAAGCAAATTGATAGCAACGTTATTCCCGCATCCAAAGTTACCGGAGCTCCAAGAGCAGTTGATTGCATCCGGTTGGTCGGTAATGGTAGTTGCGTTTCCATCCGGGTTAAGTGCCCACTGAAACGTTTGTATATTGCTAAAGACGGTTTGCGAGAACGCTCTTTGGCAGCCCAATTCCTCTCCGATGGGGAACTGCATAGGTCCACCCATCCAGTGTGCGTTGAAGGCGACACCGATTGTGTCGTTTGTCTTCCGATCAAGTCCAACGACAGTACCGGTTACGTGTGTTCCATGGTCTGCACAATCTTCTGGGAGTCCGGTTCCATTCCATGCTTGGTTGGTAGGAACATTATTGCCCCAGAAGTTAGCGATTAGGGCTGGGTGCTGACCGTCGTCTCCTGTGTCGATAATTAGGGCTTTTCTTCCATATCCTGTGTAGCCTAGTTTCCACATGAATGGCGCTTTAATTGCCCTTAAGCCGGGTTCTGTTCCATTTGGGGTTGCGACAGCAGTAGTTACTTTTACTGGTTCAACTATTTCTACCGGTGCGTTAAAGGAGAGGTTTCCCACGATAGGTAATCCTGCTATTTTTAAAGCGGCATCATAGTTAGCGCGAACGAAAACAGCATTAACAATCCAAACTGGGTAAACCAATGATTGGTCTACTCCTTCCATTTTCCGCAATTCTTCCAAAAGAGCTGGCTGAGTGGTGTTTGCGGTTGTTTGGAGGAGGGTGATTACTTCTTGAGAGCGCGTGGTGAGGGGTGTTTTTTCAGATTCATACCGAGCCAGTAATGCTCTAGTATCTACTTGATCTGATAATTCTACGATAAATTCTTGGTGGCTGGAGGGATTTGAAGTAAATCGTTCCAGTAGAGTTGGATCAAACTTCTCCAATGGGGATTGTGCGGATAGGGAAAACATCCACGGTGCACACAAGAGCAATAAAAGTATTTTTTTCATAAAAAACGGTATAACAACATTCAGCTGTAAATGTCGGACTAAAAATGGATAAGAAAGGGAAGGAATTACTGGTTTACTTTTTGTTTGGACTATATTATACAAAAACAGGAATAAGTAACTAAACGACGGCGTAGTTTTTTTGAAGTGCCGCGATGGATTGTTCCATAAACTTGGGGATAATTGTGTTGAAGGTTAGCTCTATCTTATTCGGATGAGCGAGGTCTCTGATCATTCGTTGGTAACGTGCATGGCCGTATTCGTTTTCGATGGTTGCTTGTCGCTCAGGCTGGAGAAAGTGAGCAAGCATTCCTTCTGGATTAGCTTCGGGGTGGAATTGGGTTCCAATTATTTCTGGGCTGAATCGGATTGCCATTAAGGCACGCTCATCATGAACATGAGGCCGCAGTTTTTCTAGGCAAAGGATTCGGGCGTTCATTTGTTGAAAACGCTGTTTATTGGGTTGAGTTACTTGATATCTCCTAAAATCAGCTATATAGAAGGGGTCTGGGAGTGGCATGAAGAGAGGCTCCTCTTTGCCGTCGTGGGTTTTATGAACAGGGTATGTTCCGAACGACATTTGGCGCCGTTCTGAAACCACGCCTAGGCCAAAGCAGTGGCAGGCAATTTGAAAAGAGTGGCAGATAAAGAATACGTACTTCTTGGGTTGATTAGTTAGCTCCGCCACCTTATTATGTTCCCAAAGTGCCCAAATAAGGTCGTATAAGGGTTGGACCCACGGCTTATCCTCTTCTAGGGGATCTCCTGGTCCCCCTGAAAACAAGTAAATATCAAACTCAAGGCCCGGAAGTTCATGGTTGACGCGGACATCGAACTGGGAAAACGTGAGTTCTGAAGAGTAGTCATTTAAAATTCCCTTTAACATAGGAATTCCACGATTATCCTCACCATTGTACATATCCAGAAGGGCGGCGCGTAGCATAAATTACTGGTTTGTAATTGGTTGAAAAGCTATTTTAATCGCTTAAGAGTACAATTAAGCGGTGCAAGCTACTATTTTTTTAAGAAAAGTAATTTGAAAAAGACGCTTGGCTCTTATTATTAGTCAAACTCATCTTCAATTTCGCCAAAAAGTTCTTCCAAGACATCTTCTAAGGTGATAATCCCTGCAAGGCGTCCAGTTACATCGGAAACACAGGCGATGTTGGTTCTAGTTTTCACGAAACGGTTCAGCAGTTCGTTAACGGGGATTCCGGCTGGGACAAACCGAATCGGCATGATCATTTTTCGGATAGATTCTGGTTGCTCAAAAATTTGTTGAACGTGAATATACCCAAGGATATGGTCGAGGCGCTCGTCGCTGGTTACCAGTATTCGGGATAATTGTGTATTTGAAAAAAGTTGCTGTACAGTTGAGAGATCCGTGCTTACTGGAACGTAAACGATTTGTTCTTTAGGTGTCATGCATGCAGCGGCGGATACTTCTTGGAGGTGCAGCGCATTTTCAATTAATTCTGCGGCTACGTCTTCTTCTTGAGCAGAACCGGAATGATGATTTTGTTGAGAAAAATACTCTATTAAAACGGCTTCGCCTTCATCTGGGGCTTTCCCAAAAAGGTGTTTTAGTATTTTTTTTCTGAAAGGAATAACCAATCCAAAAACAGTCAATCCAGTGATAACCACGGAGAAAACTCCTGTTCCGAACACGAAACTAAAGAAGGGTAGAATGAACCAGTAAGCAATTAATGCGCTAAGTCCTAGCAGGAAGAGAAAGAAATACGAGTGGCCTCCAACATAGGAGTTTAGAATAAAATACCGACTTCGTGAGGAGGGGTCGTCCATAGTTGTTGCTTTTAAGCTTGTTTAAAGGCAAAAGTAAAGGTATTTCTCATTTCCAGGGATACTTTTTGAAGAAAAGACTGGCAATTCCTAGGATAGCCACATAGAGTACATGTAGTATTTGGGCGGGAAGAAACCAACGAAGCGCGCTTTCTTTTTTCCAAAACTGAGCCATTGAACCTAGAAAAATAAAATCTACTATGGTTTTTATGGCCCATCCAATTGGGTCCAGGCTTAGGAGGAGTAACCAACAGAAAAGAAACACCCATGCCAAGGTTAGTTTTACTGGCCATTCCGGCAAAGCTGCGTTTTTACTGCCCCAGCGGAGTCGCTGGTAAAAAAAGGAGCGCCAGTCGGCAGCGGGCATCGTTCTGACCACTGCAGCTGGGCTTTTTAGAAATATTATACTTTTTGGCCATTTGGCGGCAATTTTTTGAATTAGGAAGAAATCATCTCCAGAAGGGATTTCAAAATTATCACGGTATCCTCCTACCGACGCAAAGGCTTTTTTTTGATAGGAAAGATTAGCGCCATTGGCCATGTGCTGCCAGCCTAATCGGATTCCCGCTCCAGTAATGCCCATGAGTCCTATCAGGTCGAGGGATTGAAACCATTGTAAAACACCTTTTTCCCGGTGAAAAAGAACAGGGCCGGCAACTGCTTGAATGGTAGGTGTTGTCTGATACACTCCATCAAAAAAGGATAGCCACTGTGGAGGCACCATGCAGTCTGCATCGGTGCAGGCAATATGGGTTCCTGAAGCTTGTTCAACTCCTAAGGTAAGGGCGTGCTTCTTCCCATTTACTCCGGTATTATGAAGAATATGCACTGGGAAAGGGGGGCTTGTGCTCTTTATCCAGTTCGTTGCAAGGGCCACGGTGGCGTCCTCTGAACCGTCGTCAATCACAAGAACTTCAAACAAGTTCGAAGGATACTTCAGGGTCGAGATAGACTGGAGGCAATCCTCGATTTTAGAAGCTTCATTTTTACAGGGAATCAGGATGGAGAAGCGAGTAACAGGGACCTTGTTGATTGGGAGGTGTACTTCCTTTTGCATTATCCAACCGATTGAATAAACGGTCATGATAACGGTATATCCAGCTGCAAATAGCCAGACGGAAGAGGTTAGCCAATCCATCAACCTATTTTCATCTGTTCTACTACGAAGGCGAAGACTCCAAACGCCACACTTCCGGTTAAAATACCAATAGATAGGGTGCGATCTTCTCCTGTTTTGAGCATAAAGAATCCTGCTGCCAGCCCTCCAGCAGCAAGGAGGTAGTAAGGGACTTGGTACTGAATCACGAGAAATGCCACGAAGGTGAAGGCAGCTCGAATGAGGATGGAAAGTAGATGTTTCATAGTAATAAGGGCAAAAGTATATCTTTGTCCCTTATTCAACCACCTTGTTCATGGATAAAATTGCAGAAAAAAAGGCAAAGGATAGAATAAAGCGTCAGGATGCAAGGATGGCCAAAATGACGGATGGTTTTTTGGAGCTGGAGCGATGGCTTTGTGATTTGGTTCGGAAAGGTGTGATTGCATATCCAGATTATCCAAGGCAATTTTGGGAAAATGCAGCAGCGAGGATGGTGGATGCACAAGCATCTGGAGCGGCAGGTATGCTACGACGGTTACGGGATATACGATACTCAGATGACCACCAATGGCAAGAGGAGGCGCTCTATTGGACAACTCAACTTTGGAGCCTGACAAAAGGTTTTATACAAATGACAAAGCACTCTATGGGGATTCAGCAACAGCTTTTAGCCGTTGCTGGCTGGGGTGCCACACCAAAGGAGGTTCAATCGGATGCCTCTGCGATGCGTGTTTTAGACTTGTGGGTAGTAGTTGGTCGCCAGGTTGAAAAAGTGGAGGATATTACGGTTCAGCGAAACTGGCTGTATGGGACGGAGTCTGGAAAGTTTGCCTTAGTACTTTATTTTGCATTTAGAAACACCCCTATTGAATCGAACCTATTCCCTGGAAAAATGTATCGGGCAACATTGGCTTTTTTCCCAGAAAGTGATCGTGCCATTCCTGAAAATTTGGAGGAATGTTCCTCCCCTATCGCATCGGTTCAGGTGTTCCCTGACTGGACAGCTGCGGAAGTTCATTTATCTGATATAAGAATTGATTTTCCATGGATTGATTTTGTTCCGATGTGGGTGGGGGACCTTACAGTCGCTCGCATGGAGGAGGGCTGGTGCTTGGTTGATAGGGAGAGAAAGGTGGTTCGCCTCACCGATCCCTCTACAACAAAGACCCTGTTGAGTTTGTTAGGTGCTTCTCAGGGCATTCCTGTTCCGGTTTTTTTAGTTGCCACCACTAAGGGATTCGTGCCTATGTCAGTTTGGGTGGAGGGTTCAATTGCTGTTTTGTAAGGTAAAGCGGAAGGTTTCCTGCGGGTTTCTTGTATTGTTTTTTGTACTCTTGGAAGTGTAGATGAGGGTAATTGGGGGCTTTAATACGTTGAGAGAACTAAAATTAACGTTTAACTATTGTTTGATTATACCAGAGCGGCCCTCATATCCGTTAAATGCTCTACTTTTGTGTTGAAATCCAATCTTTCTGAAGGTATTGGTTCAAAATAAGATTATGATTAAAGTTTATTTCTCTCTTTGTTTGGTAATAGTAGGGATGGTTTTGAATGCTCAAACACCCTCTCCAACCGCACAGAAGGCCAAGTTGGCTGTGATTAACTTGGAGAATCCTTCGTTTGAGGATACTCCACGTGCGGGTTTAAGGGGGGGGAAGCCTCCTGTGGGCTGGTATGATTGTGGTGGGACCACTGAAACTTCTCCAGACATCCAACCAGGCTTTTTTGGGGTGTTAAAGGCCCCTAGTCATGGTTCCTCCTATTTGGGCCTCGTTGTTCGCGACAATGAAACTTACGAAAGTGTAGCGCAGCGATTGAGCCAGCCCTTGATGGCGGGGAAATGCTACGATTGGTCGATTGACCTTAGTCGTGCTGAGGAATACACGAGTCCGACCTCTGCTAATCCGGACAAGCAAATGAGCTTTGCTTCTGCGGTACAGGTACGGATTTGGGGTGGAAATGGATATTGTGATCGCGCGGAGTTGCTTTATACAACTCCTTATGTGGTGAATACTCGTTGGCTAGGGTATTTGATTCCCTTGAAGCCACAAAGGGGTAATTATTCATTTATCATTATTGAGGCATTTTTTAAGACACCTCTTTTATTTCCTTATAATGGGAATGTATTGGTAGACAATGCTCAACAGATAAAGGAGGTTGATTGTAATGAAAAAAAGGAAGAGCCAGTTGCTCAGGTGGAAGAGAAGCGCAAACCTGTTCCCGATAAAAATACAACTCCGTCCAAACCTCGTCCGGCAAATGTGCCAGCTCCATCTGCAGCTGAGCAAGCGACTACAAAGAATTTAGCGGAGGCGGATCCGAATAAAATCAAGAAGGGCGACATTCTTCAGATTCAGAATTTGTATTTTGATGCCAATCAGTACAGTATTAAGC
>JBKDAM010000062.1:0-47212 GCA_046316495.1 Chitinophagales bacterium
ATAGAATATTGAATAATTATTTAATAAACCAATATCTAAATATTTAAAAAACAATTAGTTACTATCTCAACAACGTAACATCCCCAGAAAATAATTCTTTAAACCCATCCTTAAATAAAATAACCGCTTTCCAAACATATACCGCCGGTTCCGCCAATTTTGAACCAAATCGACCGTCCCAACCCTTGCTCTCATCACTCGGTAAAAAGTCCTTCTGCTCAAATACTAAGTCCCCCCATCGATCGAAAATCTGAAACGACTCCACCCGGGCAACATCATTTCCTCCATAGACAGTAACAATGCCCGATTCGCTGCTCAAAGGATCAAAAATATTTGGTACGTAAACATGCCTCCTGGTATCCACAAAAATTAACAACCGGTCTTGTGCAGTACAACCCATTGTGTCGCGAATCAAAATATCAATCGATGAGGGACGCGTCGGACTCCAACCTTGCAATAAGGTGCCTGCACCTGTTGGATCAAACAGCGGATCCCATTCAATTAAATTCAAAACCGCATCCCCGGGACTTACAGTCGCTGCCACTGAAAGGGAATCCCCTAGGCTGAGAAATACATCCGGTCCTAAATTCACTTCCAAAGGCAAGGGCTCCTCTACATTCACCATCACCAAATCAGATATACAACCTTTTGAGTCGATCACGACCAACTCATAGGCTCCTGCTTTCAAATTACTGTACTGCTGCGTCGCAATAAATGCCCCTCCGTTCAATGAACTTAAATAAGGTGGCAAACCTCCTGTTATCGCCTCTATCACAATTCCACCATCCCCAAGGCCGTAGCAACGTATATCTCGCGATATTACCGACTCCACTATCGGTCTTTCTGCATTTTGAATCACATCCACCTCGTCAATCGCTGTACAGCCAAATGCATTTCTCACAATTAGTTGATAAACGCCAGCCGCCTCCACTTGTAAGGTCGACTCGGAAGCACCCGGAAGGGCCATACCGTTCATATTCCAATTGTATTGATCACCTGTAGAAGTTCCAATACCGCCAAGCAACACTGCCGTCTCTACACAGCTTAGCTCCTGATTCACTCCCGCATCTGCCGTTGGTGCTGGACGTATAAGCACAGCTACTTCCACGGCATCCCCCGGACAGGGAGCTGCAGAACTTACACTGTACCGGAACCGGTAAACACCCGTTACCTGCTGCCCAGTGGAAAAAGTCCCCAAAGCAGCATTGAAGGCTGTTCCAGTAGAAGGAATAGATGATAGCTCAGTCCAAATCCCTCCAGGTGTTTCACCCTCCAGTAAGGTAAATAGGTCAATCAAGGTATCCTGGCCAAAACAAACCTCTGTATCCGGCAATGCAGTACCCGCATCCGCTGTAATATAGTTAACAACTATCGTTACCGCTTCATTAAGGTCCACCTGACAAGTAGGTAATGAACCATCCGATACCCCAATCAACGTGAAGGTGGTCGTCTCCGTCGGCATCACAGGAATCGTCTGTACCCCAGGACCCGTAACCACCGTCGTCTGAACAACACCAGACTGGCTCTGCCAGCTCAATGTCAGCGGATAAACCCCCGCACCACTGAAGGTTAATTGCGCAGCATCCCCAAGACAAATAGCCGTCGAACCAGCTACACTAGAGGTAGGCAATGGCTTCCACTGAACCGGAGTACCCTGCGAAACAGAAAGACAAGGGTCCGTTATGTCCACCTGCCCATTAAGACCATTACCCACCACAGCAGACAAGTAGTAAACTTGACCGTACTGCATCCCTGCAGAAAAAGTAAATTCCGGTATAGAGGAAACTGCAATCACTTGACCTAGGCTGGTACCCATACCCGTATGTAGAACATAGCGCAATAAGTCATTCCCATCCAGCTGCCCATCATTGTTATAAGTCACCACCGCCGGCACATCTGCACAGAAAGTAAGAGGGGTCAAATCCATCGTGCCTGAATAGGTAATACAATCACAGCTTTTTATCCCGGCTATCGGACCAAAAGTACAGCCGTTTCCATCCGTCACTGTCAAGCTATATCCCACTGAACTGGTTACGCCCGCGGATGTAAAAACATTCCCATTCAACGCCCCAGGCAACCCAGTAACTGTATAAGGAATAGTCCCTCCACTAATTAATAGCTCTACACTGTACTGCGTTGCCGTGTTGTTACACTGCTCACTTAAAACCTGCGCTGTTGGCACAGGATTAAACTGATTTTGTACACTGTCAACGGCAGAACAAACAGCGTTAACCGTTTCCCAATAAAAGGTGTACACACCTGATGCAGTAACCGAAACCGCGGAAACACTGGAATTTGAACTTGCAATACTGGCAAACCCAGGCCCTGCGCCAACTGACCACTGACCACTAAAGGAGCTAGGCGAAGCCATCAGCACCGTCTCATTGCCACAAAGTGCACTGTTATTACCCGCCTCCGCAACTGGCTGCTCCCAAAATTGTACTGGCTGGCCTATCGACACCTTAAAACAGGGATCCAGCGGATTAGGCAGGCCTAACAAGCTGTTCCCAACTACTTGAGAAATGTAGTACACCTGTCCGTATACCATACCAGACTGATACGTAAATACCCCTGTCGAATTCTGCGCAAGTACTGTACCTAGGGCTGCACCCGATCCGGTATGCAGCACATAAGCAACCACATCATTCGGATCCAAAATGGCCGGAATAGTTACTTCCGCCTCCGCGGGTTCAGTCCCACAAACTTGAATAAGCTGGCTGGATAAAATTCCTGACAGAGTCGTACAGTTGCAGGCAAAACTTCCCGTCACTAATTGTGCTTTACATCCGGCAGCATCTATCACTTCGTAAGTGTAACTATCACCGGTAGGAATAGGAGTACTAACAAATAAGGATCCAGTTAGCGCTACTCCATTGACCGAGTACGGTCCACTTCCTCCAGTCACCTCAAAAGACACCGTATAAAATTGGCCCGTTGGATCACAATCACGCAGAAGATTGGTAGTACTTGGAGGAGTATTAAAGGTTAGCTCCACCGTATCAGAGGAGGAACACATATTTTCCACAACTAACCAACTTAACGTGTAGACTCCAGGAACACTCGCCTGTACCGTTGAGGTTGGACTTGAAGTCGAACTGAGCTGAAGTACACCGGGGCCCGAAACAACCGACCAAGTACCTATACCCGTGGCTTGTAGCGAAAGAGAAGTGGTACAGGTAGATAAATCAAGGCCCGCATTTGCGATGGGATAATCAAAAAATTGAACAGGCTGACCAGGAGCGACAGAGAGGCACGGATCTGCGGGATCTGGCATCCCATTGACATTATTTCCTACCACATAAGATATGTAATAAGTCTGGCCGAATACCATCCCGGGCTGATAGCCAAATTCTCCTGTGGAGTTGGAAGCAATTGGATTCACAATCGTAGCCCCTGACCCCTCATGTAAAACAAATATTCCTATATCATTCCCATCTAACACAGGCGCAGAAATAGACGTGGCAAGAACTGTCATTCCTTTACATGCTTTAAGTGGACTACCACTCATCGAACCCGCGTTCGTAGTGCAGTTGCAGTTCACGCTACCTTGTAAGGTCGTACTAACGCAACCGTTACTATCCGTTACCATAAACGAAAAGGCCTGCCCACTCAGAATTGGATCGGAAGTAAATTGTCCGTTTGTGATGCTTCCCCCGGCCACCGTAAAGGGAGCCGTCCCACCAAGAATCGGGAAAGAAACAGTGTAAAACTCATTTGCATTGTCACAAAGCGCCGTGTAGTTTCCAATTTGAGGAATCGGATTAAAAATAATTTCAACCTCATCTAGATCCATGCACCCTCCATTATTGGCAGTCCAACGCAAAACGTAAGACCCAGGGCTGCTCGCAGTTGCTACCGTGTTAGCCGAAGTTGAATCTGAAAATAAAATGGTTCCAGGCCCGCTAATCATTGACCAACTTCCCGGTGTTCCACTTGCTGTTACATTAGCGACAGTTCCGCAAACCACCTGATCCAGCCCTGCGTTCGCTACAGGAACCTCCAGGATAACCACTGGGAAAACCGCATTAGGAACAGTTCCACATGCCCCAAGGGGTACAACTTGTACCATTCCCCCAGGCGCCGCCGTCCAATGGACCGTTATCGTAGTAGAATCAGGTGTCGAAACAATCGTCCCTCCCATCGGCACCTGCCAATTATATCCTGTTGCTCCATTTACCGGTTGAATAGTGTAAACCCCTGTGTCTCCCGCACAAAGTAGGCTATCTCCAAAAATGGTCGGCATCGTTAAGACGATCCCTACCTGGACAGGTAAACATTGTGGTGCACTTACTCCGCAAGAATTGGTATTCGTAACACAAATTGTATCCGGCCCAGGAGCAATCCAAACCAATTGAATACTGTCTGTTCCTTGCCCTGCTAACAATACAGCCTGAGATGGTATGATCCAATTAAGGTTGGCAGGGGAAGCACTCGCCGATGTATTGACAAAATATACCACAGTATCTCCTACACAGACCAACGCAGGCCCCAGAGGCACTACCCCAGAGGCTGCACTATTGATTTGTACATTTAAACAGGTAGGTTCGCTAGGACCACAGGCATTGTTGGCCGTGACACAAATCAAACCACCTGCTATAGTGTCCCAGGTAACATTAGCCACTAAACCCACGCCTCCTGAATTAAGCGTCACCCCAGACGGGAAAGACCAAGTATAACTAGTCGCTCCAGCCACCGGCTGGATGGTATAGGAAACCGTCTGACCTTGGCAAAGGGTATCAGGACCTAAAATCGCAGAAGGTGCATCTGGCGCATCCGTGGAGGCCATCACATCTACCGTAGTAGAGTCACAGCAGATAACCCCATTTCCAATCCGACATACACGTAACTGATACGTTCCAGGAGTATTTACACTTGCATTGATCTGACTCGTTGGTCCTAAAATAGGCCCACCCGTTACGGAGGACCAACTGTAGGTCACACCGCCTCCCGTGGTAGATCCAGTACCTTGTAAACTAAGCAGCCCACCACCACATGGGAGCGCCGGCGGATCCACAATAACCGCCTCAACACCCAACACCAATAGGTTTAAATTTACAATACTATCACACCCAAAAGCTGTAGTTAGCGTCTCAGAGTACATACCAGGCTCACATGCACCTGGGAAGGTCGGATTGGAAGAACATTGACCTGCACAAACAACTTCCACCAAGGAGGTCACTTTGGGTTGTCCTACCGTTAAATACAACGTGGACGTATACTGACAGCCGTTCTGAGTCAAAGTGGTCGTATAAGTACCAGTCTGACAACGATTGGCCCCTCCAAAAAAATAACACTCCGGTGCACAAATCTCCACCGTCTCTTCAATATCAGGTGGCGCCTGATTAATGATAACATTCACACAATTAACACTTACATCCCCACAAAACGGTGCCGTAGTGCCATTCAATTGATTGCGAAGCTGCATAATGGTCAAGGAGCCATCCGGCACCGGAAGTAAACCGGCTTGAAGTGTGTAGTACGACAAGCCACACACTGTATACGTCCCCGGTGGATACGCAGATAAGTCCGGCCCCGGTTCATAGCCCAGTAAAACCCCACCAGCTCCACCAATCACATACGTGTACGAATACTCGCTTACTGGTGGCTGAGGCATCTGGGGCGTATAAGTGGGCGGTAAATTCAAATTCAAATTGGGGCTCCCCTCACAAGCAGAGACATCCGGCTGCAATAAATTGCCCGCATCCGCCGCACAAGAAAAACAATCGATCCCAGTCGGATCACAAAAAATGATTTCATAATCGTAAAAGTTGCCAACATCATTCGCCTGCCCATCCGTGACCGTCAATGACCAGGTACCATTCACCGGACCCGTAAAATTCTGCAAACACCCCGCAGAAGGATAATAGGCTCCTGTGTAAGTCCCATTTAACCCCCAAGGCTGGTTATTACTCCACTGATTGGAAAACCCAGGGTCCGGACTAACCCCAGGATCACCACATTGCAAAAAAGTAATATCCCAAGTAGAGCCATCCGTGGCACCAAAAAATCCAATGGGTCCTACCAACGTCACCGTCTGACCAGATGGAGCCGTCAAAGTAATAGACAAATCACCTATGTACTCATGATCAAAATTCAACTGCACCCCACAAACCCCCTGGCCATTCTGGCCCAAAGTGGGATTCGCTGCATTCTGAACATTGATCAAAAATGAACCCGTAAAATTGTCCGGCATAAACTGAGGGCAATTCGAACACTCGCAATTACCTTGCGAAAAAACCTTGACCAACGACAAGGTAAATAAGACAACCACCAAACTGCTCTTGAGCA
The DNA here is from genome assembly GCA_046316495.1 of Chitinophagales bacterium. Classification (GTDB taxonomy): domain Bacteria; phylum Bacteroidota; class Bacteroidia; order Chitinophagales; family Saprospiraceae; genus M3007. The sequence continues at coordinate 6,289 of JBKDAM010000062.1, forward strand.
CGACTTGAAGTAAAGGAAACCGCATAGTAAAATAAGATTCAGCACTTTTTATACCCTGAAAACAGCCGGTACCTGCTCGAATTATCTGACTGACCCAAATACTAAAAATCCAGCGTCCATAGAAACAAGCTTGTCACTCAACCATTATCCTAGGTATTCCAATAATACGTTTTTACAGCAATGACACGAAGTCAAACAAAGGTTTTAGATCAAAAAAAAGAACGTTGAAGACCCTTAACAAGGTTTTTAAGACTATATCGAACGCTTGCCAACTCTCCCCTCTACCTCTACCGTAGGTCAAGCTGAACGCTAACCCTAAAGACCAGTTTAGCCCTCGATTAAACAGAAATTGAACAGGTGAAGGTAGATAAAAAAACAATATTGTATGCCCGTTTTTAACAAAATAAACACCACGAACAATACCTGTTATTCCCAATAATTCACTATAAATCCTTTTGTCTTAAAAAAAGTGAGACTTTTCCACCCCCGTTTTCACAAGAATACGCACTTTCGCAGTTCATCTTCTTTATTCTTATCATTCGCCAAACATCTAAAGCAGTTACAATTCGTATGTTTTCAGCAAATACGTATTCCCAACGGCGGTTACAACTAAAAAAAACAGTAGGAACAGGGCTTATTCTACTCCCTGCCAATCCACTTATCCCTTTTAATTATACCGCTAATACCTACCACTTTCGTCAGGATAGTACGTTTCTCTATTATTGTGGCCACCAACTCCCTAGGCTGTTTGTTGTTCTGGATGCCGATAATGGTCAAGAAATATTGTTCGGACACGAACCAAGCATGGACGATGTCATCTGGGAGGGACCACTGCCTGCCCTCGCAGAACTGGGGGATCGAATAGGAATCCAGCAGTGCCTACCCATTGAACAATTGCCAGCATATTTGCAAAATGCCAGCGACAACCAGCGCACTTTTCACTACCTAAGTCCTTATCACGCCACACTTCAACTCGAATTATTGAAAATGCTGGGACAAACCCAGCTCCAGTCTTCTGAACCCTTAATAAAAGCCATCGTAGCCCAGCGCAGTAGTAAGTCGGCAGAGGAAATTGCAGAAATGGAAAAAGCACTTGGCGTCACCCAACAAATCTACCAATTTGCCATGGCGGAAACCCGTCAAGGACGATTTGAATACGAGATTGTAGGGGGAGTTGAAGGCATTGCTAAAGCACACCACGGAACCATGGCATACCACCCCATTTTTTCCGTAAATGGCCATGTCCTGCATAACCATTACCACGGCAATCAACTCAAAAATGGCCAATGGATCGTTGCCGATTTGGGGGCAGAAGCACCCTCCGGATATGCCTCTGACCTCACAAGAACCTGGCCCGTCAGTGGAAAATTCTCCGATACACAAAAAGAAATCTACCAAACCGTTTTGGCAGCCTATCAGCGCGCAGTAGAAGCGCTCCGTCCAGGTATCACCTACCGAGAATGCCACCTTCTGGCTTGGGAAACCATTGCGGAAGGCCTGAAAAACATGGGCGTCCTGAAAGGAGACCCTGCAGAAATGGCTCAATTAGGCGTTCCAGGGCTGTTTATGCCCCACGGACTCGGTCATATGATTGGCCTGGATGTACATGATATGGAAAATCTGGGCGAACAATTCGTAGGGTATGCCGAACACCAAGAACGGAGTACTCTGTTGGGACTTCGCTCTCTCCGGCTTGCCAAACAGTTGGAACAAGGCTTTGTCCTCACCGTCGAACCTGGCATCTATTTTATCCCACCTCTGATTGAACGTTGGGAAAATACCGGTATGTTTAAAGACTTTATCCAATACGACCGCCTAAAACAACTTCAAGGGGAAGGCGGATGCCGAATCGAAGATAACTACCTTATCACCCACGACGGTAGCCGCAAACTAGGCCCACATGTACCACAATCTATCGCCGAAGTAGAAGCAGCCATTGGATAGTAAACCAACTCAGCCCTTGGCCTTACATCAATAAGGCCAAGGGCCACCAACCAACACGCCCCTAACCCACACTCCGCCTACGATTCACCTGCTCGTCTAAGCTCCCATTTATGCTCCCTTTGACTACCCTTTACCTTGGCAATGAACTGGATGGCCCCATTCTTTTCCCCCTCTCCGATTCTATCAATACCCTTTTCCTTGGCCCTAATAAACTATTAAAATGGTTGGAAGAAACCTTAGGTCTAGATGGTTTTTCCCAGAAAAATGACTACTTGAGAGTAGAACTGTACCGCCAAGCCCTACTTCAATACCTCGAGGCGAATCCGAACGCCTTCTTCGCTCGATCCTTTGAATCCGACCGCTTTGCTACTGCTTCCGCATTGCTACACTACCGAGATCAACTTTGCCTAGCTGGATGGGATTTTACTCCGATGGATACCCTACCAGATCGACTACGGGTCTGGGCAAGCGTAGAATTTATTTTTCAACAAAAAGCAAAAGACCCACATAACTTCTTGGCACTCATCGGAGAAGCCGACCGGTGGAACTTGGTGATTAAAGCCCTCCAAAACCAGCCCATTCAATTCGAAAAAATAATAATAACAGAACCCAAAACACTCTTTCCCTCTCAGCTGAAACGCTGTATTCGTGTATTCGAAGACCAAGGTACGCTGATTGAAACCCTTCAATTAATCCCTCAAGCACCTTCCGAGAACGCCCGCCTCGCTGCCTTTCAACAGTACCTGCTCAACCAGCCAGCAAGCCCCCCCGAACGAACCGATCAAAACCCAGAAATAATCCTGCTATCTTCTAGGTCTGATACGGATGCTGCTACGTTCATCGCCCAAACCCTACGACGAAATCCACACTGGCAACCAGGTTTTCTACTGCCCGAACTGGATCAAAGCCTCGAACTGGCCTTTGTAAAAGAAGGAGTACCACCCTTCGGTATCCTCTCTGCTACGTTGGCTAGACCTGCACTTCAGGTACTCAAACTAGCACCCGCTTTTCTTTGGGAACCCCTTGATATTTTTAAAATAATGGAGTTCGTCACCCTCCCAGTGAAACCGCTCGAACGAGGACTCTCACTAGAAATCGCAAAAGTATTGGCAGCAAGGCCAGGCCTTTTCAGCGATGCCTGGTTTAGTGCTGTATTAACCTATCTAGAGGAGGAAAACCCCGACCCAGCAGCCCGCGCTGAATACCAATTCTGGTTCCAACGCCGACAGTACCCAATAGATGGAACCGCTCCTAAAAAAGAAGCCATTAACCTTTATGCCTACCTCGAAAACTGGGCCAATGCCCTGCTAGAACAATCCGCCAACCGCGACAACACCTTTAGAAGCCTCTCCGAACAAGCTAGAAAAATACGGGAACTACTAGAAACGGTACCCGAACCAGGTATCACCTTCCTCGAACTTGAGCGGATTGTCCGAACCATCGTAGAACCCTCACCCACCCAATTCGCAGAAACCGCCACTGGACACTACGGATACACCCACCAACCCGGAGCCTTCCTTGGCCCCGTCCATGAACTAATCTGGTGGAACTGCCTTTTTGAAAACAACAGCCCAGATCCAGATTTCTGGCACTCAGAAGAACGCCAATGGCTAAGTGCCAATGGAGTTCAACCCGACCACCCCAATACAACTGCACAAAGGAGGTTGCTCTCAAGAATCCGCCCGATTCTCCAAACCCAACAAAGACTCTGGCTCGTACTTCCAGAATATGTCCATGGGGAAAAAGCCGTACATCATCTCATCGTAGCCGACCTGAAAACCTTTTTCAAAAAAGAACAAATTACCCACATCCACCTGGATAAACCCGCTGACCGCCAACAGCTTCAGCAGCTCCTGCGCATACCCTCCCATCAAGCGATTGAGGTAAAGACAAAACACGAAAAAGAGCCAATACTCCAAATCCCAAAAGTGGAAGCTCCCGAGCAGCTTCAACAAAGCCCAACCGGTCTGGAAAGCTTATTTTACTACCCTCATCATTGGTACCTCCGCCAATTCACAGGGATCTATCCCGCAAATCTACTCACCGTCAATAAAGACCAAACCCTCCTGGGAAACCTCGCTCATCGATTTTTCGAGCTGCTCCTTAGCGAAAGCACCTACCCCCAAATGAATAAAGAGGAGCTCGAATCCTGGATCGAGCGCTCTGCCCTAGACCTATTCAGAAAGGAAGGGGCAACCCTGCTGCTCTATGGAAGAGAACCCGAACGAAAAGCATTCTTGCGCAAAATAAAATTCGCCGCTTGGAACCTCACCAGCATGATCCGTAATAATGGCTGGAAAGTTGAAGCAACAGAGCTCGCTCTCCACGGAGTATTTGAGGGAACCCCTATAAAAGGTAAAGCAGACCTCGTCCTAACCCGGGAAAACGGCGAAAAAGCAATCGTCGATCTTAAATGGAGCGGCCTTAACCGCCGAAAACAACTCCTGCAAAATGAAGAAGACCTCCAACTAGTACTCTATGCCTACCTACTCGAAACCGCCGAGTCCTGGCCCCATACCGCCTACTTCATCCTTGACAGTGGCAAAATGATCGCTCGCAATAACCAAGCATTCCAAGAAGCAATTACTGTCCACCAACCCGATACCAATCATGCAGAAGTGTGTCAACGTATCTTCGAAAAAATGAAAAGAACCTACCACTGGAGACTGGAACAGCTAAAACAAGGACTCCTGGAAATTCGAACCCAACAAACCTCCTCCGCCTTAGAAGAGGTATATGGTCACCTCCTATTGGACCTACTAGAGATGAAAAAAGAAGACAAACCCTGGGATGACTACCATACCCTCATCGAATTTGGATAGCCCCCCTTCCAAAAAATAAACGGGGCGTAAGAGGTTTCCCCCTTATGCCCCGCAATTAACATCCAAGTCTGTTAGCTCGCTTAAATCTTATCTTGCCACCAGTACTTCACATTGTGCCCCAATAAATACATCACTGGCAACACAATAAGCGTAATGAAGGTAGCGAAACCTAAACCAAAGATAATCGTCCAAGATAAAGGCCCCCAGAAAGCAACCGAATCACCTCCTAAGTAAATCTTGGGATCACCCGTCGCAAACAAGCTCTCAAAATCAATATTGAAACCGACCGCCAATGGGATCAAACCCAAAATCGCGGCCGTCGCTGTCAATAACACAGGTGTCATACGAATACGACCTGCATCAATGATGGCCTGTTTCACCTCATACCCCTGCTCCCGTAATATATCTGTATACTCGACCAACAGGATCCCATTCCGAACCACAATCCCGGCCAAGGCAATAATACCTACTCCCATCATAATCACCGAGTAATCCATCCCAAAAATAGCAATACCCAATAAGGCACCAATCACCGAAAAGACTACCTCCGTCATGATAATAACCGTCTTGCCGATGGAGTTAAATTGCGCTACCAAAATCAACAAAATAATTCCAATCGAAATCAATAAAGAGCGACCAAGAAAATTGAAGGCGTCCACAAACTCAGCATCCTCCCCAGCAAATGCTACTTTCACCCCTTCTGTCTGTGGGAAGGTAGCAATCGCCGATTTAACTTTGTTGATCACATCCGTCTGCGTCGGCTGATATTCCGCCGTAATATTAGACGAAATCGTTACCAACCGCTCCTGATCCTGCCGACGAATCCCTCCATAGGTGTTCGTGTACTTAATGTCCGCTAAAGCTGACATTGGAACCGACCGCAACATTCCCCCCATATTCATATCTCGAAACGTAATGTTCATATTCTCCACCGCATCAATATTGGTGCGCTGCTCCTCTTTCAATCGAATCATAACCGGCAATTCGTCTTCCCCATCCTTAAACTTGGTCGCTTCTTTACCCAAAATAGCCGTTCGGAACTCACTGCCCACCTGAGCAGTGGATATCCCTTCACGGTTTGCGCGATCACGATCTACCTGAATATTGATCTCTGGCTTGGAAACAATCATATCTGAACGAAGCTCTTCCACACCCGGGATAGCCAGTGAATCTAAATATCGTTTCACTTTCGCAGAAACGGAGATCAACTGTTGCAAATCATCCCCACGCACCTCTACCGAAATGGGTTTGGGCGTAGGTGGACCTCCCTGCTCTTGACCTACCGTAATCTCAGCGCCCGGAATAACGCCCTTCGTCGCTTCCCGAATTTTATCCATATACTCTTTCGTGCTCACACCCTCACGTTTACTGAACTCAACAAAGGCAATACCTACCTTCCCCTTGTTGGAAGTAGCTGCCCGGTCAAATTGATCTTCAGAGGCATTCAAGGCCACATTCGCGATTACAGACTCCACAATCGGATTGTTTTCCCCAATAACCTCCGTCACCTTCGATTCCAGTATACGAGTCAATGAATCCGTAACGCCAATCTCCGTACCTACTGGTAAGGACATGTACACATAGATAAAATTAGGATCGGCCTTGGGAAATAAGACCACATTCGCACGACTACCACCAATTATTCCTAAAGAAACCAGCAAGAATAAAACAACTCCACTCAAAATGGAAACCGGATACTTCAACGTAAATCCAAGGAAACGAGCATAACCAGCCTGGACAGACGGCCAGCCCTTCTCCCTAAACCAATGAACAGCTTTCTCAATGGCAAATTTGTACAAAACAGTTAACAAGGCCAAGGTCACTGCAAAATTACCTAACGCTATGTTGCCGGCCGCATAAAATCCAATCACCGCCAAACCATACAACGTATACCCCAAAATGCTTCGATTCCGTTTTTTGACCGGATCCAACACCTTCCCTTCTCGCTTGGGATCTCCCATAAACCACACCGCAAATACAGGATTGATAATATAGGCCACCAATAAAGAGGCTGTTAAGGTGATAATAACCGTAACCGGCAAAAAGTGCATGAACTTACCAAAAATACCTCCCCAAAACACCAAAGGGAAGAAAGGCGCCAAAGTAGTCGCCGTTCCAGATAATACCGGTAAAAAGACTTCCCCAGCCGCTTTCTTAGCAGCCTGCACAATGGTTAACCGAGCATCATCGTGGTAAATACGGTGTGTATTCTCTATTACCACAATCGCGTCGTCAACCACAATACCTAATCCCAATAAAAAGGCAAAAAGGACGATGAAATTCAGTGTGAACCCAAAAGCAGGAAGCACCATAAAGGCAATGCACATCGACAATGGTACCGAAAGCGCCACAAAAATCGCATCCGTAGCCCCCATAAAAAACATCAAAATCAGGGTAACCAAAATGAAGCCGATGATAATGGTGTTGATCAAATCGTGAAGCGTTACCCGGGTTCCCCGGCTCTGATCCCCCGTAATCGTCACCTCCAAATTGGCGGGAAAATCATTCGCCTTCAAATCCTCTACAATCAACTTAATCTGGTCAGAAGCATTGATTAAGTTCTCTCCTGTTTTCTTGATTACATTCAACGCAATCACATTTTTACCATTCAACCGGCTGTAACTCTCCTGCTTCTCATACCCCAAACGCACATCCGCAATGTCTTTCAAAAACATCTTCGCACCAGACTGTGAGGAAATCACAATATTTTTGATCTGCTCCACATCCTTAAAATCACCGCGAATGGATATAGAACGGGTCATCCCTCCTACATCCACATTCCCCGCAGAAATAGTCATGTTCTCATAAGCCAACGCTGTCTCAATATCCCGGAAAGACAAACTGGCTGCCGCCATTTTATACTTGTCCACATCTACTTGAATCTCTTTGTCCAACGCTCCAACCATATCTACCCGGGTAATCTCCCTTAACTCCTCTACCCGATCCTTCGCCTTTTCTGCATAGTCCTTCAACTTGTCCAAGCTGAAATCACCAGCGATATTGATGCTCATGATCGGAATCTCCGAAATATCCAACTCAGTAACATTGGGATCTATGGGCAAATCATTCGGCAAATCCCGCTTGGCTTTATCCACCGCGTCTTTTACCTTCTGTTTACATTGGATTACATCCAAACTGGTATTAAACTCCACAATAACCGTCGAAAAGTCTTGTACAGAGTTTGAAGTTACCTTCTTCACTCCATTGATCCCTTTCAACTGCTTTTCAATTGGCTTCGTTACCAATTGCTCCATGTCGGTAGGAGAAGCTCCAGGATAAATCGTGGAAACAAATATGGTAGGAACTACCACATCTGGAAATTGCTCCTTCGGGAGCGCGTTATAAGACATAATACCAGTCAGTGTAATAATCACTGTAATAATGAAAATACTGGTCCGGTTATCAATCGCCCAACTGGTGGGTTTAAATTCTTTCATAATGAAAAATAATTAAATGGTAGCTTGCTCAGCAGAATTCACTCCGCACAGAATTGAAGCGTGTAAAAACCCTTCTTTTAAATTTATCCATGCTGGAGACCCCAATAAAGGAAAAATAGCGCTGTAGTTAAAACACAATGGCTTCACCGTTATTTACATCTTGATAGCCCGTTGATATAATAAAATCACCCTTTTTCAAACCGTTCAAGATTTCCACTCGGCCATTGTAATTTGCCCCTTGTTGGATGGTCACTTTCTTTACTGTTGCTTGTTGATCACCGGTCTTTTCCGCTACCAATACAAATTCACCGTCATCCGCTGTCTGAATTAAATTAACCGGCAACACCACTGCATTGGCATTTTGATAATCCACAATCTTGACAACTGCAATCTGATTAGCACGGTAATCTGGACCGGTCGGAAGGGCACACTCCACCGTGAAAGTACGGGTGGCAGGGTTAATTGTCTTGGAAACATACGTAACTGTGGTGCTCAGCTCTTTATCTAAGTCGGGAAAGTACACCTGAACACGATCTCCTTTCTTCACTTTCGCTGAAAATGCTTCCGTTACTTCTCCTTTGATTTTCAGCTTCGATAAGTTAACTATGTTGCAGAGTGGCATACCCGGTGCAATTGCCTGTCCCTGTTTCAACATAACCATATCCACTACCCCGGCAGTTGGTGCGTATATCTTGGCCATGGACATCTGCTCACGAAGGGTCGCCATGCTGCGCTCCAACGACTCTTTGCCATTTTTGGCCTGTATAAACTGAACCTCCGTTCCAATTTTTTGGTCCCAAAGTCCTTTTTGCCGATTGTAAATATCTTCTGCTACGCGAAGCTGTCCTTCCAATTCTGCCATCGTCTTGTGCAGAATGGCATCATCTATTTCTGCCAATAATTGACCTTTCCGAACCTGGTCGCCATTCGAAACAAGAATACGCTGAAGGGAACCTGGCATTTTTGCTGTCACGGTCACACTCTCCTCGGCCTCGACTTTCCCTTGCAAGTCAATAAAGTGTTGGAAAAGTTCCGTTTTAACCTCACTAATGGCTACTGATTTGACTTTCGCCGCACCCGCCACTTTACCAACCTGCGCTTCCAAAGCAGCGATTTCAATGTCCAACTGTGCGCGCTTCTCTTTCAAAGCACTCAATTGTGCAGCCGGATCCTTGGCACCCCCACCACAAGAAGCCAGAAAAGGGATGAATAAGAGATATACTAAATTTTTCATTTTATATTATTTTATTTTTAATTGATTTAACCACCGTCCCTGCAAAAAGATCGGTTTGACTAATTTACTTATCAACAGTTATTCAACGCCCATGGCTTTCCGAATGGCAATCCGAGCGGAAAGCAAATCAAAGCGGGCATTCATAAGTGCCTGCTCAGCAGTATATAAACTCTGTTCTGCCTGAATTAATTCAAAACTACTACCAACTCCCGCTTTATACTTCGTTTCAGTTGTAGCATAGATCCGCTTTGCCAAATCCACGTTCTTCTGCTGATTACGCGTACGGTCAAGGGCGTTCATGTATTGCTTTCTGGCTGCACTTAATTCCAGTTCAAAGGCGTTCTCCAACAGTTTTTTCTGCTCATCCAAGCTCTGTAAAGCAAGCAATGCACGCTGGCGCTTCGCTTTGCTCACCCCACTATCGTACAAAGTAGAACTGATCGAAATACCTCCAACTGTTGATGGAATAAAATACCAGTCATTAAAACTCTCTCCATCCGACGCACCAAATCCACCCTGATAACCGCCCTGCCATTGCAAAAAACCAACTACGGTAGGCATCCAGGTCTTCTCATTCAACTGAACTTGAATTAAGCTCAATTCACGGCCTTTCAATAAAGTGGAATACTCCGGACGATTCATGTAATTCAGGGCAGAGGTTAAATCAGCATCTGCATACTGCGTTAATAATTGCTCTGTATTATCACTCAAAATCAGCGAATCAGCAACTCCCATCCCTAGCGTAAATTTAAGTGCATTTACAACCGTTTCCTGCTGCCTAGCCAGGTTTTCTCGCTCACTACGAAGCGTAGAATACGCTAGCTCAATACGATCTACATCTAACTGCTCTAAAAATCCAGCTTTATTGATTTCCTTGGTCTCCCCCAACAAACGGGACAAATTGGAAATATTCCGGTCAAGCGTCGCTAAATTGTCCGAAATCAACAATGCAGGCAAATAGGCCTCAATAATTTGATTGCGGAGGTTTCGCTTAGTCACTGCGAGCTGTTCATTCGCATAGGCCCTGTAAAATTTGGCAGCCTTGCGTGCAAGCAAGTACGAATTGCTGAAAATCAATTGATTAGCAGACAAGCTCGCCGTAGCACTGTGAACAGGATTAAAAAATAATTTAGAATCCGGATCTGATTGAAAGGCAGCCCCTAAAAAAGCACCCAATGCTTGTACTTGCTCATTCGTGAACTGCTCGTAAACAAAGGGGGGAACAGGACCTCCACCGCCACCAAATGAAAGGGCTCCGGATGGCAGACCACCACGCTGAATAAATCCAGTGTAGCCCAAACCTGCCGTTACCTGAGGAAGTCCAGTAGCCGTGTTCTCTTTAATCTGCCAATCAGCATCGGAAACCTGTAATTGCGCAACTTTTACTTGCGGGTTATTGGCCAAACCGTAACTGATACAGTCATTTAGTGACATGCGTTGCTGTGCAGCCGCATTACCCATCACGGTGAGGACAACGATCAATAGAAGGAGTAATCTGTGCATATAAATTTGTTTGTTTGTCTTGTCAATGTTTGTTACCAATCATTTCCTCAAATAACCGTCGACCCTCCTCTGAAACCACTCCATAAATATAGCTTTCCATAAATTCCCGAAACACCTCCGCCCTCGAATAGGACGAAGAGGGGAAAACCGTTTCGTCAAAAAGCTGAAAGGCCGAACCCACATGCAAACGGGTCATGATGTCTACGTTAAAATTGGAACGATATAATCCTTCCCGGATTCCACGCATCAAGTTGTTGTGTACAACCTGGTAAAGGAAGTTATTTTGGTAATTCAATAAAAGATTCCACGCTTCCCGATGATAACGCTGTAAGTCAAACACTATATTGGTCCGCATCTGCGATACGAGAGTGGTATTTGAAGCAATCACCATCCGAATCTCTTCTAAAGCATTCTCCGCCTCCAAAAAAAGAGAGGAACATAAATTCTTCTCTAATTCGATGTGCCTGGATATCACTCTCTGAACCAAATCGTCTTTGTTATCAACAAATTGGTACAAGGTCTTTTTAGAAATACCCAATTCCCGGGCCACATCCTCCATCGTAATGCTCTTTATCCCGTATCGAAGGAACAAGGCCTCTATTTCTTGAAGCCACTTATCCTGAAGCTCATTCATGCCGCAAAGGTACTGTTTGGAAACATTCTTTCCACTAAACGTTTCCTTGCACAGAATTGTTTTCGACAAAGAATAAAATTTGGCAGATAAATTTAAAGTTGCTCCAGACCAGCCTCCAATTATTTGCACGATATTTGCAGAACAATCATTCGGGGCCTACTCGATGTAGCCCCGTCCCCTCTCTTGAATATCCCTACGATCCCAAGAAATTCTACTTCAAACACATAATCCAACCTCCAAAAGACCGACGGAACCTCTCCTTCTCGCTAAGCCTATTATCGTTAAATCATGCAAGCCAACCACTCCCCCCTCTTTACCATACCTGATGAAGCAGAAGCCTGCGCAGCCATTCTGCTCGCCTGTCACAAAGCAGATGAAATCCTAGGGGATCAAACCAATGTCGCGCTCATGACCTCGCTAGGCAGTCGCAATATCTTCATAGGATACGACCCGCAAGCCCTCCTAGAAGCGGCAGAAGCATATTACCAAAGGGCAGGAAGCCCCCAGCTGCTAATAGATGCCGCAAGCACTGGTGTACGAGAACAAACCCGCTTACCCTTGTTTTACCATAGCCTAGATGTAATCCTGGCAAAGGGTTTAGTAACGCCCACAGAACACAAAGTGATCCAGTACCTGAAAGGAAAATTCAAAATTGACGATGAGACCGCCTTCCATGCACTGGAAGTTCTTACGGTAAAAAACCAGCTCTAAATACCACTCCCTACTCCTTATCGCACTAATAATACGTCTCCCGATTGGGTGTCAACTCGCCCATCGGTGTATTCCAGCGTAGCAATCCAAATATAAACATCCGAGGGAGCCTTCTTCCCCCCAAATTGGCCATCCCAAGCGCCATATAGCGCATCATTCGGTAAAATATCAGTGGCCTCAAACCACACACGACCACTACGGTCGCCAATTCGTAAAGACTGTATCTTTCGAACTCCCCCTCCTATATATAAGGAAAAAAAACGATTCTCCGCAGTAGCATCCTCCGGCGCAAATACATTCGGAGCATACACCGGCCGGCTCCGCTGTGTCCGAACAAGTATCTGATCCTCCGACTTACATCCATTCGTATCCACCGCAGTCACCCGATAACGGGTGTCAAACAATGGAAACAACACATATTCACCCGCCGTCTGAAAAATAGCCTGCCGATCCGGAACCCAGTCCAGCACCTTCAAAGGCTGGTTGCTGCTGATCGCCCCCCGAATCGTATCCCCACTCACAATCAGGGTATCTGCACCTACATTAAATTGAAACTCAATCCCGGCTGGCAGCAAAACAGAGGTCGTAAAAACACATCCATTCGAATCCTCCACGTCAATACTGTGAAAACCAAATGCCAGATTTTCCCAAAAAATAATCTCTGCCGTCACCCCACCATCTAATCGAGTAAAATAAGGAGGTAATCCCCCCTCAATTTTACTAATCAAAATAGAACCTGTCGACTCCCCAAAACACTTCTCTGACTTGATCTCAACCTTGGCAGTTATGGGGGGTGGAGCAACTACTGTCAAATAGAGCGTCGTGTCTACTCCAAAGCCGTTGGTCACTAACAAGGAGTAGTCTCCAGCCAATATATTCCTGATCGTATCCGGAACCCCTAACTCCTGCAAGATCAAAATCCCACTCTTACCAGCAGTACTATTTTCCCACTGTACAATGGCCGGAGCCTGCCCCGCCGTCAAGGTAACCATAATACCCCGGTCCTCCAAACAGTCAGAAGGAAGCACACTGGCAACCGCCTGGATAGCACCTGCCTGCGCAAACCCAAACAACGGAGTAATAGAAGCTAAAATAGAAAACAGAAGCCGGGAAAAAGACATGAGTAGTTCAAAATGTACATCGCAAAGGTACGCAGTCTGGAACGGAAAGACTTATTTTTATCCAATAGATACCACAATTTTATACCTTAGCGGTTAAAAATAGCAGCGAAAAGCTCTTTTTATGCAAAATATAAATCGTACCCAAGCTCTTGTAGGGCTACTATGCCTTGCTACCAACTTGCTGGCACAGTCTTCTTCCCTTACTGCCCTTGTTAATCCATTTATAGGAACCGATGCCCATGGACATACCCATCCCGCCGCTACTATGCCCTTCGGGATGGTACAGCTGGGCCCCAATACTCGGAGCTCTATGATGGACTGGGATGGGTGCTCTGGTTACCACTACTCCGATAGCCTACTCTACGGCTTTAGCCATACCCATTTAAGCGGAACCGGTGTGCCCGACTACAACGATGTGCTCGTTCGCCCTTTCACCTCCAACCTAAATCTGGATCCTGCCTCTAGCACAATGCACTTCCGGAAATCAGCCGAAAAAGCAACCCCAGGTTATTATTCTGTCCATCTAACCGATGCCGATATCTATTGCGAAATGACAGCAAGCGAACGAGTCGGCGTACACCGATATACTTACCCCTCTAATACAGAAGCTGCTAAACTCCTGGTAGACCTGCGCCACCGCGACGAAGTACTTGAATCAGGACTTAACCTAGTATCTAGCCAAGAAATAAGCGGATACCGTATCTCCAAAAGCTGGGCCGAACGACAAACCCTCTTTTTCGTCCTGCGGTTCTCCCAACCTCTGAGCCAACACCAATTGCTCGACCTAACCCAAAACCCTCCACAGGCGGCTAACTCAGTTGCCGGCAAAGCCTGTGTTGGTGTCTTTCATTTTAATTCCTCCCCCGATCCGCTCGTCGTTACTGTCGGAATCTCTTCAGTAAGTATTGAAGGCGCCCGTAAAAACCTAGAAGCCGAATGTCCCGATTTTGACTTCGACCGTATCCGTGACCAAGCCAACACCGCTTGGGAACGATACCTCTCCAAAATAATCGTACAAGGTGGATCCACCGCTGAACAAACTACCTTCTATACCGCCCTCTACCACACCGCAATGGCTCCCAACCTCTGGTCGGACGTTGATGGCCATTATCGAGGCATGGACCAAAAAATCCACCACGCCTACCATCCCGTCTATACGGTATTCTCCCTCTGGGACACCTACCGTGCCGCCAATCCGTTGCATGCTTTACTAGAACCACAACGCATGCGTGACTTTATCCGTACCTTCTTGCTGCAATACCAACAGGGTGGCCTATTGCCCGTCTGGGAACTCGCAGCAAATGAAACGAATTGCATGATCGGGAACCACGCCATCCCAGTCATCTTGGACGCTTATACCAAGGGACTAGTAGCACCATCCGATGCCCCTCTTCTCCTAGCAGCCATGCAAAAAAGTGCAGAGTTAAACCGATTAGGTTTGCATCAATACCGCCAAAAGGGTTACATTCCAGCAAATGAAGAACCCGAATCAGTCTCCAAAACACTCGAGTATACCTTTGATGATTGGTGCATCTCCACCATGGCAGCCAAGCTTGGTAAAAAAAACATAGCCGACCTATACGCACAGCGGGCTACACACTACAGGAACCTTTTTGACCCTCAAACTCGGTTCTTCCGAGGCAAATCCAACGGAACCTGGCACAGCCCCTTCGATCCTGTCGAAGTCAATTTCAACTTCACTGAGGCCAACGCCTGGCAGTATCGCTTTTCTATACAACATGACGTGCCCGGAATGGTGAGCTTGTTCGGAGGCCTCTCCAACTTCCTTAAGGAGCTAGATCGCCTGTTTGATCAACCTAGCCAAACAACGGGCCGAAACCAAGCCGATATCACAGGCCTAATCGGTCAATACGCCCATGGCAATGAGCCCTGTCACCACGTAGCCTACCTATATAGTCTACTCGGACAACCCGAAAAAACAAGAAAACGAGTACAGCAAATTCGCTCAGAACTGTACACCAATCAGCCAGATGGCCTCTGCGGAAATGATGACTGCGGCCAAATGTCCGCCTGGTATGTATGGTCCTCCATCGGAATGTACCCCCTCACTCCCGGATCAGAAGAGTATGTTCTAGGAATTCCCGCCTTCGATAAAATTACGCTCCAGTTACCCCAAGGAAAAAAGTTCCAAATCACCTCCAACTCCCATGCTAATCAAATACATCTAAATCAACAACCCTGGAAACTGCCAACCCTCCAACACCAGCAACTGATTTCTGGAGGTCTACTTGACTTTATACTCGGCAAAGAAGAAAAAAACAACTCCATCACCCTCACGAACCAGGTCAATGCCAGACCAATGATGCCATTTATCTCAAGCGGAAACCGGGTATTTACCGATAAACAAACCATCCGCCTTGATTGTGCCGATAAAGAGGCAACCATCTTCTACCAATTGAATGGACAGCCCTTTCAACCCTACAAAGATCCCGTCCAACTAGAGCAAAACAGCACACTCGTTTTCTTCTCTGAAAAAGATGGGCAAAAAAGCTTTCCAGATACTACCCTGTTTTTTAAAAAAACAAATGACCTAAAAGTCCTGGAGTACCAATACCCATTCTCCCCACAGTACACCGGTGGCGGCATGGATGCACTCGTTGATCTTTTACCAGGAGGTGCCGATTTCCGATCCGGTGGATGGCAAGGTTTTGAAGGGAAAAACCTGGAGGTTGTACTAGATTTGGGCAAAAAACAATCCATTCAACAGGTAGATGGCCATTTTTTTCAAGACGAAAATGCCTGGATTTTTTTTCCAACCTCCTTTCAAGTCGAGAGCTCTACAGATGGTCGCCACTTCCAAAAAATAGGAGTCCTAGAAAACACCATCCCACCCACCGAAAAAGGATTACTCCAAAAACACTTTACCCTCTCCTTCCCCGCACAGGAAACCCGTTATCTGCGCGTGACCGCCGTGAACAGAGGCCTCTGCCCCGATGGCCATAAAGGAGCGGGATACCCCTCCTGGATCTTTATCGATGAAATAAAAATCCAATAATCCCACTACTTTTGCCCCTCTTTCCAGTACCTTCAACCAACATTCAACACATACAACATGGCCTCTATCTTCACAAGAATCGTAAACGGAGAAATTCCATGCTATAAAATAGCCGAAACAACGCAGTTCCTAGCCTTTCTGGATGTCACCCCCAGAACAAAAGGCCATACCCTTTGCATACCCAAACAAGAAATTGACTACCTCTTTGATATGCCCGACGAACTCTTGGGCGAACTGATGATTTTTTCCAAAAAAGTAGCCAAGGCCCTCCAACAAGCGGTTCCTTGCAAAAAAGTAGGCGTGGCTGTAGTTGGCTTAGAGGTGCCTCATACCCATATCCACCTCATGCCCATGCAATCCATGGCTGATTTTGGATTCGGCCACCCTCCTGTTAGCATGAGCGGGGAGGAATTAAAATCATTGGCAAACAATATTGCCTCCTTTTACCAACCTTAATTCTCCAATTACAGTACGAAAACCTATAAAATTGCCTAAATGCTACAAATGAGTAGTTAATGGTTCATTCCATCGAAACTTCTACCAATTTTGCGACACTCAACTGCAACATTGCTTTTTTAACTAACCTTATTTCCCCTATGCTGCGCGCCCTCTTCCTGTCTATCACAGTATTCTTCAGCGCCCTGTCCCTGTCTGCACAATGCGATAGTACAGAACAAACCCTTCGTCTAAGGCTTCAGCCAGACTACTATTGGTACGAAGTATCCTGGAACATCACCAACCTCGCCACAGGTCAAATCATCGCTGAAGGCGCCTGCCAAAATCAGCAACTCCTGGACCTAACTTACTGCGTCCCTAAAAATACCTGTACCAAATTCACCATCCTGGATAGCTACGGAGACGGAATTGCCCCAGATGGCTTTTACCAACTCTTCCTCGACAGCATCCTCCTGCACGAAAACCTTACTGGAATCTACGGATCTTCCGAATCATACAGCTTTAACTGCCCCCCCGGCTACAATTGCTTCACCGCGATCAATGTTCAGGAAGGGCAGTACCAAACCGCTCCCGATGGCAGCCAATCCTGGTACAGCTTTACACCGAGCCAAAATGGCTCTTACTTGCTGAGCACCTGCTTCCCTGAAAATACTTGCCCAACCAAAATCTGGGTATATGGTACAGAATGCCAATACATCAACCCTACCGAAACCGTAGCAGGTACCCTGTTCTACAGCGATGGAGGATGTCCAGATAGCAGTATCCTCGCTCAAGCAGAGTTATTCCTTGCCGGAGGTAGCACCTACTATATCCGACTCGGCTATGCCAGTACCGACTGTGACTCCAGCTCCATGCAATTTAGCTTGGCATACCTTGGGCCTATTGCAGGGTGTACAGATACTTCCGCCTGTAACTACAACCCACTCGCTACCATCAGTTCTGATTGTATCTACCCCGGAGACCCAAACTGTCCTAATGCCCCCGACTTGGTAGTTCGTCAGGATGTCCTCAACAATACAATTAAACTTGGTACGATCTCTAATGCAGATGCCTGCGCCGTAGAAGAGGGTTGCCTGCGCGGATTCGGAGACCGAACCCTGCTAGAGTTCACTACACATATCCAAAATAACGGTGAACAAGATTATTACATCGGCCAAACCCCCTCTAATCCCAATCAGGCAAATGACCAATTTGTCTGGGACCCTTGCCACGGCCATTGGCATTACCGAGGCTACGCCGAATACATCCTCTTCGATGAAAATGGAAACCTGGTACCGGTAGGTGCCAAAAATGGATTCTGCGTACTTGACCTCGAATGCGATAACGGAGGTAACGGTAAATATACCTGCGAAAACATGGGAATCAGCGCCCAATGCGGTGACTATTACTACATCGGCCTGCCTTGCCAATGGATCGATATTACCGACCTCCCAGAAGGCAATTACACCTTTGTTATGAGGGTCAACTGGGACCATACCCCCGATAAACTAGGAAGGGTAGAAAAAAGCTACGATAATAACTGGGCACAATCTTGCTTCCACCTTACTTATGGAGCTAATGGAGCGCCAGATGTTGACTTTATCACAGACTGCCCTCCTTATACCGACTGCCTAGGCGTTCTTCATGGAAATGCCAAACCAGATTGCGAAGGCGTCTGTAACGGTACCGCTCTGCAAGGAGACTGGAACCAAAACCTACAGCGCGAAAATGACGATGTATCCATTTATCTGCAAAATGCCCTCGAAGACACCATCTCCTTAACGACCTGCAAAGATTTGTATGCAGATGGACACCTGACCGTTTATGACGCTGCACTGCTCCAAGAGTGTATCCTGCATGAAAATGACCCACAACACTGGGGAACTCGCTTCGCTTGTGAGTTTCCAACGGGTAAAGAAAATCCTAACGACGCCGTCTTTTTCCGCCCAGGACTAGTCGATACCGTCGCCAAAACTGTAGAACTGAAAATCACCAACCCGTTCAACAAAATACTGGGATTTGAACTGGAAATGTCCGGAATCCTGATCGATAGCGTTGAATCGATTACTCCTGGATTTAACCCCACCTTACTCCATAACGATACCAGAATTGTAGCCCTGGCAATGGATGAATCTACCATCCCCAAAAACTTCCAACCCGCCAATGTGCTGAAGATACATTACAGCCAACTCACCGGGACCCAAATATGTGTGGACTCAGTAATCGCAGCCGTGAACGATAAGTACTTACTAAGTAGAGCCAAACCTGGATCAATCAATTGCGTGGAGATCATCACTGTCGGAACAGAAGAACTGACACAACAAAACTTCAACCTCCTGTTAGTACCAAATCCAGCTACTAACGACGTCCACCTGTTCTTCAATAATCCTGATCAGATAGCAACCTCCATTCGCGTAGTAAACGTTCAAGGAAAAACAGTTGTAAACTATGAAGGCGTTCGCGATCAAGAGGTGACTATTCCTAGAAACCAATTGCCTGCTGGCATTTACGCGGTCTTAATCACTAATGAAAATGGTCTCGCAACCAGTCGCTTAATCTGGCAATAACAATACTGCAACATAACAATAAGAAACGCCCTGCTCTTGTCACTCCTAGAGCAGGGCGTTTTCGTTTAATGCCGTTCTAGACTACTTATTGGCCTTTAACAACGCGCGAACTTGCTTGGCTAATTCGGGGAGCTGTTTAAATACAATAAACGAACGAATGTATTGATTGTAATCGATCGCAGGCGTTCCAAATAAAGCCTTCCCCTCCTCCGTCACCGTAGAAGCAACCCCACTTTGGGCCTGTGTACGAGTTCCTTTTGCCAACGAAATATGCCCTGCAACACCCGTTTGCCCCCCTAACATACAGTTTGGACCGATCTTGCTACTGCCAGCAATTCCAACTTGAGCAGCCATTACGGTATGCGCTCCCACCTCAACATTGTGGGCTATATGCACCAAATTATCAATCTTTGCTCCGCGACGGATGATGGTACTTCCCAGCGAAGCCCGGTCAATACAAGCACCTGCTCCCAGCTCCACCTCATCTTCTATAACCACATTTCCTACTTGTGGAACCTTTTTCCAAGACCCATCTGGCAAGGGTGCAAAGCCAAAACCATCGCTTCCAATCACCGAATTTGCATGCACAATGCATTGCCGCCCCAATACCGAATCGTAATAGATCCTGACACCAGGATAGAGTATGGTCCCATCCCCAATCCGAACATTTCTACCAAGATAAACCTGTGGGTGAATAATGCAGTCAGCACCCACCTCAACTCCTTCCTCTAAAATAGAAAAAGCCCCAACAGAACTGCCAGGTCCTACTTTCGCCGTTGAATGAACAAACGCATGAGTAGACACCTCTGGTGCAGCAGAAGCCTGCTGCGCAGACCCAAAATGCCCTAATAACAACGCCAACGCACCCCTAACATCTGAAACCCTGATGAGGGTGGACGTGATCGGGTGGACAGGGACAAAGTGCTGACCAACCAGCAAAATGGAAGCACCTGTGCTATATGCATACTGCTCATACTTTGGATGGTCAAAAAAAGCAAAATCACCCGGTCCAGCCTCCTCTATTCGCATAGGACGATGAACAACAACATCCGGGTTTCCTTCTACCTGCCCACCAAGGAGGGCAGCAATCTGAGCAGCAGTTATTTGCATAATATACTTTTAAACGTTTTCACAGCAAAATTGCGGAATAATCCTATTAACGATCAGATTACTAGAGTAGTATCCAAATCCCAAAGATAAGGTGCTATCCAGAACCGATGAGTTGCATCCAAGTACCTACCTTTTTATTTTATTCAAACAATCAATTATTACCTATTCCAACCAAATTAGTCCCAAAATGAAAGGATCACCCCTCTCCACCATACTCCTATGCCCGCCATTGTGTTACCTTCGCATAATTATCACTAACATAACTCTTCATGCAACCCACCTTACTAATACTGGCCGCCGGAATCGGATCCCGATACGGTGGATTAAAACAAGCCGATGGGATGGGTCCCAACGGTGAATCTATCCTCGAATTCTCCGTCCGAGACGCCGCCAAAGCTGGTTTCGGTAAAATCGTCCTCGTCATCCGAAAAGAAATCGAAGCCGAATTTAGAGAAAAAGTAGGCGCCAAAATCGAAGCCATCCTCCCTACTTTTTATGCATTCCAGGAAATGGATACCGCAATCGAACACCTTGACCCCAAACCTGAGCGACAAAAACCTTGGGGGACCGGCCACGCCATCCTTGCTGCTAAAAATAGCCTCCAGGAACCATTCGCCGCCATTAATGCCGATGATTACTATGGTGAAGATGCCTTCCTGACGATCGCTAAATTCCTAACACAAGACTGCAACCCATCCACCTATGCTATGGTGGCCTATCGACTAGCCAATACACTCTCCGAAAATGGCGCTGTCTCCAGAGGAGTCTGCTCCGAAAACGAAGAAGGATACCTCACAGATGTAGTCGAACGTACCAAAATCCAGCGATTCGACGATGGAATTTTCTATTTGGATGAAGCCGGCCAAAAACATCCTCTCGAGGATAATACCCTGGTATCAATGAACTTCTGGGGCTTCCACCCTACCTTGTTACCCGTCCTTGAAAAGCAATTCCTCCAATTTGTTGAAAACAACAAACACCAACCTAAAGCAGAATTTTACATTCCAACAGTCGTTAACCAGCAAATACAGGACGGTGCCGCTAAAGTGAAAGTACTCACAAGCGACAGTCAATGGTATGGAGTTACCTATCCGGAAGATAAAACCGTCGTTCAAGAAGCCTTGGCAAAATTAAGAGGCTAAAAACAGGCTGAGGCCAAGAAAAAAGCCTTCCACTGCATATCCTGCACCGGAAGGCTTTTTTAATAAAAAAACCAAAAATGACCGTCTATTTTCCTAATCCAAGACAAGACATAAACTCCTGTTTCGCACCATCCTTCGTAAAGGCCCCACCAAAGTAAGACGTCACCGTAGAAGAAGAGTCATCCTTAATACCGCGAGAAGATACACACAAATGCTTGGCATCGATTAAAACAGCAATATCCTCCGTGCCTAACACTCTTTGTAGCTCCCGAGCTATTTGCATTGTCAAACGCTCTTGCACCTGAGGACGCTTGGCAAAATACTGGACGATCCGATTTAACTTCGAAAGACCTATCACTTGCCCGCTGGAAATGTACGCCACGTGTGCTTTCCCAATAATCGGCACAAAATGATGCTCACAATTCGAATAGAACGCAATGTCCTTTTCTATTAGCATCCCATTGTACTCATATTTGTTCTCAAAAAGCGCTACCGAGGGCTTGTTGGCTGGATTAAGGCCTGAAAAGATTTCTTCCACGTACATTTTGGCCACTCGCTTGGGAGTACCTTTCAAGGAGTCATCACGTAAATCAAGGCCCAGTGTCTCCATTATCTGGCGAAAATGAAACTCAATGCGTGCCTTCTTTTCCTCGTCACTGATCGCAAAAGCATCCGCACGCATAGGGGTGTCGACACTGGTACTGATATGCTCATCACCAATCTCTTCGTCCGTAAGCGTAATGCGCTCTTCCCAATCAGGCAGGGTATTCAACATAGTTTCGTGCAGTTTCATACAATCTGATTTTTAAATCTAATGAAGGATCAATCTTTTTTCTTAAAATATCGTACACCACCACCGCAATGTTCTCCGCTGAAGGTAATAAGGTATGGAACTCAGGAACATCCAGATTTAAATTCTTATGATCAAAACGATCCGTTACCTCCATTTGTATCAAATCCGATAACCATTTCAAGTCTACCACATACCCAGTATCAGGATGTACCTCCCCAACTACTTTCACCTCCAACTCATAATTGTGACCGTGGTAATTAGCATTGTTACACTTTCCAAAAACCCGAACATTCTCCTCGTCCGTCCAAGATGGATTATGCAACCGATGCGCTGCATTAAAATGCTCTCTTCTGTAAACAGCAACTTTCATATTCAAAGGGTTCAACAGCAAAACAGACGCAAAGCTCATGTCCAAGGGAGCCGTAGCCCCTTTAGAAAATTACCGGAAGTCCGTCTGTAAGCTTAGGTAAAATGGTGTGTACTTAGTTTGTGGAATATTAAACTACTTTAAAGACAAAAAGGTTCTACAAACTCTGCAAATTATTTCGGAAGTACTCAAGCGTTTACAAGAACTCAACAACAAGCGTTCAAAAGGAACGGGCATCAAAAATCCGTATCCTAGTCCTCTATCGAACCCACATATTTATCCCTCTGACTGCTCCTCTGGTAAGGCCAACCAAAAATTATTAAATCCCTCCCCTTGAATTAACGTAATCTCCTGCGCATTTAACAACTCCAAAAGAGCTAAAAAAGTGACAATCGCATGAATCCTATTTTCAAGCGCCAAGAAAGCTTCTTCAAAAGAAACAGACTTTCCCCGTTGCACCAATCCCATCAAGTGCGTCCGCTGCTCCTGGATGGTATAATTAAAGTTATATACGGTGTGAACCCGCTTTGCTTTCTTGTTCTCCTCTAACCGATCCATCAGCCGCTCAAAGACCCGCAGTAGCCTAAATAAGGTGACTTGCTCCAACGGAACTTCTGAAAGTATTTTCTCGCTCAGCTCTTTCAACTCTATTTCAGCATAGGCCCTTGGGTTCATAAAAGAACGCTTCTCCTCCATCTTACGCAACTCTTCCAACAAATCCTTGTAGCGTTTGTACTCTAATAACCGATCTACCAATTCCGCACGGGGATCAATTTCATTTCCCTCCTCATCTACCTGCTTCCTTGGCAATAACATTTTGGCTTTGATCCGCATCAACGTGGCCGCGACCACAATAAATTCAGAGGCAATGTCAATATTCATCGCCTCTAATTGATGTAAATAGGACAAAAAGTCATCCGTAATCTTTGCAATCGGAATATTATAAATATCTAATTCATCGCGCTCGATGAAAAACAACAACAAATCAAACGGCCCTTCAAAGACCGGCAGTTTTATAGTAAAAGTGGTGCTTTCTGTCATATTTATTACAAAGATACTATGCACAGCTCCTCTTTTACGCTGATTATTTGGCTTGTTTTTGAAAAAACATCCCTTGCCTGCACTCAATAGTACGCTAAAGGCCGTTTGTAACACCGAAGTTTCTAACCAAAATCAGAATAAGCACAAAATACAGTGTAAATTTGCCCATTATTATCCTCTATGCTTCTACAAATGTCACTGAAAAAGCTTTTGGGCCTTGCCGCCTTCCTTACCTTTTCCCTGTTCGCTCAAGCGCAACCAATTACGCCTTTCCCCTACTCCACCTCCAAAGAAGTGGATGCCGACTCCGCAATGGTGGTTACCGCTCACCCACTCGCAACACAAGTGGGAATTGATATCCTGAAAAAAGGAGGTAATGCCATCGATGCCGCCGTAGCCGTCCAATTTGCACTGGCCGTCGTCTACCCTCAAGCAGGAAATATCGGAGGTGGCGGATTCCTAATCTACCGCGGTAAAACCGGTGTATTGGATGCCCTTGACTACCGAGAAAAAGCTCCAGCCGCCGCTACCGAAACCATGTACCAAGACTCCCTCGGACGAGTACAAAATAAAAAAATCAGGTTCGGTGCCCTAGCAGCAGGCGTCCCCGGAACCGTAGATGGAATGTGGGAAGCCCATAAAAAATACGGAAAACTGAAGTGGTACGAACTCATAAAACCCGCCACCCAATTGGCCGAAAAAGGATTCCAAATCACAGCACAGGAAGCCAATAACCTGAATGCCGAACGAATGAACTTCGTCATTAACTGCTCCATACTTCCCGCCTTTGTAAAAATGGAAGAATGGAAAGAAGGCGACTGGCTCATCCAAAAAGAACTGGCCAGTACCCTGCGCTGGATCGAAGGCGCCGGTAGAGATGGCTTCTATAAAGGCCCCACCGCACTCCTTATCCTTCAAGATATGGAAAAACGCAAAGGCCTTATTACCCAAAAAGACCTAGACGACTACAAAAGTGTCTGGAGAAAACCCATCGACTTTAAATGGAATGGACAGCGAATAATCACCATGCCCCCTCCTAGCAGCGGTGGCATTATCCTCCAACAACTCCTGACCATGACCAACAAATTCCCCCTAGCCTCCTACGGATTCCAATCCGCCGAAGCCGTCCACCTAATGGCAGAAGCCGAAAGACGCGCCTTCGCAGATCGATCCCAACACATGGGAGACTCCGACTTTTGGAAAGTCCCCGTCAAAACCCTTACCGATACCAGCTATCTAAAAGCTAGAATGGCCGATTTTAACCCAGATAAAGCAACCCCAAGCGCTGAAATCAAAGGCGGATCCATCCCAGAAAGTGAACAAACAACCCACTACTGTATCGTCGATAAGGATGGAACCGCAGTCTCCGTTACCACCACGCTCAATGATAGCTATGGTAGCCGAACCGTTATCCCAGGAGCCGGTTTTATCCTCAACAACCAAATGGACGACTTCAGCGCAAAACCCGGCACCCCCAACTTGTATGGCGCCATCGGTGGAAAAGCAAATGCCATCGCACCCGGTAAACGTCCGCTAAGCAGTATGACACCGACCCTCGTCCTCAATAAAGACAATAAACTGAGCATGGTGCTCGGAACACCAGGCGGTACCACCATCCCCACCTCCGTCTTCCAAACCCTGGTAAATGTCTACACCTTCAAAATGCCCCTCAAAGAGGCCATCCACCAAAAAAGATTCCATCACCAATGGATGCCCGACCATATCTCCATCGAAGAAGGAGCTCTCTCTCAAGAGATCATTGAAAAACTAGAAGCAAAAGGCCATAAAATAAATCCTCGCGGGCCCTTCGGACGCGTAGAAGCCATCATGGTAATGCCTAATGGGAAATTAAAAGGCGTCGCAGATAACCGAGGTGATGACAGCGCCGGCGGGTACTAAATTACTCAAAACGATAAAAAAAGGGCGCCCCCGCGTTGGGAGACGCCCTTTTTTTATACCATCAACCAACTCAACGAACCATCCTACTCTTCTTTCCATTATAACAAAAACCTGTTTTAAGCCATTTTCCGAATCCGTACTACCCACATAAATACAAAACCAACACAAAACATTACCGCCAATGCCAACACACTCGAGCGCATACTCCCTGTCAGCTGCTCCACTAAACCAAACAAAAAGGTGCCTGCAACAGTCGATAATTTGTCCGTAACATCGTAAAAACTAAAAAAAGAAGCAGTGTCAGGCGTATGGTCCGGCAAAAACTTCGCATACGTGCTCCTGGAAAGAGACTGAGTCCCACCCATCACAACACCCACCGCAACTGCCAATAAATAGAAATCAAGTCCCGTTTCTACAAAATACCCCACAACGCAAATCAACGTCCAAATAACAATCATAATTAATAATGCCTTTCGATTCCCAATCTTTCCAGAAACCCGGGCAAATAGCTCAGCACCTCCAATGGCCACTAGCTGCAGAATTAAAATCAAATAAATCAGCTGAGCCGTGTCAAATCCCAATTCTTTTTCCGCAAAAATAGCCGCCAAAAACAAAACCGCCTGAACACCCGCATTGAAAAAGAAAAAGGAACCCAAAAACAACAGCGTGGGCCGATGCGCCCGAACCACCTTCCACACTTTCCTCAATTCATCATACCCCTTCCGCATAACCCCCAAAGGCATCTCTCCCACCCGATCAGCCGGTAACCGAACAAATGGAATTTGCGAAAATCCAATCCACCACAAGCCCACCATCACAAAAGCAACTGGAACCGCCTTAATCCCCTCCGAAAAACCAAACCACTGGTAATTCTGTATCACCACTAAGTTCGTGACTAATAATATAACACTCCCAATAAACCCATAACTAAAACCTTTCGCCGACACTTTATCATACTGATCTTCCGTGGCAATAATCGGTAAAAAGGAATTGTAAAAAACAATGCCACCCGCAAAACCAATCGTCGCCAAAATAAATCCAACAACCCCCACCCACATCGTAGAAGGAGCCGTAAAAAACAACAACGATATACAAGCCAGCGAGCCCAAAAGCGTAAATATGCGCATAAACCGCTTCCGCTTCCCTCCAAAATCCGCAATCCCAGACAACAAGGGAGAAAGAAGCGCAATCAATAAATACGCCAATGAGATGGACCAAGAATAAACCGTACTGTTCGAAACTTGATACCTACCAAAGGATATCCAATCTGGTGTCATCGCTTCAAAATAACCAGGAAAAATCGCAACAGTAATAACCAACGCATAAGCGCTGTTCGCCCAGTCAAAAAAAGCCCAGGCGCGAATGGTAGATGGATCGTTCTTGTGAAAATGGGCTGTATCGTACATGCTTCGTGTATTTGCCGTAAATGTAAGCACTTCGTATGGGATAATACGATACCCCAACCAGCCAATCACACCCAAAGAAAAAAATTAATACCCCCCTCTGCCCTTTTGCTAATAAATAATTTTTCCAAAACAGAGCCCATTAAAATTGTGCTTTTCTTGAAACTGCATCAAATCCATTCTACCCCCTAATCTACCCGCATCCGTATCCGACGCTCACTCGGCAAATAATTATTGATCCGATTTGGCATCACTTTCATCCAGCCCAAAGCTAACCCGCCATAAGTGGCTAATACCCATCCGCGCGGCGCCTGTACCACTTCCGGATTCTCCTTCTTCAAATAAACCAACGCCTGATCCCGATCTAAGGCAACCCTGGGAATCCCCTGGCCCACCATCCTGCTCATGGCAAATGAGTGAGATGGAATAAAATCACTCCCCTTAATCTGCCCAATTAAACACCCAAACCATTTCGCTCCAAAAAAAGGATCAATAGACTTTAAATAAAACTCCTGGTCGAGTGGAAGCGCCAATATCTCTCCGCTGGGAGTCTGCCAATAACCCAATTCCTCCGGACGCTCTACCCATTCATCCACCAAACCACGCTGCCGTTTGGGAAGCGGCACCAGCTGCCGAAAGCTGCCTCCAGAAGCACTAACAGTAACAGAATCCCCAGGCTTTTCACATGCCGCAGCAAAAAATCCTTCCCCACGAACTAAATGTGGATAAAACTGATAACCACCATCTGTCCGAACAATCCCCCACGACTCCGGAATATCCAATTCCACAGGCACAAATGAATGCGCCCCACAAAATGCTAGAAAATTTGCATCGTTCTCAGCCTTATTATAAGTGCAGGTACTGTAAATCAATAACCCTCCTGGTGCTAGTACCGATTCAATTCCCTCCAAAATACCCTCCTGCCGTCGAGCACATACCTGTACCTGCTCCAACGACCACTCCCCAATTGAAGCTGGATCTTTCCTAAACATTCCTTCCCCACTGCAGGGAGCATCCACCAAAATTACATCGTACTGCGTGGATGAATGTACAAACTGATCCACTTGGCCACTTAGTACGGCAACATTTAAGGCGCCCCAACGCTCCAAATTTTCCCGAAGAATACTCGCCCGATTCGGAACTACCTCGTTCGCAGTCAGTCGCCCGTTAATCGCATCATACAATAAAGTAGTCTTCCCTCCAGGCGCTGCACACAAATCCAACACGCGAAGCCCCTTACGCTCTAGCCTGCCCGTTTGACGCAGAATTTCATAAATAAACATCGAGGATGCCTCCTGGACATAGTAGGCTCCCGCGTGAAATAAAGGATCTAGTGTAAAAACAGGGCGCTCCTTTAGGTAATACCCATCCGGGTGCCAAGGCACCCGACCATCTTGCATGGGTAATAAAGACAAATCATCTGGAACCCGATGCTTGTTTAATCGAATACTAACAGGTGGAGCCTCTGCTAAAGCAGCCTCCAGCGCACTCCAGGAGCTATCCCCAATAGACTGACGCATTTGTCGAATAAAAGCCTCTGGAAACATCTCCTGTAGTTTATATAATTTGGAAAAAAGTAAGCTTAATCCGTCACGACCAATTCCATAGAAGCGCCCCAAGTCGCCCCTGGCATCAGCCGTACCAAGCCACCGCCGTTATTAAAAGCGTCAACAGTACACGACATAGGCTCAAGTGCAACACTGCTGCGATGCGGCGGTGTAAATACTTGAAAATAAGGAAAATCCTGCATGCTCGCTTTAACAGCCAACTGCCGATTCTCCGCCCTCAGAATCAATTCATAATCTCCCTCCGCCAAAAAACAATTGTCCAAAAAGGTGTCACCTAACTTCTGCCCACCCTCGAACTCCTTAAAAGTATCCAAAGCACCAGTTGGAATCATCCGGTCGTCAATAACTACTTTTTTACAAGCAGGAACCGTTAATGCCAGGTCCTCCACCCGATCACTCAGCCGAAAATAAGGGTGCCATCCAAATCCTACCGGAATGGAATGTACATGCAGGTTCTGTACCTGAACCTGCATCCAGAATCGATTCACCTCCATTGCAAAGGTGAGCTCCAATTCAAACGGAAATGGATAATACGATAAATGACCATCATACGAATAAACCACCGTGATAGAAGCCGAATGTACGGTTGCCGTACTATCCGTCACCCGAAAGGGCATACTGCGCACAAATCCATGAATCGCATTTCCCGTATCCATATTATTAATTGGAAATTGATAGGAATAGCCCTCCCACTCGTACTGACCATCCTTTAAACGATTCGGAAAAGGAAAAAGCACGGAACTCTTCCCCCAATCCCCAGCCTTCAACGCCTGAGGCCCCTCATAACCATCCAAAATAGAGCTTCCCGCTACCCAAATGTCCAATACCGTGGCTCCAACCTCCGGAACAATCGAAAAACCATTGCCCAACGCCGTATCCTCAATAACATACTTGTTAAATTCGCCAAAAGGAACTATCCTGATCTGGTACATACCCCTTAAATTAAATGACAATGTTGATAATGCGGTTCTGGACAAAGATAAACTTCTTCACAGGAGCCCCTCCAAGGTTACGCTGAACAAACTCCTGCTCCATAACCAACTTCTCTAGCTCAGCACCTTCCAGCCCAACCGCTACCTCAATATTCCCTCGATGCTTGCCATTAATCTGCACCGGCAATACCACTACCTCCCGCTGCAAGTACTCCTCCTGACAAATGGGCCAAACCGCATCGCAAACAGTTTCCGTATGGCCAAAATGTCGCCATAGTTCCTCCGCCAAATGCGGGGCAAAAGGAGCGATCAAAACAACCGCTGGCTCCAATATCGCCCGTTTATGGCTTTTCAACGCCCGCAACTCATTCGTCATGATCATAAAATGACTAATGCACGTATTTAAAGAAAACCGCTCAATGTCCTCCGTCACTTTCTTAATCGCATAATGCAAATGGCGCAACTCCTCCTTGTCCGGCACCTCGTCTACCACTCGCCATCCTTGCTCATTGAAAAATAAATCCCAAAATTTACGCAAAAAACCAGCAACCCCAGAAATACCATTCGTATTCCAAGGCTTCGCCACCTCAATCGGCCCAATAAACATCTCGTACATCCGATAACAATCCGCCCCATACCGCTCAATTACATCGTCCGGATTTACCACATTAAACTTGGACTTCGACATTTTTTCTACCTCACTTGTACAGTGAAACTTGCCATCTGCATCCAACTTAAAACTCGCCCGCTCAAACATCGGTAGTCCTGAAGCCTTCGTCAAATCAAGAACATCGTTCTCTACAATATTTACATCCACATGCAGTCGTGAAAAAGCATCAGGAGAATATTTGCTAGTCAAATTACACGAAACATATAAGGTATCTGTGTGGGGCTCTGTCTCCGTTCGGTAAAACGGATCCCTACCATCCAGCGCCTTTCGAACCTTCTCAGCCGTCACCGATGGATTGTTGCAATGATCCGCCAATTCCTCGTTCGTCAAAACCAACAACCGCTTCCCATCCGCAACAGCAGATTTTAACACACGCTCTATCTTGTCTTCCTGCCGGCGAGAGGTTACCTCTATTACCAAATCATTGGAAGCAAATGCAAAATCATAGTACATCCCCTCTTCATGCCCCAACTTCTCCATATTGATAGGCTGTTCCTCCTCAAAAAATGGCTTCAACACCTTCAACCATAAATACTCCTCGAAAAAGCGTTCCTTCGCCCGGAATATAAAATTGGAACGACCTTGAATCATCCCCTGATTCACTAACTTTTTCGCAAACTCCTGCTCCGGAACCCTGCCCAAATCATACAAAAAGTGGTTCCAAAAACGACTATACAACAGGTGTCCTACCGCATGCTCCGCCCCACCAATATAAAAATCAACCTGCCTCCAATAATCCAAAGCCTCTTTCCCACAAAACTCAGATGAATTGCTTGGATCCATGTACCGGTAAAAATACCAGGAAGAACCAGCCCAACCCGGCATCGTATTTAACTCATAATCGTACTGCTGACCATCCGGTGCCGTGTACCGCCAACCCTGAGCCCTCCCCAAAGGAGGCTCCCCAGTCTCCGTTGGCAAATATTGATCTACCGCAGGTAGCTCCAACGGCAAATCACGCTCCTCAATCAAATACGGCAAACCATTCTTCCAATAAACTGGAACAGGTTCTCCCCAATATCGCTGTCGACTAAAAATGGCGTTCCGCAACTTATATTGTACTTTCCCCGCACCCAATCCACGCTCCTCTAACCACTGCACTAAGGTAGGAACCGCCTCCTCATAAACCATCCCATCAATCATTCCTGAGTTAATGTACCTACCCTCCTTGGTCGCATCCGCCGACTTGTCCAAGTCGCGCTGCGTATCCAAGATCGGAATTATGGGCAACTTAAAATGTTGTGCAAAATTCCAGTCGCGCTCATCTCCAGATGGAACCGCCATCACCGCGCCTGTCCCATAACCCGCTAAGACATAATCCGCAATATAAATAGGAACCAACGCTCCATTAAATGGATTAATCGCATGCGCCCCCGTAAAGGCCCCACTCACCTTTTTTCCTTCCGCCATTCGTTCAACGTCCGTCCGACTACCTGCCCACTTAATATAGGATGCTACCTCATCGCGCTGCGAATTCGTCGTAATCTTGGATACCAACTCGTGTTCAGGGGCCAATACCATAAAAGTAACCCCGAAAATCGTATCTACACGGGTCGTAAATACCTCAATATGATCCTCCGGATGGCCTTCTACTCCAAATCGAACTGAGGTGCCATGAGAACGACCAATCCAGTTGCGCTGCTGCTCTTTTATTGAATCAGGCCAATCCAAATCATCCAAGCCATCTAACAATCGATCCGCATACGCTGTAATACGCATGGTCCATTGCTTCATCAATTTGCGCTCCACCGGAAATCCCCCGCGCTCACTGACTCCATCTTTAATCTCATCATTCGATAAGACAGAGCCCAACCCAGGACACCAGTTCACGTATGATTCCTCCGGATAAGTAAGCCGAAAGCACATTAAAATCGTCTGCTGCTCCTCCTCCGTCATCCCTTTCCACTCCGAAGCTGAAAAGGATGGGGTATCCTCATTGCAGGCCGCCCGTATTCCAGAACTGCCGTACTGCTCAAAATGCTGCACTAATTTATCGATCGGAAGGGCCTTTTGAACCTCTAAATCATAATAGTGCGAAAACAATTGCATAAAAATCCATTGGGTCCATTTGTAATACCCCGGATCACTGGTCCGCACTTCCCGACTCCAATCAAACGATAATGCCAAATTCTCCAACTGCTCCCGATACCGATTAATATTCCGCTCCGTACTTTCCGCTGGATGAACTCCCGTCTGAATAGCATATTGCTCCGCAGGCAATCCAAAGGAATCGTAACCCATCGGATGTAATACGTTAAAGCCTTGTAGCCGCTTAAACCTGGCCACAATATCAGAAGCAATATACCCCAAGGGGTGACCCACATGCAGGCCCGCCCCAGACGGATAGGGAAACATGTCCAAAATGTAATACTTAGGCTTACTGCTCTGGCTGGACACTCGGTAAGTGCCCGTCTCTTGCCACCATTTAAGCCACTTTCTTTCAATACTGCGCGGTTGATATTCCATAAAACGTCGGTTGCTCGTCGTACATAGGTGAAAATTGTCCCTCAGACATCAGGTCAATACGTTGATGCTAAGTGCGACCAATAAAAGCCGCAAAAATAGCGAGAATTATAAGCAAACAGTCTACATCCGTTGAAAAACTCTCGTATTTTATCCTTTTATTCCAGTTCAATCCTACCCAACCAACATCCACTCCCCATCCCTTCCCAAAACATAGGTATTAAGAACCAGCCCGTTTCCTCCCAACAAAGCGAATAACCGACCCAACCCCATCATGAAAAGCGCCCTCTTTGAGCGTAATTTCCTCCTCTAATAACTCCAACACCTCATATCCAGCAAAATCCCGCTGAATCTCCTCTAAGGAATACAGTAAGTCCAAATCCCGAGGCCCTCCAACTCCAGGATTTTTACCAACATACTCCAAATGCCTCTTGCTAAATGCTTCCAAAATAATTACCCCCCCAGGCCTTAATGCTGTATCGATTAATTTATGGAAAAGCAAACGCTTGCTAGATGGGAAATGCACAAAAATCAATCCAATCGCATCATATTTCTCCTGGGGATAATCCATCTCCTCAAAATCTCCCACCCGATAAACCAGGTGTACCCCGTACTTTTCAGCTAACAATCTTGCCTTTTTTTGCCCTTCTATACTCTGATCAAACGCATCTACCTCCCAGCCTTGCCGAGCAGCATACACCGCATTCCGCCCCTCCCCTTCTGCTGGCATGAGCAATTTCCCAGGGGGGAACAAGCTCAACTGCCGCTCAAAAAATACATTAGGTGCCTCCCCATAAACATAGTCAGCGCTTTTGTAGCGCTCATCCCAAAATTCTTTCATAAATGGTGCAATATTTAAAATGAGTACTTAGCCAGAAATAAGCCAAGCACCCAAAGATAGCATGTAGCATCCCCAACCGGCAAATCAAGTGTTGCTCCATTGTGCCTTTTGTCACTTCCACACCCACTTCCGGCTGCACAATAGCCCGCACTGCTTCCTATTTCCTAACTCCTACATTCAGGGCTCTTTCCCGATTATTGGTCGAATTTTGTGCTATTACAGCCTCTCATCTGTTTTTTTTCGCCCAATCTAATCGACTTTCATTTCAATCCCCTATTTTTGAAGCGGTTTATCAAACTACCTAATCATGGTTCGAATCCCTTTTTTACTCTGCTGGATGCTGTTTAGCTCCTTAACATTGCTTGCGCAATCCGCAACCAAACCGCTGATGGGTATTGTCTACAAAAGGGAAACCGCGTACAACCTTAAAATAACTACCAACAGAGGTCTCATTCTGGGTATCGAAAAAGGCAGACTACGCACCTACGATTTAACCACCTTTTACCACCTTAGTCTGGGCGAAATCCACCATCCTAAAGAGGTGCGTCAAAGCGCCCCTCCCCAAACCCGATACCGCTCTTTCGTTTATGGAAAACAAAATAGCCTGTTTGCCCTACGCGCTGGCTGGGGCAAAAAAAAGTACTTTTCTGAAAAAGCAAAAGTAAAAGGCGTAGCCGTTGGCATGAGCTATAGCCTTGGCCCAACTCTGGGCTTGCTAAAACCTTACTACCTAGCGCTCACCCGATTTAACCCAGATAATCCGCTTAATTACTCAATCCGATTTGAAAAATATACCGAAAAT
Organism: Chitinophagales bacterium; assembly: GCA_046316495.1. Taxonomy (GTDB): domain Bacteria; phylum Bacteroidota; class Bacteroidia; order Chitinophagales; family Saprospiraceae; genus M3007. Next base: position 40,744 of record JBKDAM010000062.1, read on the forward strand.
AACGCAGACGTATTCCTCTCCAACAGTCGTATACTGGGTGCCGCTCCTTTCACGAAGGGCCTGAGTGAAATAGGTTTACTCCCCGGGGCAAATGCCTCCTTAGCGTTCCAACTCGACTGGGGAGCCTTCGACCAACGGGTTCGCGCACTTCAAATTGGTGTCATGCTCGATGCGTTCCCAAAAAACGCCCCGATCCTAGTCGGTGAACGAAACGCTCCGCTCTTCCTAAACTTTTTTGCAAACCTGCAATTTGGTAAACGAAGCTGACCTCTCTCTTTATTCGGCCTCTTCTTTTGGCTAACTAACCACTACCCGCATGTCCAGAATTATGGCCATCGATTTCGGCTTAAAACGTACCGGAATCGCTGTAACTGACCCACTTAAAATTATTGCCTCCCCACTCACTACCGTACCTACCCCCGACCTGCTCAACTTCCTGAGCCAATATTGCACCTCCGAAACCGTAGAAGCATTCGTCGTCGGACTCCCCCTGTACCCGGACGGGAACCCGGCCCAAATTTCCGATCAGGTAAATAACTTTGTCACCCAACTCGAGAAACGATTTCCCAATATCCCCGTTTTTCGACAAGATGAACGTTACACCTCCGAATCCGCCAAAAAAATCATCCTTGAAAGCGGAGTGAAAAAACAAAAAAGAAGGGATAAAGCACTCGTCGACAAAGTAGCCGCAGCAATCATTCTAGAACAGTTTATGCAAGAACGATTCTGGTAATTCGCCCAGTTAATCCCAAGGCCGTTTTTGGATGCCCTGCCGTGGGCGAACAGTCCCTTTGATGTACAAAATGGTGCGAGCATTCGGTATGGAATTATCCTGCAAAACAATGCCCGCCTGTACACGACCCGATTTGCCAATACTGTTAAATTCAACCCGAACCTTTGCTGACTCTCCTGGCAACAAAGAATAACCCGGCAACTGCAATACTGTACAATCGCAGGACGCCTGATGACCCGTTATCGTGTAAGGTGTCGAACCCGTATTCAAAACGCTAACCGAATCGATATACACAATCCCCTCTTCAATTACCCCAAAATTTAAAGTATCTGCACTCCAACTTACCGTAGTCCGCTCTGAACGACCGGCTACTCCTGGTTGTAAAGATTTAATGTAACGCAATGCTTTGGATTGAGCCTCCTGGTCAAGCTGCTGGTAACCAATTAACAACTCCCTATCCAAGTTGGATCCAATAGAACGAAAATAAGTGAGTACCTGTAGCTTCTGCGCATTGGTTAATCGTCGTATCTGCTGAGCAACATCCTGCGCATATACCGCAGGCCCTGTAAGAACGATGAAAAGCATTAGCCACCATCTGGAAGTACCCATCCTGTAATCTGTCATTATTGGAATTCGTTACTTGTTTAGGAAATTTAAAAACCAGTCAACCAAGCAAAGATAAGGCCGATTTCTAGTTAAAAATGAAAATCACCTGCAAATTAGGTATTTTTGCGCCTGGTTTTAGATCGTTTTTTCCATTCCCCCCGCAAAATCAAAAACGCCTGCACCCCCACCCTTCCAAATGGTGAAAGCACACTTTACCTACGAGTCTAACTCCAACACTCTGCTATTCAAACATAAACACCACGCATTTATGAACAAACTACTCCCAATGGTACTTCTTCTTGGCCTGTTTGCTTGCAACAACGATCCAGAAAACAAAGTACAAGAACTACGTGGAGGCGCTAATGCAGACCTCATACGCAATCCAATTTCTGCTGATAGCCCGCTCGACACCAACCAAGTGGCAAAAATCACGTTCGAAACTACCGAATATAACTTCGGAACCATCGATGAGGGCGATGTCGTTGAACATAGCTACAAATTCACCAACACCGGAAAAGTACCCCTTACCATACTAAGCGCTCGCTCCTCTTGCGGTTGCACAACACCCGAATGGCCTAAAGAACCCATCCCGCCCGGCGGCACTGGCGAAATCCTAGCAAAATTTAATAGCGAAGGAAGAATAGGCGAACAATCTAAACTCGTGATCGTAACCGCGAATACCTACCCCAACGAAACCACTGTAAAACTGAAGGGAGTCGTAAAAGAATAGTGGGTATACCTACCGATTTTCAACTACCTGTTGCGTCATCAACAGGTAGTTGAACCAGTCTACTAAAGCTTGTAATTTACTTGAAAAGCCAAAAAATGCTCATAAAGAGAGTTGCGCAACGGACGACCCTCCCCAGGACGATATAAGAAATGCAGCGGACGGTTGTACCGAAATGTAAAGCCAACATGCTCCGTTGCATAAAAAGTAGCACCTAAAACCAAGGCTACCGTGTTACGAGTAAAAAATGGAAATGCAGCAGGGAAACTCGTATTCTCATACTTATCCCGGATGTCCAGTAAATAACTATACGAAAGCCCTGCATTAAAACGCACCCTGTACCAATCTGGTGAACGACCTTCACCCTCCATCAACCAATCCGCATAATGCCACTGAACCGGAATCTCAATGTAGTCCAACGTAACACTGAACGCAGGAGGAATCTGTGGCTGATTGCGTGCCCCACGCTGACTAAATAACAATTCCAGACTTGCAGATTGCTTCTCTTTCAACCTGGCCTCTACGCCCAAACCCGCTTGTAAACCTACCTTGTGGTAACCCGCAGATTGGTCCCCATCAATTTGTGAAGCTGTAAAACCAGCAATACCTTTTGCTGCAAACCTTCTTTGCGCATCGGCAGAAACTCCCACCACTAGGATGGCTAAGACGAATACCCACCTCGCAGTGTGGGAAGTACATATCCTAAAATGTGCTCGAACCATATCAAGTTGTTTGTTTCTGGCAAAGATAGGATAACTAACTACAAGTGTGATACCCTCTCTCCTTTTCCTTCACTCCAACCAAAAACGATCCACCACTTAACCCTCAAATACACCGGCATTTCAACCCGATAAAAAATTAAATGGCTACCTTTGCTTCCATACGTTTCCTTTCAATTTCAAAACCTGATGCGTTTCACTCAAAATACGCTTAAAAAAATGGAGGCCGTCTTCTCCGAACTCGGCTACACGGTGCGCTATGAAAAAGGCAACTTCCAAAGTGGATACTGTCTGGTAGAAAACCGGAAAGTCGCTGTAATAAATAAATTCTTTGATATAGAAGCCCGAATCAATACCCTCCTGGACATCTTAAATACCCTACCTTTCGATGAGTCAACCCTCTCTGAGGACTCAAAAGCGAAAGTAAAGCAGTGGAAAAAGGCACTTGACGACGAACCTGCTGAATCAGTCAACTCAAATCAATCCTAGCCTTGAAACTAACGTTACTAGGCACCGGCACCTCTCAAGGAGTTCCAGTCATCGGCTGCGAATGCAGGGTCTGTCAGTCACAGCACCCACATGACAACCGGCTCCGCTCTGCTGCTCTTCTACAACACAAGGGGATCAATATCCTAATTGACCCGGGCCCGGATTTTAGACAACAGATGCTCCGGGCTAAGGTAAAACACCTCAATGCTATCCTCATTACCCATGAACACAATGATCACATTATCGGCATCGATGATGTACGACCATTCAACTTCGCCTCCGGAGAAGCAATGAAAGTATTTGCACTCCCAAGGGTTGCAAACGACCTTAAACACCGATTCCAATACGTATTCAGTGACCCCATTCCAGGGCTGCCCAGAATCGAGCTCCACTACATCACCCCCAATAGCCAACTCCAATTTAACGACCTGCAAATCCAAGCCATCGAAATACTACATGGAAAACTCCCCATACTCGGGTTTAGATTTGGCAATTCAGCCTACCTCACCGATGTAAAAACCATTCCCACACACGAATTTTCCAAATTGACTGATCTCAAGCACTTGGTAATCAATGCTCTTCACTACCACCCGCATCCTACACACCTGAATGTACCAGAATGCCTAGAATTGATCAAAGAAATTAATCCAGAAAACGCATGGATCACCCACATGAGCCATCACATTGGCCTTGCAGCTGAAGTTTCACTTGAACTCCCAAAAGGAGTGCAATTAGGATTCGATGGGCTCGAAATAGAGCTTTAACCAACACACTTACCCAAAAGCCCTTGAATCAAATGGTAACCAAATATACTATTCTGCGAGTATGTCAACAAGGCGCCCAGTAGATTTGGGAGCAATTCGCCCACCAGCCTCCCGGTGTACAGTCGCGCATTCCACAAAAGGATCGTGTTCTAAAAACAATACCTCTCCCTTGTCTGCAGCTGTCGACAAAAGCGCCATTTTTTCTTCCATGGTAAGGAGCGGACGTACATCGTAAGCCATAACATAAGGCATCGCAATATGCCATTGTGATGGTAAGGCATCAGCACAATAAACAACCGTTTTACTACCAAGATCTAGCACCGGTGCCATAAGCGCCTCCGTATGCCCATAATAAAAACGAACTTTAAAGCCGGGCAAGAACGATACCTCCTGCTCTACAGGAACCATCTTTAGTTTACCCATCTCCATCAGTGGAACAAAATTTTCCTGCAAAAAAGAGGCCTTTTCACGAGCATTTGGATGGATCGCCCATTGATAATGTACTTCATTCGTCCAATAAACCGCATTTGGAAAAGCAGGCTCCGTCACCCCAGTCTCCGGATTAATCCAAATAGCGCCTCCACAATGATCAAAATGCAGGTGCGTCAGAAAGACGTCTGTAATGTCCTCCCTGCTAATGCCAAGGGCCTTTAGCGAATCAAATAATTCCAACTCCCCTTTCGGTGAAAAATGGCTCCGAAATTTCTCATCCTGCTTGTTACCAATCCCGGTATCAATCAACACATTTCGCCCATCCGGGGTCTGAACAAGCAAGGTGCGCATCGCCCAGGTACACATATTATTCGCGTCCGGTGGATTCAGCTTAGACCACATCCGCTTGGGGACTACACCAAACATAGCCCCACCATCTAACTCAAGCGTTCCCGCCGGAACCGAAGCAATTTTTAGCATATCGACTCAACTTAAAATCCAATTGTCTTTTTACCTCCAGAACTGCTCTTCCGAAGTGCTGCCATCCGAATTGCGGTAACAGCTGCCTCTACTCCCTTATTCCCATGCTTTCCCCCAGCCCGATCAATCGCCTGCTGCTCATCATTCGTCGTTAATAAACCAAATATAAACGCACGGCCAGAAGCAATGCTCATCTGCGCAAGCGCATTCGCTACCGCCTGGTTAATGTATTCATTATGGTTGGTATCGCCTTTAATAACACAGCCCAAACAGACAACCGCATCCGGGCTGTGTTGCCCCGCTAGCATTCTGGCCCCAGCAGGCAACTCGAACGAACCAGGAACCTGAACGGTATGAATCTGATCAGGCTTGGCCCCATGCTGTAGTAAGGTTTCGTAACAACCCTCATACAAGGCATGTGTAATCGCTGCATTCCAATCCGCCACCACAATTCCAAATACAAAATCCGATGCGTTCGGCAAATTGCCAGCATCATACTGGGATAAATTTTTTAGCGCAGAAGCCATTATTGAGGAGAAGTTGATTTCGGTTGTACATTCTTCGGTGCCAAGCGTACCAAACGATACGCCAAACTGCCCAACTCGGCTACCATCTTAGGATCTGGCTCTACCAACTGGTAAAAACTCAACGTATCCTTCTGAGTGCTGAACTTAAACCCATACCGAGTAATCGCATTGCCACGCTTCGACGATCCCATACTAATGATATCCATTTTATCGCCCAATCGAAAACAATCACCACTCGTACAAACCCCATAGCGATCGTAGTCACCCAAGTTGAATACCCCACCATCTGGTGTCAAACCAATAGGCTGCTCCGATTTACCCCCCGCTATCAACTTCCAGTTGCCTTCAAACAAGTTGCGGTTCAATAGCGCTGTAAATGCTTGATATCCATTCGCCACTTTAACCCCTGACTTAATAAAACGATCGGTCTGAGCAGGAGATACCGTGACATCGTACAAGGTCAAATCTTTTGATACTGGACTATAGCCTAAATAGATAGATTTACCCTCAAAAGCGTTCTTCAACTCAATGGTGTCAACATTGATCTGGTAAGCCAGCTTTCTCGTCTCACTGCCATTGAAACATAAAACACTATCCTCATTGGCATTAAAAGAAAACGCATAAAAATAAGGCTTATGAGCAGTATTCATGGCCGTAAGAACAGAGCCATACTCCCCAGCACGGGTACAAAAATCAATGGCAATCCAATACCCCTCTAAATTCGTTTTATCCGCATGCTCCACTGGAGCACTAGTAGAAGCAGGAGTATCATTCTTACAGGCGATAAAAAACGTAGACAATCCCAAAAGGGCGAAAAAAAGCGACTTATTCATCAATTATTAGTTTTGAATTAATTACGGCACAAAAATAGAACAAGTCACCGACTTATAAAAAAAAATGCCCCTCGCTGCGAGCCTGCCGGAGGGGCGTACCATGAGATTATAATGGTCGAAACCAGAAAACGGGAAGTCACAAGTACAGAAGTACAATGT
>JBKDAM010000063.1:0-56841 GCA_046316495.1 Chitinophagales bacterium
GCCGAATCCAAAGAAGGGTTCTGGTAGCGCATCCCTAGCTCTACAACATAATCGGGCCCTAACTGCTCTTGAACCCCAGCTACCAGCCGCTCGGCGTAAATTTTCAGCGGCGATCCCTGCTCTGTCCAAAGCTCGCGGTAGGCTGCTGCACTTTTGCCTGACCGAAAAGGAGCAATAATACCTCGTACGAGCAGATTACGCGCAACCGCATTAATGTCGATCACCCGAGCATCGAGTAAAAACTGTTTTAAATACCGGTAAACCGCACCGCGGGTAGGCGCATCCGGCGTACCCAAATTGACAATAAGGATTCCTGTCATTTTTTCTTTTTTTTACTAAACAGCTCTTGGAACCTTTTGTGTTTGAAAAAGTATTTTTTTTAGAAAAAAGGCAGAAAAGACTGTTAATTAACTTTCAACATTCCGTTCAGCCGTAAACTGTAGTTTGGCTAAACTTCGATAGGTGCCATTTTCCAAGGCAGATAACTCCGCATGGGTACCCATTTCTACTATTTTTCCACCCTCTAACACAAAAATCCGATCTACTTCTCGAATCGTGGATAAACGGTGCGCGATGATAATACTCGTCCGGTTTTCCATCAACCGATTCAAAGCCTCTTGAACCAGTCGCTCGCTTTCTGCATCCAGACTAGAGGTGGCCTCATCCAACAATAAGATAGCGGGATCCCGCAAAATCGCGCGGGCAATGGCAATGCGCTGACGCTGCCCACCCGACAACTTGATCCCCCGCTCCCCAACCACCGTTTCTAAACCATCCGGGAATGCTTGGACAAAATCCCAGGCATTTGCCTTCTCAAGAGCCTCCACTAGCTCCGCTTCCGTAGACTCCGGCTTGCCATAAAGTACATTTTCCCGAATAGTACCTCCAAATAAAATGACTTCCTGAGGGACTAAGGCAAAATTGCGCCGGTAGGACTCCAACTCATACTCCTGAATATCCTTTCCATCAATTTTAATAACCCCCGATAAAGGCTGGTGGAATTGCAACATCAGCTGCATAACGGTGGACTTACCTGCTCCAGACTGCCCTACCAAGGCTACTTTCTGGCCAGGCTGAATCGACAAAGAGAGCCCTCTCAATACGGGCACATCACTTCGGGTCGGATAAGCAAATTCAACCGCATCTAACTCAATCGTTCCTTTCAATGGACCCGCTGGCACGTTGGTTTGCCGACGCGCTTCAGTCTCCGACTCGGCAGTCAATATTTCCTGTACCCGTTCGGTGGCACCCATGGCGCCCACCAACTCTGAGTAAAAGTTACCTAATCCGGCGATCGCTCCACCAATCACGGCTGTAAAGGTGACAAAAGAAATCAGTTGACCCGCTGTAATTTCACCCGATTCAACCATGCGCATGCCCGACCAAATGACAAAAAAAAGTGCACCAAACAGAACAGTGATGATAAATACGGAAAACAATGCACGCCCAGAAGCAAACTGCATTGAAACCCCCTTTACCGCATCATTGGATGCCCGGTATCGGTTCACCTCAAAACGTTCGTTCGCAAAAGATTTAACCGCATAAATACTCTGCAGTGTTTCATCCAATATCGTGTTGGTATCTCCCAACTTATCCTGGCGCATCCTAGACAACTTCCTGATTTTACGGCCAAAAAGCATGGCACCCACTACAATCAATGGGAAAATAGCCAACATCACTCCAGTTAGTTTTGGTGTCTGCCAAGCTAAAAACAAAACGCCCCCAACCAATAAGATGATTTGACGGATAAACTCCGCTAATACAAAGTAAAAGGTATTGTACAGTTTTTCTACATCGTTCGTCAACCGACTGACTAACTCTCCCACTCGACTTTTTTCGAAAAAAACTACTGGCAAACTAATGAGCTTTTGATATAAGTCTTTCCGAATATCTGCTGAAACCCCCTCACTCACCCGGGCAAATAGGATGACTCGAAAATAAGAAACCACCCCTTGAAAGGCAAGTACCGCCAACAATAAGAATGCGATGGAGGGAAGATCAAGGTGCGCAATGCTCGCCTTACCCTGCGCCACATCCAACATCACCCCTACAATAAATGGAAACACCATAAACACGGTGCTCGAGAGAAATAATAAAATTAAGCCAATAATAAAATGGCTTCGGTAGGGCTTGACATACTCAAAAATTTTGATGGCGGCAGCAAGTCCTTCTTTACTAAGGCGAGGTTTTTGTTCTTCCTTCTTTTTCATAGTAGGTGGGTATTAAAATAAATTGGGGGGATATCAACAACAGATTCAATCTAATCCGTCTCCATAAACAATTTCCGAATCTCAGTTGCCTCCTTTACCTTCATGCGGCCCGCTAAAACCAAGCGCATTTCTCTACGGCGCTGTGCACTCTCATAAAGTGATTGCTCCTCGCTGGAGAGCGGAAGCACCGGTGCCACGGCAATTGGCTCCTTCTTTTCATCGTCCAACGCCACAAAAGTAAAATAAGCATGGTTGCAGCGGCGGGGTTGCTGTCCCTTCAGATCATTCGCATACACTTGCACGAATATCTCTACCGACGTGCTGAACGCCCTCGTTACACAAGCTTCCAACGTAATTACGTCCCCTAACCGAATTGGATTTTGAAAGGAAATATGATCCACTGCAGCAGTTACGACATGGGACTCACAGTGCTTACCCGCACAAATGGCACAGGCAATATCCATCCACCGCATTAAATACCCACCCATCAAATTACCCATCGGGTTGGTATCATTCGGCATGATCATTTCGGTCATGACGGTGCGGCTCTCCGATACTTTCTTTGGAGAAAGGCTTCTTTTGGACATGTCTCAATTATTAAAAGATGAAGGAAAAATGACTTAACGAACCGTCACAACAGCCATTTTACGAGCGGCAAACTGGTACACTCCAAACAAGATCGTGGAATAAAGCAGGTCGCTCACCACCGTATTCGTAAAGAAAGGCAAGCCCGCTGTGTAGCACATCCCTAAGCCAGCAACCGTCTTGGGATACATCCCACTTTCCATAAAAACACCGAAATTCGATACCAAAAAGAAGACCACTGAAGAAGAAAAAGCTCCTCCAACAACCTTCCACTTGCTCACCCCCGTCGAAAACCAACCAAGTCCAACAAGAACTACCGCAGCAAAAGAAAGATACATCCAGGGTGAAGAAATCCAGGTGAATGTTGGGAAATATGCGCTGTAAATCGTATTATTTAGAACTAAATCACTCAAAAACAGGGCAGCAAAAGGTAAAACAAGGGCCCATGATTTTCGAAAATACGCCGCTCCAAAAAGCCCCATCGCACCTACCGGTGCAAAATTAGGCGCATGTGGCAACAGCCGAACCATTGCAGCCGCTAAAATCAAACTAATTACAAGATAAAACCGACGAGATATCATAATTGGAATGGTTAGTGATCCCGCAAAGGTAGGATGATTTTGGGAATCGAAAACCATTTTGACCGGCCTTTCCATCAGCCTTCTCACCTTTCTCCTGTACGAGAGAATTCCAAATTGGTCAATCCAGTAGGGAACTGTTGCGATACTTCAAAGGACTCATTAACAAATGCTTTTTAAAAAATTGGTTGAAATGCGTTACTTCCTCATAGCCCAATGCATAGGCAATCTCGGAAACAGTCCAGCTACTGTTCCTTAAGAGTACTTTTGCTTCTTGTAGAGTCCGACTTGCAATCAGCTGGGAGGTGGTCATTTGTGTGGTTGTCTTCACCGCACGATTTAAATGGTTCACATGAATGTTTAGCTGTCGCGCAAAATCAGAGGCTGATCGTAAGCGTACCCGAGGAGGAGACGGATCAACAGGGAATTGCCGTTCCAATAATTCCAAAAACAAGGTGGAAATACGGTGAGAAGCATTCATCGGCTGCCGAACATAGACCGCAGCGGGATCTTTTTTTGTTGCAAAATGCAGCAGTTCAAACACCAGATTACGCATTACATCCTGTTTATGTGCGTACTCCGATGCTAACTCATCCATCATCCTACTAAATATTTGCTCAATTAGTACCGCCTCTTCCTCTGACAACTCAAAAACATGGTTCCCTTCTGGTTGAAAAACCGAATATTGGTTTATGTTACCAAATTGATTGAAAAAAAGTGCATTAAATATACAGAACACTCCGCCTGTCACCAATTGGGTATGCTCCCAATAGTAGGGAATAGATGGCGCAGAAAAGGTCAATGCCCGCTCTCGTACATGTACCATTCTATCCGCAAAATGTACGCTACCCTCCCCATACACCAACATAATTTTATAAAATTCTCTTCTTTCGTACGGCACCGGCTGAGCTTGTTCGCCGACAAATGGCTCCAAGCGAAATACATTGAAATGACCCATACCCTCCCCAAAACTTGCAGGTGGTCCGTCCATCTTTCTCTTGTAAAAAGACTCCAGAGTTTCTATTTGATCTTTTTCTTCCATCTAAAATGACTCAATTTCACCGATTTCTACCTTTTTTAAGGTAATGGTTCTGAAAAGAATAAGCACAGCTGAGGTTCCAAACAAAGTCCCTACTACTCACAATTGTACTCCTAAGCCTTTTATTAACAATAGCATAAATAGAAAATGGTGCTTTTTCTTTTGCCAAAGTTAAATTAGAAACAAAAAATACACCATCCTTTTGATCAATTTTTAGATAATAAAGCTGAGGCTTCCAATTCAAATAATAACCACCACTCAATTTTATTTTTGAAAAATGGGTGTTTACTGTCAAGAAATGGGTATTTCGATTGGCGTAACTGTCCAGCCCTCTAGAGTACAAGTAGTACATTCCAACACTGACATGATCCAAAATTTTCCAAGTCGGCACCAATTCGCCAGCAAAAAAACGAGTAGGGTAAAGCACCTCCGTAGGCCTCCCATTTAAGTCAGCAGTCGTTGCACGGAAAGCCAAGGAAGGATGTGCTCCCAAACTTAATTTAAATCTATCTCGCTCAAGAAGTTGGTACCGCCACCAAAATATAAAGGACCAAGGCTGCCCCTTTAATGAAAAACGCATCTCAGGTTCAAATCGAAATTTGGCGGAACCAACCGATAAATAAAAAATCGATGCAGGCTTCCCTAACATAAAGGTAGGAATTAGAGAAATCCCATTATTCGTAGCGTGAATCGAGCCATTAAACCATCGATTTTGTTCAGCTGATTGACCCTTCAACATCAATTGTTGGACCAACACTAAGTACAAAACTATTTTTACAGCAAAAATAATATGAAGCCGAGGAAAATTGAGTGACTCAGGACAAGAAGGAAACTGAAACATAAAGTCGCAAGGTTAACGATACTACAAAGGACTTGCTAATCCTATCCTCACACCTAACAAATTTCAAAGCTGATATTATAATATTCAATCAAAAATCGACCTGTTTATACAACATATACGTAAAAGCCTCGTAGGCTGAAGCGTTTTTATATTGGTAGCCAGTATATTTGCCCAAAACAACTTAAATGCGGCTTTATCCCTTTATCCTATTACCCTTATTACTACTTGGAGCTACCCTGTCAGCACAATCCAACCAAAACTACTTTGATCGCTGCCAACAGCTGGACACGTTTTTCGCCCACGAATACCAGGCAGAAACCGACTGCTGGGACAACGACTTTATCAAATACCAACGATGGAAATGGATATGGAGAGACCGGGTCCTGCCCGATGGCCATTTTCCTAACCTCGAACAACAATGGCAGGTTAGTAAGGCGCTCCGATCCAACCAGGCTGCCCGTGGCAACTCTATCTCTTGGAATTTTGAAGGACCCGACCGAAATACCGGCGGCGGATACTGGGGAATGGGCCGTACCAAACACGTTGCCTTCCACCCTACCAACCCCGACCTGTTCTATGTAGGAACACCCGACGGCGGCATCTGGAAAACCACCAATGGAGGCCTGCAATGGACCACCTTGGGCGATGAACTACCTTACCTGCCCGTAGGAATCATCCGCATCGATTACCAACAACCTGACACCCTCTACATCACCCTGGGTGGTAAAAATGGCTGGTGGGAATGGGGATTAGGCGTTTACAAATCCACCGATGGCGGAGCCTCCTGGGCACCAACCGGCCTCAGTAATCAATTAGATGAATTCTGGGTTGTCTACAGCCTGGAAATGCATCCAACAAATCCCCAAACTTTAGTGGCTGCCACCAACAAAGGACTCTGGAAAACCACCGACGGCGGTATCAACTGGGAGAAAAAAATGGAGGGAGAAATCGTTGATTTTAAATACAAACCCAATGATCCCAACACCGCTTACGCCGCTTATCATAACTACTGGGAAAAAGACCAGGTATTCAAATCCTACGACGGAGGAGAAACTTGGACCCAAATCTCCGACTTTACCATCTCCCAAAATGATATCCGACTCGCCGTTTCTCCCGTAGCACCCGACCTGCTGGGCGTCAAAATGAGCAACGGAAAACAATTCTGGCTCTCCAAAAACAGCGGCCAATCCTTTGAATACCGCTCCGCTTTCCCAGAAGACTGGCAGTTTAACTTTTCTCCAACCGACTCCAATGTAGTGTACACCGCTGGTGTTGTAGTCTATAAATCTACCGACCAAGGACTTACATGGAACCAAATAACCAACTGGTACAACAATGGTCAACACCCAGAAGTACATGCAGATGTGCACGATATCGTACACTACCCGCACAATCCTAACCTGATTTTTTTCTGCAACGACGGAGGTATTTACCGATACCATGAATCCGCTAATAACTGGACCGATCTTTCCAATGGATTGGGAATTGCTCAATTCTATCGAATTTCCGTCTCCGAAAACGGCCTCTTCCGACTCGCCGCAGGCTCTCAGGACAATGGGGGATGGCTCCGAAAAGGAGGATCTACCTGGATCCATACTAATGGGGGTGACGCGATGACTCAAGCCATTGATCCCGGCAATTCCAATATCCTGTTCACCGAATATTATGGCGGAAATGAGCTCTACCGCTCTACCAACAGTGGGCAATCCCTGCAGACCATTACCCAAAACCTGCCGGATGACCCCTCCGGTGACTGGGTAACACCCTTCATCATGAACCCACAACGGTCGGCTTCCATGTTGTATGGATTCCACGATATCTACCGAACCTTTGACAGGGGGGACCATTTTCATAAATTAACCAATAACCTCACGGGGAGTGTTGACAACAAACTGCGGGACGTGCGATATGCCCCCTCCGATACCAATATCATCGTAGCAACCTGGCGCAATAAACTATATAGAAGCACCAACGGTGGACAAACATGGGTTACCCGAACCATCCCTGGAAATGAAGACATCACTCGGGTTGCCATACATCCAGAACAACCCGGACAAATGTGGGTTTGCAAAGCCGGTTACGAAGCAGGAAAAAAGGTGTACAAGAGTTATAACAATGGCGCCCTCTGGATCAATATCAGCGAAAACCTCCCCAATGTACCAATTAACTGCGTTCTATACGACGCCCCAACCAACTACCTGTTCATTGGAACCGATATTGGTGTTTTCTATAGCGATGCCACCGAAATCGACTGGCAATTGTACGGACAAGGGTTGCCTGCAGTTTGGGTCCTGGACCTTCAAATTCGACAAGCCAACCGGGTATTGTACGCCGGCACCCACGGGAGAGGAGTCTGGTCCGTCCCAGTCGACCTCATTACTTCCACTGTACCCACTGCACTGCCAGCAACGGACTTTAAAATCTATCCCAACCCGGCCGGAGACCAGTTGTACGTACAATGCGACCATCTGTCGAAGGGCGGTCACCTCGTTTTAATGGATGCCTTGGGAAGACCTGTCTTGAACAGAGAAGTTCAATCAATTGACCAGTCACCGGTGCTCGTATCCCTATCGGGCCTACCACCCGGTCTGTACGCGCTTCATTACAGAGGTTGGGATGGCCAATTCCAGGTCAGTAAAACCCTGCTAAAGCAATAAACCATTTATCAATCATAAAGAAAAGGGGGTAGAAGGATTCAGAATCCTCTTACCCCTTTTTTTATTAAAAAACCTACATTGTATATCTACTACTAGGTAATCACCCTAACCGTAAACCAAGAGGGACGAAAGCCTGCAGCATAATCTTTAAACCTTCCTGATACCGACCTAGGCACTCCTTTTATTTAAAAAAAAGATTTTACCCACTTAAAAAAACAAAATTTAAGATAGCATCCAATTAAAGTATGGAGGATTAAGTAATTGATATTATTTTTGATTTCCTAAAATAGTTATTCCATGAAGTCACTCCTTTTTCTCGTTTTTTTGGCAGGTTCTATGATCGCAAATGCCCAATTCCCTTCCACCAGTACCTTACTTGCTGATGTAAAAAAGCAAAGCCCTGCTGAATTTGAAACCATCAGCCTAGTGGGCACCTGGAATCTTTTTCATGACAAAGCACCTACCTGGCAAGCACCAGATGCCTGTCGCCACCAAGTCGATATAGTAGGCAAGAAAAAAGCCGATGGTTCCTATTGGACCTACTCCGCGCTGGCGATTTATTCCAAAGCCGGTAGCGCTTACTCCTTCAATCGGCTCTTTTTATTGGAGGATGCCACCCGCCTCCATGGCATTGACCTCCCGGATAACGCCTATTTCAAACAGCTGTTTTTGGATAAATTGGAGTCCAAAGACCCTATGCTGCTTACCATGAACTACGAACTAAAAAACGCCACTGCCTTCTATTCTTTCGAGGTCAAAAACAGCCCAAAGCTAACGGGTAGCGGAACTAACTTAATCGCTTTATATACAGTAGAGGTAACCCTTGACCTACCTAATGGCAGCCGATTAGAGCGAAAAACCGTCCCAATCGAGGTAAAAGCAGGAAAAAATGGTAAAGACTTCAGCTTCCAGCATGCTCTGAAAAAGTCAGACGGAACCCTGATAGAGTCTAAGGATCTAGGATCCTCGGAAACAGCAGAACAGCTGCCAAAGTATGGTTTTAACCCCGGCAACCTGGCCGAATTTACCCGCACAGAGCAATCCTATGCAGTACCTGCAGGAAGCAACGGAGAGGGTATGCCAACAGATACGGAACTGATTCAACTCTTGGAAAAAACTTTCTTGACTAGCAAGGAAAATTTTTCCATTTTATTCGGGCCCAACGGTGCATCCATCATGACCGCTGTTAAATTTCTGAAAAAAGAAACCAAGAACGTATCTTCTGGCCAGCTAACCGCGGTTTTTACGGTAGAGTACGAATTTTTTAATGAAAAAATTCAAGAACAAAGCTTTAAAGTCATCACCGCCCAACGAGCATTGGAAACACAGTTTGTACTAGAAAACGGTACCTGGTACGTGGATCAAAGTACTTATTTGAACGAAGCAGTTTACACTAAAACGGAACCAATCGCATGGCCCTACCGGAATAGTTACAAGGAAAAAACACTTGAAAAAACGCTTACCTCCAATTAACTCTTGTTGTGACAGGCTTTTAATGCGCTCCATGCTTGTGCCAAAAATCGAGGCGGAGCCGGTTAGGATATATGCCCAAGTACACCTTAACCTGCTCGTTACTCTTTTAAGAGTTTCACAATTTAGTTTCGATCAAACTCCCAATACATACCGATCAAGAAGAAGTTTTTACCGGTTTCATCGTTAATACGGTAATCAAACTGGTACAAATAACCAGTTTGTAAGCCTACCTGCTTGGTCCATTTGTACTGAAGCGCCAACAGCAATCGGTTCCGCTCGAAGTAAGGCTCACGGTTAGTAAAAAATAGCTCATTGCTGAAACTTAACTGCCAAGGGGAACCACTTGCTTTTCGCCCCCCCAAGGGCACTGCTGCTCCCAGTCGGTAGCGAAATCGGTTCCGATAGCCAAAACTGGTAAATCGAAGCTCGGAGCGGTAGCGTTGTTCCACTTTTAGCAAACCTATCCGTTGATGGAGAACTACCTGAGGCCAAATCCGGAACTCATCATTGTTTTTGGGCAACACAAAGTCGCCTCCTTCTTTATAGGTCTGATAAGTTCCTGCCCCCAAAGAAAGAACAACCTGGGGATGTACCCTGTAGTTGAACCCTCCCTTGAACTCGTAATAGTGGAAATGGTCGTACCATTTCAACGAGCGCAGCTGCGTTTCACCAAACAAGCTCCAGTGGCTATTCAGCGTATATTTTAAGTTCAACAAATTCCAGCTACCCAGCTGCTCCGTCTGGGCATTCGCCGCCAAAGGAAGCACCCACACCAAAAGCAGTATTTTAATGCGCATCCTTCCGGATTGTTCTCATTTGAATAATATCTACCAAGAACGCAAAGGCCATGGAGAAATAAATATAACCCTTTGGAATTTCAAAATGCAAACCTTCTGCCAACAGTGCCACACCAATCATCATCAAAAAACAAAGTGCAAGAATCTTAAAAGAGGGGTGTTTTTTGATAAAATCACTGATTGGCCGTGAAGCAACCAGCATAATTAGAACCGTCACAATAACTGCAGTGTACATAACCCATAGCTCTTGTACCATACCTACCGCAGTTATAATGGAATCGACCGAAAATACCAGATCCAATAAAATGACCTCCGACAAAAGCCGCCCAAAGCTGTTCGATCCAGCTTGGGTGCCAGTAAAATCGCCTTGTGCAACCTCGGTTTTGTGGTAAATCTCTTTCGTGCTCTTGTAGAGGAGAAACAAG
Organism: Chitinophagales bacterium; assembly: GCA_046316495.1. Classification (GTDB taxonomy): domain Bacteria; phylum Bacteroidota; class Bacteroidia; order Chitinophagales; family Saprospiraceae; genus M3007. Next base: position 10,606 of record JBKDAM010000063.1, read on the forward strand.
CCGCCCAGGATCAGGATAATACCTTTTCCCGAGATATCCGTTTCAAGTACCCGAAACAGCGTTTTATCCAGCTGTAAAATCCAGGAAATAAAGGCTAACAACACCAACCGCATCACCATCGCAAGGCCTATCCCCCAAAAGCGAAGGGTGCCACGCTGATGCTCTGGCAACTTATCTGCAAGAATGGAAATGAAAATAATATTATCAATCCCAAGAATTACCTCCAGGGCAATCAAAGAAACTAAGGGTATAAGGACTTCTGTCATGTTAAATTGGATTGGTTATGGTAACAGTCTTACTATCTCAATTGGAGGGGCACGTCTAAGAATGCGGATGTATTTTCTCCAAGGCCCTCCCTCTATACTGATCAAAAACCTGTCCATTTTCGAATACCAGGTTACCGTTTACAAAAGTATGGGTAACGCGGGATTTAAACGTAGTTCCTTCCAGAGGGGACCAGCCACATTTATAGAGGATATTTTCCTTTTGAACGGTCCAAGGGGCATCCAGGTCAACAATCACCAGGTCAGCGTAGTACCCCTCTTTAACCAAGCCACGATCTGCGATCTGGTACAGGACGCTGGGATTATAGCACATCTTTTCAACGATCTTTTCTAAACCAATTCGGCCCTGATGGTGCAGTTCCAGCAAAACGGAAAGGGAGTGCTGAATCATTGGAGCGCCTGAAAGGGATCGGAAATAGGGCCGCTGCTTTTCTTCCAATGTATGCGGGGCATGGTCAGTGGTAATCAGATCTATGCGGTCATCGAGTAATGCCTCGAGTAAACCTTGCCGATCTCGCTCCGTTTTAATCGCAGGATTCCACTTGATCAAATTCCCTAATCGTTCATAATCGGCGTCTGAAAACCAAAGATGGTGTACCGAAACCTCCGTGGTGATCCGTTTCTGAGAAAGCGGAAGGTCGTTTCGAAAAAAAGCCGTTTCTGCCGCTGTACTCAAATGCAAAATGTGCAAGCGTGCCTGGTATTTTTCTGCAAGCGCAATGGCCTGCTGAGTAGCCCGTACACAGGCCTCCTCGCTGCGAATCATTGGATGGCATCTTGCGGGCACCTCCTCTCCATACTGTGACCGGTAAAACGCTTCCCGCTCCTCGATTATCTGCTCTTTCTCCGAATGAATGGCAATAAGCGCCGGACAATTCGAAAATAGCCTCTCCATAATGGCAGCATTGTCGGCCAACAGGTTTCCTTTCTGAGTAAAATAAAGCCCGTCATCTGTCACACCTAATAACCCGGAGGTGTCCAATCGAATTACCTCTTCCAGGTTCTCTGCATTCACCCCCAACAAAAAACCAAAATTAGCCAGCGACTTCTCGGCAGCAAGTCGATACTTTTCTTCTAACAATTCTATAGAAAGTACATTGGGTACCGTATTTGGCATATCAATAAAGGAGGTAACCCCCCCTGCCACCGCTGCCTTACTCTCTGTGTTCAGGTCTCCTTTGTGGGTAAGACCAGGTTCGCGGAAGTGGACCTGGCCGTCAATAACACCCGGCAATAAGTATTTTCCAGTACCCTCAATGATTCGGGCTTCTGCATCCACCAAACCCTGGCCAATTTGAGCGATGCGATCCTGGTCAATCAACAAATCAGCTACTTGCCGACGGTCCGGATGAATAATTTGAATATTCTTAATTATGGTTTTACCTGCCATTGCAATCGCTGATTGAAACCCAACCTGAGTTGTAGTTGAATAGAAGCCACAAAACTAATACTTTCACAAATAACAGCATTACTACAATTTTATTTTTTCCATTTGATCCCCTGGCAGGTGACTCGTAATCAACTAAGTGAGAAGCAAGTTAATGGGATGAAGCATCCTCTAAGAACCTGTATTCGAGCCAATTACAGCCGCTGCGTTAAAAAGCTGTCCCCCTTACTCACTCTTTGTCGGAAGTGCAAGAATCTAGTTCGCCAAATGCCTCGATTACCCTAAAAACTGCCTCTTCGACCGAATAAAACGCGGAGTTTTTCCCGGTAGCGTATCCTACCCCCGAGCCATTGGTGATAAAGACCAACCCAACCTTTCGCTCTGGATCATAATAAGCACTGCTGACCAAGCCATAAGCCTCGCCGGCATGCCCAATCATCCATCCACTACCTGGAAGTACCTGGTCTTTTCCGGGAGTGGAGCGGATGCGGTGGACGCCAAGTCCCCAACTTAGAAATAAGCCTTCCTGCGTGTGACCATTCTCTCCAGTGAAGCGCCACTGTTCGGATACCATTTGGTTCACACTGGCAGCCAGCAGCAGGCTAGAATCACCAGACTTGGAGGCAAACAAGCATTGAAAGAGCTTGGCTAAGTCAATGGCGGAAATACGCATTCCACCCTGTGGCCCCAACCGACCGGCATTGGTTCCAGGCACATAGGAAAGGAGGGTGGTATCCTTCTCAAGATTGCCTTTTAGATAATCAACTTGAGGCAACCACTCTAGTCCGTTTTTTCGGTAAAGAACCGCCAGGTTTTCTGGCTGGACCAATTCCTGAACATTAAAACTCGCCAGAATTTTTAGAGGCTCAAAAACAGAGCGTTGACAATACCGGTCAAACCGCTCCCCGGTGATTTTTTCAAGAATCGTTCCTAAAAGAACATAATTCAAATTGGAGTAGTGAAAATAACTGCCTGGAAGGGCAGAATGGTACAGTTGATGATCGTAAAATCGGCCCGTTTGGAGCAGGATTTCACGAATATCCGGCACAGAATCTTCTCGATAAGTGGCTGTCAAAAACGAATCGTAGGAGGGTCCATCCACAAAGGAAGCGGTATGCGAGAGCAACATTCGAGGGGTGATGGCTTGCGCTGGAAAATTCGGATTCCGAATTGGAAAACCCAAAACGGTACTGATGTCATTGTCCAACTGCAGCTTGTTGCGCTCCACCTGCTGCATAATAGCAACTGCGGTAACCAATTTGGAAATACTGGCCACCCTAAACAAAGTATGTTCCCCTACCAAACGATTCTCTTCCAAACTAGCTCTACCAAAATAGTGGGAATGCAGGATACCTGTATCGCAAAAGACCACCAAGGCTCCACCCATCAAATCGTGTTGATCGGCAATTTCTTCTAATGCTTCTTGTAGGGATTGAGCGGCAGCTTGGGAAGGGCACAAAACCTGAACCAGCAGCATTCCCCCTGAACTAAAAAATAGGAGCAGAAAGAAGGAGAAGAAAACGCCTGCCTGGCGCGATACTCGATTTAGAACGACTGTTTTATTTACCATGATGGGCGGGTTGATACAACTTTTAAAACAGGCAAAACAGCCCATATTAGCCTAGTAAAAGTAAGGTATTTCTAAGGGCATGGAATAGCCAGGTGGAGGAAAACTGAGTTAAGCCCTCGAAAAAAAGCGGCGGGTGAAAGGAAGCTCCTCACCCGCCGCATTGCGTTTACTAATTAAGTTGACCGTTAATGGCTATTTTTTCAAATAAAGAACCAATCCCATCAAGCTAATGGTGAAAATTCCGAAGACAGAGAGTACCATGGCCATGTCCCGAACATCTTTTCCAGCCCATTCTAAGAATAAGAATTTATGAAAAACAGCAAAAGAATATCCTTCATACCGATCACTTTCATCTATACTTGCCGCCAATCGGCAAGTGGCGGGCTCAATGTAATCATTGGTCTTTTCAGGCGTATCATAGGATATTCGAATCACAGGAAGTCGTTTAAACGCAAAGCCATACTCTCTTTTTTCAAAGGCAGGCACCCACTCCGTTTTTAGCACTGGAACCGTCTGAGATCCTGAGGCTACGCCATTTGACGCTTTTTGCGCGGCCCCAGACAATTGCTTTAATTCAAAACGATCCCTGAAGAATTGAGAGAGCCAGATAGCGTATTCCATATTCCCATTTTGCCAAATACTGCCGTCGTGCATGTTCACATAAACGATATTGGGGGGCGCTCCTTTTTCCGACTTGTAAAAGAATTGATGAAACAACATGGTGTCCTTTTTTATCATGGACATATTCGTTAGTTTATCCCAATTTATCGCAGAAAGCGCTATCGAGTCTGGAAATTCACTTTGGTCAATGACCGGTTCATAACTCATTCGCGGAAGATAATTGGGCTCCAGTTTTTGAGTTGCATGATAGCCTCCGCTAAAGGCGAAAGTCAGGGTAACCAATGCCACTGAAATCCCAATTTGCCGATGGTACCGCCTCAGTATACCTTTCTTATCGCCTGGATCTGGCTTTTTGAACCAGCGCCACATAAACCCGTATATCATAATTCCACTAAAAGCAGATAACCCAATGATAGTTAGGAAAAGAATCATTATAAAAATTCGAATGGTATTATTGGTGATATCCGAGAGGAAACTCCAGTTATGAAAGTTATCAAATACCCAAAGAAACCACTTTCGGGAGCTTGGATTAAATGTACCTAACCTGGAATACGGTGTCTCCACATAGATATCCATTTCATCCGCTCGATCAAAGCTAACCTTCCAAACAGGAAGAAGGCGGTTAATGTACTTGTACTGCTGCGAAAATTCGGTTTGTAAACTAATTGACTTCACCGGACTCAGGCTGTCTTGAAGAAAATACCTAGCCAAAAAAACAGCATACAAGCGGTCACCGTCTTTTAACTCCTCTCCTGTCCGGGTATTAAAGTACCTCCATCGGTCATCTAGGTTTTTAATCTGGTAATAAGTCTGGCCATCAAACTGAACCACCCGGTATTTCTTCAGCTGCTCCATCCCGTTTTTTCTTAATACCTGCGGAATAGAATATTGAAAATCAGAAGGATTCAACGGTTTAGCAGGAATCCATTCGTGAGCGATCTGGGGTTTAAACCAATGCGACAAAAAGGGGTGCATGAGCCCAGACAGGCACCAAAAAAGCACCGGGATAATGGTCAACAGGCCGAGGGTCCGATGCCATTTATATATATTTTTTTTAATGCTATTTTTCATAGTTAGATCCAGTTAAGGGGTAGCAAACACTGTAGTTACCACCCCTCTGAGCGATTACTTTTTTCCGGTGAAGTTGTATTGAATTCCAAAAACAACTGTCCTAGGCGCTCCTGGATTGTAGGTAGATCGGTCCGTAAGATTATTGCCCCTGGACGCAGAATTGGCGTACAGGGCGTTGGTTAAATTCATGACATTGGTATAAATTTCTAAGCTCTTCCACTTGTACCCGGCGCGGAAGTTCAGCAGATGGTAACCCTCCTGTCGTACGGTATTGATTTGGTTTTGGTACCAGCCGGAAACGTATTGCCACTCCAAAGAGGTGCGGAAGTTAGTGAACCAACTTGGGTAGTAGTACCACTCCGAATTCCATGTCCAGCGAGGAGAACTCGGCATTTCAAAACCTGCCAGGTTTTTGTACAAATCGCTTTCTCTGGTACTAATTTCAAAATCTTCAAACCGATGCAAGGCGGTTGTTCCACCAAATCGGAGCCAATACTGGGACGAGGGCTTTGCAGTGATGCCAAATTCTATTCCCCTGTGAAGTGTTCTTCCCGCAGACTGGAAATCAAAAGAGTTGTCGGGTTGTCGGATATTTAACAGTTCATTCCGTCCATCCATTTGATAAAGAGTCAAATCCAGGTAGATTTTATTTTTCCAAAGGGACGCCCATCCTCCTACTTCATAGTTATTAAAGTAGGCGGGATTGAGGTTGGTATAGAACTCTACTGGGTTGGTATTGGGGCGAGGCCGGAAAATAGCCGTTAGAGAAGGTGGAGAAAATCCTTGCGCAAAATTCGCGTACAAGCCTTTGTCCTTCCCTAAATCGTACGTCAGTCCAACTTTAGGGGTAAATTGTTGGTAACGAATATTCCCACTGGAGCTATTGATATTGTTGATATACTCCAGGCTCATAACATCATACCGCCCTCCAACGGAGACCCGAAGCTTGTTCACTGGTTCAAAGTCATACTGCAGGTAGCCTGCATAATTAAGAATATTGCCATTGTAATTAGCGATGGGTAGGTCGGGACGTTCCCGGTCAATGGTGTATTGTTCTACAAATTTCTTGGTTGGATCGAGCTGTGCATTCAAGTCAATTCGATACGACCAATAGTCATTTTCGGAGAGATCCAACACCCCACCGGCTAAAAGTTTGGATTTTAGGAAGGAAAAGCGTTGGCTATGTTGCGCAATAACTCCATAGCTTTCAAAGTCGTTCGAGTTGATTTCACCCCTCGCTTTCGTGGGATCATTCGTTGGACTTGGCGTTGGATTCCATCGAATGGCATAAGAGGGGTTCTGCCCATGCTTGTTATTCCGTTGAAAAACAGTGATAAACGATTTGGCATTTTCATTCCAGTCGTGCTCCAGGGACAACCGAGAGCGATGAGCATCCGATTTACGATAGGTGAAATCAGAAGAACTCACGTAATTTCGGCTGAAATACATGGTCGAATCAACACTGCCGGGCATTTGGGAATAGTATTTTCCAAAAATAAAATTACCAACCAAACGGGTTTTTTCGGAAAAATGGTACTCTAGACGGGCATTCAAAGCCGTTTTATTGTAGTCCGAATTGGACATCCAAGAATTGGTTTGCTCGCTGGTTAATCCACCAACATAGAAACCAAATTTTTTGATCTTTGCCCCCGCCCCAAACTGAACACGACGGAAGCCCCAATTATCCACTTGAATACCAACCTTAGCTGTCGGTACTAAGGTTGGACGCTGCATGATAAAATTAATCGCACCACCTACAGCCTCCGGTCCATAAATAGACGATACCGGTCCTTTTACCACCTCGATACTACTAATGGCAAATTGATTCACTTCCAATAAGGCGTTGTGATTAAAAATCCCAAGTGGTCGGAGTGGCACCCCATCTTCCATATACAAGTAGTAGGCACTGGTTCCCATGGGCTGACGGATAGACATAGCATGTTGCTCATTGTTGTAGCTGGGCATGATCACCCCGGGAGTCTTATTGATAAGCTCATAAACCATTGTGGATTTAGCTTCATCAATCATTTTTGCCGGTAATTTGGAGATGGCAATAGGAGACTGTGTTCTCAATCCAGCCTCCCGATTGGCGGTAACCACGACTGACTGGAGCAGGTGCCCCCCTGGATTTAAATATATGAGTGGCTGAGCGCTGCAGGCGACAGTTACTGACTGATATCCTTGGTAGGAGATCCGGAGAGAATCTTTGTCTTCGCTTCCAGTAATTCTGAAGGAACCTTCTGCATTGCTTATAGTCCTTAGGGAAGAAGTAGATTGTAGTTGAATCAAGGCTCCAACAATTGGTTCCTTGGTCTCAGCATCTAAGATTTTTCCGGCAATGCCTGTTTGTTGCGCAGAAAGAGAGGAGTAGCACAGGCACAAGCTGGCCCAGCAAATTATTGCAAATCGCATGATATTTATTTGAAGAGGAATGAAAAATAGAGTGACCGGCAGCACCGCATACGGCGAACCTCCACACTAGCCAACGGGATGGCTAATGCGTTACCTCTCGATAGTCATCGAGAAAATCATATCCATTCAAACAAATTGCGGGGGTTGGAAAATAGTAACTAAATAGCTGGGGAGCATATAATTGGGCACTGGATACACCTTCTCTGAAGAAATGCATCCCACCGTAAAGAACAAGACTGGAACTACCGCCCAGCTCAGGTGATACAGGGATTCTTCCTGTTTTTTTTGACTACCAGAATTATTTTTTTGTTCTTGCTCCTCAGCCTGTTTTAGTTGTTTAGCCAAATGACACTTGCCTTGACAGGCATTATCCTTTAACTCTTTCTGTATGCAGAGGGTATTAGCAATCGTTTCTTGATTCAAGGTAAATGAAACAAAGAGCCCAACCTTAGTTAGCGGTTGAACACCCATGAGGAGGAGGAGAAATATGGAAGCTATTTGTTTCACAGTGAGGCAAAGGTATTTTTAGCCTTTGTCATCACCTACTATTTATGATGCTATTATTGGCAGATTAAATAATTCTACCATATATGTAAAAGAGTAGTAGAGACCTTTTATTTACTTTTATTCTGTTCGCATCCAACGCCTGGTTAGCCATTTGCGCACAGGCATATCATACCACCGCAGTGAAGCATACGCCACCAGAATTGTCGTGAGCATCACCGCCACGCTTGCAGGCATCACCTCCTCAATAGGAACTTTATAGTTGGTAACCCAAGCCGAATACGTGTAGATAATTGGGAAATGCGTAATGTAAAGTGGGTACGAAATATCTCCAAGGAAAGTGCAAAGCTTCTGGGTTAGAGAATTCCGAACGGTACCCATCGCCCCCAAATAAAGAATTATTGGAAACACCGCTACCAATACAACCACTTCATACAAGCCATTTAGCCAAACCTGGTCATACCCCCCAAGTCGAGGTGCACCCAAGGCTAAGACCAACAGAAGGCCCGCGATAACAAAAGTATTCTTACCAGAGGAGGGAGGAAGTACCCGGCGAAGCAACATCCCAGCCATATAAGGGAACAGCAATCGGGTAAATCCAACCTTCAGCTGCTCTGGTTCCGTAGACCATCCCCCAATTAAGTCGCCTGCCTTCCCATAAACCGCTACGTTAAACAATGCGCCCGCTGCCAATAGAACCAATGCAAAAAGCGCCCAATTCGACAGTTTCCGAAGGACCAAAACATGTAGCACATTGGCAATGTACTCAAAAAATAAGGACCAGGCAGCCCCATTTAATGGATGCATCTCTGCCCAGCCCCGAATATCCATAGAGGGAGGCACCGGCAACAAGGTGTAACCAATGAGCATTAAAAGCACCACTTGAGAAACACTCGTCTCAGCAACTTTGGGAAAAAGACTGGATTCTTGAAAGAAAAACAGCAGCGCCCCAATAGTCATCCCTAATACAATTAAAGGCTGTAATCGAATGAGCCTGCGTTTCGCAAAATCCATCACGCTCATTGTATCCCATCGGTCATCATAGGCATGCGCCATCACATACCCCGACAACATAAAAAAGAAATCAACCGCTAAATATCCGTGGTTAACCAGCATTTTATGGTAATCACCTTCACAATACACCTCAAAAGTGTGCATCATCAAAACCATCAAGGCCGCAATGCCACGAAGGGCGTCTAAAATCAATAAATGTTTTTTGGAATCGGAGTAAGCAGCACTGGGCGTAAACATAGAAAGGTACATTAAGTAAGGTCGTCGGTGTTTTGCTCACTGAAGTATTCCAATAGAATGAGCCAATGAAACAGCGCGGGAAGATACTGCTTAACCCGAAATTATCGAAAAAAAAATTTGAATTCTAAATAAATACACCTCAATAAGTAGAAAAATTTCACAAACACCCAATATTATTTCAATACAATATCCACTTATAGCATCTAAAGCGCTATACGGCGCCTAACAGCCTCCAGATCTACCAAGGTAGGCTGTGTAATCGATAATTCCAATCAGAAAAGAATCGAAGCAAGGTGTCCCAAACAACTGAAAATCAATTCGATGACAGGCATTCTCTTCTGTTCTATTATAATATTGCAGGTCCGGTAATACTCCTGAACCAAGTATGGACTCCTCCACATTCTCAAGACTGGAAGGCCCTGCCTTTATTAATTGTACACTCTCTTGGATCTTTGTCCTAAACAAGGCTTTTGACAAAAGAAGGAGCTCCTCAAAAGAGCAATTGAACCCCGGATCAAAGTACAACCGCTCCTCTCCCCCCTCATAAAAGGAATTGGATTTATACTGAATGTAAATATTTTTATAAGTGTAGTGCTGAACATATACCGTATTCAAGGTTTCCTCATCCCCATACGTTTTTTGAAAAGGTGGACCCAATTTGGTAAAAAAACGATCAGCATACCCCTTAATATCCCCCTCGCCACGAATAGGCGCCGGAAAAACACTCAAATATCCGTCAAACACATACCCTTCTGCACCCTTCCAATCCACCTTTCTCCAACGGCCCTTAATTCCTTCAATACGCAGCTCTTCCCCTTCCCAATGCGGCTGACGCGCCACCACTGAGGTGCCATAAGGCAGATTAGCAAGTACCTTGCCCCCTCCTGGTTCATCCCTAAGCCTAAGCCCTGAGGTGGCCAATACCTGTAGAGTGTCACCCGCTCGATAAATCGGAGAAGACGAGGCAATTGGGAGAACGCTTAGCATCAATTGAAGACAAAAAAGCAAACGATTCATGAGAAATAAATAGGTAGCAGGATTATCGAAACCCTAGTCTAATAATTTTTTGATCAACCGCATCTGGCCCAAATGGTAGTAACTGTGCTCCAATACCCCTTCTACATTTCGCAAAACAGTGCCATAACGTGGATCAATAAAGGGGCCCTCTAGCCAAGAATCCTCCATGGAAGCTACTTTTTCTGCAAATCGGTTGGCATTCGCCAGAAGAGAAGCACGCAGAAACTCCCAATCCATTTCCGATTCTATCGGGGGTAAATCGAAATTATAGCGATCGCTGATATCAAGCACCCCTGAATCAAAGGCCCTCAACAAGCCATCCAAGTAGTAGTTAACGTGGTATGTAAGTTGGGCAATGCTGTTTAGGTTGGAATAAACACTCCTGGCTTGTAGCCAAGAGACCTCCGAAAGCAACGCTTGGTAATTGGTGTTTGCGACCCATTTACCCGTCAAAAAGAGTTCTCTTAACCTGTCTGATAAATCTTGTGTCCGTGGCATCTTGCTAAAAGTGACCAAAAGGTCGGTTATTTTTCGAGTAGGGACTTCAATCGCTCCAAGGCCTTCGGATACGTCTCGTTAAAGTAATCCTGGTATGCTTCTACGGCATCCAAATGGACACTAACAGTAGTGCCAGCAGCGGTAGATTGAAAGGTGTAGATTTCATAGCTGCCCGCCCAGCTTTCAACGGTTTCTCCAGAAGTAACTTCCTTACCGTCTTCTAAAAAACCATAATGGCAAATGACTACTTTTTCAGCAGGCAAATGCTCTTCTACCCTGGAGATCATGCCACTTTTTTTGCCTTCTTCATTTAATCCAACAAAGTATATTTTACTACCTGACTCCCACGTACCTTCGAACGAGGAGGTAGGATTGAAGGCAGCTGTCCAATATTCGTAGGTGCTGGGGTCTTCCAGTCCCAACATCGCAGTGTAGACAGATTGGATAGGGGCTTGAATGTCAATCGAAAATAGAAGAGGGCTCATAAGCAATAATTGAAATTTGAAGCTCAAATATATAGAAAACAGCTATTCTTCGTATAATTCAATCGGCAGCTGGTCAGGATCCTCGAAAAAAGTAAAGCGCTTTCCAGTAAATTCATCGGTTCGGATGGGCTCCACCGGTATTCCATGTTTTAGTAAATGGTCAACCACCGGTTCTAAATGTGGAACCTCAAATGCCAAGTGCCTCAGACCAGTAGCTTCTGGCCTGGAAACACGGTTGGGGGGATTGGGAAATGAAAACAGCTCGATGATATACCTTCCATTTAGTTCCAGATCTAGCTTGAACGAATTTCGCTCAGCCCGAAATACTTCCCGAACAGGGGTCAAACCCAATATTTGGGTATAGAAGTGCTTTGAGGTGGAGTAATCAGAGCAAATAATGGCGATGTGATGCAGGTTACTGAACATAACAAAGTGGTTAAGACTGCAAGAATACAATAACTAATAGAATGTGCGTACTTCCAACCACTATTCTCTGTTGGAGATTGTTCGTCCTCCGAGCGTTCCTGGTGAATATAAATCATGCCTCCATTTAGGCATGACGTGTGTTTGAATTCCATGTTAACCAAAAAGAATGGGTTCGGATGAAAACGCTTCACCCGAACCCATTTTTAATTTGTCAGCACTTCTTAATTTTGCTTCAACCGTTGCTCCAAGGCGTCCATTCGCGCTTTTAGTTGAGCATTTTCAGCCTTCAGTTGATCCAATTGTTGCTGCTGTTCCTGAATTGCTTTTATGGCAAGTACGCTCATTCCGGCATAATTGACCAGCAAGGCAGCTCCAGCAGTATCGCGGGTGTTGGTTTGGGTAACCATCTCCGGAAACAAGGCCTGTACATCTTGGGCAATAAAGCCAATAGACAACGGATCCTCCTTCGTTTGGTAGTTGTAGCGGTACCGTACTGCTTGCAATTGGTTCAATTGGTTCAGAACGGAAGGGATGGCAGATACCTCTTTTTTTAACCGGCGATCAGAGGCAGTGTACACCCCGTTATTGGCAAATACTCCGACTGGCACTCCAGAGGAAGCCGCCTGACCACTAAAGAGTTGAAGCTCCCCATTGGAATCTGCGACATAGAATTCCCAATTACTTCCTCCACTGTTTTGAAGCATGAATCCGCGGTTATTGTGCACTACCTTCAATTTTTCAGCCCCTACAGATCCTTCTCCGATCAAGACATTGCCGGAGGAACCAGCTACTGTCAAGGCCTTTGTGGACGTAGCCAGTACAATGCTGGAGGAATCTTTGGTGCCAAGCACCAGGTTACCCACTCGATGTTGTAAAAAACCATTCATACCAGAGGCACTTTGCGCAAGAGAGATCATCGGATCCCCTCCTTCCACTCGGATGGTTTCCCCACCATTTTTGACAGTCAGCCGTGCACCAGGGGTTTCTGTATTGATCCCAACATTTCCGGATACATTGCTGATCGCATTGGTGCCAATACCTTTCCAGAGCCCAATTCCAGAACCTGCAAATAAGGTATCCAGCAATACCTTGCTATTCGTTCCTGTAATTTTCAATTCAGTACCGTTCAGTTGGAGATCTTGTAATTCATTCATAGCACTCAAGTCTCCTGTATTTACAATACTGAAATTGGGAGTGGTACCTGAGATCGAGATTCCTGTACCCGCTGAATAGGTATTAGATGCCGGCAATGAAATGGTTCCACCTCCATTAGACAACGTAATCATATTGCCGTTCAAACTGAGGGTCTGTAACTCGTTAGTGGAACTTACGTCTCCAGCATTATTGATTACTAGATTGGGTGCTGTTCCCGTGATGCTAATAGCGGTACCTGCCGTGTAGTTATTGCCTGTTGGCAACTGAACGGTTCCCCCGCCATTCGACAAACTTAAGTCATTTCCGGAAAGAGAAAGTACCTGAAGTTCGTTGGTGCTACTTGGGTCAATGTTCACGCTGCCACCTGTATTCGAAAGACTAAGTGTGTTTCCGGCTAAAGACAATTGCTGCAGTTCATTTGTATTGCTTACATCGCCCGTATTATTAATAACCAGGTTGGGTGCTGTTCCGGTGATACTGATAGCGGTACCAGCCGTATAGGTGGATCCTCCCCCGGCCGGCAGGGTTACGGTTCCACCACCATTAGACAAAGTCAATTCATTTCCACTGAGGGAAATCGTTTGAATTTCATTGGTAGCACTCAGGTCTCCTGCATTGTTGATCGTAAAATTGGGCGATGTTCCAGTAATCGTAATTCCGGAGCCAGCTGCATAAAAATTAGTGGTACCGCCGGATCCAATCAAGTCATCTGCCGGCGACCATTGGTTGCCATCCCATTTTAAGGTTTGACCGAAGGTAGCACCTTGCTGCGCCAGGAATAATTTATCGCCATTCGCACCACTTCCGGAAAATTCAGGACCTACTTCCACCACTTGGCTACCCCAATCGTCACCCGGTACAGAGGCAGGTACCCAGGCAGTTCCATTCCATGATAAAACCTGTCCAGAGGAAGCCCCTTGAGCAGCCAGTCCAAGAGGACTGCCTGCTGTTCCGTTCCCGGTCAGTGTAGCATTGGTTTGGGCAGTTTGGGTTCCCCAGTTGTCAGCAGCGGAATTAGCGGGCGCCCAGCTACTTCCATTCCAGGCGAGCACCTGACCCGTACTTGCACCTTGCTTGGCAATTCCGAGTGGGTTCGCTGATGTCCCATCTCCTGAAAGACTGGCATCGGTTTGGGCATTTTGGTTACCCCAATCATCTCCAGTTACGGAAGAGGGTGACCAAGCGCTTCCATTCCAGGCGAGTACCTGTCCGTTGGTGGCACCCTGAGCGGCCAATCCCAGCGGGCTAGCTGCGGTTCCATTTCCGGTGAGGGTAGCGTTGGTTTGGGCTGTTTGAGTACCCCAGTTATCTCCTGTACCTGTGACAGTGGTAGGCGACCAGGTCACTCCATTCCAGGCGAGTACTTGTCCATTGGTTGCGCCTTGTTGAGCGATTCCAAGGGGGCTAATAGAGGTGCCGTTTCCGGTCAGTGTTGGATTGGTTTGGGCCGTTTGAGTACCCCAATTATCCCCTGCGCTGCCGCCGTTGCCGGGTGCCCAGGCTGTACCATTCCAAGTGAGAACTTGTCCGATACTTGCACTCATTTGAGCAATCTTGGCCCCTGTTACGGCTCCATTAATAATGTTATTGGTGCTAACGGAGTTATTAGATAGTTCACCGTTTCCAACAGCTCCTGGCTTAATTTGCAGGTTAGCGAATACCCCGGTCAGATCCCCGTTGGCTTGCGACAAGTTGGTGATATCATCCAAGGCATCAATATCACCATCATTCGAGATGATGAAGTTGTTTCCACTTGGGAAAACGGCAATCCCGGCTCCTGCCGTTATGACCACGCTACCGGATTGATCATTTGCGGGTGCCCAGGCAGATCCATTCCATTTAAGGACCTGTCCATTGGTAGCACTCATACTATTGATTTTAGCACCTGTTACGGCACCGTTTGCCAGATCAGCTGTATTAACTGCACCGTCTGCAATTTCGGATGTACCTACTGCGCTTGCGGCAATTTGAAGGTTACTAAAAGGTCCGGTCACATCCCCTGCTGCGGTAGATGCGGTGGTTAGGTCATCACTAGCGTTGGGATCACCAGAGTTGGTGATGGTAAAATTAGGAGCAGTCCCCCCTATCGTAATGCCAGCTCCCCCTGTCAAAGCTACGGAGCCACCACTTTGGTCAGCGGCTGGAGCCCAAGCGGTTCCATTCCACTTTAATACTTGACCATTGCTGGCGCCCATGTTATCCAATTTGGAAGCTGTAATCGCATTGTTTGCGATTTTTGAACTCGTTACCGCGTTGTTCACCAATTTACTGGTAGTAACCGCATCATCTGTAATCTTGGAGGTTGTTACAGAACCGTCAGCCAGTTCTGTGCTACCGACTGCCAGTGGCTGGATTTGTAAGTTGCTAAACACCCCTGATAGATCGCCTCCGGCATTTGAGCTGGTGGTGATATCATTGCTTGGATCGGTGTCGCCTGTGTTGGTTACCGTAAATTCAGATCCATTTTGTTGGACGGCAATCCCAGTTGATCCTACGATAGAAATAGTTTCGCCTCCACCCGATACAGGCACATTGGTTACCTGAGTAATCCGACCTTGGGCATCTACTTGAAAAACGGGAACTTCTGTTTGAGAACCATACGTCCCGGCCACCACACCTGTATTGGAAAGTCCAATAGTACCAATGGTGGTGATGGGGCCACCTACAATTCCACTATTCGTGTTGATTTGGGTGATCGTTCCTCCCCCCGTACTAGTACTAGCGATATCATCTTGTGGAACCCATGCGGAGCCCGTCCATTTTAGCACCTGCCCAGGCTGTGCATTCTGAGAAGCTAGCCCAATTGGAGCACCCAGCGTACCATTTCCTTGGATGGAAGGGTCGGTGGTCACCGTTTGGGTTCCCCAGTTATCGCCTCCTCCCCCCGTGGAGCCGGTTGATTCGGCAAATAAAGCATAAGGAACACTTAAAAGTTGAGTAGTACCCAACTCATCGTACACATTCGGTGAGGTCTCGACCGAAACACTTAAATAGTGTGCAGCCGCGCCCCAGTTGATACCGGCAAATGTACCCTGCAATGCAGTTCCTTGTCCAACCACCAGGTTAATCAAGCCGTACTGGTCGGTAGCAGTTGACTGCTTTTCGGTGTAGACCACCGTTCCATTGGCAGATCCACTGCGGACCACCATCAACATTGATACCGGTTCGTTGGATACTGGGTTTCCCGAAGCATCCCGCACCACACTTTGGTAGCTGATGCCCTTCGGAGCTCCCTGACCCAACGCCGTCAAGGAAGCAAAAAGCGCAATAAAAAAAATAAAGGTCTGAAATCGGTTCATGGCAGATTTGAATTTTGTATTAGAAGAAAGAAAAAACCGAAAGAATAATCCTTACAACTTCTGGAAGGGGATGCTCAATACCCCTTGAGTCGTTGGGTGCTGTAATAAAACCACATAATGGCCAGCAGGCAAAAGCGAACAGTCAATGCGATCCCCCGCAGTAGAAAGGCTAGCATGGGTGCGCACTACACGGCCCATAAAATCAACGACCTGATAGTCCAATACTCCCACATCAGGTGTACTGAATTGAAGTTGCAAAAACTCCAACGTAGGATTGGGATAGGCCTGTACCTCCCAATTCGACCAAAGCTCTGGCTGATTGGTTGAAACGGGTAAGCAAACATCTGGCTGATGAAAACCCTGCGTAACGGTCCGCCCACTCATGGGTGATACCAGCGTTCCCACCACCGTTTCTCCAAGGGTGTAAGCATAACGGCGGCCATTCTCAAGCGCTTTACCCCCGGTCGTGCCAATCACAACTTGACAAGAAGAAAAACCCTGGGCAGGCAAATCCAGTAAAAGGAGCAATAAAATCGAAAGGAAACTAAATCGGAGCATGGTGATGTAGATGGTAAAAATGAAGATGCGATTAAAAAGAAGGACAAAGTTGCTGCTTTTTCAAGTCTGTAAGGTAGAAGCTGACCCGTTTTTTAGCAGAATAAACACACTATTAACACATTAAATCGGTGTAAATATGTAATTATAAGTGGCTTTTTGCTTTGAATTAGGCATTATGTTGTTTTTTTGCAACAAAAATTGAACCAAACTTTCTCCAATACTCATGATGCGTGTTGATTTGCCCCAATTCCCCTGGAGACTGCTCCTCTTTTTACCTGTACTTACAACCTCCTGCGTGCGCCCAAAAATTCACCGCAGCTTGCTCCTGCAAAGCCAGGAATGCCTGGCAAGGGAATCCGTCCTCCAAAAGGAAATGGCCGACCGTAAGTCAGAAGCCGATAAAATGATCGGGACGATCGGCCAACTCAACCAAACCATCGGTAAAATGGACGTGGAAATTTCAGACCTACGCGCCCGAATTGTCACCCTGTCTACCAACGCCAACCAAACTTCCACCACTCTAATGGAAGAAAAGCAGCAGTTGCAGCGCAGCTTGGCAGAAAAAACCAATACCCTCCAACAAACCCTCGCTGAACTTAATCGCCTGCGTGAACTCATCCAACAACGAGGAAGCATCCTCCAAAACCATTTTATTGAGCTCAACAAACGATTACAAAGTCAAACAGAGTTGAGGGTCCTGCTCCAAAATGACCATATTATTCTTGCGCTACCCGATCAACAGCTGTTTGACCCCTCCGGTGTGACCGTCTCTCCAAAAGGGCGTTCACTCCTTACCTTAATCGGACAATATTTATCGGAACAACCTGCCCTGTCGGTAGAGATAACCGCTTACACCGATAATCAAATTCCCAAAAGCCTGAAAAAAGGAACAGATACCTGGGAGTGGAGCCTGCAAAGAGCCATTGCAATCACTCGTATTCTGGCTACCGACTTAGGCGTCAATGCCAACCAGCTTATCCCAGTAGGAAAAGGAGAATTTTTTCCAGTTGCCACCAATGAAACCCCGGAAGGCAGAATGCTAAACCGACGGACAGAAATTATTATCCGTCCAGAATTAAAGGATATTCGTTAAAACGCTTTTAACAAGCGCACTAAAGCCCCGTTTAGGTTTTTCCCAAACCAAACGGGGCTTTTTCGTTGCTGCAACGTATTTCTTTTTCTTTTTTTGGAAAAAAATCAAGCTATATTCAACCTATATTTTTCAACAAATAGGTTAAATATAGCTAAAAACAACCACAGCAAATGACCAAAAAATAACCTTTAGTGAAAAAAATAACCTAAATTGGGTATTTTCTGTTCTGGGTTAGAGTTCATTTTATTCAACAATTACCCCAAAATGCCTTTTTGATCCCAACACTTTGGGCGCACCTTTGTATCATCAATCAGCAAGAACAATGCGGCAAAGAAAAAGAGAGCAGGTTGATCAACGAATTTGACACTTTTCATGAGATTTTATACGGGAAATTAGCGCGTCACAAACGAGTGGCGCGCTTTTTTTTTGTTCACTGGTAAATTCAACGTAATATTGCGGCTAATATAGTCTCAGAAATCCGTTTAACCATTTTTCCCAACCAACCAACACGCAGTCGCGTAGTACCCTTTGAGTGAATGCCACGAAGTCCAACACCGCTTACTGAACAATAATATCTACTCAGTAAACGCCCATTAATCAGGTATTTTTCAACAGTTACTGCCTTACTACCGCGTGTTTTCAACATATAAATAATCAACCAATGGCTTGTTTAGGATGCTCCTGTTCCACCGGGAAAGATAGCGTAGGCGGTTGCGGCTCCAATGGGGGCTGTTCAAGCGGTGGATGCAACAGACATAATACATACGACTGGATTACCGCACTTGGAATCGCCGATAGCCACCCCTTTGACGTGGTGGAAGTTTCCTTTAAAAATGGCTCCAGAAAAGAATTTTTCAAAAACCCCGCCTTCACCCGCGCCACTACCGGCGACCACGTGGTGGTTGAAGCACCCTCCGGTGGCTATGATGTCGGGATCGTTACCCTCTCCGGTGAACTAGTCCGACTTCAAATGAAACGGAAGCGCGTGCGCGAGGACGCCCGTTTGAGCGCCGTCATCCGAAAAGCACACGACCGGGATATGGAACGCCTGGACGAGCTTCGAAAACAAGAAAAAGAGGTCATGGTGAAAGCCAGAGCGATCGCCCGATCCATCGAACTCAATATGAAGGTCTGCGATATCGAATTCCAAGGCGATGGACGCAAATGTACCTTTTTCTATACCGCCGATGGTCGGGTAGATTTCCGTGAACTGATCCGTCACTACGCCAAAGAATTTAAAATTAAAGTCGAAATGCGCCAAATTGGCGCCCGACAAGAATCTGCCCGTATCGGTGGACTTGGAAACTGCGGCCGAGAATTGTGCTGTTCTACCTGGCTAACCGAATTCAAATCGGTCAACACCGCTGCAGCCCGCTACCAAAACCTGGCAATCAACCAAACCAAACTGTCCGGTATGTGTGGCCGCCTAAAATGCTGCCTCAACTACGAGCTGGATACCTACATAGATGCCCTCGAAGATTTCCCAGATAAAGCAGATCGACTAAAAACAAAAGCCGGCCTCGCTGTATTGGTGAAAACAGATGTCTTCAAGCGGCTTATGTTTTACGCTTACGCAGACAACAGAATCAAATTCTATCCACTGCATGTAGACCAAGTCTGGGATGCCATGGATATGATCAAAAATGGCACGATCCCAGGTAGCCTCGACGATATCTTGGCAATGGCACCCCCAAGCGAAGAAGTAGAAGACGAGGAGCCAGATTTCGAGAATGTAGATAATGTGCTTCAGCTGCCACTCGAAAAAAGAAAGAAAAAGAAAAAGAAAAAGAAAAAAGGACGCGGAGATACCGCAGCAGCAGCTGTTGAACGCGCTGAACAAGTAGAACAACAACGCCCAAGTAGATCCGGTGGACGAACAGGTGGACCTCGTCCCGATAATCGAAACCGTTCCGAAAACGGCGACCGAAGAGGCCCCTCCAACCGAACCAATGAGGGTAGCCAACAACAACGACCCGAAGGAGAAAGACGTGGACCCAATCCTAACCGCCCACCCAGAAAAGAAGGGGATAACCCTAATAGAGGGCCCCAGCAAAGTGGAGAAGGTAACCAAAGACCTCGGCCAGAAGGCGAAAGACGTGGCCCCAATCCTAACCGACCACCCAGACCGGATGGAGCGAGCCCGACTACCAACCAGGATGGGACGAAACCACGGCAAGAGGGAGAAAGAAGAGGACCCAATCCTAATCGCCCGCCAAAGCCTGAAGGAGAACAGACTCCCAGACCACCAAGGACTGAAGGAAACGGCCCACAAGGAGAAGGACGCCCGCCTTCTAATCCGAATGGCAGCAACCGACCACCCAACCGGAATAAAAATAAAAACAAACCGAAACAAGGGCCACCGCCTACGGCCTAACCTCCAACACCACTATCTTGAACCCTCAAAATGGTGGTGTTTTTTTATGTTTACCCCATAGCGTTTGCTTTCAGCACCTTCTCCAAAACAAAGAGGGCTGTTCAGCGTACCCAACGCCCAAACAGCCCTCCCGACTCACTATCCTTAAGCGCGATCAGAATGTATACCCTTGCAGCCAATCGTTGTTATTAGCCACCAGTACCAAACGTTTCCCTCCTGCTGCTTTTAATACCGCTATAGCACGGGCTTCTTTGTTCGCCCAAAAACCCGTCTGAACCGCGGGCAAAACCTTGAATTGACCAGCACCAAGGTTTATTAATACCGCACCATTGCCCGCATCCAACCGGCCTGTTTCGACTTGCTGTCCATATTCATTTCCCGCCACCAGTAAATCCAGATCCCCATCTCGATCCACATCTACCGCCTGAATACCATTTACAGGAGCTGTCTGTGCCATCCTCGGCAATGGAATTGCCAAAAAGCGACCGCTCTGATTCATAAAAACACTGGAAGCCAAGGTATTACACTGCAACAGTTGTGCCCCCTTCAAGTCTTTTTCATCCAATACATCCTGAATCGTCGCTTTGGCATACTCCGAAAATCGTACATATTTCTTTTTTAAAGGAGGTAACTGCTTAATCAGTAAATCCCGCATAGCTACGGGGACTTCCCGGCCCTGTTCCATTTGGGTCATAATTGGATCAATACTTCCATTAGAATCAAAATCTTTGGCATGAAGTCGTAATGGAGCCTCCAAACTAGCGGTATAGCGTGTATTCAAACCCAAATTACCAGCCACCAGATCCAGATCCCCATCCTGATCCAAATCAGCTGCTGCTAAACTTCGCCAAAAGCCATGGGTGTTTTCCAATCCATATTGATTGCTGGCCAGCACCAGCTTCCCTGCCTCCACCTTGAATACTTGCAAGGGCATCCATTCTCCGCCTACCACAAACTCCGATCGCTGATCGCCGTCCAGGTCAGCCCAAAGCATACAGCGAACCATTCCTACTTTGGCAAAAGCGGGCGCAACCTGGGCAGTTACATCCGTAAAGACACCCCGATCACTCCTCAAAACATGGGAGTTGGGGGCCAGCGGATAACCACCAGGCACAATACCTCCCCCAGCAAACAAATCGTCGTCCCCATCCTGATCATAATCGTAGGCACTCAAACAATGAATATTCTGGACATGGAGGGGAATAGCGTTACCAGACTTCACAAAAGCGCCTTTGCCGTCATTCAAATACAAGCGAACAGGGTACTTTTTGCTTGCGGATGGATAAGAATTCCCTCCAGATGCCACCGCCAAGTCTAAATCACCATCGCCGTCCACATCCAAAAAACAAGCGCCCGTATCCTCTAATTCAGCATCGGCAGCAAACTGCCCAGCATCTACACTCCGGTACCCAGAACCCGTGGCTACAAATAATCCACCAGCCGCACCAGGTCCATTCCCAATGTAAAAATCATCCAAACCGTCCTTATTAACATCGCCGACCGCTAAAGAGGGGCCCGGTTTGCCCGTCTCCCAAGGTAGAAGCCGCTCCCGGTTAAAGTCGTTCATCTCATCCTCCTTATGTTGAAAAACAGGCACACTAGCCGTTTTGAAATTCGGCTGATAAGCAGCTGGCCTGATTTTTCCCGGTTTAGCTTCTGCCGCACGGACCGTCAAGCGCTGATTGGGAAGTACTTGCTCCAGCAGGACCACCCCTGCACCTGGAATTTCAACTTCCACCTTACAAGGTTGAGCAGACGCACCTAACCCCACCTGAGCCAATAGCTCGACCGAGGAGAAGAAGCCCCGAGTAGGACTCAGCTCTGTGTACTGAACCTGTCCCTCAGCAGATGTTACGCGAACTTTGGAACCCACTGCAAACGGATTAGATCCCGTACCTTCCACCTTGATTTGCAGCCAGTTTCCCCCTTTCTGCAGCTCCTGTGATCGGTTTTTATACACACCAGCTGGACTATCCAAGTTGTTTACCACTAATTCCAAGTCGCCATCATTATCCAAATCGGTATAAACCGACCCATTGGAATACGTTAATTGAGTCAAACCCCATTCGGTGCTCACGTTCTTGTATTGTAAATCCCCTAAATATTGATACATGTAATTTTGAAGGGGCGTCTCTGGAATCAATTTCAAGTAATCCTGTACATCCGGGAATCGAGCGGGCGTCAGTCCTCCCAATCGTTGTATCGAGTCGGCCGTATACAATAAGTAGTCCCAGTTCGTCACATCCCGGCGATACCCATTGCCGATAAACAAATCGCGCAAACCATCATTATTAAAATCAGCCAGCAAAGGGCCCCAGCTCCAATCGGTCTGATAGATCCCCGCCAGACATCCTACCTCACTGAAGGTACCATCACCGTTGTTCAACTGCAATACATTCCGCATTTGCTGATACCCATAGCCCAACTTTGCCAGGGTAGCGTAACGTTCCTGAATCATGGTACTCATCAACTCTTTTTGCCTTGGATAACTTTCGGCCAACATATCCAAGGCCACCAGATCCATCCAACCGTCCTGATTAATATCGGCAATATCTACACCCATGGTGTGGTTGCTGCTGTGCCGAAAAACATCGCTGCTCTTTTCGGTAAAATACCCTGGTCGAGCAGGATTATTCATATAGACGAAATCAGGCTCGATGTAGTCATTTCCAACCATAATATCCATAAAACCATCGTTATTCAGGTCGGAAACCGTTACACTAAGTCCCATGGCTCGATTCCAGATCCCCCGTTCTTTCCCCACTTTACTGAAGGTGCCATCACCATTATTGAGGTAAAAATGATCCGACTCCATCTCATTCTCGGGTTCCGTCATTCGGGTCATTTCTTTACTGCCTTCTACTTTTGGCTTCACCCGGGCTGAGTTGACTTTTTTGAAATCTGGCGGATAATTCAACACATAACAATCCAAATCCCCATCATTATCAGCATCAAAAAAATTAGCATGATTAGAAGCTGCTGCATCGTCCAAGCCAAACGAAGCTGCTTTTTCCGAAAATGTACCATTCTGGTTGTTGATAAACAAGAGGTTGCTTCGCAATGGGCTGGGTTTCATGCCCGTCCGGCAGACATAGAGATCTTGCCAACCATCTGCATTCACATCCACCACTGTGACTCCCGTTTTTTCTCCCTCTCGGGCGGCAACGCCCGCTGCTTCGGTGATCTCTTTAAACTTCAGTCCTCCAAGGTTCTGGTATAATTTACAGCTCCCTTGCGTGCTTACAAAATACAAATCCTGTAAACCATCCTTGTTAAAATCCAGTACAGCCACCCCCCCTCCATTGTAAAGGTAAGAGTTGGTTAAGATGTTTTGCTCATGGGTTTCTGTCAGGATATTGGCAAAGTCAATCCCGGTTTCTGCCGGTTGGAGATACTGAAAAAGAGCATCTGCAGGAGCTTCCGGCTCGGTAAAAGATACCGCTTTTGAATTTTCCTTTTGCGTACAGTGCAATTGTACCAATAACAATACTGTTAAATGAATGAAGGAACTCGTCTTTATAGCCATTTCTTTTTGAATTGAGTGCAAAAATACAATTTAACATGGATATAGTACTTTTGCACTTGGATTTGACAACTCATCCATTCAGTAGAAAACACGAAAACAATTCAAGATCATGGAACTTTATGGAATTGGATCCCGGGTAAAACACCCGGCTTTTGGAGACGGAGCCATTATCCGACTCCACGCTGCTGCCTATGAGGTCTGCTTCATGCAGTTTGGCGTCAAAATGGTCCCAAAAGACTACACCAACTGGCAGATTGTGGAAGGACTGCCCGTAGAAGAAACCGTCAGCTTCACAGAGGCTGAAAAAGGGCTAGCCCGCATTTTGAGGGCCTGGTCCGGCCTCAGCCTTGAAACCGTTCCCCTGGGAGACCGATGGAAAAATGGACAATTGATCCTTAAACCTGGAGACACCGGTTTGGCTTCCAAGGAAATGCCAATTGATACTTTTTTCCACAAAATTGTGATGATGCGCGATCGACTCCGGGTGCTCGAACAACAAATCAATGCCCACAAAGGCTTGAGTGATGAGGAAAAAGTAAACCTCCAGCAGTATATCACACGTTGCTACGGGAGTATGACCTCCTTCAACTTACTCTTTAAAGATAAAGAGGATTATTTCGTCGGAGAAAGCAGTAAAGACTAAGCTAAAAGCCCCGGTGACGCATCCAGTGGTCCCCGGGGCTTTTTTACCTGACTATAATTGGAACCAGAAATTGTTCCGGCTTATCCAACCTTCTTCCTGTCGGTATAAGGTAATATCACTTGGTTTAATCAACATCTCATCTACGAAAAATGGCCGATCTACTCCTTTTTTCTGTAAAAAGATTTTCGTCTCCGCCCCATTTTCATATACCTCAAAGGGAACGTCAAATAAGGCCCAATCGTTTACAAGGGTCTTTAAGTGGAAGCGGAGCCCCTCGTGTTTCACGTTAATTTCCCGTCCATCAACCAAGCTATTTTGGATTACTTTTAGCTCATGGGTTAATGCCATATCCTCTTTCGCATACAACCAAAGGTTTAAGTAGTAATAATCTTTGGTTAAGGTTCCTTTAAACAACCAGGTGGTATCTTTCATCACTCCTTCCAGCGCTCCAGCACCTCTGAAGCGATGGGGAGCACTCGCAAGAGAATCGAACGTTTGATGCAAAAAACCTTTTTCCGCACCCGAACGCTCCCAAATCCCCACCTTAGTTAAGACTTGCTGCTCCCGATCCATCTGAACCGAATGAACTGCTTCTTTTGCTGCAGCCCGAAGGCTATCCAGAGGAAGTGCTAAAATCCGGAGTTCAGCACTCGAATAAACCTCCTGTGCCTTTTTTACCAGATGTGGGTAATTATATCGTACGTTTTCCCACTCAGAAGCCTCTACCAGCAAGGCAATCGGCTTACTATTAGGTAAAAACTCCAACATTCGTGGAACTTGACAGGGCTCTTTTACTAGCTGAACGGAAAGCAACGTCTGATGCAAGGGAGTACGGCTCATCACTACTCCCATATCGGAAAGCCCGGTATGCAATGCGGTGGTTTGTACTTTTCTAAATAAGCCGAAGTGTGGATCCAACCAAATGTTCTCGGAACCAACATGGTAATAGGGCAAGGGGAGCAATGCCTGATAGGCCGAAAAATCTACCTTGTTCAACCAATGTTCCGGATCCGCTGCAGCCATCTCCCGGGAGGCAACATTGGGGCTCAAATGCATTTTTTTCCCCTTTTGGTAGGTAAATGCATCGTATCCAAGCAGTAACAGGGGGGTTAACAGGAGTGCCCATCGCTTCCTGCTACTCTTTATTACCTGCGCTTTTTGCCAAACTAAGTAAACTGCAGCCAGATTCATCAAATAATAAAAACTCCAGGTAAACCTTGCCAAACCCCGAAACTGCCGAAGCGGCCCCATATAGTCGACCATCCACTGCATCCCTTTGATCGCATACGGAAAACCACAGGCAAACAGCGTCAACAAGACCGCCGCAACCACCGATCGCTGCATAAATTGCCGCTGAACCTGGATTATATGGTCACTGGGCGGTTCTTCTTTCTTGGAAAACAGACGAAATCCGCGCCCCAATGCCCAAAGAAAAAAGAAAAAAACCAACATGCCCGCATAGGCCTGCGTTTCCCAATCAACCCTCCGAATTCGAATTACATTCTGATCAATCCACTGATACAATGGAAAGGACTCATAAGGTAGAAATATGCCTTCCCAATATCCAATGTAAGTCGTAAAACCATACGGGTACGAGGGACGATCAGCCGCAAAATCGGAGGCGCGTAACCAAAGCGTTAGCAATAAGAAGGGCAGTACCACCATAACCCCCAAGTGTGTAGCGCGCTTGATTAACTGCCGAATAGAAAATCCATTCGCTAGTACCACCAATGTGTAACAACCTAAAAACAAGGCCGATAAACCGAAAAAATAAAAATGAAACTGTGCGCCAACCCAAGTCAGCAACGCAATAGGCCAAACCTCCTTCCACCTTGTGCCCCGTTCTTCATACCGCAATAACATCCACAATAAGAGCGGAAAAATCCAGGTGTGCGACAAGCCAAAATGCCCATCAAACCGATTGTACTGCGGACTTAAAAACAAAATACCTAAGGCCGCCATCACCGAGTACCAACTTGGCAACCGAAGTCGGAACAGAAATAAAAATAATACCCCAGCACCTGCTAACCAAGAAAACAATTGAATGGTATTGAAAATCCCAACCGACTTGCCCGTTAAATCCAGCAAATGTTGATGGACAAACTGAAAAAAGGTACTCAAAATTGGCTGATTATCAGTAAACAAAACATGCTCACCGAACGGGTAATTCATACCCTCGTAGTGCGTTACCTGTCCATCCCTCTCAATATGGTAAGCGGCTGTCAGGTAGTTTTTGAAACCATCCGGTGATTCGCCAAAAATATAATCATTGGGCGCAAGCATCCATTGGCGGTGTTTGATACTCATCAAAGCCAAAGCGAGTAATAGCACGGCCAAAAGACCTCCCCATTTTGCGCGTTTTGCCTTTCTCATAAAAGATTCCTATTAGTTTGTCTGCCGACGGGTAAAAAAGAAAGGGAAGTGGCGCTCCAATAAAGTCGATTGGTTAAAGCGCAACTCCCCTTTAGATTTAATTATAGAAATGATTGGTCTATATTCATTGTTCGGATGGCTTCCGATGGCGGGAGAAGAAAATGTACATTGCCGGAATCACCAAAAGTGTTAACAACAAAGAGAACAGCATTCCTCCTGTAATCACGACACCCAATGGAATACGGCTACGACCAGCGCTACCAAGAGCAAAGGCAATTGGCATCGCCCCTAAAATAGTCGCCAGAGAAGTCATCAAAATCGGTCGAAAACGCTGGGTCGCTGCCTCTAAGACCGCCTCCACCTTTCCAAGCCCTTTTTCGCGCTTTTGGTTCGCAAACTCTACAATCAAAATCCCGTTTTTAGTAACCAAGCCGATTAACATGATCATCCCAATCTGCGAGAAAATGTTGATGGTTTGCCCCGTTAGCGTGAGCGCCAAGAATGCACCCGCAATCGCAAGCGGTACCGTAATAAGAATGATGAGCGGATCTACAAAACTTTCAAATTGGGCAGCCAAAATCAAGAACACTAGAACCAGCGCCAGTAAAAAAGCAAAGGAGGTATTGCCAGAACTTTCCCTGAAATCGCGGGAAGGACCACTAAGGTCAGTCTGAAACGTATCATCCAATAAACTTTCGGCTATTTTTTCCATGGCCTCTATACCCTCGCCAAGCGTTTTACCAGGTGCCGGAGCCGCCTGAAAAGTCGCCGATTTGAACCGATTATAATGAAACAGAGTAGGTGGGTTACTGGTTTCCTCCATGGAGACTACGTTGTCCAAAGCGATCATTTCACCTCGGCTATTGCGGACATACAAACCTGCCAGATCCAGGGGCTCATCCCTTTTCTCCCGCTCAATCTGACCTATTACCTGGTATTGTTTGCCATCAATGGTAAAATAGCCAAAACGGCGGCCACTCAAAGCCAGCTGAAGCGTGGAGGAAATGTCCAAGGCACTCAAACCAAGGGCTGTGGCTTTATCCCGGTTAATTCGGATATTGATTTCTGGCTTGTTGAACTTTAGATTAACGTCCACATTCGCAAATACACCCGTTTTCCTAGCCTCGTCGAGAAATTTGGGGACAACCGCCGCAATTTTTTCAAAGGAGAAATTCTGAATTACAAACTGGACCGGCAGCTGATTGCCGCTTGCAAGACTGGTAGTGATGGTTTGCTCCTGATTTGGAAAAGCACGCACCTCAGGGAAGCGCTTGGTCAGCCGCAGCAATTGATCGTAAATCTGCTGCTGAGACCGTTTACGCTCATCCGGCTCCGGCAATAAGGTGCTGATAAATCCGCTATTTGTCACACTCGGACCCGCAAAGCCCGGTGCAGTAATTCCAAAGATCATGGAAGCATCCGGAATAGAATCCAGAAACACCTGGGTAATATTGTAAATAATCTGTTCTGTTTTGTCAAAATCCGTCCCCTCCGGTGCTGTAATATTCGTACGAACAATACTCCGGTCTTCCAACGGTGCCAATTCAGTCTTCAACTGCTGGGGCAAAAACCAAATCATCGCAAAACAAGCGACCAAAATGCCAATGGCAAGCACCCGATACCGTAAAAAACCCGTCAATAAGCGTGCATAGCCATTTTCCATTCCCGTAAAAAATGGCTCAGTTTTCTTGTAAAACCACCCT
The DNA here is from genome assembly GCA_046316495.1 of Chitinophagales bacterium. Taxonomy (GTDB): domain Bacteria; phylum Bacteroidota; class Bacteroidia; order Chitinophagales; family Saprospiraceae; genus M3007. The sequence continues at coordinate 38,856 of JBKDAM010000063.1, forward strand.
TCACGGTGGTCTTTTCCCGATAAATAGATATTTAATACCGGAGTTAACGTCAACGAAACAAAGGCCGAGATCAAAACTGCACAGGCAACCACTACCCCAAACTCCCGGAACAAACGGCCGGTAAAACCCTGTAAAAAGATGACCGGCAAAAACACGACCGCCAGCGTAATCGAGGTTGAAATAACCGCGAAAAAGATCTCTTCAATGCCCTCTCGAACGGCCTTTCGCTTGTCCATCCCCTCCTCCATCTTTCGAAAGATATTTTCCGTCACAACTATACCATCGTCCACAACCAAACCAGTGGCCAAAACTATCCCCAATAGTGTCAATACATTAATCGAAAAGTCAAATAGGTACATTACGAAGAAGGTACCAATCAAGGAAACCGGAATATCCACCAAGGGACGAAGCGCCACTACCCAATTCCGGAAGAACAGGTAAATAATTAATACAACCAAAACAATTGCAATGGCCAGCGTTTCTTTTACCTCTAAAACCGCTCGCTTCACAAACTTGGAGCGATCTAACCCAACATCAATGATGATGTCTTCTGGAAGATCTTTGCGAATTTGCTCCAACCGTTTGTAAAATTCATCAGCAATCTCAATCTGGTTGGCGCCCGGCTGTGGAAAAACCGCCAAAGAAAGTCCATACACATTGTTCCGGCGAGCGGAAGTTTCATCCACCTCCGGCCCCAATACAGCTTGTCCAATATCCTTGAAACGAATCGCTCCTCCAGTAGGCAATTGCCGAATAATTAGATTATTGAATTCCTCTTCCGTACTCAACCGAGCATACGCCTTGACACTTAATTCAGTGGCATTGCCCCGCACTTTCCCACTTGGGAGTTCTACATTCTCCCGCTGAAGGGCTGAATACACATCCTGTACAGTCAAACCCCGTGCAGCCAACAATTGCGGATCCATCCAAAGTCGCATCGCCGGACGCTTTAGGCCAAAAATAGAAACTTGGCTCACCCCGGGAATGGTCTGCAAACGCTCTTGCAACACATTTTCCGCATATTTGCTCAGCTCCATGATGTTCCGGCTACTGCTGTTGATCGGCATGAAGATGATTGGACTGCCATCCGCTGTAGATTTGCTCACAACCGGAGGGCCATCAATGTCTTGGGGCAGCTCGCGTACCGCCTGATTCACCTTATCGCGAACATCATTGGTAGCACTTTCCAAATCCTCTCCCAAATCAAACTCGATGGTGATATTGCAGCTTCCCGTGGAGGAGGAGGAGGAAATATTCCGAATTCCTTGGATTCCATTGATGGCTTTTTCCAGCGGTTCGGTGATTTGCGATTCAATAATTTCGGGATTAGCCCCCGTATAGGTACAGCGGACATTCACCGTGGGCGGGTCGATGGCCGGGTACTCACGGGTGCCTAAAAAACGGTATCCCAATGCCCCAAATAACATGAGCAAAATACTCATCACGACCGCCAATACAGGCCGCTTGATGGCTAATTCCGAAAATTTCATTAATTATTCCTTTCGCTGTGAACGTTTTGTAGGCGTTTTTGAATTTCTTCTACCGCTGCACGCATTTTCTCCTGATCCGCAGCATTCACATTTTGCTCCTGCTCGTTGCGCACAATGTCTTCCTCCGCCTTTTTTATTTTTTCCTTATAATTTTCAATATCCTTATGCAAATTCAAGTTCTCCTTCTCCATTTTACGCCGACTCGACTCCAATTCCTTCAGTTTCCCCTCCGCTTCTTTCAACTCTTTGGTAATAATCGCCTTTCGAAGTTCAATGTAACAGTCTGTTAGTGCAGAAACCGCTTCATTCGCACCCTCTGCGTTTACCCTACGGTCTAGGTAGACAGTCCCCAAATCAAACCAAACATTCAGCGCAACCCCGGTTTTACCAAACTCCTCAACGGTGGAGCGGATGGCAAATTCATTCGGGCTAATACTTCCAGTCAATTTTTCTGCATAAAACTCCCCACTTTTACCATCCTTTTTAAGCTTAGCACCAAAGCGGTCTTTTGCAAACCGCTTCCATTCGTCTACTACAAGACCAGTGGTAGTACCTTCTAGTTCCAATCGAAAACAAGGGCGGGTCCCAAACGACATAGAGCGGTCCACCTCCTTTACCAGAGGACGTTGGCTATATCCGAGGAACCCAAAGCAGGTTAAAAGCAGGAGCAAGAGTGTTTTTTTAATCAACATAGCAAGGATTGGTTTTGATTTAGATCGTTCAATTGGAGATTTTTAAAATTCGTTTTAAAAATCGAACAAAGTTGACGTAACTCTTGCGTTCTTTGTGCTTCCAAATCAACGTTTTTTTATTTTTCTAATAAATAATTACCAGCCATGGCTAAAATTCTGATTGTGGACGACGAACTCCCCATTCGACGGACTTTGAGGGATATTTTGGAATTTGAACAATACGATGTGGACGAAGCCACCGACGGCCTGGATTGTATCGCGAAGGTACAAAAAGAAAAGTACGATGTCGTCATAATGGATATCAAAATGCCAAAAATGGATGGTATTGAGGCACTTGAGCGCTTGCAAATCCTGGCTCCAGGGCTCCCCGTCGTTATGGTAAGTGGCCATGGAAACATCGAAACAGCCGTAGATGCCGTAAAAAAAGGAGCATTTGACTACATCTCCAAACCACCTGATCTGAACCGGATGCTGATCACAATCCGTAATGCCATGGACAAATCAGAGCTGGTAACCACCACCCAAAAACTGCAAAAACAGGTCCGAAGTGGCACAAAGGGAGTGAATATCATCGGTGAAAGCGCCCCTATCTTGACCATCAAAAAGTTGCTGGACAAAATCGCGCCCACCGAAAGCCGGGTGCTGATTACCGGCCCTAATGGAAGCGGAAAAGAGCTGGTCGCCCGCTGGATCCACGAAAAAAGCAACCGATCCACTGGACCCATCGTTGAGGTAAACTGTGCAGCCATCCCCTCCGAACTAATCGAAAGTGAACTTTTTGGACATAAAAAAGGTTCCTTTACTGGCGCCATTGCAGATAAAGCCGGAAAATTCGAACAAGCAGAGGGCGGCACCTTGTTTTTGGATGAAATTGGTGACATGAGCCTGGACGCCCAAGCAAAAGTGCTCCGCGCACTCCAGGAACGCAAAATCACCCGGGTAGGCGACGCAAAAGAAATTAAAGTCGATGTCCGCGTGCTCGCTGCTACTAATAAAGATCTCCGGGAAGAAATCGCAAATGGACGCTTCCGAGAAGACTTGTACCACCGCCTCGCGGTTATTGTGGTACAAGTGCCCTCCCTCAACGAACGAAAAGAGGACATCCCATTGCTGATTGAGCATTTCAACCGCCGAATTGCCGATGAATACGGACACGCTCCGAAAACCTTCACCCAAGAGGCGATCGAGGCCTTGCAAGCCCATGACTGGACCGGTAATATCCGTGAACTGGCCAATGTGGTGGAACGCCTCCTGATCCTCTGCGATCAGAAAGTAACAGGTGAAGAAGTGGTCCAATATGTTTACCCCAATAAGGCTTAACCAATTCTCGTAGTAGGAATGCGTGTAACTGTACCCCTGTGATGAATCGTCTATTTATATATACTGAACTTTTGTGGTGGGCCATCACAGCTGTTGTAATGGCAGCTATCCTCTGGCCCATTTATTACTCTGGGATCCAATGGCCCTTCCTAGTCACCAATATCCTTTTTATAGTGCTTTTGATAACACTATCACGGCACATCTTTCTGCTTCAATACAGTCTGATCGGAAAAAATCAGCTGTTTAAGGCTATTGTGTTTATTGCACTTTTCCCCATCACCTTTGCGCTCATTTCAGAGTTGAATAAATTCCTGATCTTCGCAGATGAACAACGGATGGAAATCCTCACCCACATGCTGCCCTACGAACAGCAGCGCCCACTGGAAACATATATTTGGAGGCAAATGGTATTTTTCGGGATAGGATCCATCATCGCAGCCCCAGTGCTCGCTGGACGGCTGTTCATGTCCGTCTGGAAACAATACAACAACCGAAAAGACGAACTTTAAATAGAGCCTATGGCGCTCGCTTTTATTTCCAGGCTCCTCCCGCCAGACGCCCCTTTCCGCCTTTTGCTGGAATCGAATGGTTGGTCTGTCCAAGGCACCCCTCTTGTACTGCTGGAACCCCTCCGAGTAGAACAGGTTCCTTCGGCAGACTGGTGGTTTTTTTCTAGCAAAAATGCGGTTAAATTTCTGCTATCTCAACACCCTGTCCCCCCCGGCGTTCGGTTAGCAGCACTAGGGCCCGGTACTGCCAAGGCCATTGAACAGCACACAGGCAAACGACCCGATTTTGTAGGAAATGGAGAACCAATCAGTACCGCTGAGCAGTTCGAAGCCCTCGCAAAGGGGGAGAGAAGCTTGTTTCCTGGAGCTGTTCACTCCCTGCAAAGTGTGCTGTTGTTAGTAAAAGACCGGTTAGAAGCCCAACACCTCAGTGTATATCGAAACACTGCACTTCCCAACCCTCCTGACCTGCGCTCAGCCCAGGCACTGGTCTTCACCAGCCCGCTCAACGCCCAGGCATATTGTAGTCGATACCCCATTTCACCAGAGCAGCTCCTCGTCGCCATTGGTAACTCCACCGCTCAAATGCTTCTTCGATTAGGCTACGAAAAAGTCAAAATCGCCTCAGAGCCCAATGAAATAGCCCTGGCTGAAGCAGTTTTAAAAGGGCTGACCAATTAATCTCATAGCCTCATAGCCTCTATCCATTTCGTAATGCGCGCAATTTTACTTCGAAAATGGGGCAACGCCGATCAACTCACCCTGGCCGAAATCCCTATCCCCTCACCAAAACCGAATCAGTTATTAGTAAAAATCCACTGCGCCGCGCTCAATCCTGTCGATTATAAAATAAGAAATGGCCGTTTTAAATGGTTCATTCGGAAGCCCTTCCCACTCGTCCTCGGACTGGAAGCATCCGGAACCCTGGTGGAGGCACCACAAAAACGGGTTTATGTCTATACAAGCCGGTCTTTCCAGATGGGCTGCTACGCAGAATATGTGGCAGTAGATCAAGATCGCATTTTCGAACTCCCGGAAGGAATCGATTTTCAAGCTGGCGCAGCCCTAGCCGTCGCACCCGTCACCGCGCTGCAAGCCTTGCGCGACCATGGACAAGTACGGGCTGGAAGCACGGTGCTGATTAACGGCGCTAGTGGAAGCGTCGGCCAATGCGCCCTACAAATTGCCCTGAAAATGGGAGCTAACGTTACAGGCGTCAGCCGAAAAACAAACCATGAACGACTACTTAAATTGGGTGCACACAGAGTCATTGATTATCAAACAACCGACTTTACCCTCGAAGAGCATCGGTATGACCTTATCCTGGATTGTGTTAGTAGCAGGCGATTCTCCGAATGTCAAAAAGTACTTCAACCCAATGGCCGGTACGTCAACCTAATGCTTCGCCCCCTCGACCTACTCTACCAGAAACTCCATAATTTATTTTCAAGGCAAAAGTTTATCACATTTGTGATGGATTACCAACCCGCTGACCTCGAGTGGATTTGCCAACAACTTAAAAATGGCAACCTACAGCTTCCAGTAGAACACTTATTCCCCCTCGAAAAAATAAAGGAGGCGCATCAAAAACTAGAGTCTGGACGCTCCACAGGGAAAATTTTACTACAGCTTCCCTGAAAAACGCCTTCTCCTACCTATCTTTGTTCAAAATCAGCATTAAGTACTACTTCCATCCTCTTCACCTTCATTTAGCAGCATCCGGTTCAAAAAATGACTTCTATGTTGAAATTAACCCCCGTACTACTCATCGCGTTGATAGCAACCTTCTGTAGCCGAGAAAAAGGTAGCCTCACCGGCAATGCCCATCCAGACTATAAAAAATACTGCGCAAGCTGCCACGGCCAACAAGCGGAAAGCTTCGTTCAACGGACTTGGAAACACGGTAACTCCCGACTAGATATCATCCGCGCGATTAAAGAAGGATATGCAGCTGAGGGCATGCCCGGATTCAAAGCCAGCCTCAAAGAAGCCCAAATATTCGGAATCGCCGACTACATCGTGCAAACGATGGAGCAACAAAAAGATAAAAAAATTATCACCGAAACCCTCCAGTCCGCTGCCTTCCAATCGGCAGGCATGAACCTCCGGCTGGATACGGTTGCCTCCGGACTCGAAAGCCCCTGGGGCATGACATTTCTGCCAACAGGTGAACTTTTGTTCACCGAAAAGGCCGGAACCCTCTGGAAACTTGGACAAAATGGAAAAAAAATCGAAATCAAAGGCGTACCGAAGGTTTCCTCCGATGGGCAGGGAGGCCTATTAGACATTGAACTACATCCTCGATTTATCGAAAACAAACTCATTTATCTGAGCTACTCCAAACCCAAAACGGAAAATGGAAAAGAGGTCGTCACCACAGCCGTTTACCGAGCTAAACTGGTAAAAGAGGAGCTAGTCGAAGGCTCCGATATCTTTATTGCAGAACCCTTCATCGATACAAAATACCACTTCGGAAGCCGCCTGGAGTTTAGTCGGGATGGATACCTCTTCGTTACCGTAGGTGAGCGTGGAAAACAAGACCTATTCCCCCAGGCGCTGGATACGGCCCCCGGAAAAATCCATCGAATCAAAGATGATGGTTCCATTCCTCCCAATAACCCAATGGTTGACCAATCCGGCGCCCTGGCTTCTATCTGGTCGTATGGCCACCGCAACCCACAAGGAATGGCATTTCAACCCGGCACCAACTTGCTCTGGGCACATGAACACGGACCAAGGGGAGGAGACGAGCTGAACTTGATCCAACCCGGAAAAAACTATGGATGGCCCATTACCTCCTATGGGACACATTATGATGGTCGCTCCTTCACCGACAAAACTACTCAAGAAGGTATAGAAGCCCCCATTACCTACTGGGTACCCTCCATTGCACCCTGTGGAATGACCTTTATCAGTGGTGAACGCTACCCAGGCTGGAAAGGTGATCTGATGATCGGATCTCTTCGCTTCAAATACCTCAACCGCTGCAAAATGCAAGATAACCAAGTAGTGGAACAAGAACAACTCCTCGAAAACATCGGTCGGATGCGCTGCTTGACCATGAGCCCCGACGGATACCTTTACCTGTCTGTAGAAGAACCCGGATTCATCTTCCGAATAGTCCCACAATAAAAAACCGCATTCCCCGGGTGAATCGACCCAGTTCACCGCGTCCTTCACCCGGGAAACCAACCTGTCCCGAAGCGTATGTTGAACCCAAGTACCCTCTCTTTCCTCCAGGAACTATCAGAAAATAATGAAAAAACCTGGTTTGATCAGCACAGAAACCGGTACCAAGCGGCCAAAAAAGACATCGAACAATTGGCGGTTCAGTTGATCGCTGGAATCGGTGGCTTTGATCCTACAATTGCAACCCTAACACCTTCCGAATGTATGTTTCGGATAAATCGAGATGTACGGTTCTCAGCCAACAAAGCTCCCTACAAAACCAGTATTGATCTATGGATGTCCAAAGGAGGGAAAAAATCTGTCTTCGCAGGGTATTACATCCGATTTGAACCCGGAAAAAGTTTGTTCGGTGCAGGTATTTACATGCCCGCCACCCCGGAACTGAAAAAAGTACGACAGGAAATCGTCTATTGCTGGGATGAATTTCAAGAAATACTAAACACTCCTGCCTTTCACTCCTACTTCCCATCCTTAGAGGTAGAAGGCCACCGCTTAAGCAGGGTCCCTGCAGGTTATCCGCCCGACCACCGTGCAGCTGACTTTCTCAAATTAAAAAGCTATTTTGGGATGACATCGCTCAGCGATCAACAGACAACCAGCTCAGGACTTTTGGAATATGTACTCCAAGGAATGAAGGCCGCTGCCCCTCTGGTGACCTTTTTTAACCGAGCCTTAGACGAAGAGATCGACTAATTTTGAGCAGCATCCGTTTGCTTTTACCCAAAAACTTGTTTTGGAGTGGAAAGATGGACTCAATGCCCCCTTTGTTTCAAGCAAGCAACTACAGGCCTACCCTAATTCCCCCCCCTGAGCAAAACGGTTCACAACTGGCCACGCATACATCCCCAATAGATACTGTTTCCCGGCTTCCCCTGCTGCCTCGCCCAAAAACTGGAACTGACGCTCGAAAAAAGCAAGTGCAGCAGCCCGCTCTTCTTCCGTAAACCGATGGTCATGCTCCGGGCCATGTAGCAAAGAGTAGGCAACATAGTTGTTCGGATGCAAGAAATAATGGCGATGAATCGCCTCGTCCAAAATCCCAGCCAACGCTTCCAGCTGTTTTTTAGCATTCGGAGCAGCTTCCATGGCAGTCAATTCCGTATCCAGTGGAGCCCCATAGTGGATGTGAATATGCCCTTTCTTGCCCTTTAACCCCTGAAGCATGTAGGCAGCATCCTCCTGATACGACTTTTTGTATTCTGGATCCGCCTGCTTTCTCAAAAACTCTTGGGTTTTTAGAACCCCGCAGGGATCGATTTCATAGGAGATTGAAACTGGAACCACCTTTAATGCCCTAAAATAAGAGGGTAAATCCGTTTTAGCTGACAAGCTCAACATTTTTAGCAGACCCACCTGGGTACGATCGTTGCCATCCTTTGCTCTCCCTTCTCGTTGGGCAATCCATACAGAACTTCTCCCCTCTACGATCTGATCGTGGATAAACGAAGAAAGCTCTACCGAATAACGGTACAACTCAATCGGAGTCCCCGTCCTTTTTACCACAAAACTTTTGTTCAGAAGAAAAATCAATTCCGAAATCCGATGCCGCATCAGGTTATCCCCCACAGCCATCGGAGCCGTTTCAAAACCATGGTCAAATAATTCGGTATTCATAAATGCCGAATCTAGTACAATATCCCGGTGATTGGAGATAAACAAGTAACGCTCCGCTGGATTCAACGCCTCCAAACCACTTGTTGTGATTTGACGAACACTCACCGCTTCAATGGCCTTCAAAACCGGATAAACGATGTTGGCCTGAAACTCGTGCACATTTGAAATTTTATCCTTGACCGAGAAAATATGCTCATTGAGCTCGGCTGGTAAAAAAGTTCGCATCCCCTCTAGCAAGGCAGGATAAGCAAACAACTCTTTCAAGGCAGCTGGGACTAGCTCGGCTGATAATATTTCAGGTTTTAGTTCCGTCATAATTGAACAAATTAAATAGGGCTCGCAAAGATACACACGATTTAGAGAGAATTGCCCCCAAAGCCATCCAAGCAGTTTTATTGTTATACTTTTGCCTTGTCCTTCGAACGCGATTTGCTCAAAAAACGACCTTCAATGTCGACCAATGGGTACAACTCCCTGATCAGGCACAACAGCAGCATGAATACAAAATGGATGAAGCGATTATGGGAAGGTCGCTCCTTAAAAAGAGAAATCAAAGTAGCTTTTTTTCTAGCGCTTCCACTCATGGTGGGAGAACTCAGCAGCATCCTGACCGGCGTAGCCGGCACCATGATGGCGGGTCGACTGGGGGCCGCTCCTCTGGCAGCGTCCGGAGTAGCAGGGGTTGTCTTTGTTTTTTCCATGCTATTTGTCTGGGGCAGCATCCGGATGCTACCCACACCGGTGGCGGAAGCACATGAACTGCGCGATGGCGAAAAAGTACGTACACTCGTAGGCGCTAGTTTGCTGATGGGCTTACTGCTTACCGTGTTTTGTTCCGTTCTTCTTTGGATAGGGACTTCCTATTTTCACTTGCTCCGACAGGACCCCGAGGTAACTGCTTTATCCGTTCAGTACCTACACATCATTGTCTACAGCATGCCTGCGGTCATCTTATTTGCCGTATTGGTTAATCTGGTTGACGCCTTCACCTTTGTCCGGATCACTATGTTCATCTCCATTGGGGGACTGGCGCTGGATGTTGGCTTAAACTGGTTGTTGATTTTTGGGAATGCAGGATGGCCAGCCATGGGCATCAATGCAATTGCACTAAATACAGGAATCACCCACGCTGTGATGTGCCTGGCGCTGGGCTTTGTACTTTGGAAACACCCAGAACTGAACTATTTCCGCTCCGCTTCAACCAGCTGGAAGGCTATTTGGGACCATACAGTCCACTTCATTCGGCAGGGAATCCCTTCCGCCCTTCAAATGGTCGTCGAATTCTCCGCATTCGGAGCAGGAACCATCCTCATCGGCCAAATCAGTAAAACGGAACAAGCAGCTCACCAAATTGCCATCAACCTGATTTCCTTAACCTATGTAACCATTATGGGGGTCTCAACTGCAGGTATGATTCGTATTGGGCAAGCACTGGCTTACCAAAATAAAGCAAGAATCGTTCTGGCAGGGCTAGGAACGCTCTTCTTGGGTATTTTAATCATGTCGGTCCCCACCATTGTCTTTTTGTTTGCTCCTGGAAGCGTGGTAGGCTGGTACATGGAGGACCCCACCGTGGTAGGGATCGCCACTACCCTGGTCTTCATGGCCGGCTTGTTTCAGTTGGCAGATGCCGCCCAAGCAACCAGCATATCGTTGCTCAGGGCGCTAAACGACATCAAAATACCGGCATTGATTTCCTTCATTGCTTTTTGGCTTATCGGCCTTCCTCTAGGCTACTGGCTCGCTATGATACAAGGCTGGAATGCGCAAGGAATTTGGGTAGGTTACTTGGTCGCGCTGCTGATCCAAGCAACCTGGTTTGTTTACCGCTTTTTTCAGCTACTTCGAACCCGGTCCTCCTTTTAGAAACAACCGGGCCAAATAAAGAGGGACTTTCCCAAAATTGTGCTCCTTGGAGAAAAACGACACTTAAAACCCAGGTGAAACCATTACTCGGAGTCCCCAAGAAGGTGCCCCTGGAATTTCTCGATAGTTGATCCTCCAAACATAATCCAAGCGGATAGCCTTGAATAAATTTCCAATGCCAGCACTGATCTCCACATAAGGCTTTTCAGTCAACCGATGCGTAATAGAATTCCCTTCTGCATCCACCGGAAATTTGAATAACCCACTGGATAGCTGTGGATTGTTGCGATCTGACAAACTACCGTATAATACTTTTACACTGAAAAATTCTCGCCACTGCAGCTTTTTAATTCCAGGAATTCGATTGAAAATCAGTCCATTAAAATTATGTTGCACATTTAAGGAAACAAACTGGTCGCTTACAAATTCCAGAAAATTCATTAAGTTATAGGCATATCGATCGTATAAGTAAGTTTGATTGGCAGGATGTACCTCCAAAAGTGGATAAGGTACTTTCCCCCATACTTTCCCAGCGTTCAGTAGCCAGTCCGAAATCCCAAAAGGAGCGACAAAAAAGCGTTTTTCAACCGAAAAAAGCCATTTCTGATAAGCAAAAGCCCCGTCCAACACATTATCAAACCCATTGTAAAAGGTGGTAGTAAAAATGGGATACTTACCGGGAATCGGGTAACGGAAATTAGCACCATTATAAATGGCCTGGTTCGGGGCAAAGCGAACAAATAAACCTAATTCAGTCGTGTTCAGAGAGGGCGCATATTGTGGATTCCCAACCTCACTGCCCGATAACTCAAAGGTGAGAACACCTTCACTGTCAAAGGTTTTTCGGAGCGCAACCGCCGAAAAACTAAGCATGCTCTCCAATTCCCGCTTGTACTCAACTTTCCAAACTGAATTCATCAACATCCGATTTCGCTCCGCCCGTTGGAAAGAAACCGCAGCATTGTCCTGTGAAATCCGGTTCAAAGCCAAGCCCGGAATCCGCAAATCCCGCATAAAAGAAAAGACGAGCTGGTTCTGAGGAAAGGCCCTCGGCACTTTGCCATTAAACGAATACGTCGCCCCAGCTTGATATTTCCACCGATTATCCCTGAATCCATAAGCAGCATACGATTGTAGCACCAACGGTTTGTACAACCGAGCATTCGTGCGACCTCCCAATCTTAATCTAAATCCCTCAATATCATTGATTCCATAAAAAGAATTAATCGATCCAATATCCACCACACCAGCTCGATAATAACCAGTTGACATCACTTCCCCTACCTTGACCAATGCCTTATATACCGGCACCTGCCGGATACTGTCCACCATTTTTGTAATAAACACCTGAGACGGATTTAGAGGACTATCCCGTCGAGTAATCCACCACGCTTCTTCGCGCTTTCGCAACTCCCCCGTATCCTTCTTTAGTTGATTGACACCCGTAAACAACGAGTCAGGCAGCGGCGCGTTCAACGTGTAGTTCCGGTACGACGAGCTTTTCTTCGCCACCAGACTTCGACCAGCCGACCGCTTTAATATTTTCAAATCGACCGTCACGGCATCTTGTACAAGCAACAACCGGCGAGCATCCCCTGTGCCCATGGGCTCAAACACCTGCTCAATGTGAAGGTCTGATACGAAATTCAAGTTGATATCTTTTGGAACCCCCATTTCTACCCTAAGTACCGCATAACTTGAATCCAGCGCCACCAACATATTTCCCATGAAGGCCAAATTGGCTTTGTTTTTAGGTGAAAAAAAGACGTCTGCGTATTTCTTGCCATCTAACTCCAGGGTGTCTAGGATGTAAAAACGATAAATACTGGTTGCCAAACCTGAAAGCGGACCTACAAATTCTGTCCCAAGCAATTTAATATTGGGCTCATAAATATCCACCTCCGAAAAAGCCGTGTTCAAAAAGGAAGAAACCCCGTCCCCATCTACCCCTAGCCCATCTTCCTCCTGCGATTCGGTGTCGGCAAAACCAGCTAGACGCTCCCCATGCAACAAAGCTTTCTGGCTAAATGGTTGCTTGCGGTAATAGTTGGACAAACTACGTTCCCGAAGATAAAACGGAAGTGCAACTTTCTGGGTCACCTCATTCGTATCCACGTTATTAAAAATGAATCGGAAGGGTTTGAAATACCATTTTTTCCGGTATTCATCCGTGATATTGTTTAAATCTAACTGAAGTCGCTCGTACTTTTCAGCACTGTAATAATCCAGTCCTTCTTTTCTATTTTGGTCCTTGTGCCGGAATACCTCCTCAATTAAATCGACCGCTGGATTGTTTTTGTTGGAATACTTCTTGGGTTTGATGGTAATTTCCCTAAGTTCAGTTCCCTCTGACAACGCCACCTGCAATTCGTTGTGTGTCCCTGGCTGAATTGAAATAGATTTAGGCTCATAGCCAACATAAGATACCTTTACCGAGATAGGGCTTTGGGGGGTTTCCAGATAGAAATTACCCTTGATATCCGTTCTTGTTCCCGATGAAAGTCCCTCAAAAACGACGGTGGCATAAGCAAGACGCTCTCCAGTAAGCGAATCACGTACCACCCCATGAACCGTGGTCAGGACCGGTTGGGCCTTCAGGAGAACCGGAAATGCAACAAGGGAGAGAAGTAGGATTCGAACGCGCATGTGGGCAACAGTTATATTGGATTTAAGCCGCAAAATTAACTCAAAAAAGCGAGAGGGGAGAAACGCAGAGAAGTGGCTCAGTTACCGTTCTTCCTCCAACAAGGTTATAAACCCTACAAAGAACCGCTTGTTGCGCGATTCTACCCTATTTTATTGGACCAGTCGCGATATCTTCTAGAAAAAAGGAGCGTATTCCTAGAAATTCATCCAATAGAACGAACGTTTTGTCGATCCTGCTCCCAGGTAGATAAACATCATTTGACAAATTCTCCTCAACTTTGCCGAATGCGTTTTTCCCTTCTTCTCTGTTTAAGCCTCTGTGCATCCTCCCTTTATTCTCAAAACTCCCGGCAACTGCACCAGGCCCAGTTTTCCATGGTCTGCCACCATAGCAAAGTACCCATTGAAGTAGATGGCAAACTGGATGAAGAAAGCTGGGGAAAAGCTGCGCCAGCCGCCGGATTTTCCATGAAATGGCCGAGAGATGGCGGACCTGCACCAGCACAAACAGAAGTGCGCTGCCTTTTTGACGACAAGTTCTTGTATGTTGGAATCCTCGCCCACGACTCCAGTACCAACCATGTGATTCAAAGCCTTAAACGCGATAACGGATACTGGGATTCCGATGGTGTCGCTATTATTCTGGATCCCACCAATGTGGCCGCCAATGGCTATTTTTTTGGCGTCTCTGCAAAAGGGGTACAGACAGATGCCTTGCTTACCTCCAACAGCCAGGATATGGATATGAATTGGGATAATACCTGGTGGGCAGAAACCCAAATTACCCCATATTACTGGACAGCTGAGTTCGCAATCCCCCTGAGAATTCTTCGATTTAAGGAAGGGCAAACCAACTGGGGTATCAATATTATTCGAAACGATCTGCTGAATGGCATTTATTCCACCTGGGCTTCCATTCCATTTCAGTTCGATGGAACCGATCTGGGTTGGACAGGATCCCTCAATTGGGAAGAGGCCCCTAAAAAAACAAAAGGCAACTACAACCTCATCCCTTATGCCCGGACCGGCACCGAGCGGAATTATGAAGACTCCGGTGACTGGATCCCCAAAAGCGCAGTGGGATTAGATGCCAAAGTGGGCATCGGAACTGGTCTCAATTTGGACATCACCGCCAATCCCGATTTTTCCCAAATTGAAATTGATGAACAACTCATTAATTTGACTCGATTTGACCTTCAACTCCCCGAAAAGCGAACATTTTTCTTGGAAAATGCCGATGTATTTGGCAATTTTGGCATCCCGCCCGTTCGACCTTTTTTCTCCAGAAGGATCGGTCTGAATCAAGAAGGAATACCCGCCCCGATTTTAGGAGGGCTTCGACTAACCGGCAACTTGGATGCCAACACGCGCATTGGCGCCTTGACCATGCAAACCCGCCCAGGCGAACAATTTAGTGAAAATTACTCCGCTTTAGCCATCAATCGACGGGTATTCGGAAGAAGCAGCGTATCGGGTTACTTTTTAAATAAAACCCCCTTTGAAGGACCAGAAGTACTTAAAAATCAGTATAGCAGAAATGCAGGTATTGAAGGCACTTATGTATCACTCGACGGGAAATGGTCGTCTTGGATCACCCACCACCGCTCGTTTTACCATAACAAAGGGGCACAAAACTGGTGGGGAAATGCGGGCGTAAATTACACCAACCGCCGTTTGAGCATCTTGGTTGATTACTTACACATGGGTCCAGACTACAAGGCAGACCTTGGTTTTGAAACCCGAATTGCCAATTATGATGTACTAAGGGATACCGTTATCCGCATCGGCTATAACTTTCTTTACTCGGAGTGGCGATACCGCTTTTTCTTCCCAGCCCCCGAAAGCAACCTTAATTACGTAGAACTTAAGTCAGAGCTCTTCCAGGTAATTAATCCAGACGGCTCCTGGAACGAGTCGTCCAACAACTTTGCAGCGGAGATCAACTACAAAAATACCAGCTCCCTAAGTTTTTCACTGAGCCCGTCGTATGCCAACGTGCCCGTCTCCTTCAAGTTTGATGGCTCCACCAACCTGGCACAATGCCCTCCTTTGCCCCAGGGCCGTTACCAATTTACCAACGGAAGTATCAAATGGACCTCTGATTACCGCAGGCGATTGCTGCTCTCCTTGAATACCCAGCTCGGCGAATTCTATAACGGCAATATTTACTCTGCTGGCGCTGAAGTTGTTTGGAGGTATAAAACATTGGCTAATTTCAGAATTGCAGCTGCCTTTAATAAATTGGACTTCCCAGCACCTTATTGTGATGTCACCTTCCTTAACATCACACCGCGAATCGAAGTGTTTTTTGCCCGCAACATCTGGTGGACCACCTTTATTCAATACAACAACCAGGCGGATAACTTCAATATCAATAGCCGTTTTCAGTGGCGCTTCCGCCCAATGAGCGACTTCTTCCTCGTTTATACTGACAATTATGGTGTCACCCTCCCCGGAGTAAAAAACAGGGCTTTGGTGGCAAAAGCCAGCTATTGGTTTTAAAAAAATTGTAAAATCCCATGGAAAAAACCAACAAATACGGGTTAACCGACCAGGAAGTAGAAATAGCTCGCCAACAATATGGTTGGAATGAACTGACGAAACAAGGGAAGGATGGCTTCTGGCACTCTTTTAAAGAAATCACCACCGAGCCAATGTTTCTATTGTTGGTGGCCGCAAGTACCCTTTACTTTTTGACTGGAGCCATACAAGATGGTCTGTTTATGCTGGCAGCGTTGGCTTTGGTTACCGCTATCTCTCTTTTTCAGGAAAATAGAGCCAAAAATGCCCTGAATGCACTCAAAAAATTAACCCAACTTCAAAGCACCGTCATCCGAAATGGGATTCAAGTTAATATACCCAGCGAAGAACTCGTTCCGGGCGACTGTATGGTGCTGGAAGAAGGACAACTAGTCCCTGCAGATGGAACCATTCTCCGTGCAAACGACTTCTCAGTCAATGAATCCATTTTGACGGGTGAGTCCTTTCAGGTATCTAAATCGGAATCCAGCGAGGACCACCGGGTTTTTCAGGGAACCATCACTACCGGAGGCCGGGCTTTGTGCCAGGTTACTGCAATCGGAAATCAGACGGAGTTGGGCAAAATTGGGAAAAGCCTGGAAAACATCCAAGAGGAACAGACTCCCCTTCAACGCCAAATCAGCCAATTTGTCCAGCGAATGGCCTTGCTGGGCTCGGTTGTCTTTGTTCTCGTCTGGGCCATCCACTTCCTGGGTAGTCGTAACTTGCTCGATAGCTTACTCAAATCGCTCACCCTGGCCATGAGCGTTTTACCAGAAGAAATACCCGTTGCCTTCACCACTTTCATGGCACTGGGAGCCTGGAGACTACTCAAAATGGGTATTTTGGTAAAACACATTTACACGGTGGAAGCCCTTGGAAGTGCAACCGTACTCTGTACGGATAAGACCGGTACCCTGACAGAGAATCGAATGGAACTAGCCCGTATATTCACTCAGAGTATCAATCGAATTTCCTCTCCTTCTGATAATCTGGATCAGGAAGAACGGAAACTGATTGAAACAGCTATGTGGGCCAGCGAACCCATCCCATTCGACTCGATGGAAAAAGCACTTCACGCCGCTTACTCCAGTTCGGCCATCCAAGACAAACGTTCTCACTTTCAGCTCGTACGCGAATACCCCCTCGATGGTCAACCTCCAATGATGACCCACGTATTCGAGGATGAAAAAGGGAACAGGGTGATCGCTGCAAAAGGCGCTCCAGAAGCGCTACTCGCCGTCAGCCACCTATCAGATGCCGAAAAAAACCATATTCTCGAGGTGTTTCACCGTTTGGCAGGAGAAGGCTATCGAGTACTGGGCGTGGGAGAAACGAGGCTGGAAGGCAATGATTTCCCAGAACGTCAGCAAGCACTTTCTTTTCATTTCTCCGGATTGGTTGCCTTTTACGATCCCCCTAAATCTAATATACCAGCTGTACTAGATGCCTTTTACAAAGCCGGGGTACAAGTCAAAATTATTACGGGCGATAACCAATTGACAACCAGTTCCATCGCCCGCCAAATCGGACTACGTGGAGCAAAAAATGCCGTGGATGGAGCGGAACTTATGGCGATGAATGAGGAGGAATTAGAAACGATTGTTCGCGATACGAATTTGTTTACCAGAATGTTCCCGGAAGCCAAATTAAGAATTATCCAAGCCTTAAAGCGTACTGGCCAGATCGTTGCTATGACCGGAGACGGGGTAAACGATGGTCCCGCTCTAAAAGCTGCCCATATTGGGATCGCAATGGGTCAAAAAGGAACAGAAATCGCTCGACAAGCTTCCTCCCTCGTACTTGTCGAAGATGACCTGGCTAAGATGGTGGATGCACTGGCGATGGGGAGAAAAATCTATGCAAACCTAAAAAAAGCAATCCAATACATTATTTCCATCCACATTCCTATTCTACTCACCGTTTTGGTTCCCCTCGCATTAGGCTGGCAATACCCAAGTATATTCACGCCCGTACATGTTATTTTTCTGGAGATGATCATGGGCCCCACTTGCTCCATCGTTTATGAGAATGAACCGATTAATCGGCAACTGATGCAACAGCCTCCGCGACCTTTTCGGGAAACCTTCTTTCGTTGGAGCGAACTCACAGTCAGTATCGTGCAAGGACTGGTCATTAC
>JBKDAM010000064.1:0-2884 GCA_046316495.1 Chitinophagales bacterium
CCGCAGGGCTCTTTTCTCTGATACAATCCGCTCAAGCGCAGACCAATATCGATCTTGCAAAGACAGAACAACTTCTTAAATCAGATAAAACGATTCAGTTAATTGATTTGAGAACGCCCGGGGAAATTCAGCGGACTGGAATTATTGCCGGAGCAAAAGTGATTAATTACAATAGCCCGGATTTTAAAGCGCAAATCTCTAAATTGGATAAAAACCGCCCGGTATTATTGTATTGTGCCTCCGGTGGAAGAAGTGGTTCAGCGGTATCCACTGTGAAAAGTCTTGGCTACAAGACTGTCTATAATTATGCTGGTGGGATGAGTGAGTGGAAAGGAAAAGGCAAGCCTACTGTAAAGCAGTAATTGGTCTTAGGAATTCATAAAAATCCCCGAAAGAATTTTTCCTTCGGGGATTTTGCTTAACTCAGCTTTTGTAGTGCATTTGCCGGCTCACTCGTTCCTGGTCTTCCAGCCGTTGCTGCAGTGTGAATACGTACTGTCTGGCTCTTTTGTTGCGGTGGATTTCCCAACTTTTTTTTGCCCAATCGAGTGCAAGCAGTAGGTTGCCTTTCATTTCTGCTGCCACGGCCATGTTGTAGGCTGCCCGGCCAGCGATCTTGTCCTCTTCTTTGTATTTTTCGTACAAAATTTTCCAAAACTCTGCTGCTTTATCCCAGGAGCCTGATTCTGCATACCGGGCTGCTTTTTGCATTGAGGCCTTGGCTCCTTTTGCTTTTACGTAATATTCACGGCTAATCGATACATAGGTGGGAGCGATTCGCATGCCATAATGCTGCCCTCCGGTAAATGCAACCCTCCGAGAAAGGCTTACCGGAGCAGGCAATCCGCGGAGGGCCGCTTGTTCTGAATCGCCCGTAGCATCGCTGACCAAAAAATCATCGGTAGTCCATTCATCCAGGATGTTTTTAGAGGATGGATCATACATCCTCCATCCCATCGTCACAGCGGTACGCATTTCAGATCGGTAGTCAATGGTCACCACTTGTTTGCCATTTTTATCTTTTTGGGTGTTTTCCCTGCGTTGTGTTTGAATCCCGGTGTTGGTATCAAATGATTCGATGGTGACCACTGCATCTGCTCGATGTAATTGGCAGATGCGCTCCACCTCCGCCCAACTGAGTGGAGCAGGAAGATTGGCACCTGCTCTTGTGCCAGTCATCTCGATACCGGTGCGAATGACCTCAAAACGGGGGGTATTTCTCAGGCCCTCAATCAACCCTGAAACGGCTTCTTCCCTGCTTCTTCGATCCTGCCCAATTGCCTCTCCAGTGAGTACTCCTTCTAATACATTGAGCCAACCATTAGATGGCTTGCTTCGGTCTACTACCGCCACTTTGGAAATATGCTCCGGCACGGTGAAGTGAGCGGGTTGAAGGATGGTGAGCCGTGCAGATTGGAATTTGCAGTTGGCCAACAAAACACTAACCACTAACAAGAGCAAAAAAGGAAAGTATTTTTTCATAATTCGTAGATAGGTAACATGGTAAGGCGCATAATTAGGTTATTCACCAGCCCTGAAAGGCAAGAGGGAAGTTGAACAACCCAATATTTGAGGACACCCAGATTATGGCAAAAGTAGAGCCATTTATAAATATTATTAATAAATTTGTCCTGTTTTAATGTAGGTCTATTTAAATCAAAAGTGCGTTCGTCCACTTGGCTTACCCCGGCCAGTTACCCACCTAATTTAGCATGAAAAAGAAACAAGGAGATCAATTTCATTGGATACTTGCAAGCGCCCTCCTTGTGTTCTCTGGATCCTTATTTGGGCAGTTAATTGGAAAAATGGATGACCGTGTCATCCTATCCGACTTTACCTATAACATTACTTCTTACGGTGCAGATCAAAAGGTGCCGCAAAGTCAGGTATTATCTATGGTAAAAGACCCTAAGTCTGGGATTATTATTTTTTCAACCATGGATGGGGTAGCTGAGTTTGATGGCTACGATATTTCAACGTACCCAATCCCCAAAGGGAAGGAGTTTGACGTTTATAAAAAGCTATATTTTGGCAAAAATGGGACGGACTTATATGGGGTAGCAACCTCAAATGCCCTGATCAATATTACCGACAGCCTTCGGTGGATCGGGCACTTTCCCGCGGTTTTTATCGATCAGCATTATTACATAACGATAGATCCAGCTGGTCAATTGTATTTCAGGGACGAAAGGGCTGGTAATGTATTCCAACTTCCAACTTCTATCGCTAGTGCCTCGTTTGTATATCCCATATCGAATACCCAATTGATCGTTTCGGATGCTTTACAGACCTATCGATTTGACTTAATCACGAGGAGGCTGGAGTTTCTAGTGGAGGAGCCACTGATCGATGCATTGATAGAGGGAGAGAAGTGGTACTTGATTAGCCGGAACAATCTTTATGAGCAAAAGGCGGGTAAACTTTTAAAAAATTCTCTGTTCAAAGGTGTTTTCCCTGAAATCAACGATTTTCAGAAAATTGATGATTACCTCGTCTTTGCCTCTTTTAAAGGACTATATGCAATTGCAGAGGGGAAATTATTTTTATTCGATGATATTGAGGTCTTACCTACTCGACAATTAACGTGTTTATTGTTTGATAAGGAGGAAATCCATATGTACTCAGGTACCGCTGACAAGGGTTTTCTCAAGTTTAGCCCGAAGTACTTTACTAATTACTATAAAAAAGGTATAAAAAGTAGAGGGAGTGCCTCTTCTGTGGTGGTCGTTGGAGACTCTATGGTGATTAACTCTGGATTTCAAAGAGTAATGTCGATTGATTTGGATGGTAATGTACGTGATTTGGTGGGTAATGACATTTTTGCTTCCCTCGCAGTGTACGGCGATACGGTGTTGGCTGGTTCTTGGGGCAACAAGCTTTGGGC
>JBKDAM010000065.1:0-27094 GCA_046316495.1 Chitinophagales bacterium
CTACTCCTTCCCGGTTATTGTCAGTATCCTGAAAAGTTGGGATACAAAAGAAAAGAGGTTAGCTAGTCTAACTAAAGAAACGTTGGTGCCTATAGCGATGGGGTCCCACCTCTTCCCATTCAGAACAGAGTCGTTAAGCCCATCTGCGCTGATGGTACTGGAGTTGATGCTCCGGGAGAGTAAGTCGGTGCCAACCCAATTAAACATAAAGCCCTTGCTGATTCGTCAGTGGGGGCTTTCGTGTTTTATCCCCCCCCCACGATGGGGGTTCCATTTCGTTTTCCACTACCTGAATTCTTGTACAGCTTATCTACTTTTTGGGATGTGCACTGTGAAAGTGACTTACACTTAGTAGTTTGTTCCTTGCTAATTTTACAAGAGAATAAGGTTGGTTGGTGTACAGTAAATGTTCTTACCCATATTTGTTTGATTTTAGTCTGTGCTGGCTGAAATTGAAATGAGGATTTGCGTAACCTGTGTCTTGCTTAATTGCTACGGGTCTTCGTTTTTAGTTAAGTTTTGCTGCCAATAAATGAAGGGCTTTATATTTCCTGGATACACTTGGTAAAACACTATATTGTTAATTGTTAATGATTTAGAGATTCAAAACAAAGCCCCCTCAGTGCTATAAACATCGAGGGGGCTTTGTTTTTTGAACGATTAACACTATTTTATTTTACTTCTTCGCTCCTTTGGAGATGCTGCTTACGTTCAAATTGCATCAACGTTTCAGTCGTAATTTAAAGTAATTCGTTGAATCTAACGTCTCCACTTGCAATAACTGAGAGAATTTCCGTAATTTATTCCTTGCCTAATTGCATCGGCTCTTCGTTTTTAGTTATGTTTTTCATCTACTAAAATGAAGACCTTTATTTATTTCTTGGACACACTTTTTAGAACACTTTCTAAACGTCTAGGATAGGGGGTGATATAAAAAGAAGCCCCAATGTGGTTGTTAAGACGCACATTGGGGCTTTATATTGATGGAGTAAACAACAAGGTTAGGTTTTTTGGTGTTTTTTCTTAGCAGCAGGGAATAGAATATTATTCAAAATCAGTCGGTAGCCAGGGGATGTTGGGTGTAATTCCAAGTCCGTTGGGGGGTCTCCTACTTTATGTTGATAATCTTCTGGATCATGGCCACCGTAAAACGTAAAGAACCCAAAGCCGTATGTGCTGTGTATATAGCGGGTCTCACTAGCAGGTTTATTTTCGCCCATAATTAGGACGTTCGGTTTCACGTATTTTTTAACGAAGGCGGTATTTTGCCCCATAAATCCCTTGATTGTCTTGGTGTGGCACTGGGTTAGCATAGTAGGAATGGGGTCCCATTTTGCTGAGAAGTCAAAAAGTGTAAAGTAATCTTGTTCTGGGATTACTTTTCTACTGTCGGTTGCATCGATGGTAGAGTGTTCATATCGGAGAGGGTTTCGCTCAATTTGAAAATCCGTAAAGGCAAATGTTTTAGAAAAATCTAATTTATTTTGAGCGTTTGGGTCTGCCGGATCTCCATCAAACATTTCTGCACAGATATCAAGACCTTCTGCTGCGAGTGCGATATCATAAGTATCTGTAGCTGAACACATGGCAAACATGAACCCCCCACCAGCGACGTACTCTGCGATTTTTTTAGCTACCGCCAATTTTAGTTGGCTAACCTTATCAAATCCATTCTGCCTTGCTAGGCTTGCCATAAGTTGCACATGTTTTTTGTACCAGGGTTGCCCAGAGTAACTTGCATAAAACTTACCGTACTGACCGGTAAAGTCTTCGTGGTGAAGGTGAAGCCAATCGTACTCTAATAATTTTCCTTGTAGAACTTCGGTATCATAAACCACCTCGTACGGGATTTCAGCATAAGTCAGGACCATTGTAACAGCATCGTCCCAGGGTTGTATTTCCTCTCCTCGCTCATTTTTATCTGGGGTGTAGACGGCAATTTTGGGAGCCTTTTCCAACTTGATTACATCTTGATTCACTTCTGGATTTGCGATTTCATTTCGGAGTGCTTCAAATTGGCTATTTGCGATAATTTGGTAACTCACATCCCGAGTTTTGCACTCTTTTTCAAAAGTTGGGGTATGAACAAAAGCAAAGCTACCTCCATTGTAATTAAGAAGCCAGTAAGCCTCTACTCCCTGTGAAAGTACCCAGTAGGTTATTCCATAGGCTTTGAGGTGGTTTCGCTGATTTTTTTCATCCATTGGGATGATCATTACCGCTGCGCCAAGGCGTAAGGATGCAATTAGTACGAAAAGGAGGGCAATTAGATGTGAGCTCGGTTTTTTCATAACTTTTTGTAAAAGAGATTGCTAGAATAACGCCTTTAGCAGTTAATTGATTACAGTAATTGAGTCATTAACTAAATCTTTGAACACTAAAGGCATTTACAGGGATAGTGGTAGACTCGTTGCATGCGAGTTCTGCTACTAGCTTGCCTGTACCAGGTCCCAAGCTAAGCCCAAGCATTGCATGGCCTGTTGCGACGATCAGGTTTTCTGCGGAGGAGGCAAAGCCAACGATGGGCATCCCATCAGCAGATACGGGTCTAAAGCCGAACCAGACCTTGTCACGAACTGCGTCCCCTGATGGTGCAGAACTTATTTGTTGTTGTAGGGACTTGAAGGCGGGGTCCTGTTGAAAGGTTGGGAGGAACCGTGGGACGGCCTCTAGTATTCCTTGCGCTCGTTTTAGGAGTATTTTATTGTTAATTGCCCCTATTTCCATGGTGGATCCTATTCGGAGCCGGTTATCCCAGGGTGTAAGTGCTACTTTGGCTTCTACAAGGATGCAGGGGTGGTTTAGTTGATAAGTGGTACCAGTGAGGTCCATGGAATATCCTTTTCCCGGCATCATGGGAAGGTGGGTTCCTGTTAATCGAGCGAGTTCAGGGGACCAAGATCCGGCTGCGAGAACGACTATATCTGCGGAGAGGGATTGTTGTGTGTTGTTTTTTTGAAAAAACACCGATTTTATTTGTTTTGCTTGTCGGTCAAATCCGGTGACTTTTGCCTCCTTTATAATTGTAACCCCATTTTGTTCCAGCCAATTTGGCATTTGTTTCATCATCAAAACTGGATCCAGGTGGGCATCGTCTTTATACCATACCCCACCTGCTACATTTGGGCGAAGGTCGGGTTCAAGTGCATGGATTTGAGTTTTATCTAAGATTTCAACTTGAAGTCCGTGTTGCTCTGCTAGTTTGGCAGCTTCCAATTCCGCTTTTTCTTTTTTAGCCGTTTGAAAGTACATCATACAGCCTTTTTGTTGAAGGTTGAAGTCGAGCGGACCTGCATTGGACCATTCTACAAACAAGCGTTTGGACAGCAGCAGTAAATCGAGTAAAGGCCGAGTACTTTGGTCAACATGGTTTTGGTTGCAATGTTGCATAAACCGGAGACCCCAGTCAATCAACTGTTTGTTGAAGGCGGGTCGAATATAGAACGGACTTTTGGAGTCAAACATCCACAATAGACCTTGCTCTATCATTCCCGGGGCGGCTAATGGAATAATATGTGAAGGGGAGAGGTACCCCATATTGCCGAAAGAGCAATTATCAGACAGGTCTGACTGCTCGAGAATAGTAACGTCCCATCCTTTTTCCCGCAGGTAATAGGCGGAGCTTAATCCGATGATACCGGCGCCGACAACGATTGCTTTTGGCATAGGATTAGAATGTAACGAGGACTTTTTCAGCCTCTAGCCAAGAGATGACCCCATTTTTTAGGATATAGACCTTTGTATACTGCATGTCGAACAACAATTGAGCGGCTTTACGGGAGAAGTACCCACTGTTGCAGTACAGGGCAATTGGCAGTGACCGATCGAGTGTATTGAATCGTTGCGCAAATGCGCCGCCAGTAGTGTCAAAGGGTAAGGAGGTTGCCCGGTAAATGTGTCCGGCTTTAAAGTCTTGGGCTGATCGAAGATCAAACAATGGGATATTTTTGTTTTTCATGATCAGGCTTTCGAACGCTGTCCCGTCCATTTCAACCAAGGGGCCTGTGGTATCGATTGCGGTGGTTGAGGTTGTATCGATTGGTGCACTTGTTGGGGTAGCTGCATTGGAGCCTGGATCATTTTTACATGCCGCGATAAAGGCGATAAGAGCGATAAAAGTTAAAATGCGCATAATTTTAGGTTGTATTTTGGGACAAAGGTAAGGAACCCTACTGAAGATTGGGCAGTTCTACTAACTTTGCCGCTTCAAGTAACTTAATTATGAAATTTGCAACGAAAGTAATACATGCAGGGATTGAGCCTGATCCTTCGACGGGAGCAATTATGACTCCTATTTTTCAGACCTCCACGTATGTGCAAGCTGCGCCGGGAGATCATAAAGGGTATGAGTATGCGAGGACGCAGAATCCTACGCGGACGGCTTTAGAACGAAATTTAGCTGCTCTAGAAAACGGAACGGACGCTATTTGTTTTAGCTCAGGTCTTGCTGCCCAGGATGCTGTAATTAAGTTGTTGCAGACCGGTGATGAGATCGTGTCTGTGAACGACCTATACGGAGGCTCGTATCGTCAGATGGTCCGGGTATATGGGCAGTGGGGTTTAAAAAGTAAGTTTATTGACCTGTATGATGCGAATAACCTGGAGTCTGCGATTGGTTCTGCCACTAAACTGGTTTGGATTGAAACTCCTACCAATCCGATGTTAAATATTGTGGACATACAAGCGATTTGTGCGATTGCGAAGCGCCACGGTATTTTAACTTGTGTGGATAACACTTTTGCTTCTCCTTATTTACAGAATCCGTTGGATTTAGGGGCGGATATTGTATTGCACTCTGCTACCAAGTATATTGGAGGGCATTCGGATGTGGTGCATGGTTGTTTAATTGTAAAGGATCCTGGATTAGCTGCTCGGCTTCGGTTTATACAAAATGCATCGGGTGCGGTGCCTGGGCCTCAGGATTGTTTTTTGATTTTGAGGGGAATAAAGACCCTACATCTCAGGGTGCAGCGTTCCTGCGAGAATGCAGAGCGGATTGCATATTTTTTAAAATCACATCCGAAGGTGGCGAAGGTATACTGGCCTGGGTTTGAGGAGCATCCAAATCATGAGGTAGCGAAGCGGCAGATGAAGTTGTTTGGCGCTATGGTGTCTTTTGATTTGGTGGAGAATACGGAATCAAACGCCAGGACAATACTTAGTAGTACGCATTTGTTTTCGCTTGCGGAGTCGTTGGGCGGGGTTGAGTCATTGATTGGGCATCCTGCGAGTATGACGCATGCGAGTATTCCCAAGGAGGATCGATTAAAAGTGGGTTTAACGGACTCATTAATTCGCTTAAGTGTTGGAGTAGAGGATGCGGATGATTTGATTAATGATCTGCAGCAAGCGCTTCAGCAGTAATTGAAATTTTAGGATTTGCGAAGAGCGTTTTCTGCGCTAAAAAGGGTAGAAATCAGTTCAGTATTAACATATTTTGAGACGATTTCAGTAATGGTATCGAAGGAGCTTGATCTCTTTCGATACCATTTTTTTGTAGTTTTGCTTGATCTACGAAAATTTTCGTAGAAAAATTTTTATCTACGAATTATTTCGTAGATCTTTGTGTCGTTAAACTAAAAATCGATTGCTATGCAGAAACCGACGGAGTCTGAATTAACCATTTTACATCTATTGTGGAAGATGGGGCCGAGTACAGTACGTGAGATTAATGATGTATTAAATGAGTCGGGTAGGGGTCAGCGGGTGACGGAGGTAGGGTATACCACTACCTTAAAGCTTATGCAGATCATGTTTGAAAAAGGCTTAGTAGACCGTGAGGAGGATGGGCGGACTCATCGATACCGTGCGCTTGCCGGGGAGCAGGACACAAAAAAGTTATTACTTCAGAATTTCGTGGACACTGCTTTTAAGGGTTCTGCGATGGAGTTAGTGTTGCAGGCGTTAGGAAATCATAAAGCTAGTGAGGATGAACTTGAGCAAATCAAGGCTTTAATTGCTTCAATAGAAGAAGAACAATCAAAAAAGTAAGCAATGGAAATAACTATTTTTTCGGAACGTATAGAGTACGCGCTTGGTTGGGCGTTGGTACATAGTCTTTGGCAGATTACGATGTTGGGTTTGTTGTTAATCGTCATACTTCGGTTGGTGACGAATCCGGCTCAACGGTATAGGCTTGCTTACGGCACCCTCTTATTGAGCTTTATAGTAGGCTTACTGACCTATGGTTGGTATTTTATGCGATTTGATATCGTTGATTCGGTGGCTGTTCAGGCTGGAGTTGAATCGTTCTTTTACGATCCAGAGCCCTTTGTTGGGAATGAGCCCTCTACTTGGGTAGGCTGGTTGGAGTCTCAACAGCCGATAATTGTACAAATTTGGTTGATCGGTTTTACATTTTTGGCAATTCGATTAGCGGGAGGGCTCTGGTTTTTAAATAGGCTTCGGAGCAAATCAAGTCCTATTTCATTCGATGGGTTGTCGTTAGAGGCCTTAAGTGTTCGGTTAGGCATAAACAAGAAGGTAGAAGCTCTAGTATCATATGAGATTAAATTACCTATTACATTTGGTTGGATAAAGCCGGTGATTTTGCTACCCGCTGGGTATATAAATCAGCTAACAACAGTGGAGGTGGAAGCAATCTTACTACATGAACTTTCCCATATCCGAAGGTATGACTGGGTCTTGAACTTATTGCAGGCGGTGGTGGAGGCAGTCTTTTATTTTCATCCAATGCTTTGGTGGATCTCTTCCACGGTACGGATGGAGCGAGAGCGGTGTTGTGATGAGTTGGCAGTAGCTACGATGGACGGTGGTCGGATGCAATATGCGCGGGCACTTTTGAAAGTGCAGCAATTGAGTCAGGAAACAATTGGTTCCACGGATCCAGTATTAGCGATGGGAATGGGTGACGGTAGGAGAAAAGGACTGTTTCGTCGGAGGGCGTTTTTACTTGAACGTATTCAACATATTTTATTAAAGGTACCACAACAACAATCTATGATTATGGAAAGGATGATTATTCTTGGTCTTTTGGTGGCTTCTATTACTGCTTGGGGACTTCAGGCGGCTCCCAAGGTTCCAACTACTTTTTCTGCGGCAACTACGGCTTTTTTCTCGACAGTAGATCTGTCATTTTCTGAATTTGTCTCAGACACGCTTCCTCCCAAGGAGCAAAACAGTATGGGGGATTCCATAGTGAGGGAAGATCGAAAAATAGAAGTAGAAATGAGCAATGGGCAGATTACAAAACTCAAAGTGAATGATAAGGAGATTCCAGCAGCGGAGTACTACTTATATCCAGACGTGATTAATCGTGCTGGACCTAATGGGTATCGATTATTTGATATAGAAGGTAATACTCCAATGGGTCATCCCAACAAAATTGAGGTAGGAGACAGTAAAATGATCCTGATTTGGAATGGGAAGGAAATTCCATCTGAGATCAGCATGCGAAAGATGATTATTGAAAATGGAACTAAAAGGTCTGGGATGAAATTTATTTCTGATAGCCTTCAGGTCATCCGGATTGATGCAACCACACCTAACGAACGTACCATGCGCTGGGAGGAGTCGACGGAAGATATTTCGGAGGAGAACGGTAAAAAAAAGGTGGTGAAAGTTTTTAGAATAAAGTCAAATGGTGCCGAATTGGATGAGGCTCAAATTGAACAGATGGTGATGGAGCGAATGAGAGAAGAGGAAGGAATGGAGCAAATGGGAGAAGGGGAAGAAATGCAGCATTTGTTTTCTGGTGCAGTTCCAACGGAGGGTTTTTATTTATTTGAGGACGATAAAGATGCGTTTACCAGGATTATGTTGAAGGAGCTTCGTCGTGATTTTTTGGTGACCGACGAGCACAACTATTCAGTGGAGCTTTCTCCAAAGCGGTTTAAAGTAAATGGCAAAAAGCAGCCAGATAATATGTTGCGTAAGTATCTTAAACTCTATGAAGATCGGATGGGCCGTCCAATGACAAGTTCGAGTTCCATTAAGTTGGAAGTGAGGATGTAAGCGGTATAGGAGCTTAATTTGCAAATCAACGGGTCTTTCCAGAAAACAGGAGAGACCCGTTCTTATTGTGTAATTACCGGAGTGATTAATTACGTGCCACAGCGATGGTTGCGATGGATATTTTTACGCCTGGTACGGACAGTAGCAGGTTGCCACAAAATTCCAGGGTAGCACCGGTGGTGAGCACATCATCTACTAGTAGAACGTGTTTTCCAGCGATATCCTTGGTCTGTTTTAGGAGGAATACCTGCCCTACATTTTGAAATCGTTCCATTCGGTGTTTATTTGTTTGTGAAACGGTATCCTGTTGGCGGGCCAATGTATTGTCGTAGACGGGGAGTTGAAGTGCATCAGCGAGTCCTAGTGCGAATGCCATACTTTGGTTGTAGCCTCTTTTACGCTCCTTTTTTGGGTGGAGGGGAACTGGAACGATGCAGTTAATGTCTTGAAAAAGGGGGGAGGAATACAGTTGAGTACCGAGGAGTCTGCCCAGTCGTTTGCCAATATCCGGTTGATTTTTGTATTTAAGGTGGTGAAGGGCGAGTTGAACTGGACCTTTTTTATCGAAATAGTAAAGTGCAGCGGCCGACTCAATTGGTAGTCGCCCCCATAAGCGTTCTGAGATGTCATTTTCTTTTGATTCGTGGAAGGTGGTTGGTTCGATTTTACTCCTACAGGAGAAGCAGAAACATTGGCGACTAGAGGAGGGCATTGCGGCATTGCAGGCAACACAGAGTTGTGGATAGAAAAGGTGGACGAAAGCATACCACCAAGAGGGAAGTCTAGGCATACGGAAGGAATCAAAGAAGTTATAGTGCGGTAGGATGAATCTCAAAAAACTGCACGCAGGGTAGAAGTGTCCTGCGTGCAGTTACAACCCTTACAGGTGGATAGGCCGATTGGCAGTAGCTGCCAAAGCTGCTTCTTTGAAAGCCTCGGCATAAGTTGGGTGCGCGTGACTCATTCTGGCGGCATCTTCTGCGGAGGCACGGAATTCCATCAGAGCAACGGCTTCTGCGATTAGGTCGGCTGTTCTGGCTCCTACCATATGCACGCCTAGGATTTCGTCGGTTTCTTTGTGTGCGAGGATTTTTACCATCCCATCCAAGTCCATACTTGCGCGCGCTCTGCCCAGGGCTTTGAATGGGAATTTCCCGACTTTATAAGGCGTTCCGGCCTCTTTTAATTGATCTTCGGTCGCACCAACTGCTGCAACTTCGGGCCAAGTATAAACCACGCCCGGGATGAGGTTATAATTGATGTGTGGGTGTTGGCCGGCAATGGTTTCTGCGACAAAGACACCTTCTTCTTCAGCTTTGTGTGCAAGCATTGCGCCTCGAACGACATCACCGATTGCGTAAATGCCTGGTATAGCTGTTTCTAAGTGATCGTTTACAGCGATTCTGCCTTTTTCATCGGCGCCAAGCCCAATATTTTCTAGGCCAAGGTTATCGGTATACGGACGTCGGCCGATTGCAACCAGGCAATAATCAACCTCCCAGTTAACTTTTTTATTTTCATCATCACGGCTTTGGGCAGTGACGGATACTTTTTTAGCGGAGGGTTTCACCTCTGTTACGGCGTGGCGCAGGTGAAACTGCATGCCGAGGTTTTTGAGGGATTTGGTAAGTTCCCGGCTACAATCAACATCCATGGTTGCGATAATTCGGTCCATGTATTCAACCACGTGTACTTCTGTTCCTAATCGAGCGTAAACACTTCCCAACTCCAGACCTATGACTCCTCCACCGATGACCACCATACTTTTGGGGACATTTTGGAGTTGTAGTGCTTCTGTGCTGGTAATTACCCGTTTTTTGTCATAGTTAAAGTTTGCGGGCATGATGGGTTTAGACCCAGTTGCGATAATCACTTTGTTTGTTTCCAAGACGGTTTCTGTTCCATCTGAGGCTGTAACTTTTATGGAATTTTTAGTTACGAAGGAGCCTTGTCCGTGGTGTACATCAATTTTATTTTTTTTCATTAGGAATTCTATTCCCTTATTATTTTCGAGCACGACGTCTGCTTTTCGCTTAATCATTTGCGGCATATTTACCTTAATGCTTCCTAGGTCAACTCCATGGGTGGAGAAGTTATGAACGGCATTGTGGTAATGTTCGGACGAGTCGAGCAGTGCTTTGGAAGGAATGCATCCCACATTCAGGCAGGTGCCACCGAGGGTAGGGTAGCGTTCGATAATGGCGGTTTTCATACCAAGTTGAGCGCAGCGGATGGCTGCCACGTAGCCACCTGGGCCAGAGCCGATCACAATCACATCGTATTGCATAAATATTGTTGTTTGCTAGCTTTGCTGATGCGGGTCAGCGGTTGAATTTTAAGATAAAATTGATTAGTGCAAAGGTAAATGCTGCAAGTGAAAACCGTGCAGGAAAATCTATTGATAGGGGGGAAATTGCTGACTGTTTTATAGTTAGAGGCAGAATGGTTATTGAGAGAAGGTTGACAGAAAATTTACTTCAGATGTAGCAATTTTAGCTAATTTTGCAAGGCTGTGGGGGTATGGGTAAAATAGAAGGTGATGAGTTTTTAGGGTTGGGTATTCCCAATTAAGCTAATTTTTTGAAACGAACGTTTCCCGTAGGGAGATTCGGATGAATAAATAAACTTGAATATGAAAATGAATCGATTGATGGGGGCTCTTTTGGTAGCCTTACTCCCTGTGTTTGGATATTCTCAGGGGATTGAATTTTTTAAAGGTACATGGGAAGAGGCTCTAGCGGCATCCAAGCGGGAGGGGAAGCCTATTTTTGTTGATGCCTATGCGGAGTGGTGTGGGCCCTGCAAACGGATGGCGGCGCAGACTTTTCCAGATCCCAAGGTTGGGGCTTTTTTCAACACTAATTTTGTGTGTTTGAAAGTAGATATGGAGAAGCGGGAGAATGCGACATTTGTTAGTAAGTTTCCGGTGAGTGCTTATCCTACACTTTTATTTATCGATGAGAATGGTGCTTTGGTTATGAAGCAGACCGGAGCCCAGGGAGTAGAGGGGTTGTTAGAGTTAGGGAAAAAAGCTCTTGGGAAAGCTGATAAGACGGAGGAATTGGCACAGCGTTACGAGGAAGGGGAGCGTGATTCCCTGTTTTTATTGCAGTATGTAAAAGCATTGAATCGTTCTGGAAAATCTTCATTGAAAATTGTGAACGATTATTTAGCGACACAGGCTGATTTTGGTACTCCTTTTAATTTGAGTTTTATATTTGAGGGGGCGACGGAAGCCGATAGCCGTGTTTTTGACTTGCTATTAAAGAACAAGGAGGCCTTGATTGCGCAGTATGGTTTGGATAAGTTTCATGCAAAGGTAGATCGTGCCTGTTGGGCTACTGTGAATAAGGCAATTGAGTTCAAGGATGAACAATTGTTAGCAGAGGCAAAATCAAAGAATAAGGCAGGGAACCCTGCAGCGTCTTCCGATTTTAGCAGGGAAGCAGATTTGAAGTACAGTGCGGCGACGCAGAATGCGAAGCAGTATCTGAAGGCGATAAAAGCTCGTCAGAAGTCTTTGGGTACTAGCGCTGCACGCTTATCTGAGATTAGTGCAGAGATGTTACAGACGTTTCCAACAGACACTAAAGTATTAAAACAGGCTGAGAAATGGGCAGCCAAGGCAGCAAAAACAGGTGGTCTTCCTGAATATTACCTTAATTGGGCTGAGATATTGAAACGGATGGGAGAAAAAGAGAAAGCGATTAAAGCGGCTCAAGAAGGCAAAAAAGCTATTGGAGAAAATGACAAGGGAGTGGGACCTAAGCTAGATTTATTCCTTCATTCTCTTGAACAGTAAGGTTATTTCAAATGAATAACTGTGCAAAAAACCGCTCTGGGGCAACTCAGAGCGGTTTTTTTGATTTAGGGTGTTAAGAGGTTATTTACTTTTTCTACTAATTCTTTGCGTTGCTGCACAAGTTGTTCTTGTTTGATTAGAGGCAACTTTTTAAACTTGTGGATAGCCAGCGTATTGTGGATAGCCTGTTGGTAGTATCGATTGAAATGCGTACCGATTATAGCGAGTAGTAGACAGGTGAAAAAATGCTGCCAACCAGCTAGGTATGGTGAGGTAAGCAGGAGTAATAGAGGAAAAGAAACGAAGGTGTTAAATAGTAGTTTTATAGTGGAGCCATAACCCGGATAAATATTGAAGCGTTTAAGAATCCAAAGGTGTACGTTGCAGCCCAGGAAAAGGCATCCTGTTTTAAATAGCAGGAATACAGGAGAAAAAAGGAATAGTAAAGTGATTAAGACTGGGTGGTATTTTTTTGCTATTCCAGCATCTGAAAGTTGATGGGCTTGAAGGGTCTGGAACCAATTCTCTAGTTGTTCCTGAAGAATGGTATTCTGTAAAAACAACGGGAGAAGTGATTGGCTACGGAAAAATTGTTGTTTAGGCGATACAGGAAATTCATTTTGGAGGATGGTTTCAAGTTGATTTACGGCTTTTTCGCCGGATTCGTTCTGGGTATCAAGGATTAGGTTTTGGAGGGCGTTTTCGAGTGACTGGGTGAGGGATTGTACAGTTTCGGTAGGATGAAGGAGATATGCAGGGAGCCAGTCTTTAACGACAAGCGGTTGACCGATTTGTACAATAGCATTTTGATTAGGCAAATAGGAGAGTCCTATTGGAATAATTTGCAAGCCTAATGATCCGTTTTGTCTGGCTTCTACTCCGAGTGCGATTCTTGCGGTGCCTGTTTTGAGTGGGCGGATGAATCGGTTGTTCCAGCTTACTCCTTCTGGGGCGACGAACAGGGCGCCTCCTTTTTCCAAGTGTTGATACGATTGTTCGAATGCTTTTTCGTTATCCAAGTTTCCGTCAGGTCCTACATCTTCTTTTCTTTTTATTGGGATACTGTATAGCCGTCGTAGAAGCCAGTTGGTAATGGGATGTTTAAACAAGCTATAATTGGCAAGGAAAAAGAGTACTCTTGGCAGGAAGGGGGCGGTAATAAAAACATCCATCATGGTAGAGGGATGGTTTACGGCTATAATAGTGGGTCGATTTATTTGATGCAGGTTTTTTCGGCCGAGGAGGACGAGTTGGTTGAACTGGGTAAGTAAGCTAATTCTGACCAATAGTCTAAAAAAATGGAAGAGGAGCCAAAGAAAGGGGCGGACTATTTTTAGGTCTGTCCGGATGGCATCAAATAAAAGAGGAGTCATTCAATCGTAGCTGTGGATAGAGGCTAGAAGTGGTACCTGAAAAAAAACAGGCAGCTCCGATACAAGAAAGGAGCTGCCTGTTGTTAATGGGCAAGCGAATAGGCTTTTAAATTAGAAGCCTGACTTGTTGCCTTCGATGCTGCCAGTGCCTGCTTTGCCTTCTGGGCGAGCTTTGTCTGCATCGCCAGCTTTAGCACCACGGAATTCTACGCGACGGTTAGTAGCGTTTGCACCGTTGGTATTAATGATTGAATTACCTTCTCCAGCCCAATCCAGCACCAAGCGCTCGCGAGCGATTCCATGCTGAGAAGTCAGGTGAGCGATTACCGCGTTTGCGCGGTTATAAGACAATACATTGTTGTATTTTTCAGAAGAAGTACGGTCTGTATTTCCGCTAACAACCAATTTCAGGGCGGTGTTGCTTTTCAACACTTGAGCCACTTGGTACAGCTTTTCGTACTCGCTTTTCTTAACAGTGTAGCTGTTAGCATCGAAGTTCACCATTGGGAGGAACCAGTCAGTTACAGAAGAAGAAGGAAGTTTGAAGTTAGCCAATTTAGCGTCTACGATACGGTTTACATCTTCTTCAGTTACAAAGTTAGGCTTTGGAACTTGAGCTACGCCCATTGCGTCCACTTTGTAACCTGGAGCTGAGTAAGGCTCTTTATCTTTGTAGTCTGGCACTTTATCGCCATCAGAGTCCAGTGTTACACCTTTAGTATCTACGCGAGCACCTGCTGGGCTGTTGTCTTCTTGGTCGATATCATCGATGATTCCGTCACCGTCTGTATCTGTGTTGTTGTAGATTGGACGAGCTTCCAAGTCGCTGATTGCTTTTGCTACTCCATCCAATGGATTTACCCAGTAGCGTGGTTCTGGCTTTGGTTGGCCAGTCACTTTATCTTTTCCACCCAAGTTGAAATTGATGGTCAAGTGTGGGTAGTTCATATTGTCGCGGTAGGTAGTAGAAGAAGTACCTGAAGAGATATTCTCATCGCCATCCAGCAAGTCACCTGGGCGACCGAACACAGAGTAGATAGTGTACTCAAGTCCGATGTTCACTTTTGGGCTCAGGCGATAAGCTAGGCCGAAACCACCATTCATGAACGAAGCGGTGTTAGAAACTTCACCTTCTGTGGCAGAGGTGCCAGCTACTACTACATTTTTGTAGTTAGTGGTATAGTTAACTGCACCGAGGCCAACGAAACCATTCAAAAGGAACTTGCGATTTGGCTTGTTCCAGATCAGGTTGTTCAGAGCGAGAACCAGTTCTGCGTTGCCGGAAACCCAGCTAATATCAGAAGAGCGAGTGTCTTTTGTGTTTTCGTTAAAGCCTTTTCCGAAAAGAGCGCCAGCGCGTACAGAAAAGAGGTGGTCGAGTGATTTACGCACGTGCAAACCACCGCCATAGCCTGGGAGTTTCGGACTGATATCACCATTTACGAATGGCATACCGAGGTGAACGCCCAATTCCCATTGGTCAGCTGGGGAAAAGGAGCGGTAAGGAGCAGCGTCTTGAGCTGACATTGAAAGAGCAGACGCGCCGAAGAGAAAAGTGAAAATTAATTTCCTCATTGACATAGGGTCACTGTTTGAGTGATGAAATGTTATTGAAAAAAACAGTTTTAATTACAAAAAAGAGCAATAAAACAGATATGGCTGGGAAAAACCCGAGCCAAGCGCAAAGTTCACAATAAATCTATTAAACTCCCAACTTTCTAAGCGCCAAAAATAGGGCGGATGCCGAAATATTTTTGGGATTTGGGTTGTTTTCGGCTACTTCTGCCATTGCTTTTCGGATGACGCCAGAAATATCCGAGAAAATAGCTTGATCGGTCATGGTTACATCGGGTTGCATTAGGTAGGCAAAAACACGTGCCATTCCGCAGTTAGCAAGGAAGTCTGGTATGACTCCTGTCTGGCTGTCTGCAAATTCGGCTGTCGGTCCGAAGAAGACTTCATCATCGACGAATGGAACGTTTGCCCCACAAGAGATACATTCAATCCCCCCTTTGAGGAGTCTGTCTACTTGGTCACGGGACACGATTTTAGAGGCGGCGCCCGGGATAAAGATTTGTGCCCCTAAGTCCCAGATTTGATCATTTACCTGTTCGAAAGGGAGCAGGTGATCTGCTTGGAGTTGGTTACCGTTTTTATTATTGAACAATTGTTTGATTTCATCGAGCGTAAAACCATTGGGTTGGATTAGGCCGCCAGCGCGGTCGATAATCCCAATAATTTTCACCCCTTCTTTGGCCAGGTAGCAGGCAGCGGCCGAGGCGACATTCCCCCAGCCTTGTATAATGGCTGTTTTTCCGGTGATCTTACTATTGTGGTACAGGTCGTAAAAATGGCGAACGGATTCCGACACACCGTACCCTGTGATCAAATCTGCCACGGCGTATTTATGACTACTTCCTTCTGGAACGTATTCAGGATCTTCCACTATTTTGGTACAGCCGTATCTTAATTGACCGATTACGTTAATTTGACTGCCTTCTGAGGGCTGGAGGTGTCCACGGACGATTCCTTCTTGTGGGTGCCAGAGTCCGAGGTCTTCTGTAATTGGAATAACGTCTTTAAGTTCGTCCACATTTAGGTCACCGCCGGTTCCGTAATAATGTTTTAGGAGGGGTAGGGCTGCTTTGTACCAGCGTTGCAAGACACCCCAACGGCGAGGATCAGCGGGATCGAAGTTGATGCCGCTTTTTGCTCCACCAATGGCGGGTCCTGCTACGCTGAATTTAATCTCCATCACTTTTGCGAGGGAGGTTACTTCTTCTTTGCTAAGGCCCTTTCGCATTCGGGTGCCTCCGCCCGCGGCTCCTCCTCTTAGGGAGTTGATCACAATCCAGCCCTCCGCTTCGGTTTCGGAATCATGCCATTCAAAGATGACTTCTGGTTTTTTTTGTTTGTATTTTTCCAGTAATTCTCTCATAAGATCATTTTTCAATAAAAAAGGCCTGTAATTACAGGGTGTTCGGTTAAA
Organism: Chitinophagales bacterium; assembly: GCA_046316495.1. Classification (GTDB taxonomy): domain Bacteria; phylum Bacteroidota; class Bacteroidia; order Chitinophagales; family Saprospiraceae; genus M3007. The sequence continues at coordinate 16,139 of JBKDAM010000065.1, forward strand.
GCGGCGCAAATATCCGCTATGGAGGTGTTATTTAGCACAGGGAGTGCGTAAAAAGACCTAAAGGAGGTGAAATAAAGGTGGTTGAAGGGGTCATTGAGGTGAATTTGACTGGGTGGGCTCCCAATTTTCTGTTTAATGTCTGGTTTTTAGGATAAGTACTTTCTATTTTTCCGTCTATTTTTGCCCCATGTTGCAGAATTGGCTGAAGCCCTTACCGCTTGCAATTGCTGAGCAAGCGAAGAATACGTCGACCCATTTAATGGGCGGGCGGGTTATTCCCTACACGAAGGACCTACCGGATCTTAAGAAGACCCGCATAGCCATTATTGGATTTGAGGAAGAATCTTCTAACAAGGTAAGAGAAGCTCTTTATTCGTTTGCATGGTCGTTTCCACCTGCTACGGTTGTTGACTTGGGTAATTTGCGCAAGCCAGACACGGGCCATTTAATCCCTGTTTTGTTTGAGTTGATAACGGGAAAGGTGATGCCTATTGTAATTGGTGCGGGAGTAGAGGCTTCGAAGGCTCAGTTTTTAGCTTATCAAGAGGCGAAGGCTTTGGTTAATTGGGTGGTGGTTGATGAGCAGTTGGGGCCAGTTTTGGAGCAGCAAGGGTTATTGGCTCCGCGGCATGCTTTATTATTTCACTTTGCGCTTTTAGGAGCACAGATACACTTATTGCCATCAAGTGATCAGCAGTTATTGGAAAAGCATCATTTTGAAGTGCTGCGATTGGGGAGGATGCGCAGCGCATTGGAAGAGGCAGAACCTCTTTTGCGTGATGCGGACTTGTTGAGTATCCATCTCTCTTCTTTGAAGCAAAGCGAAGCATCCTCTGTGACAGTTTCACCGAGTGGCTTGTTGTTAGAGGAGGCCTGTCAATTGGCGCGATATGCTGGGATGAGTGATAAGCTGACTTCCTTTGGTGTTTATGGGTTGGGTGCGGATCGTCGTCTGGACACACAGAGCGTTCAATGTGTGGCGCAGTTGGTGTGGTATTTTATGGAAGGTTTTTTTAATCGAAAAGGGGATTATCCGGCTAGTTTAAAGGGGTTAAGTGAATATGTGGTGGAATTGCCTGCTTATAATTATCATCTGACTTTTTGGAAGAGTGAGTTGACTGGGCGTTGGTGGTTGCAAGTTCCGGTCACTTCAAGTTCCCGGCAGGAGCGGCACCGATTAATTCCTTGTTCTTTTCAGGATTATCAGATGGCTTGCCGACAGGAGTTGCCAGATCGTTTGTTTAAAGCGTTTAAGCGGTTCTAATTGTTTGGATTATGATGGTTTTAGACCAGCCCTTTTGGTTGATATTAATAGTGTTGTGGCCAGCTGCCTTTTGGTGGAAGCGCAAGAAGGGTAATGAGCAAGCTTCCGTGACGCTATCGTCCTCTGCTGGGGTTGGGGTAGGAAAGGGTAGGCGTATTCAATTTTTTCGTTATATTTCAGTGTTTCGGCATGTTGCGTTATTTTTATTAGTAGTTGCGATGGCACGTCCGCAAAAACATTGGACTACACAGAAGGTAGAGGGAGAGGGTATTGATATTATGATGGCTTTGGATATTTCGCCTAGCATGTTGAGTCGGGATTTTGAACCCGATCGGTTGAGGGTTAGTAAGAAAGTAGCGATTGACTTTGTTCAAAAGCGCCCGAATGATCGAATTGGCTTGGTGGTATTCTCGGCGGAGGCATTTACGCATTGCCCATTAACACCTGATAAACGCGTGGTTCAGCAGTTTATTGAGGAGGTAGAGGTGGGTGTTTTAGAGGATGGAACAGCGATTGGATTAGGATTGGCGACGGCTTTAAACCGATTGAAGGGTAGTTCGGCAAAGAGTAAAATTATAGTGTTGTTGACGGACGGGGAGAATACTGTTCCTGCGGTTTTGCCGGAGGATGCTGCCCAGATTGCGGTAGAAATGGGGGTAAAGGTATACACGATTGGTATAGGGAAGGAGGGCCTGGTGGAGTCACCGGTAAGTAGATTCCCTGACGGTTCGTATGCATTTGATATAAGACGAAGCGTTATCAATACCCAGCTGTTAGAATCAATCGCCCGGATCACAGGAGGGCGGTTTTTTCGGGCATATTCTGCGTCAGATTTAGTGGAGATTTACGATGAGATTGACCGATTAGAGAAAACAAAGGTAGAAATAACAGAGTATAGACAGTCTGCTGATTATTATCAATGGCTAGTAGGGTTGAGTTTGTTTGTATTGGTAATTGAGTATTTAATTAGGTGGTTTTTTGTTCGAACGGTAACACCATAACTGCATTTTGGTTAAAAACAGTGGGTTGCTTTTGATTGGTAGGGCATGCTTAAAAAATAATTTCTCGAAAAAGCTTGTTTTCGTTTAAAAATTTGTTTTATCATTGTGAGCTCTATTTTTTCATTAAAACCTAACGCATATGGAACCGCTGCACCCACCTACTTCCAGCGCCAACAGCTCCCATTACGAAGTCAATAGCCCAAGTATGTCCAATGATGCCGCTAAGCTGCAGCATCAGCGTTTATTTCAGCGAGGAATGCGTTGGTTATGTGGAGGGGTTGGACTCCTGGGACTAAGTTTAGTTATCAACTTTTTACTTTTTCAGTCGGATCAATCCTTTACCTGGTTAATGTACGGGATGACTTCTGCGGGGATTTTATGTTTGATTAAGAGTATGGCTGATATTTTTGGCTTTTAGAATGGTGCGAGACGTAGTAGCCCGAATTGATAAATAGACATGAAGGTTTTATATGTGTATTTGTTTTTGCTGTTTGTCCCCTGTTATCTTTGGTCACAGCCATTGAGAGTAGTTACCTACAACATTCGTTTGGATACTCCGGCCGATGGCTTGGATCGATGGGACAATAGAAAAGAGGCAGTAGTTAGCTTCCTATTGGAACGTCAGGCTTCGATTATTGGACTTCAGGAGGTATTGCCACAGCAGTTACTTTATTTAGAGCGGTACTTAACAGGGTATTGGCGTTATGGGGTAGGTAGGGAAGATGGAAAGGCAAAGGGTGAGTTTGGGCCATTGTTCATTGATACCAACAGAATGGAGGTGCTCCAGGCAACTACCCAGTGGTTATCTATTACTCCGGAGTTGCCGGGGAAGGGCTGGGATGCCGCTTGTGAGCGAATGGCCGCCTTTGTGTGGTTGCACGATCGAGTATCAGGTGATACAATAGTGGTCTGTAACACGCATTGGGACCATATTGGAGGCACAGCGCGCATAGAGAGTGCCAAAATGATATCAAGTAAGTTAAGTGCCCTTGTTGAGGGGGGAAAAAAGGTATTACTTTTAGGGGATTTGAATACTCCGCCTACTGGAGAGCCTATTTTGCTTTTGCAGCAGGAATTAGTGGATAGTTGTCCGCTTGAGCGAAGTGAGGAGGGGACATTTAATGGTTTTGATCTTAATCGAAGTCAGTTTCCCCGAATCGATTATGTGTGGTACAGTCCAGGTAGCTACCGAAGAGTGCATTACGAGGTGCCGCATCCGATGGTCAGAGGTCGGCATGTATCTGATCATTTTCCAGTGGTTGTCGATTTCTCAAATTAGAAACTTGTCTCTATGGGGGTCATTCTTGCTTAGGGAGCATAAGCCAAAGTCGGCCGTAACTGTTAACGCCTTTGGCTGCTTCTAATCCTTCTTGACCTATCCCGGAATAGAGGTCCAGTCTTTTGGTTGTTTTGATTGCTCCTCCGCGGTCTTGTGCGAAAATTATTCGATATTCATAACAGGTGACATGACCGGTTGTGCGGTCGCACACAGGTAGTTCTGCCAACAGGGTGGCACCGATAGGGATGAATCGGGGGTCAATGGCTGCGGAGTAACCTGCTGTGAGAGGGAAAGTACCGGAGCCGAGTACTTCATTACCCACCTTTGTAAAAAACACATAGCTGCCGCCGGGGCCTTTAACAGAGCCTCCGAATCCAAGGAATTGTTTTTCACCATCTGGGAATTGCACCAAGCACGATCCTTGAAGTTGTGCATTGCGGAGTTCTTTTTTGCTTTTAATCCAAGCAAGTTCTAAGCCGTGATTTGCTAGTGCACCTTGATCAATGGCGGCTGGCGACGGCACCGGAATATTTCCGATCTCTTTTGGCCACCGGAGCATGGGTACAGAGTACTCAGGTGTTTTTGTTTTTGAGGCTGTAATAATAGGAGTATAATATCCAGTTATTCGAACTTTGTTTTGGTTGAGATCGGTATTTACTTGATAAAAGTCAAAGTAAGAGGAAAGGGCTCCCCCCGGTTGAACGGAGCAGGCTTGAAGTAGCTTGAGTGTATGGGCCATTTCATCGCGTTCAATTCCTGGGACTAGCTCTTTATTCGTTTCGCTTCGCTGCAGGTATTGGAGTTGGTGTTGCAGCGCTTTAAGCATGTCGCCTCCGAAGCCTACGGCTAGAGCTGTATCTGGCTGAACGGGAATCAAAGCATTGCTTACGGCACGAGGGGTAGGTGGGAGTTGACGAATACTATCTTGGTACACCAGTGGGCGCAATGCTGGGTAGGCTGGTTGCCTTGGTTCTGGGTGTTGCTTGCAGAAAGCGGCCCCCAGCAAGAGCAATGCGGTTGGAATGGTGTAGTTATGTTGCATCAGAAATCACCTTCTTTTTCCCAGCGTGCGATCACCGCAGTGGCGAGGCAGTTCCCTACCAAGTTAGTGGCAGTCCTTGCCATATCCATCAATACATCGACGCCCAGGATAACTTCTATGGGCCAGTCAGGCAGTCCAAATTGAGAGCAAGTGCCTGCCAGAATCACCAGAGAGGCTCTTGAAACCCCTGCTACTCCTTTACTCGTGAGCATCAAACTAAAAACAATGAGTAACTGTTGACTCCATTCCAGGTGAATGCCTGCCGCTTGTGCAACAAAGATTGTTGCTAGTGAAAGGTAGAGGGTAGATCCGTCCAGGTTGAAGCTATAACCGGTTGGCAGTACGAAAGATACTATTTTTCGAGGTACTCCAAAAGCTTCCATATTTCTGAGAGCCATGGGTAGTGCGGATTCGCTGGAGGAGGTTGCAAATGCCAAAGTCGCTGGTTCTTTTACGGCGGCTATGAACTTTTTAACTGGAATTTTCAGCCAGATCATAAGGGGTACAAAGACAATCAAGATAAAAACAGCCAATGCGCCATAGAGGGTAAGGACCAGTAACCCTAAATTTTTCAAGATGCCAATTCCCTTATCACCGACCGTGTAAGCGATGGCGCCGCCCACTGCGAAGGGGGCCATCTTCATTACAAGATCTGTAAATTTAAACATTACCTCAGCAAGCGACTCCATAAATTCCATCATGGGGCGTTTATGCCCCTCCGAAACAAACATGAGGCCAATAGCGAAAAGGATAGCGAATACTACCACCTGCAACACTTGTCCATCCGCGATGGACTTGGCGATGTTTTCGGGGAAAATGTGTAGGATTAGGTCTTTCCAATCGCTTTTTTTAGCAGGCTGTACAAATTCTGCTTGTTTACCATGGTAATCAACGTTCAAGCGAACGCCTTTCGCTGTGGAGTCTACTGCAAAGGTGAGCTGTTCGGGTTCGATGGTTCGTTTTTCTGCGATAGGAGGTTTGGGGATGCCATCGCCAGCGCGGCTATAGTTGATGGCAGCCAGGCCGATGACCAGTGCTATGGTAGTTACTACTTCAAAATAGATCAACGCTTTAAGGCCCATCCTACCCACCTGCTTAAGGTTTGAATGGCCGGCAATTCCAATCACCAAGGTAGCGATAAGGAGAGGCCCAATGATGGTTTTAATTAGTTGGATAAATATTTTCGAGAAAATATTCAGGTGTTTGGCAATAACTGGGAAATCGTATCCAAACTCACCACCTACGAGCATGCTAATAAAGATCCAGAATGTGAGGGTGCGGTCTTTTTTAGCTGCAACAAGAGTCCCTAAAAAGGCCCATCGGAGGGTGGCTGGTAACCAAAGAGGTAGAGAAACCCACTCGAATGCTTGAAGTGTGGTAGCTATGGCGGCCGCTATAAACGCAATCACTGCGGCAATGGTCATCGATTTGTTCATAAATTTTGGAAAGATGCAAACGCTAAGTTGGGCGAAAATAGGCAGTATTTTTTTATTCCGCGCACCTGAGGGCAATTGTTCCATTATTATCCATCTTAAAAGTTCATTTTTGTCTGGCAAGTCCGAAGTGTGAGAGGCTCAAACTGCCATTTTGTCATTTTTGCAGGAGAGGCACAATCTTTGAAAAAAGCAAGACTGTATCCTTGAATACAGGTTAGGCTGATTTTTGTAAGGCAAGAGAGCGTTGTTCTTTCCAATACGACCAATTTTGGCAGCCTCATCCGATTCAAAATTGCGCTCTAAGTACGTCCATTTTATCATTTAACACAAATAAGCAACTATGCAAAAAGGTACTATCTCCGTTCAGACCGAGAATATTTTTCCTATTATTAAAAAGTTCCTCTACTCTGACCATGAGATATTTCTTCGGGAATTAGTCTCCAACGCAGTGGATGCCACCTCTAAACTAAAGGTATTGGCCCAGCGGGGAGAGGTGACCGGAGAGATTGGGGATACAACAGTGGAGGTGATTTTAAAGCCAGACGAAAAGCAGTTGATTATCCGGGACCGTGGAATAGGTATGACAGAAGAAGAGGTATTAAAATATCTGAACCAGATTGCCTTTTCTAGTGCGGCAGAATTTTTAGAAAAATACCAAGATAGCAGCGTTATTGGTCATTTTGGCCTTGGTTTTTATTCGGCCTTTATGGTTGCTTCTAAGGTAGAGGTGCAAACCAAATCTTGGCAGCCGGGTAGCCAGGCAGTCCGGTGGACTTGTGAGGGATCTCCAGAATATAGCCTTGAGCAGATTGATAAAGCAGAGAGGGGCACCGATATTATTTTACATATCAGTGAAGAAAATGAGGAGTTTTTAGGCAAATCCAAGGTGGAAGAGCTATTGGAGAAGTATTGCAAATATCTCCCGGTTCCAATTCAGTTTGGAATGAAGACAGAATATTTTGAGACGGGAGAAGGGGATGATAAAAAGGAGGAAACCCGGGAGGTGCCAAACATTATCAACAATCCTACCCCAATTTGGAAGAAATCACCCAATGAATTGTCGGAAGAGGACTACAAGGCATTTTACCGGGAACATTATCCGATGTCGCCGGACCCTATGTTTTGGATCCATCTGAACATTGATTATCCATTTAATTTGACGGGTGTGCTTTACTTCCCTAAGTTGGGAAATGCAATGGAAGTGTCTAGAAACAAGATTCATTTGTATTGTAACCAGGTTTTTGTTACGGATGATGTTCGTAACATTGTACCGGAGTGGTTGCAGTTGTTACACGGCGTCATTGACTCCCCAGATATACCGTTGAATGTATCGCGCTCTTACCTGCAAAGTGACGGTAATGTTAAGAAGATCAGCGATTATATTGCGAGGAAAGTAGCTGATAAACTACATGAATTGTACAAGCAGGATCGCGCGGCATTTGAAGAGAAATGGAAAGATTTGGGTGTATTTGTCAAGTATGGGATGGTCGCTGATGAGAAGTTCCAGGATAGGGCGCGACAATTTGCGTTTCTTTCCAATACAGAAGGGAAACACTTTTTATTGGAAGAATACAAAGATCAAATTAAAGAATTACAGACGGACAAGCATAATAAGGTAGTAGCGATTTACACCAATGATCCAGCCGGCCATGATGCCTTGATTCAGGCCGCCAAACGTCGCAATTACGACGTCTTGGTGATGGATACCGTACTGGATAATCACTGGATGCAGCATTTGGAGTACCGCGCTGAATTAGGTTTCCTGTTTGTACGAATTGATTCTGACACGCTGGATAATTTGGTGCAAAAGGAAGAGACAAAAACATCGGTGTTGAGTGAACAAGAAACGGAAAAGGTAAAAAAGACGTTTGAAGAAATTGTAAAAGGCGGCTTTGGCACCCAGGTGGAGTGTAAACCTTTGGCACCAGATGATGCTCCTGTTAGTATTACAAAGCCGGAGTTTATGCGCCGTATGCGAGAGATGCAGGCATTGCATGGGGCTATGGGCGAGTTGCCTGAATCGTATAACGTGGTTATTAACACTAATCACCCATTGGTGGCACAACAGCTGGTAGCGAAGGAGCAAGAGGCGGAGCGGAACGAGATGGCTCAGTACTTATACGATATTGCTTTGCTTCAGCAGGGAATGCTTAAGGGAGCTGCACTAACCAAGTTTGTGGAAAAAACAATTGCTAAAATATAAATACTTACGGAGGGGCGTTCTAAATGAGCGCCCCTATTTTTTGAATAAGTTCATCGTACGCCAACATTTTAATCATGAATTACCTAGGCTTTTTAACTGCTTTTCTCGTAACGGTATTTCTTTCTTGTACCTCTTCTTCTGAGTCCAATACAGCTGTCCAGAAAGGCGGTTTACTCTCAGCGTCCGATTTCGCAGCGGAGCTCCAGAAAATGGAGTCTGCCACTATTTTAGATGTTCGCACACCGTCCGAGTTTGAGAGCGGGCATCTTTCGGGGGCCATTAATTTGGATATTTCCAGTAGTGATTTTGAGAGTGGAGTAAAAGCCTTAGATCCAACCAAGCCTGTTTTTGTATATTGTTTAAGTGGGGGGAGAAGTTCCTCCGCAGCGGAATATCTAAGGAGTCAGGGTTTTACAACCGTGAACGACCTTCAGGGCGGTATTTTGCAATGGCGTGCAGCTAAATTACCGTTGGAGCAGGGGGTGAAGGCTGCCAAGCTGACCGGAATGACTCAGCAGGAGTTTGATGCTTTGCTAACAACAGAGCAGCTTGTTTTGGTCGATTTTTATGCAGAGTGGTGTCAGCCATGCAAGCGAATGGAGCCTTATTTAAATGAAATTAGCAAGGAGATGGCAGATAAAGTAAAGGTCGTTCGGATTGATGTGGATGCGAACCGTTCGGTGTCCGATCAAGTAGGCGTGACTGTTTTGCCAACGCTTCTTTTGTATAAAAAAGGGAAGATAAGCTGGAAGCAAGAAGGTTTTATTGAAAAAGAAGCCGTGGTTAAAACCTTAAAAGGTGTTTGGGAAGGTTAAGCGGAGTCAACTAAAGTTATAAAATAAAGCCTTGGGCATTTCTATTCACCCCGCAAGTTAGGGTATTGAAAGCCTGCTTTAGTAGCTATAAAAATTTGTTCTATCCAGTGGGCGCTACAGTAAATCGGCCCCTTCTGTTCCTACTCCGGCGCCGATAGCAACTCCCATTCCGCTTAGTCGAACAGCAGCGATTACATGCGGAGAAATCCGCTCTACAATTGGTTTTTTGATGGGGCCCAGTCCCATGATTCCGGTCCACCAAGTGTCGATCTGTACGTTTTGGTTGGGGCAAATCACCTCGTGTAGAAAGTTGGTTAAGGCTTGTCGGATGGTGGTATTGGCTTCGAATTGGTCGGTTTGTTCCCCTTCAAAATCGAGGTTTCGGGCACCCCCTAGTAAGATACGGCCATCAATGTTCCTGAAATAGATATAGCCTCGGTCGTAGTGGAAGCAGCCTTCCACCTTTAATCCGGGAATTGGTTGGGTGATCAGGACTTGGTTTCTTGCGGGCCAAACCTCGAGTTGGGGGAGTAATTGACGAGCAAATCCATTTGCACAAATAATGGCTTGAGAGGCTTGGATGGACCAGCCTGCCGTGGTGTGCAATACGATACCTTGGGGGGTATCTTCTAGTTGTTGGATGGAAATACCATTTAGGATTTCAACCCCTTTTTCGCGCGCTTTCCGCAGAAGGGCATTCATCATTTGGCCGGTATGGATTTGGCCTTCTGCTTGATTGATGAGTAGGTTTCGGACTCCTTTAAAGCCAAATTTAGGCAGTTGGTCGTTGGCATTTTTGTATACTTCTGGGTGTCCTGTAATGGATTTTGCGATTCGGTTGAATTCGGAAAGGTGGTCCATACAGTCTTCAAATAGGGTATTTTCTGCCTCTGTAAATAGTTCAAATCCCCCGTGTTGGAAGTAGTGTATGGCCTGGTCTCCGGTTATTTTTCTCAATTGTTGCAGGCCCTTCCATCTACGCTCAACTACATTCCAGACTGTTTCAGCGGGGGTGTGTTGGAGGTCATCGATTAGTTCGGTCATAGATCCGAAGCAGGCGAAGCCTGCATTTCGGGTGCTAGCGCCAAGTGGCATACCCCCACGTTCCAGTACTACGATTCTTTGATTGGGGAATCGTTCTTTGGCGCGGATGGCAGCGCAAAGGCCTACCAGACCGCTTCCGACTACGACGATATCAATATTGTTCAGGAAAGATTCACGTTCCCAGTAGCTCAGTTCGTAGATCATGATTTAAATACCATTTCGAGGACATCGGGGGTTTTGATTTCTCCGAATCCGGTGATGTGCAGTTGGTAATATTGAATTAGTTTTTGCAGGAGGTTTTTGCGGTCGGGTGCGGCCCATTGAAGGGTGTGGACTTGTTCTATGGGTAAGTAGAGGAGCGCTGCCAATTGCCGGGTTTGTTCTGGAGGAAGGAAATATCCGTGGAGCGGTTGATATGGAGAGGATTTTCCTTCTTTGAGATCAAAGAACAAGGAAGAGGGTGTTGATGGCAGTTGCGGTTGAAAGCCCAGGAATTCTGTCAGGTTGGTTAAGAAATGCAGGTGGATATGGGCTACTGGTTGGCGGGTAGCATCTAGGAATTCGATGTTTTTTTTCAGAAAAGAAAACAGTTCTGGTTGTTCTGCCCCTGGGTGTAGGCATTTTCGGAGCACTTCTGCCATAAACAATGCGACGGCTCCCTTACCGAGGTCGAACGGTATGCTGGTCAGTACTTGTTCTGCTCTGCATTCTTTTAGGCGTTGCAGCGCTTCAGGGTCTTCCTTCCAGTAGCTAATAATTTCGACTGGGGTCATGGCTTGGAAGAGGCTAAAGGGCATATTGGAGCGAGCTTTTCGGACCCCCCCAGCAATGAACGTACAGAGCCCTTTTTCGGCTGTGAAAATATCCGTTAT
>JBKDAM010000066.1:0-6596 GCA_046316495.1 Chitinophagales bacterium
GACGATCAGCACGGTAGGCTTTGAGTTGTACCAGAACGTACCGAACCCATGGGTAAGCAAGACCCAGATTGGATTCCACTTGCCAGAAGCAGCGGAAGCACGTCTGACGATCTACGACGCTTTGGGCCGGATTCTGTACACAGCGAAAGGCCAGTTTGCGAAAGGCTACAACGTATTCACGGTAGACCGGAAGTTGGTAGACGGCGTAGGCAACTTGTACTACAAAGTCGAGACGACGACCGATCAATCCGTGAGAATAATGATCAATGGTTAATGATTAATTATTAATGGTTAATGGTTAATGGTTAATTGTTAATTGTTAATGATTGATTGTAGATAAAAAATGGGTGGTGAGCATTTTGCTTGCTGCCCATTTTTTTATTTAGTCGTTCGACATTCATGATCACGGGCGGGTGGTGAGTGTTTTGCTCGCTATCCAATTGTTTAATATGGAATGCAGGTGTAGTTCTGAGTTAAGTTCCTAGACACACTTTTTAGAACACTATCCTTTTTGCCGAATAAACACCCCAAAAGATAGGAATTGGGTGTCTGGGACACCCAAAATAAATATGTTTTTTGGCACAAATAAATGATATACAGTGCTTTATGATTTTTTTTTACAATAAAAAGTGTCGAAGACAGGAAAAGATAAAAGATAAAAAATGGGTGGTGAGCGTTTTGCTCGTTTTCCAATTGAATAATATGGAATGCAGGTGTAGTTCTAAGTTAAGTTCCTAGGGGTGCCTTGTTAATCTAGTTGATAGGCCCCATTAACCCTTAACCATTAATAATTAACCATTAACCATTAACCATTAACCATTAATAATTATTGCTGTTTTTTCGCACCTCGGAAGGGGAGATGTTGTATTTTTTGGTGAAACTATAAGAAAAATGGGAGCGTTCTTTGAAGCCAACTAAGTAGGTGACTTCTTTTGTGCCAAGCTCAGGGTTGTTTTTTAGTAGCTCCATGGCTTTTTGTAGTCGGAAATCTTTTAATAATTCCATGGCAGACTGATTGGAGACAGAGGCTAGTTTACGGTAAAGTTGAGTTCGGCTGATGTGAAGCAGTTTACATAATTGATTGATATCAAAGGACTCTGAACTGTAGTTGGCTTCCAGTACTTCATACAGATTTTTGACGAACTGATCGGTGGATTCGATGCTTTTCGTTTCAAACTCGGGGGGCATGGGTTGTTGGTAGGGAAGGTCATTCAGGTTGGTCTGAAGTGGCTGGTACCGTTTTTTCCAGGTTTGTTGAAGGAGGTGTAGGTTTTTTAGCGTGAGAACAAGCTCTTCCTTTTGGAAGGGTTTGGCCAGATAGCTATCTGCGCCAATTTGCTGGCCCTGGAGTCGGTCTTGGAGGCTAGATTTAGCACTCAGCAAGACCATGGGAATATGGCTAGTCAGGGAATTTTGTTTGAGTTGTTGAATCATTTCCAGACCATCTATATTGGGCATCATCACATCACTTAGGATCAGGTCTGGAATTTGTTGGATGGCCATTGCTAGGCCTTCTTGTCCATCTTTGGCAAAGAGCAGGTTAAAGTGAGGTTGTAGGCAGAGCCGTAGGTAATCCAGAATACTGGGGTTATCATCGACAACCAAAAGCAGGGGCGCATCAGAATGCAAGGGCTCCTCAAGGAGCGGTAGCTCCAACTCATCGGGTAAGTCGTTTTTTTGGAGCGTAGTGGATTTGCTGGGTAGGCTATTGGAATGCAGTGGTAGCTGAATAAAAAAGGTGGTCCCTTGTTGGAGGGTGCTTTCTACCCAAATACTTCCGCTCATTAAGGCCAGCAATTCGCGGGCAAAGCTGAGGCCGAGTCCGTGGTGTTGGGTATTATCGGGTTCTTGAGCAGCTCGGTAATATTTGTCAAAAATAAAGGGTAGCTTGTCGGGATCAATCCCTCGTCCGGTATCGCTCAGGGATAGCGTTACGGTTTCGGCGCTGACTTCCTGAATTTGGAGCTGGATGGTTCCCCCTTGAGGCGTGTAAAGGATGGCATTGGACAGTAGGTTATTCAGAATGTAGCGGAACCGCACAGGGTCAAAATCCATTTCAAGTACCGGAACGGTAGTTTGAAAGAGAAGTTGGATAGAACGACCTGCTACCATTGGCTGGTAGGTATCCAAGGTTTGTTGGAGAAACTCGATTAAGTTGCGGTGTTCAAAACGGAGTTGGATGGATCCATCCTCCAACTGACTGACGTCCAGGATCTCTTCAATGAGTCGAAGCATGTGCTTGCTTTCCCGGAGAATCGGCTGGGTAAAATCGGCAGGCTGGTTCAATTCGGTGCTCTCCTTTATCAATTCGCTCAATCCCATAATTATGGTGAGCGGCGTTTTGAATTCGTGGGCGATGTAAGCAAAAAACCGGCTTTTGAGTTGATCTAAGGAGGCGAGCCGAGTCATTTCCCGCTTGCTGAGTTCCGACTCATGGCGGAGAGCAATTCGCTTACGGTCATACTGGATAAAGCCACCGAGGCCAAATAATAAAAGGCCGCAGTAGGCTAGATAGGCGTACCAAGAACGGTACCAAGGAGGACTTACCAACAGGACCAGGGTGGAAATAGGCGCTTTGTTTTCGCTATGACCCAAGGTAATGAGTTGCAACTCCACCAGGTACCTTCCTGGAGGAATCCCTGCGAGGCTAATCGTATTTTCTTTACCCAGACCAATCCAGTTGGGTGAAAGGGTGCTAATTCGGTAACGGTATTGAAGGGAAGACAAGTTTTGGGCTTCTGGGGCGGAGAGGGTCAGGCTGATGGAGTTTTCGTCGTGGTCTAGGTTGAGGGAGGGTATGTCATCGTCCGAGAACTGCAGTTGGTGGACACTGGATTCAGGTTGAAGTAGTTTGCCGTTGATTTTAATCTGCGTGATGTAGACTTTTGCTGTTTGTTCTTGGGCAATCAGGTCGTTCGGTTGGAGGATAAACAAGCCCTCTGAGCTTCCAAAGCCAATTTCGCCGTTGGGGAAACGCACTGCCGAGGAGGCACTAAAGTTGGCCTTTGAAATGGATTCGGGTACGTGGATGTTGAGAAAATCGTTTACCCGCAAGCTAAAGCAGGAGATGCCATGGCTAGTGCTAAGCCATAAATTTTGGTTGGTATCCGGGACCATCCCCGAAATGAGCATGCTCGGCGAAGTTTGATCGCTGAAGTATTTGATGGAGGCCTGGTTGGCATCAAACAGGGCAAGTCCGCCCCCTAGGGTACCAAGCCATATCTGATTTGGGAATTGTGGGTTGGGGAAAAGACAAAGTAATCCGTTGTTGCTGAAAAGCGTTCCTTTCTCGGAGTAGTTATGCCAAGCGGTAAATTGTGCCTCTCCGTTGATTTGGCTGATTTTAACCAAACCGTAGTTGGTGGCAATCCAAATTTGTTGAAAGGAGTCTTGGACCATCTGACGGGCGAGCACTTTTTCGGAAAATTCGGATGGAAATAGGTTTTTGATGTTCCAGGAAGTAGGGGAATTGGATTGGGTGGACCAACGGATAATTTCACCTCCAACATTAGCAATCCAGATATTGCCAAATTGGTCCTCCAACAGGTTAGGGGGGGAGTTGGAATAATTAGCGAGGGGAACCTGGAGGTCTTTCAGTTGATTGGTAGCTACCTCGTATTGTAGAAGCCGCATTTGTTTGCCAGATGGAAGCCGTTCAATGAGAAAAAAGCGGTCATTGGATTGATTAGACACCATTGATGCGATTTCCAGCGACTTGTTGACGTTACTAGCAGAAGTCCAAGGAGCCGGCTGGATGGCTCCGTTGGAGGTATTAAGCAGCCATTTGTGTTCAAAGCAGCCTGGCCAGACTTGTGGTTGTTGTAGTGGTACCAGGGTGTAAATCACTTTTCCCGGCATGAGAATCCGACAGCCTCCGGTCTTTGGAGATATTCTACGAGCACCGTAGCCGATGGTCCCCATCCAGATGGTACCTTGACGGTCAATGAGTTTGGCGAAGGAGGAAGGTTGATCAATTTGATGGAGTACTGGTTGGTAGGAGGGCTGGTCTGGGTAGATTTGGGTGATTTTAGTTTCATAAAAGGGCATCAGGAGGCGGTTACCAGCCGGATCTTGGCAGACAGGATTCAGGAGATCCATTGGCAAGAAGTCCCTGTAATTGTGGTTTTTCCGAACTAAAAACCCTGTTTTTTCCTCTTTGTTTTCGATCAATAAGGATCCCTCCTCGTAGGGCTGTCCGAAATCGGCTAGTTGGACCGTGCGAAACAGCGATTGGCTGGTGGATAACTCCATGCTGAGCCCATTGGCATCGCTGAGTAGAATTTTGTCGGCAGTTAGTTTAAAGAACAGGTTCAAGGGGCCTTGTACCTGGGAAGGGAGTTGGATGGGTTGAAGGTGAATGGCCTGGTTTTGCCTGCTTCCTTTTCGGAACAGGGCTTTTAGATCTCCATTAAGTTGTAGGCGGAACAGCTGTACTTGGCCTTGAAGGTTCTGGTAGAACCAAACCTCCCCTGTGCTGGTGAGAATGGCTTTTTTGACATAACCTGCCTGGTATTCAGGCACCCATTGTTCGAGGTGGACGAATTTTTCCGTGGCGGGATCTAGGATGACCAATCCGTCTTCCGTTGAAATCCAGAGTAGTCCCTGTTTGTCCTCCGCGATGTGGTTGATCATATTGGACTTGAGGGTCCATTTACCAAGGTGATTGGGTAGGTATGATTTTACCTGATGTCCGTCGTAACGATTCAGTCCATAGAAGGTTCCAAACCAGATAAAGCCTTTTTTATCTTGAAAAATAGAGGTAACGTATTCTTGAGAGAGCCCATCCGCACTCTTGATGGACTTCGATTGGTAGTCTTGTGCCTGTACCAGTGCGGGGAGAAACAGGCAAAGCAATAAGGTACTTAAACGGGTAGATGACACAAATTCGCAATTTATAGAGTGGATTAAGATAAAAGAAATACAATCAAATGGATGCGCAAGTACATTACTTGATGCCAGGCAACCACAAGAGAAGGTAATTACCTATTTCAACAGCTCCTTGGCGACCTTAAAGATAGGGTAGGCCATACAAAAAACTAAATGCAGTGGATTTGGTGTCAAAATTAAGTTTCTAAATAAAGAAAATAAAGCGGTTTAGCTCCTTCGGAATTCCTACACACGGTTTTGGTACGGAAAGATACAATCGGTTAGAGATCATGTTAAGCATATTTTTTTTGAAGATGGGAGTGAGGGCTCTTTTGTAAAAGGAAGTGACCATTTTTCCTGAATAAAGCATTTGTTTAACCAAGATTGAATTCCTTTTTCAAAAAACTATTTCACGAAATAAGTAGCCTCGTTGCCCAGCTGGGGGGCTGGGACGTAGCGATACAACGAAAGAATGGTGGTGTACAGGGAGTAGGAAGTAGTTGCCGAACCTTTGCCTTTGCTGAACGCACTGCACGCTCTGTGCAGTAGATATTATCAGTTTGTTTTTATAGAATGCAGGCTTTAGAAATTCGATTCTTGAGCGGAAAATAAAGGAGAAAGGGCTATTTCCCATAAAGGAAGTCCTGAATAATTTTTCCGCTAAAAAATAGTAAGTCAAACTTTTATGAACATTGTATCTACCCTGTTACTAGCAAAATGGACCGATGGCAGCGCTCCAACTGAGCCCTGTTCGTACTTCATTTTTTATGGTGTAAAATGGGACGCTGCTCAACGTCGAATGGCGACCACTTGGACACCCTTGTTCTGGTTCCTGCTGACTACCCTGCGCTTGCTTGCTTGTCCTCGGGTGACAGTCAGGCAAGCGTTTTTGGGGGTTCAGGTACAACAAACGGCTCTACAGCGACTTGGTACCGAGGGCGATCAGCAGCCCAGGGTGCGGGGTAAGCCAAGAACCCGATATCCGACATTATTCTATTAACCCTTTTTTGAGGTTGTTTATAAAATATTGATAATCAATTAATCTTACTTTCCAATTCATCTAATTGTACATATGAACGTTTATTTAAAATTTAGGGGTAATCTCCAACGCACCATTGACCGAACCCGGGATGGGGCGGCCTTGCTTCCGGGCATGGTGGGCTTGTGGATGCTGTTTTCCCTGGCGCCTGTTGATACTGCACAAGGACAGTCGGCCCAGGTTAACCTCAGCCCGGCCCAGCGCAGGGCAACGGAGAGGAACTGGATATTTGACCAAAATACCCGGATGAACTTTGGGGTGAGTGGATCCACCACTGCTACCATTAGTGCTTTTGGGTCTCAGAACAACGGCATTGGAGAAGGCTTTTGTACTGCCACCGATGTGGACGGGAATTTAGTTTTTTACTCGTCTGCTACCCAGACCTACAACCGGAACGGTGCGGCCACTGCGAATGGGTCGATTACTGGGAATAACTCAGCTACCCAGGGGGTCATTATTCTGCCCCACCTTAAAAATCCGGACCGCTACCTGGTCTTCTACTCTGGTACGGATGTGGGTGGTGCTCCCAACGGGAACCTGCAGTATGCCGAGTACGACATAAAGCAAAACGGCGGATTGGGCGACCTGGTGGTGAAGAACCTGGCTCCCAGCCCTACCGGCACTAATGTACTGGCATCAGAAGCGATCACATACGCCCCGAACAGCACAGGAGATGGATTCTGGGTAGTTA
>JBKDAM010000067.1:0-19906 GCA_046316495.1 Chitinophagales bacterium
GTTACGATGTACACCCCTGGCGCCAGGTTGTTGATCTGTGCGGTGGTTTCACCGTTACTCCAATTGTAAGTGTAGTTGCCTGCACCTCCACTTGGGCTAGCGGTGGCAGTACCATCGTTTACCCCTACTGCTGACTGAGCGGTTGCAACCGCATTTGCTGCAACAGCACTGGGCTGGGTAACGATAGCAGAAGCGGAGGAAGTACATCCTTCGCCATCCGTTACGATTACAACATAGGTGCCAGCAGATAAATTGTTTGCTGCCGAGGTAGTTTCTCCGTTGCTCCAAGAATAGGTATAGGAGCCATTTCCACCAGTTGGAACGGCTGTTGCGGAGCCATTGGAAGCTCCGTTGCAGAGCACAGGCGTGCTATTGGCAGAGGTAGCCATCACAGCGCTTTGGTTAACCGTGGCAGAAGCGGTGTTGGTACACCCTGTCTGGGTATTCGTAACCAAGAGTTGGTACTCACCGGATTGATTTACCTCGGGTGTCAGGGTAGTTGCACCGGAAATAATATTGCCGTTAGTGGTAGTCCAAAGGTAAGTAAAGGCCTGACCCTGTGCGGATCCGGTTCCGTTCAGTTGAACTACGGAGGTATTGCAATTCAAATTAGCGGCAGCAGCAACAACAGAGGCGGGAGCAAGGTTATTCAGATCTACCTGTGCAGTTGCTGTGGAAGTACAACCAGTTAAGGTGTCCGTAACCAGCAACTGGTAAGTTCCACCCTGATTGACACTCTGTTGTGCTCCAGTAGCGGAATAGGAGTTTGGACCGGTCCAGCTGTAAATGCTTGCTGCTGAAGGGGAGGTTCCGGAAATAGTAGTAGTAGGTGCGGCACAAGTAATGGCACCTCCTGCTGCGCTAGCACCGGGACCATTGTTATTGGCGACCACTTCAGCACTGGCTGATCCGACACAGCCGGAGCTCGCCTGAGAAACCACCACCTGATAAGTTCCTGCAGTGGTTACAGTAGGCTGCTGTTGGGTAGAAGCAAAGCCGTTTGGTCCTGTCCAGGAGTAAGTTACATCATTGGATGGAGTATTGGCCCCGATTTGCACGCTCGTGCTGATGCAAGTCAAGGCTCCACCTGCTGCTGCTACGCTTAACTGGGTATTAACCCCCGTCACCGTAGTAGTGGAAGTGGCGCTGCAACCATTACTACTATTGGTTACTTTTAACGTATATGTCCCGGGAGCGTTAACAATGGGTGTCAACGTATTCGCACCTGAAAGAATATTTCCACCATTGGAGGCGGTCCACAAGTAAGTAATGCCCGCGCCTGAGGATCCAGATCCCTGAAGAGTATCGGTAGGAACCAGACAAGTCACTGCACCTGCAATTCCTGCTTCAGCAGTAGGTGTGGTCGTGTTTCCGGTAACCGTGGTGGAACCAAAGGTTACACAGGTACTTTCTGTATCCGTAATTCGTAGGTTATACGTTCCTGCTGCACTTACAGTAGGAGTGGCAGTGGTACCTCCTGATACAATCACTCCACCGCCAGCTGCGAACCAAAGGTATTCAATATTGGAACCGGAGCTAGAGGCCGATGCATTGATCTGAATCGTTGGAGTAGCACAGGTAATGGAAGGAGGAGGAGCGATATTCACCACAGGAGGTGGGGTTTGTACAATTGTCACCGAACTCGTTTTGGTGCAGCCACCATCGTCTGTCACGGTCACAATATAGGTACCAGCAGGGACATTAATCAACTCTTCTGACGCCTGTCCATTGTTCCATTGATAGGAGTAGCCGCTGTTCCATCCACCTGAAGCAGCGACAAGAGCAGATCCTGGGACGGAGTTACATCCCGCTGGGTAAGTCTCCACCGTTTGAATGCTGATGGGGCCGCTTGGTCCAGAAACTTGTAATCCACTGATGGTAGCTGTACCTCCATTGGCTGGTGTGACTGTGCAAGCATACGTACCCGCTGCAACATTATTAAGCACTCCCGTTGTATTTACAGTACCCGTTGACCAAGTATAGGTGTAAGGTCCAATACCTCCTGAAGCGGAAAGGGTGATTTTTCCAGTATTCGTTCCAAAACAGATCACATCTTTAATTTCTTCAAGTGCAACACTTGCCGATAGGTCACAGAATTGGGTGCGGCGGTTCCAAAGTCCGGTTTTATTCAATTGTCCGGTCTCGTACACTTTCTTGGTTCCGGGACAGACCATGTAAATGGTAGGATAGTAGGCTACCTGATAAAGACCCCGTACATTTGCATCGTCAGCGATCGGGTAGGGTGTTCCGCTCACCCAGTTGCCTTGGGTACCTCCCACACAACTTGGAAGCCCATACAAGCAATCAATGTTGGTGTTGGCATCACCCTCGATGAAAATTACGAACGCCTCATCGGTCCCTCCTGGTCCATAGGCCTCCCATATATCCCTCAGGGCATGGGAGTTGTGGTAGTTCCAGCATGGACCACACCAGGTGGCCGAAAAATCGATGTAAACGGTCTTTCCTTGGTTTAAAAGGCTGTAAAGGTTGTGCGAGTTACCATCTAAGTCAGTAACCGTAAAATCTGGAGCAACCGTCCCGGCAGGTAATTGGGCCTGCCCAATCGTCCATCCAAGTGCCCAAATAAAAATGAGTAATAGGCGTCTTTTCATACCAAAAAATGTGAAGAATTTGAAAAGTTGATAAAAATTGCGCGTAAATATAGAAGTATACCATGAATAATTCTACAAACACAATTAAAATTGCTGGGCTATTTGGATTTCTAGCCGTGGCGATCGGTGCCATGGGTGCACACGCCCTCAAGCCTTTTCTTACTGACGTTCAGCGGCAGACTTATGAAACCGCCGTGCAGTTTCATTTTTACCATACCATCGCTTTGTTAGTGACGGGGATCTGGATGCAGTCGAAGCCCCAACTTTCGTCATTGAAGTGGGCTTCTTGGTCATTTGCTATTGGAATCGTCTTTTTTTCCGGCTCTCTCTACTTATTGGCAAGCCGAGAACTTCTTCGTTTTTCAGTGCTTTGGATGGGACCTATAACGCCGATTGGTGGGGTACTCTTTATGCTGGGTTGGGCCTTACTGGTCGTTGCCGCTTTTCAAGCTGCCAAGCATACCTCCGCCTAAATAATGGCTCGCTTGTTTGCCCACACACATCAGTAAATCCAGCGAGCATAATCCAGCAAGAAAACCATTTTTTTCTTGAAAAACTTGCTGGTAGGGTCGGCAGATCCCGGTCTCTTCAGCACTCAATGATTGGTAGCTGGAGCTGAGGGTGAGTTGGCCTTTCCAGCCTGTTCTACGATGTACCCAATCCCAAAGTTCTAGATTAAAATCAAATAGATAGCGCTGCTTTTTTTCGTACAGCAAACGCAGCTCCTCTTGAAAATGCTCAAAATACGGAGCGCTTCCGTAAGCGGTCTGCACTGTTCGCCAGTGAACAAGGCTCCAGTTTTCAGTCCAGGAAATT
The DNA here is from genome assembly GCA_046316495.1 of Chitinophagales bacterium. Classification (GTDB taxonomy): domain Bacteria; phylum Bacteroidota; class Bacteroidia; order Chitinophagales; family Saprospiraceae; genus M3007. The sequence goes on from JBKDAM010000067.1 coordinate 3,429, forward strand.
CGAACATCCCGAATCGGTGTCCGCTGATGCTTTCCTTTCTCTAAAGGGATGCTCAGGCGCTGGATCCCATTAGGACCGGCAATCAGGCAACGGTTTCGGAATCCTCCTTTCTGGTAGTGCTCACAAGCTTCTATTTCTACCGTTGGTTCTGCCCAATAGGAGGCCAACTGCGATATGGTTGGAAAATACGAGATCGTCGTTTGCATCATAATTCCTCCATGGCCTGCTCCAGGTCTTCCCAAAGCCATTCTGGTTCTTCCAATCCAATGTAAAATCGGCAAAAAGTCCACGGAATCGTAGGGTTTTCCCTGCCCGGAATATGATAAAAACCAATTGTCGGAATAATCAATGATTCATGACCACCCCAAGAGACGGCCATCAAAAAGCGTTTTAGCCGGTGAATAAAGGCTTCCATTTTTTCAGGAGAGTCGGTTTTGAATTGGACGGAAAACAAGCCTCCACAACCGCCCATCTGTTTTTGAGCCAATTCCAGCTGTTCAAATTGGTGGTGAAAGGGGTACCAGACACGTTCTACTTTCGGGTGATCATCTAGTTTGTCCAAAATCCAGCGAGCACTGGCATCGCTGCGCTGCAAGCGCAAAGGCAAGGTGCGTAATCCTCTGATCACCAAGGCTGCATCGTGAGGGCTTAAAATGCCTCCAAGAGTCATCAACTCCGATTCAAACAGTTTTCGTACCATCTCTTTGCTCGCACACAAGACACCTACCACGACATCGGAGTGGCCGTTCAAATATTTAGTTCCAGAGTGAAGTACTATGTCGATTCCAAAAGAAGCTGGTTGTTGGTAAAGGGGGGAACTGTAGGAGTTGTCAATCATTGTGACTACTCCTTTCTGTTTTGCCCATGCCGCGCAGGCTGCAAGATCCTGGCACTCGAAGGTCATGGTATTGGGACTTTCCAAATACAACACTTTCGTATTGGGTCGGTAGGCCGCTTCTATGTTTGCCAGATCAGTGCCATCTACAAAAGTATGATCCACTCCAAAACGAGCCAGAAATTTTCTGAGCAAGGCAGAGGTCCAGGAGTAAGGTGCCTGCTGGCAGATAATATGGTCCCCGGCCTTCACGTTTCCAATAACGGCGGCAGCAATTGCTCCCGCTCCGCTCGAGAATACCAAGGCATCCTCCGTGCCTTCCAAGGCTGCTAGTTTCTTGCGCAGTATTTCGACAGTGGGATTATTGCCTCTACTGTACACATGTTGATTCAACTCATCAGCAAAGGCAGCCCTGAATTGATGCAAATCAGGAAAAGCAAAGTTGCTGGATTGAATAACAGGAGGGGAAATCGCATTAAAATACTGCTCCCGATCCTCTCCTAAATGGTTTAATATCTCGCTAATGTTCATTTTTCAATATTTGAACGCAAATGTATTCTAAGGTTCGGTATTTTTGTGCAAGGTTGTTACCTCAATTCTTTGGAAACAAAATCACTCTTTGCGATTTTCGCTCCTGTTGCCGATCTACTTTTGCCATATCAACTGTTATGAAATCTACTTTTTTTGCTGCGGGACTCCTTTTTGCCTCTTTCCTTCTTTCTTGTGGGACAACCTCCTACCGCTCTACTCCAGGTGCCACCGCACCGAAAAGTCCAACGCCGGTGAAGCAGGCAGAAACCAGTCAGCCAGAGTTGCCGACTCAAGGGACGAATCCTACAAACCCTCCAGGTGCGAATGAAAAGTCGGGCGGAGTCGGTAAACGACCGGTGTACCGCTTGGCAGTTGTACTCCCGTTTTTGACCGATCAATCCGATCCAGCAGCGGGGAGTCCCTCCTCAAAAAGTGAATTAGCTGCCCAGTTTTACGGTGGCATGCAGCTAGCATTTGAATCCATGAGTATCTTGGCTGCCGATTACCCCTCCTTAACGGTCGATGTGCTAGACTCTAAAGGAACAGAAGCGGGATTCGATCAATTGTTTTCAAATCCACGTCTGGGCCAGGCAGATGTTATAATTGGCCCAACTAAGAACGCGCAGATTAGTAAAATGGCAGAATGGGCGAAAGCGAGGAGGAAAATTGTAGTTTCTCCACAATCCCCTTCCATTGATCTTGTGCAGTCTTTTACTGGTTTTGTTCAGCTCAACCCTTCCTTAAAAACCCACTGTGCCCGAATGGTGCAGTACCTTCGAAAGGAAAAATACTTCGGATCTGACCAGTTGGTCTTAGTAGGAAAAGAAAAGGAAGCTGACAGGTTCGCTTATTTTCAGGAAATGAATAGTGCAATTTCGGGAGCTAAACTGCAGGAAATAATTTTGCCCGATAATAGCCCTAATTTTGAAAAAATTGATTTCGGAAAATACTGCCGACCAGGTAAAACCACGGCGTTCTTGATGCCTTCCTGGGCTGGGCAAGATTGGATTGTAGCTTTCTTGAGCCGCCTAAAAAAAACAAAGGGTTCCAATTCAGTTGAAGTGTACGGAATGCCCCAGTGGTTGGAATATGCTCAAATCGAAGCGGAGTTGCTGAGGGAGTTAAATGTTCACTTAACCTCAGCAAGTTTCATTGATCGGAAGGAGACAGAAGTGGCAACCTTTGAAAGAGCGTTTTACAATAAGTTTGGGACGTTACCTGAGGAAGATGCCTTTAATGGCTGGGATACAGCATTTTTTGTAGCCTCCATGCTTCAGCAATATGGACTTAGCTTCCCAGAAAAAGCGAGCGCTAATCCGACCTTCTTTCCTACCTTTCGAGGCGGTATCTATTTAAGGCGGAACCAAACAACAAGCGCCTCGGTGGAGACCGAGGCGCCTGCAAGTTATCAGTATGCGGAGAATATTTTAGTCCATATTCTTCGTTTTGATCAATACGATTACATCAAAATTTAAAGTTAAAATCTTGTACAATCGGGCTGTTTCGCATAGAGTCTAACGTAACCGCTCCCATTTTGAAGCCATTGTATTGGCGGTAATTTTTTGCGGTGAAAATGCCGAATCCTTCTGACATATTGGTGTAGGTTTGAAGAATTTCTGCACCGGTCAAACCAGCATTGGCCTGTTCTGTCAGGTTATACTCGTAAATTTCTCTTCCGCCTCCCTCCACTGCGATCGAAATTTGACCGAAGTAACGTATCCGGCCGTCATTGGAAAGGGCATTTGGGTCCCTGGCTAAAAGATGGTTCCGGAGAGCGGTGTAAAAATCATTTCCAACTACGCGTTCTTGGGAGTTGTTGCCACCTACTCCATCAAACCGTTTATTACTTACTGGCGTCCAATACAGGGTGTCAATATAATCAAGCGTTCCGTTTGAATTTAATACCCGGTAAGGTATCACCATATATATATTGAAGTAAACCGCGTTTTCATCATGTGTCCAGCGGAAGGTGGTTGTTAGTTTTCCCAAAAAATTCACAAAAGGTGGAGTACCTGTGGTATTTGGAGCAATCAGATTGAAGGATTTGGGAATAATGGTTTCTCCTGTAATATCGGGCTTGCCATCCTGACGCTTGATGATTAACCGGTAGGTAGCCGTTTCATTGAGCCCTCCTGGTAAATCATCGTCTTTGATTTTGTACAGCCAGTTGGGCGACTGAGCAAAGACACCGGAATCACGCACAAATCCCTCTTGGTTTCCATCCACGCGTTTTAACTGGTAAAGCGTAGGGGAACCTACCTTCTGAAGGAAAACAGAAATCGCATTTTCGGGGTAGTAGAGGGAGTCTGCAATTTGTGCAACCACCAATGCATTCGTTTTAGGATCCAAAAAAGCCTTTTCTACCCGAACGTAGTGAGCAGTATCCGTTGGGGATAAAATGGCGTAAACCACTGGAATTTCTTTGTAAGGAGCTGTCAACTCAAACTCGTTGGAGCAAGATTCGGCAAAGAGCACCACTAAAAAAGCAAAAATCGCCGTAAATCGTAGTTGTTTCATGTTACATTATTCTTGTGCGCCGCAAATATAATAAAAGCACGCGCTTTTTTTCGATCGGAATTCGTTTCTGCCAGGATTGTCGAAGGTCATGATCGTTTAGTCTGAAAGACGCCGCTATTTAACCAAAGACCAATTGCTCAATTGCTGCTCCAGCTTTTACTGGTATTATTTATGAAATAACGGTCAATAACACTGTTTTTACTATTCATTTGAAGAAAAAAAAGGTAAAAAAAAATTTATTTTATAAATGATTGTGCAAGAGTTGAATACTCTATATATTGCAGCCCGAAACGATACAGTAATCTTTTTTTAATCCAACCACATCTGGTCCCGGTTCCTTTCACACACTTAAGCAGCACCGGTTTCTATGAAACAGTTCAACTCTTCTATTTGCGTATACCCCGATATTCAAGATGGAGAACCAGTTTTTAGCGGTACCCGTATTCGTGTAGAAGTCTTTTTCGACTACATGCGCATTGGGGTAAGTCTAAATGAATTTTTAAGAGAATTTCCATCGGTTACGGTGGATCAGGCAATGGATGCCATGGAGTTAATGCAGGAGAGGTCCTCCTTCGACACTCTTCAGCGTTCTTTCGCCTAGAATCTATTTTGATTAAAAAAAGCCGCGTATTCTAAGAATGCGCGGCTTTTTTTGTTTATTTTATTCGTTTGTACAATCTTACTTCATCGTTAAATAAAACCCTCAGAATGTGCACGTTTTAAATGGAAAAAGGAGGTGTTGTGCGTTTTCGAAAATCGGATCATTTACTCCAAGGTAGTACTGTCTGACTTTGCAGGAATTAACTGAAGTTCAAAAGGGATTCCTCTAGTCGTAAACTCCAGTACCAGTAAGCTGTCTGACCAAGACTTTACCAAGTACTTGATGGGCTTGGGCCCTCCCTGAATCAACGTATCTTTATCAAGCTGGAAACTGGCTTGCCATACCTCTTGATGTTCATAAATAGGGAGGTTGGACTCAAAGGTGCCATCCGTTGAAAAGTTGAAAAACGTGCCGTCCAACGTAAGAGCCGGCCGGTTGTTTCGTTTGGCCGCGCTCACTTTCCAGTTACCCGAAACATCTTCCATGCTAGGCTGTGGAGCTGGTTCGGTGCATCCAGCGAGAAGAAATACGAAGCAAAGCAGGCCGTGAACTGCCTTTTTATTAGCGATTTCCAGTTTATGAAGAGCAAGTGGGAACTTTTCCATCTTTACTGGTATGAACGATCAGTTGTTTTTTTTACCGGCAAGTCCTCCTTAAAATCTACATACCCAAATCCAAGATAAGGAAACTCTCCAAAACCACCATAATAGGCGTACTCCATCACGGGTAATGGAGCAGAAAGCTCAAAATCATAGGCGAAACCCCGTAGTTGGGTCAGTCCTTCAAAATTATGCTTCAGGTGGATAAGTCTTGACTTGGCCGCTCCTAATAACTTGAAGTGCATGGGATACGATGGGTCCAACAGCTTTAGTCCAGCGAGTGACTTGTATTGATTGGCTGCTTTGAACCGGCGAACGAGGTGGGTAAAAAAACTGATATCGTAGAATTCGGTATCGGGAAGTATGAAAGGGTTGGTAATTGGAATTTCCTCCGTCAGCGTTACTGATATCGGGGAAATTGCTTTGAATTGCATGGTTTCCTTAAACTGAGGCTTAGGAAGAATTTGCCAGTGTTTTACTTCAAAAAAGGCAGGTTTCCCGTCCAGCATTCCTAGCTGAAGGGGTGTCTGCCGAAACATGGCAACCACCTGCTGTTCAAAACCGCTGGCAATGTAGAAGGAGAGGCCAATTTTCACTTGGTTGCCAAGAAGTTTGAATTCTTGACGAACCTGGTCCATTTCATACGGGAAAATTGCTAATGGACTGAAAGTGAACTGCTTAAAACCGTGAGTTGTGATATCATAACCCATGTCTGAAGCGTGTGCGATCAACTCACTGCCCGCTTTTGACAAGGCAGTAAAAATCCAGTTCGTTATTTCGGACTGGTAATTGATCGGGATAATTGTCCCCCTTTGACAAGTAAGGATAAATTGGATCCGCATGTGAGGGTATTGTGATTAAAAACAGATTAAATAATCCGTTCGCTTGTTTGAATTGCATCAAAAACGCTCAAAGATAGAACCCTTTCCGGTATTTTCCAAAAAATCTCGTAAATTATCGATTTCTAACCGTTCTTTTCAAAATAGAACCGTTGTAAATTTTCTGTTGACGGTAGAATGGTTGGTTGAAACGAGTGCTTCCGCTTATTGATTTCTGGTTGACATGACTTTCGGCAGTCGTCAGGCGGTCGATAAAGCCCGAAGTAAGGTATTAGCGGGAGAAAGCTTTCTTACGGTTGCTTTCTCCCGTGGTATTATCCAAACTGGGTTTGCCAAGCGAGAATTCCTCCCGTCAAGTTCCGGACTTTTGTGAAACCCATGCTTTCAAGAATCATTTTTGCCTGCATGCTCCTGGCGCCAGAGCGGCAGTGGACAATAATTTCATCGTCTTTATGGTCTAAGAGCTCCGATGCGGTGTTCATCAAGGTACTGAGAGGCATGGATTTCGCTCCCAGGTTGAACTCTTCGTACTCCCAAGGTTCGCGGACATCGATAAAAATAAATGGATCTTCGTGTTCCAGTCGCTTTTTAACTTCGGATACTGTTGCGTCTTGCATGTGAAATGCGTGGTTAAAATGTAAATATGGTTGAGTTAAATGAATACGGGCAGTTGAGTCATGCTTTATTGGCAGCGTACTGGGAGCTCTTGAGTCAGGTAAAGATCAATCGTCAAATCCTGCGCTCCAGGGCTTTCCGGGAGTGGAAATTGTTTCCAAACCCAAGCGGTGCTTTCGTCGGTTACGGAGGCATTTTTTACCAGATTCCCAATTGAAAATCCGCTGCTCAGCAATATGAATTTGGCTTCTTTGAGGGATAGGCAAACCAGATCAGGCACCATCAAGTCGCTGTCCACTTTATCCGTGACAACGAAATCCAATACGGTTCCCATCTCAATTTTATATTGACTACCAAGAAGATGCGTGATGGTGTCCCGTTTATAAATAACCTCCAAAATAGTATTGGGTTCTAAACGGTCGTCTGGAACCTTGGCCGAAATACGGGTTTTAATGTTGAGGCGGTTGCATTGTCTGCTGTAAATTGTATAATCGTCGTTGCCCGCTAAGGGAGGCAAGGGGACTAAGTCCGGATTGGATTTTACAATGGTTAAGTAAATGGTTCGATCTTCCTTTACCGCACTTTTTGATTTTGGCTGTTGGCTGATGACCTCTCCGGGCGCCTTATCTTCGATAAAAACGGAATCTGCAATAGCCAATCGAAACGGCCGGGCTTTGGCAGACCTAATCGCTTCCTTGTAGGTCATTCCTACAAAATCAGGAACCTCGGCTTGTTCACCGTGTTGCGTGTAGCATTGCAGCCACCAAGTGGTTAGCAGCAAGAGGGCTCCCAAAAAAGTGAGCATCCCCAGGCAGTTTTTAACGACCATGGGCGCGGTCAGAAAGCAATAAACTTCCATCCCGATTCGACGGAGGGTTTGTCCAATTCGATTCATTCTGCAAAAGTAGCTGGAATTGCTGTTTTTCTCATAGTTTAGCCTTTCCTTTGCGTGAATTTAGGAAAATAAAATTGAGTATGTACGAAAATCCCCGTTTGCTGCTAGATTCCTCCTCTGCCTTGACCCCAGGTTCGATTACCTGGAGAAGCCCAAGCAATATTGCAATTGTTAAATATTGGGGTAAACATGGGCTACAGCTGCCTAAAAACCCCTCGATTAGCTTTACTCTGTCTTCCTCCTTTACCGACATGCGGCTGGAGTACCAGTTGCGGGAATCTTCCGAACAGGGGATTCAGCTGGAGTTTCTTTTTCATCAGGAGCCGAATGAGGCTTTTCGTTTGAAAATAAAACAGTTTTTAGAGAAATTACTGCCCATATTCCCTTTCCTGGGGCAGCTGGACCTTCAAATTCAATCCGGAAATTCTTTCCCACACTCTGCTGGAATTGCTTCCTCCGCTTCTTCTATGTCCGCGTTGGCACTCTGCCTATGCTCTTTGGAGGATCGATTGTTTGGAACGCTTCAAGAAGGCCAGGAGTTTGATAAAAAATCTTCGTTGATTGCCCGTCTAGGCAGTGGAAGTGCTTGTAGGTCTATTTTCCCGTACGCTTCCGTTTGGGGGAAAACATCGGTGCATTTGGAGAGTTCCGATGAATTTGGAGTAGGGGCTGAAGGCATGTTGCATGAGGTTTTTAAAGATTTTCATGACGATATCTTAATTGTTTCCAAGGAAGAAAAAGCGGTTAGTAGCCGAGCGGGGCACGCGCTCATGGAGGGAAATCCTTTTGCTACCTCCAGGTATGAACAGGCGAACAAGAATATGCTTCAGTTGGCCGAGGCGCTTGAACAAGGAGATGTTCATCGATTTGGAAAAATTGCAGAGGAGGAGGCGCTTACCCTTCATGCCCTGATGATGTGCAGCAACCCTTCGTTTATGTTGATGCGCCCCAACAGTTTAGCTATTCTAGAAAAGGTGCGTGCTTACCGATCTGATACGGGGCATCCAGTTTTTTTCACCCTGGATGCTGGTCCAAACGTGCATCTTCTATACCCGGGAGAAATTATTCACGAGGTCAGGGCATTCATAGAGGCAGAACTCAAACCGCTTTGTGAAGAAGGTTACTATCTTCAAGACTGGGTCGGAGAAGGCCCTGAGGAGTTGTAAAGGTTGTATGATTGGCCGAATAGAGAAGGGTAGTGCACTCAAAACGTGGGCACTACCCTTCTTATTTGGGAGGCCAGTTTGGAAGGTCCGACAAGTCGGTTGAGGTTTTTTCATATCGTTTACCCAAAGTCGTTCAGCTTACCAGAGGAGCCGTTTTCTTTTTTTATACCGGCAGTGGGGCGTAAGCTCGTGTACTGCCTTCAAATGGTGTTGGATGAATACTGCTCAATGCCGTTTTTTGTGTAGAATATTGGACAAATATTGGTTTTTAATAGTACATTTTTGGCCTGCCGAGGGATATACTGTACCTTCGCAGCTTATTCTAATCCATTTTACAACTATCCCATGCTCTCGACGTTCAGTCCGGCCGATTTGGTCATGAAAAGGAACAACAGCCTTTTAGGTAGGTTAATTCTTTTTTGTTTTTTTGCGCTCTCCGCACCTGCTTTAAGTTTCGCCGCTTCTACTCCAACTGCTACAATCTCTGGCGGGGGTAATCTTTGCTCCGGCGGAGTAGGAGATACCATCACCTTCACGTTTACCGGGACAGGTCCCTACACGTTTGTTTATTCGGTGAATGGGACTCCTCAAGCGCCTATTACTACCAGTGATTCTCCTTTTAAACTTTATGTAACCCCAACCAATTACACGGAGTACAAGCTGGTTAGTGTTTCAGGGCCAATGGGAGTGGGTACGGTCAGCGGTATTGCCAAGTTTTTTGTTTTTGTGACGTCCAATGCCTCCATTCCACCAAATATGAGTTTTTGTAATATGGCGGATACGGTACTTTTGGCGTCCGTAACGGGCACCGCTCCATTTACGCTCACCTATGCGATCAACGGAGTGTTACAACCCCCTGTCACCGTGGAGGAGGGGCCAGTTCCAATTGTAGTTGACATTGATGAAACCACCATTTATACCCTTGTGAGTGTGGAATCTCCCGGATGTATTCGACCCTTGTTTGATACCACGGTCGTCACTATTAATAACCCGCCCATTTTAAGCAATCTTATTCAAAATTGTAATCCAGCAGCAGCCTCTTACACCGTAAGCTTAAATGTAACCAATGGGGTTCCTCCGTATTCCATCCTTGCTGGGGGAGGGAGTTTTGTCGGCAATTCTTACACCAGTGCTGTTCTACCAATCACCACTGGTTATTCTATTCAAATTGCAGATGCCCTCAATTGTGGAAATGCCACCGCTTTCGGTCAGACATTTTGCAGCTGTGAAGCCAACGCGGGTACGATGGGCACTTCCTTATTGTCTGTTTGTGTGGGAGATACCGCTTTTGCCGTTTTCAATAACAATGCGAATTTAGGACAAGGAGATACTCTTGCTTTTATTTTGCACACCAGCTCCGTGGATACCGCTGGAACCGTGCTTGCTTGGAGCAATAACCCGGTGTTTCCATTTGTAGCCGGAATCAATCCAGGCACTCAGTATTATATTTCTTCTGTAGCAGGGAAAAAAACAGCGAATAATCAGGTAGATTTAACTGATTTTTGTCACAAAGTATCCTTTGGGACTCCAGTAGTTTGGAATGCACTGCCGACAGCTGACCTAGGACCTGATCTGTCTATTTGCACAGGGGACTCCCTTTTTATAAACCTTTCGCTTTCAGGAACAGGATCTTTTTCGCTTAACGGATTACTTGATGCCCAGCCATTTCAGGTTCAAAATCTAACAGCTCCCTACCAAGTTGCTGTGCAGCCTTTGTTGAGTGGCCAATTTATCTTACAGCAGCTAGCAGATTCCCTGTGTTCTGTGGAGGTGAGTGATACCCTTCAATATGTGGTACATCCGATTCCGGCAGCAACGATTTCAAGCAATTGTAACTACCAGGCCGGAACATACCAGTTGACCCTTGAGGTAACACAAGGGGACTGGGCGAGTCTTCAGGTGCTCGGGTTAACAGGTGCATACAATGCGGCAACTGGACGTTTTGTTTCAGATCCCATACCTTTAACCGATCCTTATTTTTTTCAGCTGGTAGATCAGTTTGCCTGTGATACCTTTACGCTCCAAGGCGCCTCTCCTTGTTCTTGTGATAAAAATGCTGGGGTGCTTAGTGGTCAAATTAATCCATGTTTTGGGGCTTCCTGGTCTGCCACGCCTGCAACTGGGGTTGTGTTAGGACCCGCAGATGGGTTGGCCTACTTATTGACTACCACGAATGATCCAGCCACTTGGACAGTCATCGCTCAGAGCAATACTCCGAATTTCAACTTTATTCCTGGTCAAACACAGGCTGGGGTAACCTATTTTCTAACCGCTGTGGCCGCCCTTTTGGCACCAGGCGGCGGTCTTCAATTTTCTGACCTTTGTATTGATTATTCCAACTCCCTTCCGGTTGTCTGGAAACCGGAGGTTTTGGCGGTGTTGAGCGGAGGAGGAACGATCTGCTCGGGTGAATCAGAGCAGATTACCGTTCAGTTGTTTGGTGCCAGTACGTACTCCTTTCAACTTTTTGCACCTGGTATCAGTGAGCAAATTACCAATACGACTGCTGCTGTTCAATCTTTCAGTTATACTCCTACCCAATCTACCAGCTTCGCACTGGCAAACGTAATCGGGGATGGTTGTTCAGGAACCTGGGTAGGCTCCGCCTTCATTCAGGTGAATCCAGTTCCAGTGTTGGTTGATTTTAACCAAATTTGTGATACCAATGTCTTGAATTATCAGCTGCGGTTTGGAGTAACCAATGGAGCAGCACCGAATACCCCCTATACGGTGACCGGTGTAAACGGGGTTTTTCTATTGGATACCCTCTATTTGACAGCGCTTATTCCCGAAGGGACACCTTATTTTGTTACCATCACCAGCGCGGAAGGGTGCACTACCACAGTAGGTGGAGATGGTAATTGTGAATGCATCACGAATGCGGGTGGTCTTACGGAAGTGGAGAGTGATGCCTGTGTGCCCGGGGCGGTCAGCGCGGCTCCAGATGGTAACTTTGTGTTGGATGGGAATGATCGTTTCCGATTTTTACTTTGCACGGATCCCAACAACCTTCCTCAAAGTGTTCTGTTGGACCAGAACAATCCACAGTTCTTTTTTGGGCCGGGGTTGCAGGTAGAAACTACTTATTTCATCGTCGCCGTGGCCGGCGATGCTGACTTGAATGGTCCCGGAGTAAACTACAACTCGTTTTGCCTCAGCTTAACCAATGCCATTCCAGTCCGGTTTCACAATCCCCCGACAGGGACAATGGCCAGTTTGGATACCACTATTTGTCTGGGTACCAGTCTGTCGTTACCCATACAATTTAGCGGTATAGCGCCTTTTTCCTATATATATTCCGTTAATGGGGTGGTGAACCCGACGGTGGTCAGCAATCAATACCTTACTAGCATCGAGGAATTGGATGTGCAGGAGGATCTTGAGTTTACGCTACTCACCGTTTCGGATGCCTATTGTTTGGGTACAGTGACTGGTTCTGCCCGGTATTCGCTGGTGTATCCGCCCGTTTTGACCTTGTCCGGATCTGGATCGGCCTGTGCTGGTGATAGTATTTTACTAACCTTAGTGCTGGAGAATGCGGACTCGGCGAGGGTCCAAGTTACAACGGACCAAGGGAGTTCTTTTTGGTTAGAAGGAGTACAAGGCACTTATTCTTTCAAGGTTGCAGCTCAGGTTAGTACCACCTATCAGATTGGCAATGCGCTCTTTTATGGAAATGATTGCCCGGGAGAACTGCTGGGTGAGGGAGCTCTCTTTGTCGGTCCCCTTGGTGTCCAGACCACGATTTCCAACTACAATGGGTTTGAAGTTTCATGTGCGGAATCGGAGGATGGCAGCATTTTGTTGTTTCCTTCGGGAGGAGGGGGAGAGTATACCTTTACATGGTCCAATGGTTCTTCCTCCGAACTGCTCTTTGATTTAGGAGTAGGGGAGTATCACTATACCGTAACGGATCAATATGGCTGTCTTCAAGAGGGTTCTGTTGTATTAGAGGCGCCTCCTCCCATGACGGCCAGTTATTCATCGGACGATCCGACTTGTTTTTCCCTGGAAGATGGGATCATCAACCTGCTTTCGGTTACGGGAGGATATGGAAGCTATACTTTTTCTGTTGGAAATTTCCCCAGTGAACCGGTTGTTCAAACGCCCATTACGTACGATAGTTTACCAGCAGGGGTGTACCCTGTGTTTGTAAAGGACGAGAACAACTGCATTGAGGATACGCTGATCTCATTGAATACGCCACCGGTTCTTCTGGTAACTTTGGGTCCCGATCAGATTATTCAATTTGGGGATTCCATCCTTATCGAAGGAATCGTAAATACAGATACATTATCAGGTATTCAATGGTCCAATCCAGCCCTATTGACCACCCCTAATTCCTTGGTTCAGCTGGTCCAGCCGATCGAGTCCTTTAATTTAGAACTAATTGTCACGGACACGGCGGGCTGTGTTGGAATGGATGATATTCAGGTGACGGTGGTACGGGATGAGCGCGTATTTATACCGAATGTACTTGCTACGGAGGCAGAGAATCAAAACGCCTTGTTCACAGTGTACTCTGCCGGAGAGGTGCGTTCCATTGTTTTGATGCAAATTTACGACCGTTGGGGAGAGTTGGTGTTTGAGCGAAAAAACCTACCACCTAACGAGCCCATTTTGGGTTGGGATGGCCGTTGGAACAACCGACCGGTCGATCCTGGAGTGTATATTTATGTGGTTCAGTTAGAGATCATTGACGGAAGCATTCAAACCCGAAAGGGGGATGTTACTGTTTTGCGATAAAAGTCACCGGCTGGTAGGGATCCTGCTAGCCGGTCGGCGCTTTTCAGGAATAATTATTACCTTTGCATTACACTATAATTTTCATCGATGTCCAATCAACATTCAGATCCAATACCTACAGTAGAAACGGCTAAAAGCCTGGGATTAACTCCGGATGAATTTCAAAAAATACAAGATGTATTAGGTCGAGTTCCCAATTTTACAGAACTCAGTATCTATTCTGTAATGTGGAGTGAACATTGCTCCTACAAAAATTCCATCCTCCAGTTGAAAACGCTTCCCCGGGACGGTGGTAGGCTACTGGTGGGTGCAGGAGAGGAAAACGCTGGATTAGTTGATATTGGGGACGGATTTGGATGTGTTTTCAAAATTGAGAGTCACAATCACCCTTCAGCGATTGAGCCTTACCAGGGGGCTGCCACTGGTGTTGGTGGAATCCACCGTGATATTTTCACAATGGGTGCTCGACCCATCGCTGCGTTGAATTCCCTTCGTTTTGGCACTCCTGATAACCCGAGAATGAAGCGATTAATTGCTGGCGTGGTAAAAGGGATTGGCGATTATGGCAATAGTTTTGGGGTTCCTACCGTGGGTGGAGAGGTATATTTTATGCCCTGTTACGATCACGACATTCTGGTAAATGCAATGTCAGCAGGTATAGTTAAGGTAGGAGAAACGGTGTCTGCTACTGCAGGGGGACCTGGTAATCCTGTGTTTATAGTGGGGTCTGCAACGGGCCGGGATGGTATCCACGGAGCTACATTTGCTTCCGCTGATTTGACGGAGGACAGCCATGAGGATTTGCCGGCGGTTCAGGTAGGTGATCCTTTTCAGGAAAAATTATTGTTAGAGGCCTCTTTGGAGGCTATCCAAACGGGTGCTTTAGTAGGTATGCAAGATATGGGGGCTGCAGGAATTACCTGTTCCACTTCCGAAATGTCTGCCAAAGCAGGCTGCGGTATGCGCATCGATTTGGACAAGGCGCCTACTCGGCAAGCAAATATGAAAGACTGGGAGATTTTGCTTTCAGAGTCCCAGGAGCGAATGCTGATTGTTTGCCAACCAGGTCGAGAAGCTGAGATCAAGCGGGTATTTGATAAATGGGATTTGCCATGCGAAGAAATCGGGGTGACCACGGATACCGGCCGCCTTGAATTTTATTACCACGGCCAATTAGTAGCCGATGTTCCAGCAGAATCACTGGTACTAGGAGGAGGCGCTCCTGTGTACGTTCGGGAGCAAAAGCGCCCGGACTATTTAGATGAAATTGCTCGTTTCCGATTAGAGGATATTGCGGAACCAACTGACTGGTTGGCAGCTGCGAAAAAGGTCTGGAGCTCACCGAATATTGCCTCCAAACGCTGGATTACGCAACAATACGACTCCATGGTTCGGACCGGCACGATGACGACTAACCGCCACTCGGATGCTGCTCTGGTAAGGGTGAAGGGCACCAATAAGGCACTGGCTTTAACGACGGATTGCAACTCTGCTTACGTATTTGCAGACCCTTACGTGGGTGGAATGATTGCGGTGGCGGAAGCAGCTCGTAATATTGTATGCGCTGGTGGCGAGCCAGTTGCCATCACGAATTGTTTGAATTTTGGAAATCCCTATAATCCGGAGGTCTATTATCAATTTGCCCAGGCCATCAAGGGCATGGGAGATGCTTGCCGTAAATTCAATACTCCGGTAACAGGAGGGAATGTGAGCTTCTATAACCAAGCGACCCTGAAGGACAAGGTAATCCCAGTTTATCCAACCCCAACAATCGGGATGTTGGGAATTGTAGATGATCATGAGCGGGTGATGACCCTGGATTTTAAATCGGAAGGGGATGTGATTTACCTACTCGGCCAAAGTCGAGATGATATTGGCTCCTCTGAATACTTGCGTCGCGTACATGGGGTTGAATTTTCAAACTGCCCTGCCTTCAACCTAGAGGAAGAGGTACAATTGCACGGCCTAATCCGACAGCTCATCGGGCAATCTATGGTCCAGTCGGTCCACGACGTGTCTGAAGGAGGCCTGCTGGTGGCACTTTTGGAAAGCGCTCAAGCTGGAAAAAGAGGATTTGACGTACACAGTTCTGATGTAGTAAGGAAGGACGCCTGGTTGTTTGGCGAAGCGCAAAGTAGGGTAGTGGTATCGGTCCGTCCAGAGCTGGTTGCTGGTTTCGAATCCTTATTGGAGTCGTCTACTACCTCTTTTGAGCGCATTGGTACGGTAGCTGGAACCAATGTTTTAGTAGATGGAGAAAACTGGGGTTCGATTACCGATTGGAACCAGGTGTACGATACGGTACTTGAAAATATTATGAATTAATAACCAATCATATGAAATTTATCTTATCATTTTTTACAGCGACCCTGTTCGTGTTTTCCGCATGTTCCGGGACGGATAAAGGCTATTCACTTAAGGGAAATATCAAGAACGCCGAAAACCTTCAGGTGGTACTGGAGTTAGCACACTTCGATCGCTCTACCGTGGCACTCGGAAAAGCGGCCATTGATGCCAGCGGTAATTTTACTATCTCTCAGGAAAAACCTTGGGAGGAAGGCCTATACCGTTTGGCTATTGGCGCGAAGCGAATTTACTTTATGTTGGATGGCAAGGAAAATGAAATTACCATCAACGCAGATTTGGCCAATATTGAAAAAATGGGTTTTGAAATACAAGGATCCGAAACCTTTCAATGTTACGCAAACTTAATCGGAGAACTGATCACAACGGGTGGACAATTACAACCAGATCAGGCCAAAGCAATGGTAGCTAAAGCTTGTAATCCGATGATGAAGGCATTTATGGGACTTCAGCTGTATGGGGCTTCTCCAGCGGCTTTTATGACTGAATTGAAGCAGGCTGGTACCGATTTGGCCGCCTATGCTCCGAATTCCAAGTTCTCCTCTGATTATAACGCAATCATTGCTCAGGTGGGACAACAAGCTGCTCAGCAGGAAGCGGCCGAGAAAATAAAGGTTGGGGAAATGGCTCCTGAAATTAGTCTTCCGGGACCCGACGGAAAAACCCATTCTTTGTCTTCACTAAAAGGAAAAGTGGTGTTGTTGGACTTTTGGGCTTCTTGGTGCGGCCCTTGCCGCAAGGCCAATCCGCATGTGGTGGAGGTTTACCAC
>JBKDAM010000068.1:0-9008 GCA_046316495.1 Chitinophagales bacterium
ACCTGGTAGGATGGCCCTTGTACCCGTTCGTCTGGGCCC
Source organism: Chitinophagales bacterium (assembly GCA_046316495.1). GTDB lineage: Bacteria > Bacteroidota > Bacteroidia > Chitinophagales > Saprospiraceae > M3007. The sequence goes on from JBKDAM010000068.1 coordinate 40, forward strand.
CATTCCAAGGAAGGATTTAGGACAACATCCTCGCCCTTGAAATGTCCGCAACCGTCACTTCCTAAAATTATTGGAAATTTTATTCCCGCATATTGGCCCTTAGTAATCCATAAATCCCGATGATTTAGTGCTGCAGAATACAACTTAACTTCAACATAATCAATATTTTGATTTTCAAATTTAGCTTCCTCCAGCACTAAGGGCTCCTGAGTACTCTTTAAGATGGCTCCTTTCATTTCTATTTTTTTTTAAAAAAAAAGCATAACTTCGCTGAACAAATAATTATACTTGCGGTTATAATAGTATTACTATCAAAGCAAGTGAAATACGCTACTACCGTAGTTTGAGTGAATAAAAACAGCAAGAAGGTTTTAGAAGGATGTCAAAGCTCGCTGATGAAAATTAGCGAGCTTTCTTATTTGCTTACATTTACTCTAACCTTTCCGGATGAAAAGACATCCACTCGAATTCCAGAGGGGGTCAATCTTGTATCCGTTACTTTTAACTCTTCCAATTGTCCACTTAACACCACCCCTTTTGCCAGCTCATACCGATTGAGGGTACTTTGAACGGTCTGTTTGATGGATTGGATATTCTCGTCCAAGGGAAAGCTCATTGCTGCGGCCATTTTCTGGCGAATTGGGCCCTGAAAAATCCAACCTGCCGATTTATAGAGGAGATTTTTAGAATCAAGGTGAAAATCCAGATCAGCTACTTCCACTGCGTTTTTATCTGCGTTGAATTTAGGAACTCCCATAAAGTAAACTTTCCCTTTAAAGGATCCGATAAGTTGTGCCATTACCACTAGCTTGTCATTATTACCCCAAATTCGCAGGTCTTCTACGGTGACTTTTTTCCCTCCAGACTCCAGAACCTGACCCAACATCATACCTTTCGCAATCCGTTCTGCCTCTGGGAAAGGAATATCGGTTGCAAATTGCATATTAAAATCATCCCCCGTATCGTTCAGTATAGTCAGTTCTGGCACTTGCGTATTGGGCCTAAAGATTGGCTTTTCACCAAAGGATAAGTCATTTATACACTCCACCTGAATTTTTGTCCGCAAGGTCCCGGCATCAGTTATCAAGGGTGTCATCCCAAGTTTAAGCGGGGTCGTCTTTAGCCATAATTTATATTCGGGCGACAAGAGAACAGGGTCTTGTACACTTTTCCAAGCCTGAGCCACATATTCACGAATACTAAACTGTTGGTTGATTAGTTCATCCAGCTTCTTTGCCAGGCTTTTTTTAGAATAATTCAACGCCAGGTTGGACAAGGTTTCAATTCCTATGTTACCTAAACCGGTTTTAAGCTTAGGGGATTGAAGCCATTCATGGTATTCCACTTCGGTTTTGGTACTTAAACTCCAATCCGAGTTGACTTGATAAACCGTTTTAAAACCCAAAGCAAGTTCGCCATCCGCTTCTGCCTCCCCAAAAAAAAGCTTCTTCTTCATCCAAAGACGGACGGGCACCCTATACTTGATGGTGTTTCCGGAAGCAAAAAGGGTAATGTTTTGACTTTTCCACGCGTTTAGCATAAGACCATCCCCTCCATTATCGTCGTAGGAGAAATCTTCAAACAATGCTTTACCTCCCAGCTCTAGATTTAGCTGTTGAACCAGATCCTCCAATAATATATTTACTGGGATACTAATGCGAGAGGGAAGTGGCTTGTCCATGATTGGCAAATAGGATTCAGTTGGAGCTGGTGCGTCGATTACCTTTGTACTGGAACAAGATGCGGCGAATGCTGCCAAAAAAACAAGGAAAACGGAAGTTTTTTTCATGACAAAAGGTGTACATTATTATTCTAGGCCTAATCAGGCATTTCCAAATGAACTATTCTTATTGACAGCGAAGTATCCATCCCTCACCAGGTAAGAGCTTTATTTCCTCTTCCTCTACTCTCCTATGGGTAGAAAAAACCAGCGCGCAAGATTGTGAAAGCGATTTAGGAACTGATTGGGCTTGCTCCACATTTAAATTTGCGATAAAGCGATAGGATCCAGCTTCCCAAGCAATAATAGGTTGATTTCCTGAAGGGTCGGGAGGTAATAGCCACCTCGTTTCCGAAGCCTGGATTGCATCGTTTAGTTGATTACTCATTTCCTTTTGACGGACAAGTCGCTGGTACAAGTCCATATTTTTCCCCCATTGATAAGGTCCTTTGGTTGCTTTCGGCCCCTGCTCTAATTGAAACACATATAATTTGGTGTATTGCTCATTCGGAGCAGGCGAAGGATGAGGCTCTCTAGTCTCAAATCCAAGTGCCATGTAAGAAGGCATTTCGGGTAGAAATAAGCCAATAAAATAACGGATTTCATTACCCCTCAAGTAAAAATGATCAAACCTAGGATCATCCTTATCGGCGGTCATGATCGTAAAATTGGGCGCAAATTGCCGATGATGTAACAAATCGAGGTACCGGGCCAATTCAGCAATAAATAAAGGTGTTCCGACGGGTTCTGACTGCAAGTCCCCCAATGTAGAATCAGCCAAAGAGGCCTCCAAGTGTTCAACCTCATCTCCATACGCCATCTCTCCAGGAGGTGCCAAAAAACTCTCTGCAAAATAACCAAACCAAGGTTTTTTCTTCCTACAGTACTGCTTTACCGCTCCCAACAGATCGTAATAGGCATCCGGTTGGGCTGGAACTCCTTCCGGCCGCATTTGAACATGTGACATATCACCCCTCATAAAATCAAACCCATACTCTTCCTGCACTTTTCCATAGTGCTGACAAACATATTCCCAAACCGGTACTACCGGATGTTCAAAATCAATTTCCCAGTTTTTATTTTGATCGACGGCCTCGTAGAGTCGATATCGGGTTAGGGGACCGAAAACCCTGGACATAGCTTGAGGTTGGGTGATTCGGTAATCCCTCCACAAGCGGCCTTCCTCGTCCAACACGCATGCTGAAGGATCAGAATCCACCTCTAAACCCCGATAAGGCGGGCCCATGGTGGCTGGAACCGTTTCAAGTCCATGGTCATATAAAAGCTGCACTAGTTTTTTCCGGCGCTGTAACCGTCTCTCGTAGTCGGAGGCCTCTCCAAAAAGTAGCAGCAAACGTTCCGATTCGTTTGTTGATCGAAAAAATGCATCTGCATCCTTGTATGGTAGCGTAGCGTTTTCAGACAGTAGCCAATCAAATAGTAGCAGTTCAACTTTTTTATATAAATGTGAGTCGTGGTTTACAATTTGGTACTCCGATCGTTGTAACCACTCAAAAAAAGAGGGATTAGCAAGTACTTGCTCCGAATAACGGTCGGTATGAGGGACCACATCCATTCCAACCACCCTACCTGTTAAATGAAGCAGGTTAATTACTACTTTCAATTGCTTTTCAACGGTATCCAGGTGAGGAAATGCCTGATAAAGCTCCTTTGAGAAAAAGGCAGGGTTTACGTTCCAGGACGACATCCCATACAAAGAGGCGACGACACCTGGCTCCCAGATGGGTAGGATATGAATGGCATTTTGAGCAGCAGGCAGCGTTAAACTATACGGAATGATCTTCCAGAAACTACCGATCGTTCGAACATTTATTCCAACGCAATTGGCTCGCTTCAACCAGCTGGTATCAGTTGAATATTGGAGTGGTGAGGGAATGGTGTGAGCGGGGTAAATTGCCTTCTCTAACTCCACGGGATAGCGATTTTGAAGAATTTCAAGAATTTCTTCTATATTTTTTTCGAGTACAAGTGCCGGCGGTTGACTTATTAGTGGAGTGAAAATCATTCTATTAAACGAAATTTAATTGTATTAAACATTGTTTTTTTAACAAAAACCTATTATTTCATATTGGTTTTTTACCAAATGCCATATCTTTACCCCGTCAAAGATACTGTGGGCTTTCGCCTTTATCCTTCAATCATGATCTTTAAAGTAAAATTAAAAAATGCAGACGGGTTCGTTTTGTTAGATGATTTCGTATTCGAATGGCTTAGCAACGATCTCCGTTACAAAGAAATACGCTTGCTGGAGAACCTCCGGCTCCACTCCAGCGGCTGCGCGGTTTTTCAAAAAGCCTGGAAGAGAGCAGACGGCAGCACCAAAATGGAAACGATCTACCTGCACAAAGTTATTGCAGAACATTATATGTCCGATAAAAAAGTCGGAAAAAATACAGTAGTCAGTTCAAAAAATGGGGACAAACTCGATTGCAGGCTCGAAAATATAGTTTACCGACAAAGATCAGCAGTCAGCCGACTTCGAAAAACAAAAAGTTCTACAGGCTACACGGGTGTTTATAAGGAGTACCACAAATACAGGGCCATCATTTCCATCGATGGCAAAGCAGTTCACCTTGGTATGTTTGATACCCCAGAAGAAGCTGCACTGGCCTATAACAAAGCATCTAAAAAAGCCTTTGGCAGTGAAGGCAAGTTAAATAAACTCTAATCGCTCTTCCTAATTACATTGATAGGACCGCAGAAGAAGCGGTTTTCATAAAAAAGGGTTGAAAAACCGCTCCTTCCTGCTAATTTCATTTATCTCAAGACAAAATTTCCCTGGAGATAACTAGTTTCTGGATCTCGGATGTTCCCTCCCCGATGGTACACAGCTTAGAGTCTCGGTAGAATTTTTCAACCGGAAAATCTTTGGTATAGCCGTAACCTCCATGGATTTGGACCGCATCGGTACTCACTTCAACAGCCACTTCAGAAGCATAATACTTGGCTATAGCAGACTCCTTCGTACACTTTTGGTGGTTATTTTTCAAGGTGCCTGCATTCCTGGTCAACAATTCAGCAGCCTCAATCTTGGTGGCCATATCAGCTAACTTAAAGCTAATAGCTTGAAATTGAGCGATGGGTTTTCCGAACTGCTGCCGTTCTTTAGCATATTTTACAGAAGCGTCGAATGCACCTTTTGCAATGCCCAATGAGAGGGCTGCAATCGAAATACGACCACCATCCAGGATTTTCATCGCCTGTATAAAACCCTCGCCCTCAGCACCTAAAAGTTGAGAACGGTGAACTCTGCAGTCTTCAAAAATCAGTTCAGCGGTCTCACTTGCGCGCATCCCCAATTTATTTTCTTTTTTACCAGCCCGAAAACCTGGAGTTCCGCGTTCAATAATAAAAGCAGACATCCCACGGCTATCCAGCAGCTCTCCTGTTCGAACAATCACGACCGCTACTTTCCCAGAAGCCCCATGTGTTATCCAGGATTTAGTGCCATTGATGATGTAGTAATCACCGTCTTTCACTGCCACGCATTGCATTCTGCCAGCATCCGAACCGGTATTTGGCTCTGTCAAACCCCAAGCACCCACCCAGGTTCCGGAGGCGAGTTGAGGCAAATAGGTTTGTTTTTGCTCCTCGGTTCCGAACATAAGTATATGATTCGTGCACAGAGAATTATGGGCGGCCACACTCAACCCGATGGAGCCACAAACTTTCGATATTTCTTCAATAATAGTGATGTATTCCTGGTAACCAAGTCCCGCCCCGCCATACGCTTCTGGAACAAGGACACCCATAAACCCAATTTCACCCATTTTATGAAATAAATCCAGCGGAAAATGTTGGGACTCATCCCATTCCATCAGATGTGGTTGGATGTATGTTTTCGCAAAATCGCGGGCACTTTGGCGAATGAATTCAAGCTGTTCGTTGGTTGTAGCTGACATAAATACAATAAGAAATGGTTAGGACAAAATTTCAACTTATAAACGAAGAGGCACCTCGCTTGGTTGCCAATCCTGCTCAATTTTTTGAAAATTAAAATAGGCTTTAACTACATCCGTAATCGGCCCAATGAAAAACCGCGCGCCTCCGAATTAATTGGGGGACGCGCGGTCATGCAAGTCACGCAAAAAAATTAAACCCGCTCAATGACCATCGCAGAGGCACCTCCTCCTCCATTACAAATGGCCGCTAATCCTAGTTCCCCCTCTTTTTGTTGCAGAACATTCGTTAAGGTAGTTATGATGCGTGCCCCGGAAGCCCCCAACGGATGTCCAAGTGCTACTGCACCACCAAACACATTCATTTGGGAATGATCAACACCGATGATGCGCTCAAAAGCCATCGTCACAACTGAAAACGCTTCATTTACCTCAAAAAATGAAATATCTTTTGCTTCCACTCCGGCCATTTTCATAGCTTTAGGGGCAGCGAGGGTGGGTGCAGTGGTAAACCATTCAGGAGCCTGTTCTGCATCAGCGTAGCCACGGATAACTGCGATTGGGCGCAATCCGTAGCGCTTTACAGCCTCCTCACTTGCCAAAATCACCGCAGAAGCACCATCATTAATCGTACTGGCATTGGCTGCTGTAACAGTTCCATCAGGCGTAAATGCTGGACGCAGACTGGGAATCTTATCAAAATTTACTTTTTTATACTCTTCATCCACCGTAATCACAGTAGGATCTCCTTTTTTTTGTGGAATTACCACCGGTACCAGCTCTCCTTTAAAATCTCCACGATCGGTGGCTGCTGCTACCCGCTGATAGGATTCAATCGCAAATGCGTCTTGTTCCTCCCTACTAATTCCGTATTTAGACGCTGTTTGGTCTGCAAATACACCCATGGCTTGTTGGTTGTAGGCATCGGAAAGACCGTCCTTGGCCAATCCATCAACGAATTCAGCATGGCCATATTTATATCCCCACCGAGCATTTGGAACGTAATAAGGTATTTGAGACATATTTTCCATTCCACCCGCTACCACAACATCCGCCAAACCCAACTGTATGCTTTGTGCACCCAAAGCGATGGCTTTCATCCCGGATGCACAAACCTTATTGATGGTGGTACAAGCAACTTCTTTGGGCAAACCCGCATAAATCGCCGCTTGGCGGGCAGGGGCTTGTCCAAGATTTGCACTCACAACATTGCCCATTAGCACTTCCGACACCATTTCTGGAGACACTCCTGCTTTTTCTAGGGCACCTTTTATTGCAATAGCACCTAATTCAGTGGCACGAATGCCAGATAATGATCCCCCAAAACTACCGAGTGGGGTGCGAACAGCAGAAACGATATAAACTTTTTGCATGGTAAAACTTGGTTAGGTATTTAGTTGAGCCGCAAAATTAGCCATTTTAGCACGCTCTAAAACAAAAGTATGTTTGGATTCTGTCATTATTTCCAAAAAAAATTGCCCTATTATATCTAAATTAAAATATACATTCGAAAATAAAAATAATAAAAAATAATCCACTTATATATACCGCCAAATATAGAACAAACCATATATTTGCATTGTAATTAAGAAATTTTATTTGCCAACTAAATCATCTTAGCCATGCAATCACCCAACTATGATGTCGTTTCCCCAAGAGAAGCTTACGCCTCTTACCTAATGGGAAGTGTTTTGGTGGACGTGCGGACCAAATCAGAAATTGAAAACACCAAAATCCCCCTTAATCACCTACTAACCATACCAATGGAAGAGCTGGAAGGGCGTATTTCAGAATTACCATCCGACCGCAGAATCATTTTTTTCTCCCGGGTGGGAGTGAAAGGAGAGGCTGCAGCCCGCCTAATGGCAGCCCACGGGTATCCAAAAGTGGCTCTTGTAGACGGAGGGGTTACTGCTTGGGAGCAGGAGGGATTGCCGGTACAACACTAAACAAAATAAGATTTGTTTTCATACGAGGACTGTAACCATAGTTGATGACCCACTTTTGGCGGAAGGCTAAACGTGGGTTTTTTTATTCTTGGGAAAAGGTCACAAGAAGAGCGCTCTGCTCTGGACTTACAATGCGATCTACCTTCACAAAAATACCTTGTTGCACCTCTCTATTTTCGCCAAGGCGCATGTCCGACCGTCGAAGTTCGATGATATCTGCCCAATCCTTTAAGGCGAGGTTTTTGGAAGAAAGTGTGCTTAGAAAAACCAGTTGGCGGCTCGCTTCTTTAAGCCACATAGAATCAGGCATCTGTGAATAATCACCTTGAACTGTAAATGTATACTCTTGCAAGGATTTAGCACACACCTGCTGATAAATCTCTAATAGCACTTTGGTATCCAAGAGCATACTTTCCAAAGACTGCTCTCCCTCCACCTCAAAATTATATTGCAGCACATGAGGCAATCCCGCTTGAAAAATAGCAGTGGGCTTGTACGCGCATTTACGCTCCTGTTTACAGGCAATAACAATCAATACACTAAAAGCAAGTAGAAAAGCGTTTTTGATCATGAAGTTAATTTTTTTGCAAAATTCCGAATATTCTCTGAATTACCCCTCTTTTTTTCAACATACCATGCATTCCCTGCTTCCAACAAAGATCAACCGCCATAAATTTTTAATTAATCTCTAAAACTAGAAATAAATTGCGCTGTATGCTTACCTTTCGCCCTTATTAGATATTCATTATTATGACCAACAGACGTACATTTTTAAAACAAACCGCATTGGTTGCTGCCGCAGCACCCTTCTCCGGATCGCTGCTCGATCTGGGCAAATCCCTCCCGGAACACATTGGCCTGCAGCTATGGAGTGTGCGGGAAAACATGCAAAAAGATGCCCCAGGTACCATTGCGGCCCTGAGCAAAATGGGCTACCGGGAAATAGAGGCCTTCGGATTTGACTCCGGTAAGCTGTTTGGAATGGAGTATTCAGACTTCAATAAGTTGCTGAACGATCACGGAATGAAGATGCCAAGCACCCATTCCATGTTTACATCCAAAAACTTTGATACCTCCACAGGTGATATCACGGACGCGACCAAAAAAATCATTGATGACGCAGCGGCAGCTGGACTCCAATACATCATCGCTCCGTACATGATTGATGAAGACCGCAAACAAATTGAGATGATGGTCAAACTTTTCAATCAGGCAGGAAGCTATGCCAAAAAAGCAGGTGTACGATTTGCCTACCATAACCATGACTTTGAATACACGGTTAAAGGCGAAGATGGGCGTTTGTTGGCAGAATGGATTGTGCAAGAGACGGATCCGAGTTTGGTAGCCCTCGAAATGGACCTATACTGGGTTGTAAAAGCG
>JBKDAM010000069.1:0-3480 GCA_046316495.1 Chitinophagales bacterium
GTTGTAGGGACTTGCTCCGCTCTAGCTACTTGGGTGGCTCCAACTGTATTGGACAACTGCAGTGAATCGCAAGAGATTGTGGTTACCAGCACACACCCATCAGGTGCTATTTTCTCAGTAGGGCCAACGGTGGTGCAATACACGGCAGAAGACGAAGCTGGCAACACAGCTACCTGTACGTTTACGGTACAAGTTTCGGAAACGATTCCACCGGTGATAACTGGATGTCCTCAAGACATCACTATTGTGCTTCCTTTAAGCAGCTGCGATACCGTACTTACTTGGACCAAGCCAAATGCATCCGATAACTGCGCCTTAGATACCCTCTTTTCAAACTTCGCGCCAGGATTTAATTTCCCTGCGGGCGTTCATGAGGTGATTTACGTGGCAATTGACGCTGCTGGCAATCGCGATACTTGCTCTTTTACCATTACCCTCCAAGATCAAATCGCACCTGTATTTCTTACCTTCCCTGCAGATGTGACCATTACGGATGCCGACCCATGTGGAGCGGATGTTAATATCACCCCTCCAACTGCCGCTGACAACTGCGATACCAATCCAGTAATTACGTACACTGGGGCCCTTAATGGCAACTATCCTCCTGGGGTGACCGTTATTGAAGTCAGGGTTACGGACGCGAGTGGAAACATCACTCAGCAGAGTATCACGATTACCATTATTGCACAGCAGCCCGAGAGCTTTATTAATATCCCAGCTAATCAGACCCTGAATGGTTGCGAGGCGATCGCTACTTGGACCCCACCCACCGTGGCAGGTTTCTGTAGCCCTCCTACCATTACGTCCAATTATCAGCCAGGTGATTTGTTTCCGGTGGGTGTAACTACGGTTACTTACATTGCTGAGGATGCGAATGGAGGTACTATATCCGCAACCTTCACCATCACAGTGACCGATCCAACGGCTCCTGTATTTGATTGTCCAACAGAGAGTATCGTTGTCAATACGGCTGGTCAAATTTTGAGTGATCCTAATATGATGGTGGACTCCATTGCTACCATCGCTAGCTGTGAGGGTATTTACTTAGCATTAATTGAGCCTACTGCCACCGATAATTGTAATCCTCCTGTAGTGAGCCAGATCTCCGGTCCTACCCTCCCTGGTGAATTGCCTGTAGGTAACTCGACAGTTGTGTACCAAGCCGTGGATGAATCAGCCAACAAGGTGTCGTGTGCCGTTAATATCGAGGTAGTTCCTTTTGAAATCGGTACACCCTTCATCGAACCCAATCCGGGCTGTTTGAATGAAACCGTTCAGGTGAGTGTGGCAGGGATCCCAGGCGCTGTTTATAGTTGGACGGGTCCAGAAGGTCCCTACCCAGATGCGCCGCAATTGACTATTTTGAGTTTGGACGAAGATAATCAAGGGGCTTATACTGCTACCGCAACGCTCAACGGTTGCTCCGCTACCAGTGAAGTCGCCAATGTGTTGTTGGCCGTCAAACCCACCGCCGAGAATGACCAGGACTATCTAATCGGAGGAGGAGATACCTTAACAGCAACCAGTGTACTCTTGAACGATTTGATTAGTCTTCCATCTGATCTTTCCATCACCTTGAAGAGCAACTTGGAAGGTTTGACGTTCAATGCCTTGGATGGAACCTTTACTTATATCCAAAACGTACCGGGTGTGTACAGCTTTATTTATGAAATTTGCTCTGTAGCTTGCCCCGACTTATGTGATATGGCCTCTGTGACCATAACGGTACAGGACAAAACCTGTGATATAATTCCAAACATATTCACTCCGAATGGGGATATGACCAATGATTTCTTTGAGATACCTTGCTTGTATTCGGGCTTATATCCCAATAACAGTCTGGTTATATTTAATCAGTGGGGCGATAAGGTATTTGAGGCAGAGGGTTATGATAACACGCCTGCCAAGTCATGGAAAGGAACCCTGAACAATGAGCCGGGTGTTCTTCTGCCAGACGGGGTGTACTATTACATCTTCAAACAAACGGAAACAGCCCCTGCCAAAAAAGGGTATGTGCACATTTTCCGGTAGTAAAAAGGATGTCATTGGTATTTTTTAATGCTTTATCACTTAATGAAATGAAAAAATTAGCGCTCTTATATTTTGTTTTGTTGGCTTGGGGGGCAACTGCACAACAAGACCACCAATACACCCAGTTTATGTACAATAAACTGCTGCTCAATCCTGCTTATGCTGGTGCCAGAGGCGTTCCTACGGTTTCCGGTATTTACCGTAACCAATGGTATGGTTTTGAAGGAGCTCCTCAATCGGCATTGGCCTCTTTCAACTCTCCTTTTCTCTCAAATAGAGTAGGGGTAGGAGCTGTGGTTTCTATGCAGTCCGCCGGTTTATTTCGGGATTTTTCTGGATCACTTGCTTATGCGTATGATTTGGTTGCAAATGATCAGTTCTCTTTCCGGGCAGGGATTCAAGCTTCTGTACGTTCTCTTTCGATTAATTTTGGAAATGCGATTACAGGCGACCCAGGTGGTCCTACCACCGATCCATCACTGACCAATCAGCGTACGAACGATATTTATGGTAATGTCGGTGCCGGTTTATATGCTACGTATGCACAACGACTTTACATGGGCTTTTCAGTGCCTAGAATCTACACGAATACCATTGGGATCAATCCCGACCCGAATGTAGAAACGGCGAAGGAATCCAGGCACTTTTACCTGATGGCAGGAGCTATTCTGCCTATTAATGAAGACCTGAAATTATTACCTGCGGTCTTGGCCAAGTATGTTCAGGGTGCTCCATTTGATGCTGATTTAAACATCAATTTAGACATTCGAGAAAAATTCACGGTAGGGTTGTCTGGCCGTTTAGGTGGTAACCGAGTGTTTGAAACCGATGCTTTGCTGGGTATTGAATCCGTTGATTTGATCGCTTTTTGGCAGGTCTCTCCTTTGGTTGGTGTAGGTGCTGCCTATGATTTCACCCTTTCAAAAGTACGTGATTATACGGCTGGTTCATTTGAGCTGTTAGTACAGGCGGATTTAAAGACTGTGACAAAGAAAAATTCCAAGAGTCGTAAGAACCTTTCAAATCCCCGTTTTTTCCTTTGATTTTTTTGACCTATATGAAGCATATCAATATGACCACTCCCCGATATTTTGTCACCCTAGTGTGCTTGATTGGATTATGGACCAGTGTGTTCTCGCAGCAGCAAAAAGTGGCGATACAGATTAAAAATGAAACCAATATAAACACTGCTGGGCTTGAATTCAGTCCCATTTTTTACGAAGATGGTATTGTTTTCATCTCAACTAATACCGCAGGCGCCGAGAAGTTTGAGGATGAGGTGCTAAAGTTGCCCGCTATGTCCATTCTGCTCTCAAGAAGAGATACCAGTGGCAATCTGGCTACTCCAACGGTTTTTGCCAATGAACTGGTGTCCCTGTACCACGAAGGTCCTGTTTCTTTTAGTCCAACCGGTGATATGATTTATTTCTCCCGGAATGGTCTGATGGA
>JBKDAM010000070.1:0-3435 GCA_046316495.1 Chitinophagales bacterium
AGTTGATGCAGTAACATTCGCTGGAGCAGTCATAGCGCAAGAACCGCTTGGAGCTTCAGCTACCACCGCAGACCAACCCGCCTGTGCAACAGACGCGTCACTGAAGAAACGGAAGGTTACAGCACCAGAAGCGTTACCGGCAGTAGCACGAACTACACCAGCACCTGCATTGTTAGGTGCAGTTGCACCGTTACCTGTTCCGATCAATGGAGCTGCAGCATTCACACCATCGTGTGCATACAGGTAATCGAAGCTACCTTCTGTCTGATAGGCAGAGAAAGTAACCTGGATTTTCGCACCGGCAGTACCAGGAGCAAAAGTCACTGTGCTGTTAGCAATGCTATTGCTATAATTTGCAGCAGATCCACCATTATCGAAGTAGTTGAACGAACAAGTCGATGGTGGCGCAATCGTGAAGGTTGTTGAACCCGATGTAGGGTGGTTCACATTCACCTGTGCGAACAGGCTAGCGGAGAACACCATACCGAGCAACAGAGCCCAAAGTGTAATATTTCTCTTTTTCATGAGATAAATAAAAATAAGAATGATTCAATGTTGAGTGGTGAAAAAAACCAAAATGGCAACATTAGTTAGAAAGCAGCTCAACTGCCTCCTGCTTGAAGCTTTGCAACACTTCTTTAGAAGTAAAGGCAGCTTCTCTTTCTCCACCCACGGTAGCAACCTGGATAAGAGATTGATTGATAGCTTCTTCTACGGACATCTGCTCATTTAGCTTTGTTACAATTGATTTGTAAAAAGCTGCGTGGCGCAACCAGTTGTTGTAGTTAGAAGTACCAGGAGCGAACGGACCTTGCGAATGGTAGAATGCCACCTGAGCCTCAGCTACAGTGATAGCATCACTAGTTGCCAACCAGCTAGTGGTAGAGGCAACACTACCATTAAGAGAAGACTGTGCAGTCGCTTCAGAAGCAACGAACAACCCACTCAGCAAGACGAACAGTGCGACCAGGGTTCTTAACCCAAAAGCGAACGTCTTTTTCATGTTAATGAAATTAATAATGAGTGAAACAATTAAGTGAAAAAATTTATTGACATTTAAAATATCCAACGACAAAAGGGAAGATGGAACGCAGGCCCTAAGCCATGACATTGCAACTTCCCTACTATATAAGGCGGTAAGACAAATACCAGTAAAGTACTGTGTAAAGGGTCTTTTCATGTATAGATTAACAAAAATACTGGTCGAGCCAGAAGGGATTAAGGAATTAGCAAGAAAGCAACACGCTTATAACGCCACTACTATGCAGAGAAAAAATCGTGCCACATTCCACACTTAAACGCTTTTTTTATATATTTTTTTTACGTTTTTTCTATCCAGATATACAACAATCCTCCAACCACCCCACCTCAATTATTCATTTTTCAACGAAAACCAACAAAAGATTGTTATTCAAATAATTAACCCAAAAAACCAACCGCCCCTATTCGTTTCGAATCACAAATATAGTTGCAGAGTTGGAGTCCACAATAATTTTATATAGTATTTTTAAAAAATAATTGAAAATACCACTCCTCGAAACCAAATCGCCAAGACCATCCACATTTTAATCCATTCATTATCTAATTATTATCCAGGGAATACCCCAACTAACTAAAAATAACCCAAACCAATACGCCCCCCTTGGCCTTCACTCCTTCCCTTTTCACCCTACTTTTGAAAATCCCTCACCCAAGTCAACTTTTCCCAAGGACTATACCGAGCCGTCGCCAAATCAACCGTTGGATCCACAAACTCCTGCGCAGGACGCCCATTCCGAGATACTTTTATCCTCGCCTTTACCTTGCAAGGCACCCCTTGTTGGTCCATAACAGCCTTCTGAACTCCTATGGCGAGCTCCCGAATCGACCTTGGATCATAGGCCAAATTCCGAATCTGGTGGGTATTGATAAAACTCGTCACATCCACTGGCATCACCTGACCCGTTACCAAGTGCGCCTCAAATGCTAACTCCGTCATTACTCGAGCATCCAGTTTAACCCTCCAAGAAAACCGCTGCCCAATCAAGGTCCAGTCAAGGTCATTGGGCAAAAAGAACCCTCTTAGCGGCAACAGCAACTGTAAAAAAAAGTAAACCAGCCATAGACGCGGTAGCTCCTTTACCACTGGAATCACTTGACGAGGGCTCTTTTTTCCCCCCTGACTCGTTTCCCCAAATAATCGCCTTAACCATGAAAGCTCTGACCACTCGTAAAACAACAGCATACTAGCAATCATTGCAAATGGGAAAGTTCCAATGTCATCAAAAATCCTTGAATTTGAAAAATGAAAGAAGATAAAAATATAAACTGTCCACTTCCTAATTGGCTTGTACCATAATAATAAAGGTGCGGCTAAATCAAGAATCAAGCCTCCATACGTAAACAAATAAATGCCTGCCTCCGATTTAAAAAACACATTGTAAATACTATCTGAAGGAAGTTCCCCAATAATTACACGAATCGGCTCCTGGCGAAATAACCAGTCCCCACTTAACTTTACCACACCCGCATAAAAATACACAATCACAAATTGCAACTGAAACACCCACTGCTGCCACCTTGGAATCCCCACAGACCCAGGCTTATCCTTCGATAAACTTAGGTATTTATGCGCATCCGTAAAGGTGAGCATCACAGCCAAAAGTGCATACAAATAAAGGTGGTTGTTGTATAAACTCGTGTCCAGTAGAAAAAAATAAAGAAAACCCAAGGTGTATAACCAAGTCGCCCACCGAAACCAAACCCCCACCACCATCAGGGCAGATAACACCAGCATAGCATACAAAATACCATTCATCCACCCCGCTGAAATTGGCTCTAACCAAGTTAACCCATCGTACTTGAAATTAACAGAGGGGAACACATACATGTTGTAAACCAGGTCCATCTGCAGGTAGCTCACCACCGTCCAAAATAACACAATTGAAAACAAAATCCTAAACAAGCCCAATACCCTCCCATCAATCATTTCCGTCAAGTACTCGGAAAATGCCCGCCAGCGTTCGTTAAACGTATTCATAACTAGTAGTCGTTTTTTTGGTGTAGGTACTTTTTCAAATAATTCTGCAAGAAGTAACAACTCGCAAATGAAAGACATTTTATCGATTTTCAAAGCCATTTCTCTATCTTTGCCAATATTTGCTCTTTTTAATTATGCGATACGTCCACCTTACTATCAGCGCGCTTAGCTTGCTGTTTTTCCTCTCTCATTGCAAAGACGCTAACACAACCGCCAACCTGGCAGAGTCTGTGGAAGAACCTACCCTTGAGGCCGAACAGCCTATTCTCGAGCTTCTCGACCCCTCCCGTACCGGAATTGACTTCGCGAATACCATCGTCGAAACCTATGAGAACAACATCACCACCAATATTAATATGTATAATGGAGGTGGCCTCTGTATCGCCGATATCAATAACGACCAACTGCCCGATATC
>JBKDAM010000071.1:0-6737 GCA_046316495.1 Chitinophagales bacterium
ATGAAATCAAACAAAAAAAGGAAATTTGACCAGGCAGACCAAGACAATAATTGGACAATTGAATTCCTTAACTTATAGGCCGTAGGCGGTAGCCCTCTAGCATCTAGGTAATATCCCACCAATCAAAGGGGCTTTAGCCCCAAAATAGCAATGGAACAAAAGGGGCATAGCCCCGCTATCTCAATAAAACCGAAAAATCCCACCAATCAAAAGGGCATAGCCCCAAAATAGCAATGAAACAAAAGGGGCTTTAGCCCCGCTATCTCAATAAAAACGAAACACCCCACCAATCAAAAGGGCTTTAGCCCCGCTATCTCAATAAAAAAGCCCCCCTCCGACTTCCGGAGAGAGGCCATCCCAAAAACCGATTTTAAAGTAAGAATAAAATCGATTTCTAGTATGAAAATGGCGGGCTCGACGCCATTCCTTAAAAGTCATACAGACCCTAAGCAGAACAAAAACCAGGGTTCTGATTTCTCTTCACTGTAGAAGAGCTATCAGAACCCCGATTCAATATCTTACTTAGACTGGATCATCTTCTTCGTAGCGCTATTGTTGCTAGCCTCTAACTTGTAGTAGAGAACACCGTTAGCGTTCAAAGTAGAACGGTCAAGAGTTACAGCGTTGTAACCTTTCGCGAAGTCACCAGTTGTTGTGTACAATACGCGACCGATTTCATCGAATACTGTCAAAGTAGCTTCTGTAGCCTCTGGGAGGTGGAAACCAACAACAGTCTTGTTGATGAATGGGTTTGGAGCGTTCTGGTAAAGTTCGAAACCTACACCAGCGATTGTGCTAACACCACCGTTGTTGAAGCGGAATGCTACGTCCAACTTAGAAGTTGCATCGAATGCAACTGCCTTAGTGATGTTGCTAGATACGCTGATCATCTGGCTCAACTGGCCAGCTGCAGTAGCGCGGAACTTAACAGCGAACTGTCCTTCAGTAGCGTCAGCAGATGTTGTGATTGCATTAGCGAATACGCCAAAGTTCTCCATAGACATCTTAGCACCTGGAACGATATCCATTACTTCAAGGTTGTTGAAGTTCATAGTGAACTGGTAAGCAGCTACTTTGTCAGCAGCTTTGAAGTTAACCACAAACTCTTCACCAGCAGCAACTTTGCGATCGTCAACGTCGAACAACAGAGTACCTGCAGTACGATCGTCAGAAGAAACCAAGTTGTTTGGTGTAGCAGTTCCGTCAACGTCACCTACTTTCACACCTACGAAGTTACCGTTCATCAAGTTGTTCTGGATGTTAGCAATCTGCAGGTTCTCGCGGATAACATCAGCAAATGGGTTTGCATTGTCGCTAAACTGTTGTGTAGCGTCAACAAAGCGCCAGCTGTTGTTATTTGGAAGAGCAGAGTATGTACCCAGGATCAACTTACGCAATTCAACGATGTCAAATGTGGTAACAGTACCAGACTTGTTCGCGTCAGCAGCGATCAACTTGTATGGAGAAGCCAATGGGTTCAATCCAAGGATGTGACGGCTGATCAACACTAAGTCCCAAGTGTTAACACCATTCAATGGGTCAACGTCGTGTGTTGGGATAACAGTTGCGTTAGCAGCAACTGGAAGTGCGTTAGAGAACAAGTAAGAACCAGATACGTTAGAGAATACTGCGCTAGCAACTGGAGTTCCGTTAGAAGAACCGTTCAGTTCGATGTTCGCATCTTCTACACCCTGTGCAGTTTCAGTAGCAAGAGCACCCGCTACAGTAGCCATACCAGCTACTGGTCCGCAAATACCTGCATTGTCCTGAACCAATACATACGTCTCGCAGTAGTCTGCGTTACCAGCCTTATCGATTGACCAAAGTTCAACCAACTGTGTACCAAGGTCAGCGCATGTGAACTGAACCTCTGTCTGTGGAGCACCAGTAGATGTAACTGGGAAGCCAGTACCAGTACCAGAGCGACGGATCGCGATAGTCAACTGGTTAGCTGGAGTGCAGTTATCTTCAGTGTACTGCAAGAAGTCACTTGCAAACAATGAAACCATACCACCAGATACGTTCATCAAGTTAACAGAAAGACCGTTCAAGCAAACAACCGTTGGCTTCTTGCAATCTTTCACTACAAACTGCTGATCAACAACTGTCTCGTTTCCGCAACCGTCTTCAATGAACCACTTGATTTTGTGTGTTCCGTAAGGCAATTGTGGTACAGTGTTTTGACCTGCCAAGTTCACCCAACGTACGCGAGCCGTGCGGTTGTTACCGCTTGGAGCGTCTGTCTGGATACCAAAGCCCCACTTCTGGTTGCCTGGTACTGGACGGAAGTCAAATGCGCGAGATTCACCTCCCAAGTAGTTCTGAGAGTTGATGTTGTTGTACTGTACGTTGTTGTACACTGGGAATGGGTAGCCAGGAGAGTTGTTGCTGTTTACAACAGTCTCCATAGAACCGTTACCGTCCAAATCAAGGAACAATAAGTACTTGAAGCGGATGTTAGCGCCAGAGCAAGCGTCTGTAGCTGTGATTTCGATGTTAGCGTCACCTTCGCACAAGTCATGGCTGTTGATAGTGTTATCATACCAGTACATTGCGTTCCAGAAATTAGCGTCGTTCGTGCTGTAGTCACAGAACTCAGTTGGAGTTGGAGTAACAACAGTTGGGTCTTGTGTATCAATTACTTTGATAACCTGCTTGTACTTGTAGCAGTTAGCGTCTTTGTTCCAGAAAGAAGAGTAGTTCGTTGCTGGAGCACCAGGAGTGATCGCGCGAACAGTTGGTTCCCAACCTGGAACAGAAGTACCAGGAGCAGAAACTGTTACACCCAAACGGTTCTGAGCGTTGTTTGTGATCGCGTTAGGCTCTGGGTTTGGAACTACGATACAAGCTGTGTTAGCATTGTACTGGCACCAGTTCAACACAGTCCAAGTACGCTCGATCTTGAAGCAAGCATCAGGAACAACTGTGTACAGTTCGTCCACATAAGATACTGCCATCAATTCGCAATCTTGAGCACCGAAGAACTCAGGAGCACCGTAGTTAGTAGTTCCGTCGCAAGTAGATACCAAACGGTCATCTGGGAACTTCACGTAGTAGTTCTGGTTGTATGTAACCACAATACGCTGTGAGCAGCTGCTAGTGTTACCAGCGTTGTCACGTGCAGTCCAACGACGAGTGATCGTACCTTTGTTGCACAAGCTATCAAACTGGTTGTAAGCTACTGTGTGAGTGATACCACACTGGCCCTGGTAAGATACTGACTGATCCAAACCGCAGTTGTCAGATGGAACAGCGTTACCGTATGCCCACAAGCTTGGGTCGAATGCTTCGCAAGAAACAGTCACGTTAGCTGGAGCTTGGCAAGAAGGTCTGATCTTGTCTTGTACAGAGATCTGAACCATGCACTCGTTGCGGATTGGTGTGTTGTCTGGGCCGATAGCGTAAAGCTCATCAGCTTCGTCAATCTTACCGTCAAAGTCATCGTCAAAGCCGTTTGCACGAGCGTTGTCGATTTGGTATACACGCATGATTACTGTCTGAGTTGTACCAACTTCGCAGCAGTAGAACTTGATAGAATCACCTTCGCTGATCGCACGCTCAAACTCAGATGGGAAGCCAGGGAAGATATCTTCGCAAGAACCACCTGGAGCAGAACCGTTGTTGTCAAATCCATCTAGTGGATCCAATGCAAGGATGCAATCAGAGTATGGGTTGTTAGCGTCAGAGAAACGCTGAACTGTGAAGTGAACTGGGTTACAGTTGTCGTAAGAACCATCGTCGAAGGTAGTAGCCTTCACCCAAGTAACACCACCTGCTTGGCAGTCGCCAGGCTGTGCGTTGATTACGTAGCAGTCGAATGGATCATCGAAACCGATACCTACTACAGTGTACTCATCACAAGCAGCAACTGGAGGAGTGTAGTCACGTACAGTCAAACGGAAAGAGCAAGAAGATGTATTTCCGCAGTCGTCTTCAGCAATGTAAACTACTGTGTGAACACCGATTGGCAAGCAAGCAGTGAATCCAAAGTTAGCCATTGTATCGCGATCCCATGTGTTGTTACCTGGGAAGTTGCTCAAAGTACCGCCGAATGGGAACTTACCCAATTCGTCGCCAGTGTACTGGTCGTATCCAATTACATAACCACCAATGTTGTTGATGCGTGAGCAGTTATCAGTGATCACGATGTTTGGAAGGTCAACAGTAGCGCAGCACAAGTATGGATCTGTAGATACAGTCATGTTTGCTGGGCAAGCCATTTCTGGACCAGACATATCTACTACCTTAATCAATTGAACGTAGTCGAAACCAGAACCTTCGCACCAGTCGATTACTGTCCAAGTACGCTTGATCTTGTATGTTCCGTCGCAAACTGGCAATACTTGGTCAACATGTTCGAAGTTGATAGAGCAGCCATTTGTAGAACCGAATACAGTTGGAGATCCTTCCAAACCGTTTGCGTTCATCCAGCTTGGAGTTGGGTAAACACCACCGCAAGCAACAGCGTCGTTTTCAACACCGTCGTAGTCAGCAGGAAGTTCAACGTCGTCCAAAGTTGGGCGGATGAAGTTGATGGTCTGTGCACAAGTAGAAATGTTGCCAGACTGGTCAACTGCTCTCCATGTACGAGTAACCACCTTAGTTGGGCCACCGCAAGCACCTGGAACCTCTGTATCGAAGTACGTCAAAGAAGTGATCGTACAGTTGTCAGTTGGATCAACCTGTGGAAGGTTAACAGTAACTTCCAAACCAACTTCTTCAATTACACCGTCATCGCCCGCGAAGTTATCGCGAACTACTACGCGCCAAATACCACCTGCATTCAATCCGTCAAGGCCAGCCAAAATAGATGCGTTTTGTACACCTGGAGCTTGGAAACCCTGTAAGCGAGCACCTGCTGCATTCAGCTGAACACACTGCGTCAAACCGCTTGTACCTTCATCATCAAAGATAACGTCGATTGGGAACACTTGTCCGAAGCATCCACCTACAGTGAACGCATCTCTTTGAGTACCACCTGGGTTCTGAGCAACGATGTCCAAATCAGGCAACCAAGTGTGGCCTGTCAACTTGATACGCAGGTTTACGTCCAATGTTGGAGTACCAACTGGGATGTAAGAGTAGTCGAAATTGTAGTTACGTGGTGAAGTATTGTTCTCGATGATATCGCTCAATCCAGAGATTGTCTGAACCTGTGGTCCAGTGATCGCAGGAGCTGGAGCAGCTACTGGAGTACCATTGCACTCAACGTTGATGTTGCGGCACAACAACACTGGAGGAAGCTTATCTTCGATGGTTACAAGACCCCAAGTGCTGTTTCCAGTGTTAGGATCTGTTACCTTGTAAGCATACGTTTTGTTAACGTCTGCGCAAGTGAACAGAATTTGATTTCCGTTTCCGCAGTTTGGACCAACCCATGGACCGTTGCCCAATGGAGCAGTACGGTCAACTTTGATCACATAGTCATCGTAGCAGCCGTAAGGACCGCCTTCAAGGAAGTTATCAGCGTTCAAGCAAGCTTGTCCGTTCTCATCCAAAGAAACATACACGTGGTCGTTACCAACCAAAGAAGTGATAGCTCCTGGGAACGCATTCACAGTAACTGTAAAGCAGCAAGAAGCGGTATTACCAGCTGCGTCTACTGTAGTAAAGCAGTTGTTAGTTACACCAATTGGGTACTCTGCACCAGAAGGCAAACCAGAAGTCTGCGTGATTGGTGGGTTAGCAATCAACGTTTGGTAAACTACAGCACCATTGAATACACGTGGAGTGAATCCACCAGTGAACAGACCATTAGACGCATAACCAGCCGTCAAAGTGATAGTTCCGTCTGTGTACGTCTGGTTAGTACCGTTACCGTTGGTGTAGTTAGAAGCAGCAGTCAACATACGAAGACCAATACCTGTAGTAGCACCTGGAGCCAAAGTGATTGAACCAGAGGTCAATGGAGCATTAGTCAACGTACCGTTACCAGGGAAAGCACCAGAGAATGGACCTACTGTTGCATCAGCAACACCAGAAAGTGTCCAAGCACCTGCGTTGGTTTCGAAACCTACGTGTGTACCAGCCTTGGTATAAACATTGATCAATGTACCTGCTGAGATATTAGCACGGAAACCAGTTACCACAAGAGGCAACGTAGAGTTGTTGATCAAGTTGAAGAATACCATACCACCAGCTGCGTTACCGTTACCACCTGCAGTGATTGTCTGCAAAGTTGCCAACGGTCCATTAGATGGGCAGTTGTCTGTAGCAGATACAGAGAAGGAATAAGGAGCTGCGCACTCACCAGCACCCAGGTTGAGGGTAATGTTTGATGGGCAAGTGATTACTGGAGCAGTTTGGTCAACTACGGTTACTGTGCTAGTAACAGAGCTTACCAAAGCACCGCCACAAGGGTTCACCAACTGCCAAGTAATGGTGTTAGCTCCCTTTGGCATGTTTGCCAATGCGATAGTCGCAGGAACAGAGCTACCCAAAACTACAGCTGCACCACCGTTTACGCGGTATTGCAAGCTGAAAGCTGCGTTGCAACCAGCAGGGCTGAAACTTGGAGCAGATACGTTCACAGTAGCAGCTGCGCAAGATCCTGCACTAGTTGGTGCAGTAACGTTCGCAGGAGCAGTCATAGCGCAAGAACCGCTTGGAGCTTCAGCTACCACCGCTGCCCAACCTGCCTGTGAAACAGACGCGTCACTGTCAAAGCGGAACGTCAAAGCACCAGAAGCGTTACCAGCAGTAGCGCGAACTACGCCAGGACCAGCGTTGTTTGGCGC
>JBKDAM010000072.1:0-8856 GCA_046316495.1 Chitinophagales bacterium
TTAGAGGAGAGGTGGAGCGCCCCAATACGGTTCGATTGCGTTGGCAGGACGAGTCGTTTGTTGAGCAGGAGGCCGTATTTACAGGAATTAATGCTCGGGTAATCCAGCATGAATACGATCATATTGAGGGGATTTTGTTTACAGAACATTTAAAACCCCTAAAAAAGCGGTTTATTCAGCGCAAGATGGAGGCGATTCGCCTTGGAAAAATTGCAACGGATTATAAAATGCGCTTTTTCAATGTCCGGTAGCTTATTTGACCAAATTCAGGAGGCAGTTGCGTTTATTCGATCCAAGACGACTTTTCAGCCGGTTTCAGGGATCGTATTGGGCACCGGTTTGGGTAGACTCGTAGAGGATGTGGAGGTGCAGTGTACCCTTCCTTACTCCGAAATTCCTCAGTTTCCTCGGAGTACGGTACAGAGTCATCGGGGGGAGCTGGTTTTTGGGTACCTTGATAATCATCCAGTGGTCATTATGGCAGGCCGGATGCACTACTACGAGGGCTGGACTATGCAGCAAGTGACTTTTCCTATTCGGGTGTTAGCGGCTTTGGGTATTCAGCAGTTGGTGATTACCAATGCTTCCGGGGGCGTGAATCCGCATTTACAGTCAGGCGATTTAGTGGTTGTTAAAGACCATATTAATTTATTACCCGACAATCCGCTACGGGGCCCGAACGATGAACGCTTGGGTCCACGGTTTCCGGATTTATCCAAAACGTATGATGCTGCACTTCGTCAGAAAGCACTGTTGATTGCCGAACAGCATCAAATTCGTGCGATGGAGGGTGTTTATTCTGCGCTTTCGGGACCTAATTTGGAGACACCCGCCGAGTATGCCATGCTTCGGCTACTTGGGAGTGATTGCACGGGCATGTCTTCGATTCCTGAAGTACTGGTGGCCAAGCACGCTGGTTTGCAGATTCTGATGATTTCGATGGTCACCAACGTAGCGTTCCCGCCGGATCGAATTCGTGAAACCACTGTCGAAGAAGTCATTGCGGTGGCGGAGGCCAGTGAACCGGGCTTGCGGACCGTTATTCGGGGAGTATTAGCATCTTAATGGAGTCAAAGAGTGTTTTGGTGCACGGAGTATCCCCTGCACCAAAACGCATTGTGTGTACTAGCTGATTTTGAGCAACTCCACTTCAAAAATCAAAGTGGAATTAGGGCCTATTTCAGCGCTTACCTGGCGGTCGCCGTACGCTAGATTGGGTGGGATAAACAGCCTCCACTTGCTTCCTACGGGCATAAGTTGAAGGGCCTCCGTCCAACCTGCAATCACTCGGTTCAACGGGAACGAAGCCGGTTGCCCACGACGAACAGAACTGTCGAATACCCGACCATCAATAACGGTCCCGTGGTAGTGGCAAGTGACGGTTTGGTCAACACGGGGTTTTTCCCCCTCTCCCATGACCAATACCTCGTACTGAAGACCACTTTCTAATTGGGTGACTTCTGGACGTTGGGCATTTTCGGCTAAAAATTCCTGACCAGCTTTTAGATTCTCTACTGATTTTTGTTGTAATAATGCTTTTAAGCGGTCCGCTACTGACATGGATTGCTATATTTATGAAAAAATGAAGTGACAGATCAAATGGATTCTACATAGTCAAGGTCTTGATCGAAGGTTTCTCGCATACCGTATAGGGCAATAAAGGCAATGAACAGGCATACGGCCCCTACCATCCAGGCGGCAGTTAGGACGCTTCCAGTAACGAGGGGACTTTTAAGGTATTTAAAGGACTCATTAATTGGTACTTGCATTCCACGGGCAAAGTTAGGCACCGAAGTGGCAACGGTTGCACGTAAATTGGTACCAAACTGTTCTGCTCCCATGGTGACAAAAATAACCCAAAATCCCACTGAAATCCCAAGGAAAAAATGGGACAGATACATTTCCCAATTGTATTGGAAGGGATAGTACAAATAAGCAGCTACCGCTACTACATCCAACGCTAAAAACAAGGCCATCACTTTGATTCGGCTGCGCCAATATTGGCTTAGAAAACCTGAAATCAGATCACCCAAGATCAAGCCTGTGTAGCAGGCCGCGATAGCGTTTCCAGCCACAATTCCCTCCAGGCCTTTTGCCTTTCCGAATTCTGGGGCGAAAAAGACCAATACTCCGACCACAAACCAGGTAGAAGTCCCTATGAAAATACAGCGCATAAAGCGGATAAAGCGATCTTTGTTGGTGAAAAGCGCTAGAAAGTGTCCTTTTTTAATATCAACATTGCTTTTGACCTGGTGAAACATACCCGATTCTGTGACGCTGATTCGAAGTAACAATAAAGCTATTCCCAATCCTCCCCCGATCAAATAGCAGTAGGTCCATTCGAAGTATTTATCAATTACCCATGCGAGTAAGGCTCCGGTTAAGCCAATTGTAGCCACGATCATAGTGCCGATTCCTCGTTTGTGTTTGGGCAACACTTCAGATACCAAGGTTATACCTACCCCCAATTCTCCAGCAAGGCCAATTCCAGCGATGAATCTGTAAAAAGCATAATCAGCGTAACCCGTAACAAAGGCATTTAACAAATTGGCAACGGAGTAAAGCGCAATTGAAAAATAGAGCACGGACACCCTTCCCCGTTTATCTCCTAGGATTCCCCATCCGATTCCACCCACCAGCATTCCAAACATTTGCCAATTTTGAATAGATAATCCTAGGTCAAACGCTTGCTCCGGCGTAAATCCCAAGGATAACAAGCTCTTTTGCCGGACAAAACCAAACAGCAATAAGTCGTAAATATCCACCAGGTAACCTAGGGAGGCTACTACTACAGCAGAATTAAAAAGGCGTTGTTGCATAGTCAGAGGGTATTTCAAGGTGTAAATATGACACTTATAGAGCTTAAATGGGTGGGTTGCCGTTAAACTTCTTTTAAAATCGGTATTAGGTACACCCTATTTTCGGTAAATACGGTTTAATTTGCAGTACATTTGTTCCATCAATCAAAAGGATCACAGGGTAGGTTTATGCGTAGGATATTCGTTTTATTCGCTGTGTATTGTTCACTGTCGGCTGCGGGGATTGCTCAATCTTCCTTGAGAACGCATGCTACACCGGTGGGAAACAGTCGTATTGGAGGTCCCGCTGGAACGCGATCTGCACTTGATGTCAATGCCCGGGGTGGTACTGGAGTGGCTTCCTCCAGAGGCTCCTCCGCCCAAGTTTCCCCAGCGTCTCAGCAGCGAAATGTACAGGTTCCTGCTACTCCTCAGCGTTTAATTAAATGGATAACAATCGAAGAGGCGCTAGAAAAGAGCAAAACTGAAAAGAAAAAGATATTTATCGACGTCTATACCGATTGGTGTGGATGGTGCAAAGAGATGGATAATACCACCTTTAAAGACCCTGAAATTGTTTCTTACCTCAATGAAAAATATTATGCCGTCAAGTTCAATGCTGAACAGACGGGCGATGTAGTCTATCAAGATAAAACCTACAAATTCAAAAAACAAGGCAGTAGAGGATTTCATGAATTGGCCGCTCAGCTCCTCAATAACCGCCTCAGCTATCCTTCCTTTGTAATCTTAAACGAGCAGCAAGAGGTTATTCAGCCAATTCCAGGGTACCAAAATGCAAAGAAGCTGGATATTATCCTCCATTATTTTGGTACCGATAACCACAAAAAAACACCTTGGGAGAAATACGAGCGTACCTACTCCAAAGGCAACTAGCTAGCGTTGTTTCGTCATTTCTCTCTTCCTAGATCGATTGGATTACCAATGTGTTTTGTTGGATAGGATCCTTTAAATAAAAAGGAAGGGTATAGGTCATTTCCTTTCGCAGAATCACCTACTTTTAGGCTTTCTTTTAGGTCATTTATCTTTGCTTGTGCACTTTTGTACAGGTACTGGTAATATTGCCTGCGTTATAGCTATTTTTTCCTTCAACATGACAACTCGAATCCGATTTACGCTACTGTTGTGCTTCCAGTTAGGACTGATGGTCTTGCTTTCGGCACAAAAAAACATCACTTTGGAGCATTGCTTCTCTGAATACCTTTTTTACCCGGAAGGGGGGCCGAGTTTCCGGTTTATGAAAGATGGCCGGCATTATACCAGTCTTGAAAAAGGAGCGATTGCGCGCTATGACGTAGTCACCCGAAAGCGGGATTCTATTCTGCTTAGAAAGGAGGAGCTATCCTTTTCAATACAAGGGTACAAACTTAGTTCGGACGAGCAGGCAATATTGCTTCAGACCAATACGGTTCCTGTGTATCGGCATTCTGTTTTAGCGGATTATTATGTATTTGACTTAAAAACAAGGAAGGTCATTCCGGTGAATGAGGGCGCTCCTGCCCAGGAGGTCCTGCTCTCTCCAGATGGTCGGAAGGCCGCTTTTGTGATGAACAATGATTTATATGTTCGGCATCTGATAGATCAACGCCTGGAGCGGGTAACCACAGACGGGAAGACCAATGCCATTATTAACGGACTTCCCGATTGGGTGTATGAAGAGGAATTTAGTCCAGTGAGTGGGGATGGCATGAAAGCGTTGGCTTGGAATCCAGACGGTGCTCGGCTGGCTTTTTTACGCTTTGATGAGCGGGAGGTTCCTGAAATGCCATTGACCTGGTATGAAAAAGGAATGTACCCGCGGCAATCTTCTTTCAAATATCCCAAGGTGGGCGCAGCTAATTCCAAGGTCACTATACATATTTATGACTTAGAGAATGCCCAGTTAGCCCCCGTTCCAGATATTAAACTCGCACCGGATGACTATTTAGTTCGCCTGAACTGGGCAAGCAAGTTCAATTTAGTGGTTACCCGGTTGAATCGTATGCAGGATACCTTGGATTTGGTTTTGCTCTCTCCTGATGGGCTTAAGAAACAGCTTTCGTTTGACGAGGAACTGCTGCTTCAGGAGGTCGATTCTGCCTATGTAGAAGTACAAGATCACCTTCGGTTCCTGGAGGAGCGAACTCAGTACGTCTGGGCGAGCGAGCGCAGCGGCTACAACCATTTGTATTTATACGATTTCATCAGTGGTAGTATGATACGTCCTTTGACGGAGGGTTCCTATGATGTGACGGCATTTTACGGTGTAAACGAGCAAACTGGTAAATTTTATTACCAAACAGCTACTCCTGGGCCATTGGACCGGCAAGTTTGGGAAGGAGATCTCAATGGGAGTCCGGCACGCTTAATGACCCCTTGGGAGGGGCATTCGGTACCTTCCTTCAGTCCTACTTTTGATTATTACACCCTACGCTGGTCGGATGCGAATACACCTCCGGTAGTTACGCTGCATGAGCGCAGCGGGCGGGTACTCGATACCCTGACCAGCAACCGCAACCTGATTAACAGGAGGAAGGAGTTTGGATTGGTCAACAAGCGTTTCTGGTCGTTTACAAATTCAGAAGGTCAGCAGCTGAATGGCTGGATGCTTCGTCCTGACAGTTTAGAACCGGGCAGGCGTTATCCGGTACTTTTTGATATTTACGGAGGCCCAGGTTCTCAAACTGTTCAAAATCAATACGATGGATATATGGGTTCTTGGCATCAATTGTTGGTTCAGAATGGATACATTGTAGTGAGTGTAGATAACCGAGGCACTGGGGGGCGCGGTCGGGATTTCAAGAAGTGTACCCAATTGGAATTAGGTCGGTATGAAACGGAGGACCAGATTACTGCGGCCCGTTATTTGGGTAGTCTACCCTATGTGGATCCACAGCGAATTGGTATTTGGGGATGGAGTTTCGGTGGTTATTTGAGCACTTCTTGTGTGTTAAAAGGGGCGGATGTCTTTAAAATGGCGGTAGCAGTAGCGCCTGTTACCAACTGGAAATGGTATGATTCAGCTTATACGGAGCGGTACATGCACACAACTGCTGATAACAGTAAGGGCTATGAGACCAACTCACCGGTCAATTACGCCTCTTTATTAAAGGGGGATAATTATCTGTTGTGCCACGGAATAGCGGACGATAATGTACATTGGCAGCAGGCAGTGGAGTTGATGAATGCGTTAATCAAAGCTGGGAAGGCATTCGATTCTTATTCTTATCCAAATCGGAACCATGGGATTTATGGGGAAAATGCTACCCGTCACTTGTTTACGAAAATCACAGACTTTATTTTTACAAAGCTATAGTGGATTTTTTCCATAAAAAAAACGTCCATCGGGTACTTCGGTGGACGTTTTTTTTATGGAAAAGCGATCAACTCTTTAGAGCATGGAGTCAATGATATTTTCTTCAGTTACTCCTTCTGCTTCCGCTTTATAGTTTCGAACAATACGGTGCCGAAGTACCAAGTTTGCAATGGCTTTTACATCTTCGATATCGGGTGCGTACTTCCCGTGGATAGCTGCATGGCATTTTGCCCCTAGAACCAGGTATTGGCTTGCGCGCGGGCCTGCCCCCCAGCTCAAGTAATTATTGGTTTCCTTGGTCGCACCAGCTGTCCCGGGTCTGGTTTTCGTTACGAGGCCAACGGCATATTCAAGTACGTTATCGCTGACAGGTATTTTGCGAATCAATTGCTGATAGTTCAGGATTTGTTCGCTGTTCAGGATGTGTTTTAGCTCGACTTTGTGGGAGGAGGTCGTATTTTTTACTACTATTAATTCCTGCTCATAAGTAGGATAGGTAAGTGGGATATTAAACATGAAGCGGTCGAGCTGTGCTTCAGGCAGCGGGTAAGTACCCTCTTGTTCGATGGGGTTTTGGGTAGCGAGCACGAAGAAAGGGGCGGGGAGTGCATGCCGTTGTCCACCGACGGTCACAGAACGCTCTTGCATGGCTTCCAGGAGGGCTGCTTGAGTTTTGGGAGGCGTACGGTTGATTTCATCTGCCAAAACTATGTTGGCGAATACTGGGCCTCGCATGAACCGAAAATGCCGATCTTCATCTAGGATTTCGGAGCCAGTAATATCGGAAGGCATCAAGTCAGGTGTAAATTGGATTCGTTTAAAATCCAAGTCTAGTACTTCTGCGATGGTGCTGACCAGCAAGGTTTTAGCCAAGCCAGGTACTCCGACTAACAGGGAGTGTCCATTGGAAAAAAGAGAGATAATAACCGCCCGGACGACTTCGTCTTGTCCTACGATTACCTTGCCGATCTCTTTGGACAGTTCTTTATATGATTTTGCCAGTGCATCTACTGCCGCTACATCCGATTGCATATTCGTTCAGTATGTTTTAATTGAGTTAAAGATGATTGTAGTAAGACAATTTATTTAGACCAAAGGTTGTATTTCAGGATGCAATAAATGGCTCTGAAGCCATCACGGGCTCCGATTTTTTTACCTTCGGCGTACGATCTTCCGTAATAAGAAATACCTACTTCATAGATGCGCACTTCTGGGAGTCGGCTGATTTTGGCGGTAACCTCTGGTTCAAAACCGAATCGGTTTTCTTTCAAGCGCAGGCTTTTCAACATATCAGCACGGAAGAGCTTGTAACAAGTTTCCATGTCTGTAAGGTTGAGGTTGGTGAAGGCATTGGAGAGGAAGGTCAGGAATTTATTACCAATACTATGCCAGAAGAAAAGGATTCGGTGGGGGCGGCCGCCCATGAACCTGGATCCATACACGACATCGGCGTATCCATTCAGGATGGGGCGAAGCAGGATATTGTATTCCTCCGGGTCGTATTCCAGGTCGGCGTCTTGGATGATGATATAATCTCCGGTAGCCTCCCGAATACCGGTATGGAGGGCGGCTCCTTTTCCTTTGTTGACCTCGTGTTTACGGTATTGTATATTAAGCTCAGGGTTAGCGTCCATATAGCGCCGAATGGCGCCCTCGGTATCATCTTTTGAGCAATCGTTGGTGATGATGATTTCTTTTTGGATACCTTGAATGAGTTCGACGGCTTTAACTTTATCGAGGATTCGGTGGATGGTCCGTTCTTCGTTGTAGGCTGGGATAACTATGGAAAGCGTTTGACTCATATTCTTTTGTGCGCTGGTATGTTTTTTCCGAAATCAAAAAATGCAAGGATAGCGATGCGACAAAGCCGAGGGCCTTTTGACCGGTGGTTCCTTAATGTGCTAAGCGTTGTAGTACAATGCTCCCAAAAGGTTGCTGAGGGTACGATTTTTAGCGGCACAAAGGTAAGCGTTAGTTTTGAAATTCCCCTTTTCCGGAAAAATAGAAAAAAAGCAGAAACTTTAACGTTTTTGGGGCAACTTTTTTGGCTTTTAGCACGTTTTTTGTTGTATAATTCTCGAAAAGTAACGTTTCATTTTTAACTTTTTTTAATCATGACTGGATCTAACAATTTATTTATCCGTTTCCTGAAAAAATCTCCACGTTTAGCAATTGCGTTTTTGTTGCGGCGTTTTTCTCGTAAAGCCAAACAATTGATTCCAAAAGACGATTGGAATATCAATTGGTTGGGAGAAGAGATGCGTCCTCATAATAGTTTGCGGAATTTGTAGATCTTACTTTGTATGATGCATACTGGTTAAAAGGGCTTGCCGTCACGGCAGGCCCTTTTCTATGGCAGTTGGAGGGATAAAGAGTTGGTTTTTAATCGTTTGCGGCGAATCCACTTGACTGCTTCAAACCAGAATACGGATAGAAGACCCGTTCCGATACAAAAGGCCAGCCAAGGAAAAGGGAGGGTTGTAAACCCAAAAAATTGGGACCAGGAGGGAATGTACAAAAGCAGGGCTGTGAGTAATAGGGTCAAGCTGATGATTCCCGGGATCCAGGGATTGCGGTGGCGGAAAGTGGTCCAAACCGAATCGTGAAACGAGCGATTGACGAGGGTTAGGCCAATATTTGCGCTAACCAGGGTGCAAAAGACAAGGGTTCGAGTTATTTCTTCTGAATGACCCTGATGCACAGCTAGTTGATACAGCAATAGGATTCCGAGGGTAATGACCAGTC
>JBKDAM010000073.1:0-3777 GCA_046316495.1 Chitinophagales bacterium
ATCTTTTACTTGAACCGTTGTCGCGCTGCAGTCGGTAACGCCTACATTTCCGGTGTTAGAAACAGCCGTACTTTCACTGCATCCAATGGTGATATTGGGTGGGCAGGTAAGCGCAGGAGCTAGTTTATCCTCTACACGCAAGATGCCCATACAAACATTACCACTAAGAATATGGACCAGTTGGTAGCCGTAGGTTTTGCCTATGTCGGCTGCGGTAAGGATACCTGGAAGCCATGGGCCATTGCCTAAAGGCAGGGTTTTATCAATTTGAACATAGTAGTCGTCGTAACAGCCGTAGCTATTTCCGGTAAGAACAGTGCTTGGATCAATATTGTACACGCAGGTTTCATCCAGGGAAATCTGGACAGAATCGCTGCAAGAAACGGACGTAGGCGTTCCTACAATTTCTACTACTTGGGTGATATGCTGTCTACAACCTGGATCTTCAAGCGCCGCGGTATTGCTTCCCGTAACGGTTACACCATTAATTTGCAGGAAATTTTGGGCTGCTCCTGCATTGAACGTTGCTGCGACTGTATGGAGGCCCTCTCCGAGGGCTGCAGCGTTGAAGGTGGTAGCAGGCACGCCGTTGATCGTAACATTTTCAACCGTACCGGAGGCGCCATTTACTTCTGCAACTCCAATTGAAAAGGCTGGAGTAGAAATACAGAATGGATCCGTCAGATTGGTGAAATAGGGCGTCGGATAATAACATTTATTGGAAAGAGTGATGGAGTTGGTACCATTGGTGAAAGTACCCGTGTAACCAATTCCATCCACATGGCGGGCTGCTAGAGTATAGTAAACCGCCTCGTCTATTTCATCGATTACATTATCCCCGTCGTTGTCAACTCCGTCCAAATTACCGGCCGTCAAGGCAGTTCCATTCGCCACCGCAATAGGGGCAGCTGGAGGGGCCGGAGTAGTGCTTGTCATCAATCCAGTGCTGGATTGCACCGTCCAAATTTGACCACGAAGCGCGTGGATTTGGATAAATTCTCCAAATTGTCCGTTCTCCAGGTTAGTGGCATTGTCCAAGCAGACACAAGGGTCTGAACCACTAATGTCGTATTCCGGAGTGCAGTCCCCGTTTCCTTGCAAAATCGTCACACTCGCGTTGCAGGTTCTGAAATTTCCGCAAGGATCCGTTGCCGTTAGAACAACCGTTACAGGGCTCAATGCAAAGTCCGCACAATTAAAGTTGGTCTTGCTGGCGGTAAATGTCAAATTAGCATTGGCCGCACAATTATCGGTTGAACCACCATCCAATTGCTTGGGAGAAATGGAGGCCAATCCAAAATCATCCAATGTGAGAGTGATATTTTGGCAAATAGCTACTGGACGCGTGGTATCTCTGACGGTCAATACTTGCGTGTGCGCTAGGGTATTACCACTGCAATCGGTGGCTGTCCAGGTTCGCGTCAAGGTGTAATTGTAATGTCCACAGGTAGCAGGATCACTGTTCTGAGTACTTTGCTGGTTGTACCCTAACGTAATATTGGCTGGACTGCTGCAATTATCGTTTACATCATTGTTGTTTAAAGGTGTACAAACGTTCAGGGGTCTGAAAATACAGTTGGTTGGAATCTGATGGCAGTTGACCACTGTATCATTCGGCATCAATACATCCGCATCAAATTTTGGCTTCTCTGTGTCAACGACTAGCACTTGAATCGAGCAGGTGGCCGTATTGCCGCTGGCGTCTGTAGCGCGGTACACGACTACTGAAGGGCTCGGTGGGCAAGTAACGGGCAGGATCGAACCAGGTAATGGACCGGCTGCCTGGACCACTGAGGCAAGTTGGCAATCGTCTTGCGCCACAGGTACCTGCCAGTTGATTTTTGCAGAGCAAGTGGAAGGGTCGTTGCCAACCATCACCATCTCGGTGGGACAATTTACGAAAGTCGGGGGAGTTGCATCAGAAATAGTAACTGGCACGATACAGCTTTGAACATTTCCGTTCACATCGGTTACGGTAACGGTTATCGTTACAGAATTTCCGTTAGAGGTTCCAAAATCCAAGCCTGGAGCAGGGGACTGGACAATGCTCGCAATACCACAAGCGTCATTGGCGCTCAAGCCTAAGATGACATTCGGAACCAAGGAGTTACAGCTTGGCATAGTGACCGGTGCCGGGCATGTGAACGTAGGCGGGGTCACATCACGCACCGTGATGGTCGCTACGCAAGAGGCGGTATTCCCGTTGCCATCTTCTGCCACAAATACCAAATTATTATCACCGATATTACTGCAGGAATAGGTAGTGCTTGCTGGGCTCAACAATAGGGCACCCATTCCAGTACAATTATCATTCGATCCGGCATTCACCTGGGCAGCAGTCACTGTGACAGAACCTGAAGCAGATAAATTTACTGTTAAGTCCTGGCATAATGCCTGAGGAGCCTGGTTATCGTACACTTCTACCGTAAAGGAGCAAGAATTAGTATTTCCTGCTGCATCCTCTGCCAAAAAGGCAACAACCGTGGTCCCAAGCGGGAACGCTGCGCCAGAAGCAACACCAGACAATTGTGTTAATGTCAAATCAGGACAGTTGTCGGTGGAAACAGGCAAGGTAAAGGTCACTACCGCGGTACAATTGCTGATGTCCGCAGGAACTGAGATGGGACCGGAACAGCTGATTTGTGGACTAACATTGTCAATAATCGTAATCGTGTTCGTACAAGTGCTTGTATTTCCACTTTCGTCGGTCACCGTAAAGGTAATGATTGTCGACTCACCACTCGATTGTCCAAAGTCGGTGCCGGCCACTGGATTTTGAGTGATAGAAGCAATACCGCAATTATCATCTGCTACCACACCTGCAGTTAAAGATGGGATAACGTCATCGCAGTCATTGACCGTCAAATTAGCTGGGCAAGTGGTAATCACAGGAGCTGTTACATCGCGTACAGTCACTCTGGAAGTACAAGTGCTGCTGTTTCCTTGCGCATCCGATACAGTAAGGGTCATTAGGTGGGTTCCTGTCTCGCTACAATCAAAAATAGTGGCAGCAGGTGCGAAACTTAGGTTAGAAATACAATCATCCGAAGAACCTGAATTCAGCATATCACCAGTCACCAAGACCAATTCACTAGCGGATTCGTAGGTAAAGTTGCCAGCATGGTAAACCAGTCCGCTTCCACCTGAGGTAGTGGGCAGACCAAAGCTAGTACCTCCGAAGGAGGCGCCTAAGAAGCTAATCAAGCCCCCATTGGACTGGAAGGAAACGGGTGGATAACCTGATCCAATCGAACTATTTCCAATAGGCTCACCAGCTGCAGGGTCGAAATAAACCACTGTGTAAGCACCAGGGGTAAGAACCACTGGAGTAATTGACTTGGTTCTATAGAATCCCGATACTGGGTCGCTTCCGCCAATAAAATTAACCGGTCCGGCTACCACCGCCCCATCGCTGTTGCGAACAATACCAATGGTTACAGGTACGGCATATCCATTGACTCCATCGTCGTAAGCGTTTAATTTAGTCACCAAGATAGGTGAAATGACCTGAAAGGCCATACCCACATTTTGGTTGTAGTTTTGGTTGCCGGTTAGCTGCGTGGAAACAAAGGCATCCATGGAAGGGTGAGGACTGAGGCCATTGCTCAAATTTACGGTAATGTCTTTACATACCGCAGTGGGTGGAGTGGCATCAAGCATTCAATGCCTGGAACAACCTGGAGCAACCATAGTTACTCCTGAAAAATTTACCGGTATTACTGCCCCAATTTCTTTAAGACAATTGGAGTAACATCCTCCGTCTCAAGAGCATATAAG
>JBKDAM010000074.1:0-6513 GCA_046316495.1 Chitinophagales bacterium
GAAGAACTCAGTATAAATATCCAGGTAGAGCGGTTGGTGGACGTGTTGCAAGTCCGCGTGATGGATTTGATGAACGTGATGGTGGTCTTGTATCAGTGTCGTACGGCTTGTTGTCAGGATGATTTATTGATGAGCCACGAGCATTTTGATATAGGGGTGTTTGAGGTAGAGGAGGCCTTGTTGGGCAATTTGGTTCCGGAGTATCGGCCGTATTTGGAGGCTTTGATGGTACCGGCGTAGCGGTTTCCACTTTAATTGGAGAAAGACCCTTTTCGTTGTGCGGACGGAAAGGGTCTTTTTTTTTGTGGGTTTATGTATTATTTATATTTATAATATGTAAAATGTTGATAAATTGATTATTGGGGTTTTATGGGGGCTTGCAAAACCAATTAATTTCTACAATAATATCACCCCTTTGGGGTTTTTGTCTTGCAACCAATTAATATTCTATAGGGTAAATGAAGGTGTTAGTGCATTTATCTTCCAGGTGGGGGGGATCGCTCAGGTAAGTGGGTATTATCCTACTTGCATTTCTTCTAATTTCTCTACACGGAAACTAACTTTTGCATTTAAGGCATGCATTACTTTTAGTAAGGTACTGATCGTAATATTTGATTTACCATTTTCGAGCTTGGAGATTTGCGCTCTTTGAACCCCTATTAAATCACCCAATTGTTCTTGAGTTAGGTTATTGGATGTTCTCAACGCTTTAATTTCTTCGGCGAGCAGCTCGATTTTGAGTTCTTGTTCATACTGATCGCGCTTTGGTGTTCCCAGGGTACCCAAATACTTTTCTTTCAATTCTTCAACGCTTGTGAGTTTCATAGTTTGTCTTGTTTTTGTTCAAAATAGTTTTTCCTGCTTCGTTTCGCTTTCTCTATTTCTTGCCTTGGTGTTTTATTTGTTTTTTTGTCTAAGCCATGGGTTCCAATAATCAGGGTATGCTGGTCTTGGGTGGAGTCCCAGAATGCAAAAATTCGATAAAATTTGGAAGCGTCACGTTCTCTAAATTCCCAGATTTCTGATTCCAACTGTTTAAACCAATCACCTTTAAAACCTGATTCTACTTTTTCGAAGGATTTTAAGAATTTTATTTTAATTTTTTCATCCAATTCATCGAAATAACTGGATGCTTCCTCCAGGAGTTGAATTTGGATTGGTTTTGAGAACTTTTTCATTCGCAAAGGTACATTTGTTTCCTTATATGGAACAACTATTTTTTTATATTGTGCACGCCCCCAGCCAACCCTACTGCAAATTCCGGAACGTTTGCCTCGCCTGATTCCAAAGGTTTGCCCCCAATTGGAAAAGTAGG
This sequence comes from Chitinophagales bacterium, assembly GCA_046316495.1. Taxonomy (GTDB): domain Bacteria; phylum Bacteroidota; class Bacteroidia; order Chitinophagales; family Saprospiraceae; genus M3007. The sequence goes on from JBKDAM010000074.1 coordinate 1,316, forward strand.
ATAGAATGAATCGCCAACGGATCCATTGTTTAGGTTCGGTATAGTGGTTATCTTTGTCGGAGGGAGTGCTCGGTTTCTGGTCCTCTCCTGTAATTGTACGTCTATGGCAATATCAAATTTATTGGATGCCCAATCCGTTTCCCTGAATGAAATCATCGGGAACGGCAAGGTTTATTTTGTTCCTCTTTTTCAGCGGGAGTACTCTTGGGAGGTAGAGCACTGGGAGGAACTCTGGACAGATTTGGTTCGAACGCTGGAGACGGGGGAACCGCATTTTATGGGATCAGTGGTCATACAACAGAAAGGGGAACCGGATGCAAAGACCTTTTGGATAATCGATGGGCAACAACGACTGACTACCTTGAGTATTCTGGCATTAGTAGTCATCAATCAATTGCATCGTTGGGCGGAAGGGGGTATAGAATCGGAGGGTAATCTGGAGCGTGCTGAACTGCTTCGAGGCCAGTATATTGGACAAAAGGACCCGGTTTCCTTGTTGTATTCCAGTAAGTTAATCTTAAACGAGCAAAGCGATGCTTTTTATCGGTTTCGGTTAATCAATTATCGGCCGCCCGTTGCAGTACCGAAACTTACCGATGCTGAAAAACGACTTTGGGAGGCGTATTTATTTTTCCAGGCGCGGGTGGAGTCTATTTTTTCATCCTCCCGAAGTGGAGAGCTGATTACTACCTTTCTGACGAGAACGGTCGGTGAAAGGTTGCAATTTATTCAAATTAAAGTGTTGAATGATTTGAATGCGTACACGGTTTTTGAGACACTTAACGCTCGGGGAGTAGCATTGACCACGACCGATTTATTAAAAAACTACCTCTTTTCTATGGTAGCAAAGAGCTCGAGTGACTTGCTTGCCGTAAAAGAGCAGTGGAATAAAGTGATACGAATGGTTGGAATGGAGCGCTTTCCAACTTTTTTGCGGCATTATTTGAACGGTATGATTCCACTGGTATCCCGTTCTACGCTCTTTAAATCCGTAAAGAAACGCGTTCAATCAGACGAACAAGTCCTTGAGTTGCTGGACCAATTGGAGCGTGCAGCCTATTATTATTTGGTAATTCAGGATGCAGAAGATGAGCTTTGGCGGACAGACAAAGAGCTAAGAGAGCAAATAAATACCTTAAATTTATTTCAACTAGAGCAGCAAGGTGTCCTTTCTTTTTTGATGGTAGCCCTTCAACGATTGGATCGATCTGCTGTTAAGCGCCTGGTTTCCGCATTGGTAGTGCTCGGTTTTCGGCGTACCGTCATTGCACAACTACCCAGTCAGCCCATGGAGGTTTTCTTGAACAAGTTATCTATTCAACTTCAAGAGGAAACCAACTTTACAGATGTCCGACCGTTGCTTTCGGCCTTGAAAGAGGTTTGTCCCGATAATGATACGTTTCGTTCCCATTTTGAGCGAAGGGTATTCGACACCAACCAACCTTTACAAAAAAAATGGGTTCGGTACATCTTATACAAGCTGGAAGCACAATTGCCGGGCGGCTTAAAATTAGATCCCACCTTGGATGATGGCACCATCGAGCATATTTTGCCGGAACACTTAAATGAGCATTGGTCTGTCCTTTGGTCGGATCAGGAGCACGCCCGAGGCGTCTATCTTCTGGGAAATTTGACCTTACTTAGTCCATCGGCTAACCACAAGCAGGCAGGTCAAAAGTCTTTTGAGGAGAAACGGGCGGTGTACGCTAATAGCAGGTATGCTCTTAGTCGTCAAATTCAGGAGGGCCAGGAATGGACACTCAGCAGGATCCAACATCGTCAGGCGGGCTTAGCAAAAACGGCCACAGGAATCTGGCAACTTCCTTTTTAGAAAAAACGGGGAACAGAAAGGCGCAAAAATTCCAACTGTTGGTACTAATAAAGGAGTGGGGGAGGGGAGTAAGCCTCCCCCGAATTTTCTAGGTGAATCGCTTGTTTGTGTTGTGTTTATCTGTTTGGTATTCCTCCGTCTTTCTTTTCTTTCCTGCGTGTTTTTCCTTTTAGTTGGTATTGAAGGCCGGCGTTCCACCAGCGACCGGGTTGAGGGACGTTGCCGATATCCATTACGGGCACATCAAAGAGGTTGGATACCTCGGCAAAAAACCGCCAGGGACCGAGCTGCTGTTGGAGGCGACCGAACACCAGGAACACCGGTTGGAAGTCTATTTCTTGTTGTTGCTGGGGGCTGAAATACCCACCCAGGCGGTCTTGCCAGCTTACTTGCCAGCTCAAAACGGTGTTCCGGTGGAGCCGTTGCTGAAGGGAAAGGTTGAACTGGTGCCGGAGAAAATCCAGGGCATAGTTCGACTCAAAATTTTGGCTATTGGTATCTGCCTGCAGGTAGCTATAGCTGATGCGCACCTGATCGGCCAGCTCCCGAAACCGGGTACTGAATTGGGCACTGAGTTCCAGTCCGCGGAGGTTCACTTGGGTGAGGTTGGCGGCCTGGGTTTGGCTGCTGCCGTTCAGGCGGATCCAGTCAATGAGGTTTTTCCCTTGTCGTACAAACACCGTGCCCTGCGCCTGGAGCCTCCCGGTTCGCAGTTTCGTACCCAACTCATAATGGAGGGCGGATTCAGGTTGGAGGTCGATGCTTCCAACGGCTCCTCCGCGGTTGTAGTACAAATCGGTGTAGGTAGGGAACCGTAGGGAGCGGTTAACGGAGGCATAGATCCGCAGCGGGTCAGACAGCCGATATCCCAGATCTACCCCGGGAAAGAAGGCTGTTCCGAAAGCTGAATTATAATTGTACAGGGTACCGGCGGAGAGCGTCCAGCGTCGGAATTGGGCATTGTGTTCGAGAAAGGTGCTCACATTTCCTCGACCTGCCTGCCGCGTGTACTGCGCGAAATCCGGCTCATTGGGAACTGCCTGGGGCAATTGTGCGCTCCCCAGCACATTGCTTAGCACCTGTTCCTCGCGGTATTCCAGTCCGAGGACGGTGGTTCCCCATCGGGAGCGAAACTGGGCATCCAGTTCGGCCCCTGCGGAGCGGGTGAGGTGGTAATTATGTCCATTGTACCAGGCGGGGGCGGTGTCGCGGTCCAGCACAAATCGATTGGCGGCCGTGCGTATATAAAAGCCTTCGGATTCCCGGAAGAGTTCGAACCGGTCTTGGTGTTGCCGATAGTACAAACGGCTGGAGATCCGGAGCTTTTCGGACGCCTGCCATTGATCGGAGGCGGAGAGCAGCAGGGTTTGGGTGGCTTCAAATTGGTTGGGAAAGCTACCGGAGTAAAACGTAGAGGCACCGAAGGCTTTTTGGTTCCAGCCTGCATTGAGCAGCAGTCGGTGGTTGCCTAGGGAAGCGGCGCTTTGGGCGTAGAGTTGGTTCCAGGAGAAATCGGTATTCCGCTGGAAGCCGGTGCTGGCTCGGTGGGTGCCGCCCAGGCTGTGGTTCCAGCGCTTTTGTTGGAGGGAGCCATTCAGTTTTGCTTCCCGAAGTCCGAAGGCTCCACCGGTAAGGCCTACTTGCAGATGAGAGGGGGCCTCTTTTCGGGTAATGATATTGATTGCTCCGGCGAAGGCATTGGGGCCAAAGATGCGCGAACCACCTCCCAGCAGGATTTCGATTCGTTCGATTTGTTCCAGCTCAACGGGGAGGTTCATTTGGTGGTGGCCTGTCTGCGGATCGGTCATTTTGATCCCATTGATCAGGATCAGGGTTTGGTCGAAGCTTCCTCCCCGGATACTAATATCGCTTTGTACTCCGAGGATACCCCGTTGCCGCACATCGACATTGAGGGCGAATTCCAGCAATTCGGCCACATTGCGGACAGGGGCGGCTTCGATGGCGGAGCGATCAATCACCTGGATGGCCCGTGCAGCTTGTTGCCACACAGTAGCGCTTCGCTGGGCGGAGACGACCACTTCAGCGAGCTTGGAGGAGTCGGGAAGTTGAGCGGGGAGGTTGGAAGCCAATACCCAAAGGCAGGGCAGGAAAAAACAGGATTTATGCATACCAGTAGTGGAGAGCCCTGGGTGATGCTGCAATAAAAAACAACCACCAGGGCACAGATGAACGATTTCGGCCGCAAATATCGCTATAGATTTGGTGAATTATTCCATGTTATCGGACAAACAGTTGAAGTGCCGTAAATGGACAAAGGCCTACTGCCTTGAAGTGAACGGCCTGTTTCCAACCAGCTGATATCCACATAGAAAATGGAACATTTCATCAGGAAACCCAGCCTCCGTATGGGGCAATTGATTTCCTTGATTGAACAGCGGTAGGCCAGGCGCCCCGGAGTAGGGTAGAGGGCAGGCGCTTTTTAGTTGGGTTGAAAGAGCTGTTGGGGCGGTCATTTACCGGGTGAAATGCCGAATGCAGAAAATTGAGCTTCTGCATTCGACATGACCTCCCTTGTTTTAATATCGAACCGATTGGATGGTCTGAACGAAGGTGCGAACTCCTTCCAGTGGGGTATCGGGGTAAACACCATGGCCCAGGTTAACAATGTGTTTAGGGCCAAAATTTCTAACCATTTCCAGGGCGGTTTCCCGGATAACTTCTGCGCTTCCATAGAGGGCGCAAGGATCGAAGTTGCCTTGGAGCGCTTTATCGGCACCCACCCGTGCCCGCGCGAATGCAGGTGGAATATTCCAATCCAGTCCGACCACTTGCCAGGGCATATCGGCGAAATCTTCCAAAGCGAACCAGGCACCTTTTGCGAAAACAGTCTTGGGTACCTCTGGCAGTGCCTTTGCGATTTGTGCGAGGTAAGGGGCTGCAAATTCCCGGTATTGCTCCGGAGTTAATTCCCCTGCCCAGGAATCGAACAATTGAATCAGATCCGCTCCATGCTTGATTTGACCTTGGAGGTAGGCAATGGTGGTATCGGTAATTTTTTGAAGCAGGGCATGCGAGGTTTCCGGCTGTTGGTACAGCATCCGACGTGCCTTGGAGAAGGTCTTGCTACCTCCTCCCTCTACCATGTAGGCAAAGATCGTCCAAGGTGCTCCGGCAAAACCGATTAAGGGCACTCTGCCCTGCAAGTTGGCTTTCGTCAGTGCCAGTGCCTCCCATACATACGAGAGTGCTGCTGCCGCTTCTGCTCCCGAGCGCAATTGCTCCACATCCGAAGCCTGCTCAATGGTGGTTGGAAATTTAGGTCCCTTGGCTTCAATCATTTCATAATCCAGCCCCATTGCTTCGGGCACCACCAGGATATCAGAAAAGATGATGGCGGCGTCCACAC
>JBKDAM010000075.1:0-6980 GCA_046316495.1 Chitinophagales bacterium
AGCAAGCACAACGGCAATTATTATCTACAATCTGGGGCCCCAGGGACCGACTTTAGGGGCTATGCAGATGGGGTATTGGTTGGGAACCACCCATTAGGACCTTTTACTCCTCAGTCAGACCCTTTCTCTTTTAAGCCCGGAGGCTTCGTTCGAGGAGCTGGGCATGGAGCTAGTTTTCAGGATTCTTGGAAAAATTGGTGGCATGTCTCTACTCAAGTCATTTCTGTTAAAAATAATTTTGAACGGAGGTTGGGGCTCTGGCCAGCGGGTTTTGATGCCGATGGTCACTTGTACTGCAATACGGTTTTTGGAGACTACCCACACTATTTGCCGAATGGGCCAGCCGACCACCTAAAAAGCCGATTTACAGGCTGGATGTTGTTAAATTTTCAAAAACCCGTTCAGGTTTCCTCCACGTACGGGGGGTATTCCTCCAATTATCTAGTGGATGAAAACATCAAAACCTATTGGAGCGCCCTTTCTGGCAATCCTGGGGAGTGGATACAGTCGGACCTGGGAAATATCTCTGAAGTTCGGGCAATCCAACTCAATTACGCAGATCAGGATGCAAATTTGTTGGGGAAAATCCCAAATTTATACCACCAATACCGCATCTGGCACTCCCTAGATGGCCAGGATTGGAAGCTTTTGGTGGATAAAAGTAAGAACTTGAAAGATGTTCCGCACGATTATGTGGAGTTGCCTGAGCCTGTCAAGGCCCGTTACCTCAAACTTGAAAACGTCCACATGGCGGCCGGCAAGTTTGCGCTGTCTGGATTCCGGGTATTTGGGAATGGGGGCATGGATATGCCCGAAGAGGTAGCCGATTTTTATGTGTTGCGCACTGAGAAGGATAAACGGTCTGCCTGGTTAAAGTGGAGTCCAGTTGTCCATGCCTATGGGTACAATATTTATTTTGGCACCCATCCGGATAAGCTATACAATTGTATTCAGGTGCACAGTGCGAATGAATACTACTACAAGGGGATGGACAACCGAAAGACCTATTATTTTAGGATTGAAGCCTTTAATGAGTCGGGTGTCGGACCCTCCAGCAAATTAATTCAAGCGGAATAAATGAAAACTTGGATCTTTCTTTTTTTCTGGTTGGGCCCCTTCTGTCTTCCTGCACAAACCAGGGTTTTAGACTTGGAGTGGGCAGATACCTTGCACCGTCCCCGTACGCGCCTGTTGCTGGCTGGTGGAGCCGTAGCTTACCCGGCTGCTATGGCCGGTCTATGGAAAGCCTGGTATGCTGATTACCCGCTGGGGAGGTTCCATTTTTTCAATGACAACCCAGAATGGAACCAGATGGACAAGGCGGGGCACTTATTTTCGAGCTATCAAGAAGCCCGGCTTGGTTGGAGCGTGAGTCGTTGGGCTGGATTTACGGACCGACGAGCCAGTTGGGTGGGATTTGGATTGGCCCAATTGGTTCAAACCTCTTTTGAGGTCATGGATGGTTTTTCGGAACAATGGGGTTTCTCTTTAGGAGATGTTGCATTTAATACGATTGGCGCTTCTGCATTTACAGCCCAACAGTTGGTCTGGAGAGAACAGCGCATCCTGTTCAAGATGAGTGCGCAACCCATTCAACATGCCAACGATCTTATTTATCCTGCTCAAGGAGTAGGTCCCCCCGTTCGCTTGGCAGACCGGTCGGCCGATTTGTATGGAACCGGGGCGGTGAGCCTTTTCCTGAAAAATTACAATGCCTTGGTGATTTGGTCTTCCATTAACCCTGCTTCCTTCCTTGACCAGCGCCCCGCTTGGCTTCCATCCTGGCTCAACCTGGCAGTAGGCATAGGGGCGAATAACATGTACGCAGGAACCGGATACGAATGGCAGCTGGATAAAAATTGCCAAGGTCCAGATTGCACCCTTTACCGACTTGATCCCTTGGTGTATCCTCGATCCCGGCAATGGCTGCTCTCCTTTGATGTTGACCTGAGTCGCTTGCCAGCCAAGAACAAAACGCTCAAAACCTTCCTAAGCGCTGTAAATATTTTTAAAGTTCCAGCCCCTACCTTGGAATGGGATGGGCGAGGATACTGGAAACTTCATCCGGTCTATTTTTAAGGATGATGGTGCGCAATTTGGTTTTCAGCTTGCTCATTAGACATTTCAAAAGTTGTTAAGGTTTTCCTTTTTCATATAAAAAACAAACTCCCTACGTTTATCCTCCATCATCTTTGATTCGAAATCAACTTATTATTCATGAAAAAACTACTTCTTGTATTTTTGCTGTTATCCAGTTGGACCTTTTTGCATGCCCAAAATAGGGTCACCATCAAAGGGACGGTGGCCGATACAGCAGGGACTGATCTATCCTTTGCCACGGTGATGCTACTTAATCCCTCCGATTCTACTTTGGTCAATTTCACTCGGGCGGATGATAAAGCGAGTTTTACCTTTAAAAATGTTAAAAATATTCCCTACCTTTTGAAGATATCCTATGTAGGGTACATTCCTTTCCAAAAATACCTACCCGCGTCAACCACTGAAGTCAACGACTTGGGGGCGCTGCCTATGCGGATGATCAATACGGAGTTAAGCGAGGTGGTCATCAAAGCGGCCCGTTCTACCCTCAGCTTCAAAGGAGATACCATAGAATACGATGCGGCTTCTTTTAAAGTCCCCCCGGGTTCTACGGTGGAGGACCTTCTGCGCCGTTTGCCAGGGATAGATGTAGATGCAGATGGCAACATCAAAGCTCAAGGAAGGGACGTAAATCGGGTGTACGTCGATGGAAAAACCTTTTTTGGAGATGATCCCAAAGCAGCAACCAAAAACTTAGGTGCTGAAACCATCTCTAAAGTACAAGTGTACAATGAAAAATCCGATCAAGCGCAGTTGACCGGTGTGGACGATGGCAAACGAGAAAAAGCACTTAATCTGGAGCTAAAAGAGGAGTTTAAAAAGGGCTCTTTTGGAAAAATGACGGTTGCAGGCGGTACTGAAGATCGCTGGGCTAGCCGCGGTAATTACAACCGCTTCAACAGCAAAGAGCAGTTTTCCATCATCGGCTACGGCAATAACATCAATGAAACTGGGGTAAACTGGGAGGATTACGGTGAATTTAAAGGGCAAAGTTCTTTTAGCGATCGGGATAATGGGGACTTCGGATTCCGAAATGGAGGGGGTGGTTACTACATCGTTATGGATGGGGACGGGCCTATGAATTACTTTGATGGCCGTGGTTTTACTGAAAACTATGGAGGAGGTATGAATTATAACTTCGACAATAAAAAGACCAAATACAACGCAAGCTATTTTTATAATGAAACTGAGCTTACCCTGGATCAAACCGGGTTCCGAAATACCTTTACCCCTCAAGCAGCTTTCTTAAATACCGATACCCTGAGCAAGATCGACTTCAGAGGAAATCACAGCTTGAGCACCCGCCTGGAACATAATATTGACTCCAATAACGTTCTGATTGTCCGCGCCTCAGGTCGATATAACAAGGGGGATAACCGACTGCTTCAAGACCAGCTATTTTATGGGGATCAAACCCTGATTCGTGGTTTGGAAATGGATAATCAAGCTGACCAGGAGTCTTGGAGGGTCCAAACGAGCGCGATTTACCGACACAAATTCAAGAAAAAAGGCAGAACATTCGCAGCCAGTGCAGGCTATAATGCCAATGCCTCCGACGGTCAGGAGCGGCTGCAGTCCCTTAACCGTTTTTTTGAGGCGACGACCTTTACTCAGCAGGTGCAACAACTCAACCAGAACCAGAATGGGGCTCAGCAAATCAAATCCAGCTTACTGTTTACAGAACCGATCAACAAAAAATGGTTTTGGGAAACATTCTTTAACTATTCGGACAACCGAAACCTGGTCACGCGTCGTACCACCAACCCCCTGGATGAAAACAAGCGGGTAGACAGCCTTAGTGTCTGGTTTGATAACCAAATTGGCTACCAACGAGCTGGAACCTCGGTGCGGTTTTCACATAACGGAGCTAATATAAGTGCAGGTCTGGCGGCCCAACAAATCCGTATTGGAGGGAAGTATGCGGTAGAAGAAGGGGCGCCCTTATTGGTGCCAGCCCTTACCCGTGATTTTTCCAATATTGTGCCTTATTTGGATTTAAACTACGAATTTGCGAATAATACTTGGGTGAATGCCAGCTATACGTACTCTGTGAAAGAGCCGAGCTTGACCGACCTTCAACCGATGCCCAATGTGACCAATCCAGCGTTTCGGGTGGAAGGAAATCCAAATTTGACCCCTGCCCGCAGCCACGATCTGAATGCAGGATATGGCTTCTGGAACTCTGCCAATCAGAGTAGCCTCCATATTGGTGGAGAATTCCAACGATTTGAAAACCAAATCACCTACAACCAAACGATTGAGGTGATAGATAGCATCGGTTTTCGAACCACCTCTCGACCTGAAAATATTTCAGGCGGATTTAGTGTTGGCTCTTACTTGTGGGGTAGCTTCCCTATTATCAAAACCAAATTGACCGCCAATATTAGCGGAAATATTGGTTTGAGTAACACCCCTTCCTTTGTGAATAGTGTCCGGAATGAAACTTCCAATCAAAGTTACGGCATCCGACCTGGCTTAAACCTCAATTTGTCTTCCACCCTCATCGTAGGAGCAAGTGCAGATTTCGGTTATTCCAATATCAAGTATTCGATTCAAACGGATCAAAATCAGGAAATTTATAACTACGGATTAGATGGTAGCCTGCGCTGGCAATTAGTCAGCAAAACCTTCTTGGAAAGCAATTTGAATTACCAGCGCTTCAAAAATGAGCGATTTAACTTCGACCAATCGGTCCCTATCTGGAATGCCTCTATTCGGCGAATTATCGGGAAGGCTAACCGGATTGAATTGAGGCTCGCTGCCTTTGATATCCTGAACCGCCGGGTTACCATCACCCAAAATGCCACTCAAAACTATGTCGTTAATAACGTGGCAGGGACCTTGGCCCGTTACTACATGCTTAGCGCAAGCTACAACTTGCGCGGCTACGAAATCAAGCTAAAAAAGAACAACCATTGGTAAAAAAACCATTTCTATTGAATAATTCTATGAAAATGATACAAAAATGCCTTTTTGCACTTCTGTTGATCGGCAGCATACAAGCGTTAAGCGCCCAAGAACAGTCAATGGCCATCCGTTATGTGGTGACGCATAACTGGACCAAAAAAATGGCGGCGGTCGATTACATTTCCCAACAAGAGCGGGAGCGAATGAGCTACATTTGGGGTAGTCGATCGGAGTGGAGCAGCTACACCAACCTCTTTATGGATGGGCAGCGCAGCAAATACGAAGAATCAGAAGAAAAATTTGATGACGACGACTTTGGATACAACTGGCGGAAAGATCCATTTTTTATTTCCAGGGACTTCGAAGCAGGAACTTTTCAAGACCTGCTAACGGTACAAGGGAAACCCTACCTAATCAGCGACAGTATCCGTGTTCAAGACTGGAAAATCCTGAACGATATGAAGGAAGTAGCTGGTCATGTTTGTATGAATGCGGTGCTGTACGACTCGGTGAAAATGCAACGTGTCGTGGCATGGTTTGCACTTGACATGCCCTTTCCCGGAGGTCCGGAGCGGTACTATGGCTTACCTGGTTTGATTTTGGAGGTAAATGTCAATAATGGAGGAATGGTTATTGTTGCGGACAAAATAGAGCCGAAAATACTTGAAAAGGAACTGGAGTTGCCCAAAAAAATAAAAGGCAAGCGGGTGAATGAGCCGGAATACCAAGAGGTTCTCAAGAAATTCGTTGCGGATAAACGCAAGGCTGAAGAGAGTCCTTTTTGGGGCATACGCTATTGATTGGCTTTTCAATTCCAGAAAGCGATGGATATCGAGCAATTTACTATTTACTGCTTACAAAAAGAGGACGTCGTCGAAAGCTTTCCTTTCGACGACGTTACGCTTTGCTTTAAGGTTCGGGGCAAAGTTTTTGCCTTAACCGGCTTGGATTCGGAAGAGTTCCAGGTCAACCTCAAATGCGACCCGGATTACGCTCTGGAGTTGAGGGAGCAGTACGAGGAAGTGCGGCCCGGCTACCACATGAATAAGAAGCACTGGAATACGGTCTCCTTTTCAGGAAGTTTATCCGATGGGTTGCTGCGCCAGTTAATTGACCACTCCTATGAACTCGTTGCAAAAGGGGCGAAAAAAGGACTTAACCCCAACAAGAATAGGGTGGTTGACTCCTAAATAAGAAACCATCTCTCCGAGGAGTAACTTTAAAGGACACACTGCTTTGGTGAAGGCTGCACCACCATAGGGCCTTATTGCTCGACTTCACCTACCTATATCCCGTTTTCACGCTGGTCGTGGGAACGGGATTTTTTGTGCCCATTCTTATAAAATACAGCCATTTTGTTTCAATATTTATCAATTAATTATCCAATAATTGTATCTATTTAAAATATTGATATACTGTAAGTTGTATAAAAATAATAGATTTAATTATATAAAATAGCCCATGATTATTTCGGTAATTTGTCCAAGTGCTTGGTTGTTTTTGGAGGCACCTTTGACTTGTCAATCGATGAAGTAGGACAAAAAGTTCTTTTGTCGAGGGGTAATCAGGTGAATATAATTTCTACAAGAGCTAAAAATTGTCAAGTGCCAAGTGAGAACAGACTTACCAGTGTAGAGAAGAGGAAGTAGGGCTAATGGGTAGAATGAGTGGTTGTTTTTAATCAAAGATCCCCCGATCGGTTATACTATAAATTAGCTGTAAAATATTCATTTATAATAATTTGTAAAGTACATACCTCTCATATTTAATAGTTTTATTATGAAAATACCAATACTTTATCCAATTATGGTAGGCCTCTTGGTTTTGGCTGGTCAGTTTGTCTCCCAAGCGCAAAGCGTTTCTATTACAGCAGATCCCTCGGCTGTGAATGTGAACGGTTGCACGAGTCCGCCCGTAGCTTTTAGTGCTGTCATGGAGAATACCGCGACTGCCACTGCTTTTAATTTTAACGG
>JBKDAM010000076.1:0-69890 GCA_046316495.1 Chitinophagales bacterium
TAAAAATGCCCTGAAAACGATTTTTTATCTTGTCAACCCTCCAGGAGCGCCACACAACACCAACCTAAAACTCCAATTGGTCAATCAATAGTTAACAAAAAAAACCGCCTCACAACATTAGCTGTGAGACGGCCTCTTTTGTTTATTACTTCGTCGATACCAGTTAGTCCAGCCGAAATTTAAACCCAACTCCATGGATATTTTCAACCTTAATCCGCTCGTCCTTACTAAGGTACTTTCTCAGCCTTGAGATGAATACATCTAAGCTCCTTCCTAGAAAATAATCGTCCTTCCCCCAAATGGTTTCAAGAATAAAAGAACGTTTAACTACCTGATTTTTATGCTCAAATAGGAGTTTTAGCAGATCTGCCTCCTTTTGGGTGAGGGTCTCCGTGAAGCCTTCGGCAGTCAAGCTGAGGTTTTTATAGTCGAACGTATACGCTCCGATCAATACAGGGTGATCTGTCTGTGCACTTCCATTAACCCTTGAGCGACGGAGAAATATTTCAATCTTCAGGAGCAGTTCCTCGATGCTAAACGGTTTAGTAATATAGTCGTCCGCGCCAATAGATAAACCGTGAATGCGGTCTTGTTTCATGCTTTTGGCGGACAAAAACAAGATAGGCACCTGATCGTCCCGTTCCCGGATAGCCTTGGCCAACTCGAACCCATCAATTTCAGGCAGCATTACATCCAAAATACAAAGATCAAATCGCTGGCCTGATTTTATTACCTCCATCGCCCTCTTCCCATCTTCGCAGAGCGTCACAGAATAGCCGTTTAATTCTAGGTTATCACAGGTTACAAAACGAAGACTTTCATCGTCCTCTACGTATAATAAATGCGCTTTTGTAGTTGCCATACGGTTAAAAGTTATGGTTTAATTTGCAAACATACTTCTTATTCTTGAATATACACGCGCTTGACCCGATCGGATATGTTGGTGAAAATTTCATAAGGAATGGTTTGCAAGCAAGCAGCAAGGTCCTGGACGGTGGGACGATCCCCAAAAACTACCACCTCATCTCCCGGCCTTACCTCCTTCAATCCGGTGATATCGATCATTGTCATATCCATACAGATATTCCCGATTGTAGGAACCATTTGGTTGCCGATTCGGACTTGATATCGACCTCCACCTGCCAGCCGTAAAAACCCATCTGCATAGCCAATCCGAATGGTGGCAATTTGTTTTTCTTCTAAAAGCACCCCGGAGTTACGGTTGTATCCTACCGAATCGCCTACGGGCACCACTTTTACTTGGCTGACGGCCGTTTTAAGGGTGTTAACGACCTTTAGTTGTGCTTGAATGGGGCTACCATCTACCCCATAAAGGCCGATTCCCAACCGTACCATTTCGAAGTGGTATTCTTTGAACCGCGCAATTCCACTGCTATTGACCAAGTGCCGAATGGGTCGGTAGCCCAGTGCTAATGAGATTTGATCGTACATAGCTTGGAAAGAACTAGCCTGACGGTGGGTAAATGCATCGTGCACAGGATTATCGCTGGCAGAAAGGTGGGAGAAAACTGTAGCGACCTTCAGGTTGGGGTGTAGTTGAAGAATCTTACAAAGCTCTGCCATATCCGGCTCCTCGAAGCCAAGGCGGTGCATCCCGGTGTCCAGTTTTAGGTGAATGCTTATTTCCTTGGTAGTGCCTGTGTACCCAATTAAATTTCCCAGAAGTTCAAGACTGTACACCTCAGGCTCCAAACGGTAGCGATGAAACAGTTCAAAACTGGCGGACTCTGGATTCAGGACCAAGATCGGAAGTTGTACGCCTGCATTGCGCAATTCTATCCCCTCATCTGCATAAGCCACCCCTAAGTAATCAACCTGGTGAAACTCCAGTAGGCGACCCACTTCAGCGCTTCCACTTCCATAAGCGGCCGCTTTCACCATGGCCATACTTTTGACCCCAGGCGACAAGAGTCCTCTATACACATTGAGGTTATGGATTAAGGCGGTTAGGCTAATTTCTAATCGAGTTTGATGCGCTTTTTGTTCCAGACGTGCTGCGATTCGTTCAAAAGCAAAAGGTCGGGCACCCTTGAGTAAAACCAGGTGATTTCTCCAGTGAAATTGGTGTACTTCAGCTAAAAAAGAGGGGGTATCTGCAAAGAAATGTGCTTCAACCGAGGCTGGCAAGTACCTTGCAAGCGCTGAAATTTCAGATCCGATCCCAATTAAACGACGAATACCTCGAATAGAAAGTGCCACTTCCCGGTACAGCACATCCGCCGCTTGCCCAGTTTGCAAGATATCGGATAAGATGAGCGTCAAAGCTCTCCCTTGGGCCTGTTGCAATCCAAAATGCATGAGAATACGCAAAGAAGCCAAGTCATTGTTGTAAAAATCATTCACCAGTGTACTTCCCTCTATACCTGATTTCAACTCCATTCGCATCTCTACTGGCTCCAGTCTAGCCATCTCAGCGGCCAACACTTCTGGGGCTACTCCAAGTGCCAATCCTCCAACAAAACTATGGATGGCATTTTCGACAGAGGCCTCATCAGAGAAGGGAAGAAAGGCCTGAATCTGCTGACTTTTCCAGGAAAAATGGAGCATTGAGCCATTTGGTTGAGCCTTGTTCACCTCTACTTGAACCATCGCAGGTTGTCCGGTAGCTGACCAAGACCAAGCTACTCGGCCTGGCTTTTCGGTTAGCCAAGTTTCTGCAGCCCTTTTTACGAGTAGTTGATCGGCTGCAAAAACAAGCGAAGAACAATGAGAAAATAACCGCATTTTCTCCATCAATTTTTGGTCATCCGATTCAAACCCTTCCCTATGGGCAGGCCCGAGCATGGTAAAAACCCCTATGGATGGAAGCAAGATTTGCTCTAACCGCTCCATTTCTCCAGGCTTTGAAATACCCGCTTCAAAAACACCCAATGTGTGTTCGGACCGAATCTGCCATACAGAAAGGGGAACGCCTGTTTGGGAATTATAGCTTTTAGGACTTTTAACCACTGAAAAGTCATTTGAAACCAATTTAGACAACCATTCCTTAACGATGGTTTTCCCATTGCTCCCGGTAATCCCGATGATTGGCAAATCAAACTGACTGCGGTGAAACGCCGCTACCTCCTGCAAAGCCCGGAGACAGTTCTCTACTTTTAATATGTTAGAACCTGAAAAGGAATTCTCATCTACCTCTTCGCTTACCACAAAGTCTCGAACTCCAGCCTTATAAGCATCCATTAAGAATTGATGTCCATTGTGTTGTTCTCCTTTTATAGCAAAAAAAAGTGCTCCTGGAAACGGGAGATGCCTAGAGTCCAGCATCAAATAAGATACGGAACGCGTTGCCTGAGTGCAAACCGACCATTCGGCCTTCATGACTCTTGCTAAAATTTCGAGTGAATAACTAACCATCTTCTAAGGACGAAGATAAGTTGGTTTGAACATTTTCACCCCTTGCTTTTTGCAGCTGGCCAATATTAAGGAGTGAACTCACTGATAACCCAAGCTGGCGGGTAAAATAAGTCTACCTGGTTGATCGTTATTGCTCTAGCTCCTTTCCGAATAAAAGTAGGGCACAGGGTTTGGGGTGAAAGTATCTATTTTGATTGTACCTTTGCAACCGAGAAGGGTGCTATTTCTTAATTAGACCTAGAAAAGCAAGATAAAAATCCTCACGAACGAAAAAAAATAACGCATTTCATGACGCTGTTGATAAATCGCTGGACGCTCCTTATTGCACTTTATTGTATTCATTTGACGACGGCTAGCGCCCAGATGAGGGGATGGGAATTGGGGGGCTGGGTTGGCGCATCCAATTACTTTGGGGATTTGAACACTACATGGAGGGTCAACCGTGCGCAGCTCGCGGGAGGAATTGCCGCCAGGTATAACTTCAATGACCGATTGGCAATGCGAATTAGCTCTAATTATGGCCGTATTTCAGCGTTTGATTCCGACTCTAAAAACACTTACGAGCAACGGCGTAATTTATCTTTCAACAGTATTTTGATAGATGGAACCGCGCAGTTGGAGTTTAATTTTCTTCCCTATGTACACGGGAACCGCGACTATTTCTTTACCCCATATATGTTTTTAGGTCCCTCCGTGTTTCACTTTAACCCCACTACGGAGTACAACGGTGAGCAGGTGAATCTGGCTCAACTGGGAACAGAAGGCCAGTTCAGGGGAGAGGAATACAATACTATCCAAGGGGCACTCTCCTACGGAATGGGGTTCCGTTACGACCTATCCTACTATTGGAGTCTGAACATTGAGTTTAGTGCAAGAAAATTATTCACGGATTACATTGATGATGTGAGCGGTGCTTATGCAGATATTCGGGATATTCGGGCGCAGCGGGGAGATCTCGCAGCGGCTTTGGCTGACCGTTCGGTGGAACCCCAAATAGGGCTACCCGGTCGACAACGAGGAAATGGTAAATCCAATGATACCTACATGTTTTTAGGGATTGGATTAATGCATTACTTTGGATACATCCGCTGTCCAGACCTACAGCATTAAGGATGGGTGGTTGATGGACAATTACCAAGTTGGTACCGTTTAGTGGCATGTTGGTTTTTTAAAGAACGTTGACAGTAAATACTCATCTCATTTTTTCGATCAATTCCGAAAAATAAGCGCTGTGATAGCCCCTCACGTTGGGTAGGGTCTATCTTGTGGCAGGTAAAAGTGGGTATTTACCTCATTTGAACTTTTTTTCTACTGTTTTTTTCCTGCATCTTTGTAGTATGAAGTTATCTCGTATTCAGTTGTTTTTTTTGCCGATTGGCCTCCTTCTGTTCCATCCTTTCTACGGTTATGGGAGTTCCCGAGATTCAATTCCTACCCCCTTTTTAACAAATCCCCAACCTGCTGCATGGGAGTTGAAGCGGGAGTCGAGGTGGGTTGACTCCGTATACAACAGTATGAGTTTGGAGCGCCGGATCGGGCAATTATTGATGCTTCGCGCTCATTCCAATAAGGGAGCTCAATTTGAACAGAGCTTACAAGAGCAAATAGAGCGCCTCCAACCAGGAGGGCTTTGTTTTTTTCAGGGAAATATTCAACGTCAGGCACAGCTGACGAACCAGTACCAGGCGGCGAGTGTCCTGCCGATGTTGATCTCTATGGATGCGGAGTACGGATTAGGGATGCGCTTGAGTGATGGAATCACGTACCCTAGGCAAATGACCCTTGGAGCACTCCAAAATGACGTGGAAATTTATGAATATGGCAGAGAAATGGCGCGGCAATGCCGGCGCTTGGGCGTCCATATCAGTTTTTCTCCCTCTGCAGATATCAATAACAACCCTGGCAATCCAGTTATTAATGACCGATCCTTTGGGGATGACCGGGAGAATGTAGCCCTTAAAGCCACTCAATATATGCGGGGTTTACAGGATGGCGGCGTGATGGCTTGCGCTAAGCACTTTCCTGGGCATGGAGATACGGATATTGATTCCCACCACGCATTGCCGGTAATAAGACATCCTCAAGAGCGGTTGGATAGTTTGGAACTATTCCCTTTTAAAGCCTTAATAAAGGCAGGAGTAGCAAGTTTTATGGTGGCGCACCTGAATATCCCAAGTTTTGAGCCCGACCCAAAACGCCCATCCACGCTGAGTAAAAATGTTATTACGGGCCTTTTAAGAGAGCAACTGGGGTTTGATGGATTAATTTTTACAGATGCAATGGAGATGAAGGCGGTAGCTGACTCCTTCCCAGCTGGCTACGCCGACGTAGAAGCTTTGGTGGCCGGTAATGATGTGGTATTACTCCCTGTTAGTCCCGATGCTGCCCTGCTTGCTATCAAAACAGCTTTAGAAAATGGTTATTATGCGGAGAAACAATTCGAAGCGAGTGTTAAACGAGTACTTCGATACAAGTATAGACTTCAACTTTCTAAGCAGGAAACGATTGATACGACCCGAGTAGCTGCAGAAATCAATACCCCTTCTGCCCAGTTACTGAAAAGAAATATGTATCGGCAGGCCATGACATTGGTTCGTGACCGCGACCATATTGCAGGGATGCCGGATGACCTTTACCTACGAATTGGAAGAACGAAATCTACCATCCCTTCAGACTCCGTATATGCCGGGCTTCGGCTTGCGACCCTGGCGTTGGGCGATACGAGTTTGACGGTATTTCAGAAAGTTTGCTCTAGGTATGCCACATTGGATCACTTTGGGGTGGACACCTCCCTTACGGAGGTGCAGATCAAAGACTTATGCGATCGACTATCTAAATATGATTTAGTATTGGTGAGCCAACACAAAACACGTTCAAAAGCCAAAGACAACTTTGGATTAACGAAAGGGCTTTTACAGTTGGTTGATCAGCTTAATTCCACCTGTCGAATTGCATTGACAGTATTCGGAAATCCATACAGCCTTCGTTATTTTGATCAAATACCCTCATTAATGCTTGCCTTTACAGAAGATCCTATCGCCCAGGAAATGGCTGCTCAAGCATGGTTTGGCGCATCGGATATTACGGGTAGACTTCCTGTTGAGGTAAGTCCAGCAGCGCGGTTCCAGCAGGGGGTTCAAAAAAAATGGGAAAATAAGCGATTAGCGTATGATTTGCCTGAATCTGTAGGAATGAGCAGTGATAGTTTGGCAAAACTAGACGCCTTAGTTCAGGAAATGATCAAAAGAAAGGCGACCCCAGGATGTCAGTTGCTCATTGCAAAAAATGGAACGGTGGTTTGGAATAAAGCGTATGGGTACTACACGTATGACTCTTTAATTTCGGTTTCTACGGAGACGCTTTTTGATTTAGCATCCATTACCAAAGTTGCAGCAACCACCTTGGCGGTGATGAAGTTGGCGGAGGAAGGACGGATTGCTACGAATCAGCCTCTATCCGCTTATCTTCCTGAACTTCAAAAAGGAAATAAAAAGGACCTTCGGATTGATGAGTTGATGGTGCATCAGGCTGGACTTCAAGCATGGATTCCATTTTATAAACAAACCCTAGATAGTCTTCAGCGCCCTAAAACGGCCCTTTACAAAACGCAGTCAACCCCTGATTTTTTTACCCCTGTTGCAGATCAATTATGGATGAAAAACAGGTATCAGGATACGATTTGGCAGCAAATTTTAGAATCTCCACTTCGATCGGATAAAGGGTACAAATATTCTGACCTAACGATGTACCTCATGGCCCGATTATTGGAAAGACAAACTGGAAAACGCCTGGATATGTTGGTGGAGGAAACGTTCTACCGACCCTTGCAGATGCACCATACGCTTTACAATCCCTGGGAAAAAGGGTGGGCCACACGCTGTGCTCCGACAGAAGAAGACCATTACTTTAGGCATCGTACCATTCAGGGGTATGTGCATGACATGGGTGCCGCTATGCTGGGAGGAGTAAGTGGTCATGCGGGTCTATTTTCGAATGCTAGTGATCTTGCAAAATTGGCGCAGATGTTGTTAAACAATGGGAGCTATGCCGGGAGAAGGTACTTCCTACCTGAGACGGTCCACCACTTCACTTCCAGGCAACTTGGAAGCAGTCGTAGGGGTTTAGGATTCGATATGAAAGAAACGGACACAAAGGCAGCGATGAACATGACCGACTTGGCAGGAAAAAACACCTATGGACATTTAGGATTTACAGGGAACGCACTGTGGATTGATCCTGATCAGCAATTAGTGTTTATCTTTTTGTCGAATCGAACTTACCCAGATATGAATAATAATCTGCTGATGGAAGGCAATTACCGTCCCCGTTTACAAGAGATAGTATATAGGTCAATCAAACCTAAATAAACGCTCACTCTCCAGAGTTTTTAATAGAATGCTAGAATTATTAAGTACAGCCGGTTATTTTAGGAGGTTCTAAAATTTTCGGGCGTGACAGGCAACTAAGCTTGTATCGCCCGAAAAGGAATCATTCGAAGTAATATTTATTCGGTTACTTTCGCTCTAACAGTCTTTTCACTGCTTCTACCTCTAGATCAAATAAGGATGCTAACTCCTCTAGCTTCATACTAGGGTGTTTAGTTTGGAAAGACTTCAAAGCCATCTCCATTCCTTTTTCAAGCCCTTCCTTGATTCCTATTTCCATACCCTCCTGTTTACCCTCTGCTCTACCTTCTGCCTTGCCCTCTGCTCTACCTTCTGCCTTGCCTTCTGCTCTACCTTCTGCTCTACCTTCTGCCTTACCTTCAGCCCTTCCTTCAGCCCTTCCTTCAGCCCTTCCTTCCTCAATCGCCTGTCTTTTTAACTCTTTAAATTTGCCTTTGTACCAAAATTTTGCAATCATTTCAACTGCCTCCATATAATTTTCCTCTTTGCTTGGGAAGGTTGAATACTGTTTCATACTTTTTAGCCGAGCTTTGAATGGTTTTGAAATAAGAAAAAGGTATTGAGTAGTGATAGTAGCCAAATGAGACAACTGCCCACCCTCACTTGTTGATGAAACAAAAGTAAGGTAATCCACCCAAAATACAGAGAGCAGTTCACTGTCGCGACCGTATTTTAAAGCCTTAAATAAGATTTTTAAGGACTCTTTTGGAAGTTGCTGTAGTTCTTCCTCCGGTGCTTGGTAAAGGTCAATGACCATAAACTCAAAATCATAGGTATAGGACAAATACGCCTCAGGGTAATCCGGGTACAGATCGCCTTTGGAATACCTGGTCATTGCTCTCGGACCGTGGTATAAAACAATCGGAATAGTCAGAACAAAGGGCTCTTTATTCTTTAAATTTTTTTCTTCAGCGTTTGATAAATAGCGAACCAATTGAATACGAAGCGAACCCTTGGGTGGGTCTTGGCTTTTATGCTCCACCAGCAAGGAGATTAACAAGGGCTGACCACTAAAAGTCTGACAGGTAAAACAGATATCCGTAAAATGTTGACGGAGCTCCTCGTCAACATAACTATCGGAGTTGGAACGAAGGCTATCCCAATTCAAACTCGGGCAACTTGACTTTTCAAAGGCGTATTGAAAAAATGCCAAGGCAAGATCCTCTTGTTGAAAAGCACTTCTTACATAATGATCATGGGTAAAGGAACGAGGAGCTCTAGATCGATTGGCACGCGCCTTTTTTGCCATAACAGGACGCTAATAGTACGTTAGGAATTACAGTAGAGGGGCAAACATACGAAGTCTTTTAATTTTCTATTTGAAAAACGAGAACAAAAAGTACAAAAAAGGCCATCTATCCGGTAATCCCGAATAAATGGCCTTCCCACCCCATAAAATCAATCGTTGATCCTATTTAGAAGGTACTTTTGACGGATCTAATAGGTCGTAAAATTGATCCAACTTTGGAAGAATTATAATTCGGGTGCGACGATTAGTAGCTCTTCCTGCCTCCGTATCGTTGCTTGCCAAGGTATTGTATTCTCCCCTACCAGCCGCAATGAGTCGGTTCGGATTTACTTTATACTGGGTTTGAAGAGCTCTTACCACCGAAGTAGCTCGCTTTACACTCAAATCCCAATTGTCAGCGATACAGTCATTCTTGATTGGCACATTGTCGGTGTACCCTTCAACCATCACTTCCAACTCTGGACGAGCAGCAACGATCTGAGCGATTTTTGCCAAAACCTCTTGTGCACGAGGAGTTAGGTTGGCACTTCCGCTTTGGTACAACATTTTATCAGATAAATTGACAAATACAACTGTTTTATCCACTTTAACCTCGATGTCCCGATCTTCAATGCCATCGCGCAACATACTGGTAAGGTTCACTGCAAGCGCTAAATTGATAGAATCAGCTCGGGTTTTTGCGTTTTGGAGGATTGCCAAATATTTGTCTTTCCGCTCTAGCTGTGAAAGGGTCTCTTTGATATTGTCATTTGCTGACTTATTCAAATTCGTTAAATCACCAACCGTAGATAACTGCTTATCGCGCAATGTTTGGCAATCTGAAAGTTGAGACTTCAGAAATTGTATTTGCTCCTCATAAATTTTTTGAGCATTAACGGCATTTGATCGGTCCTGTTCACAAAGCGAAAGGCGGTTCATGTAGTCGTTCAGGCTTTTACCACACTTTCCCAAATCCTTGTTGGCAACCGCCAACTCATTTTTGGTTTGGAGTAGTTCACTCTCCAATGCAGTAAACTTCTTTTTTGTCACACAGGAAGAAAGAGCTCCAAGCAACAATGGAAGCAGTAAAAGGTGTTGTAGTTTCATAAAATGGGTTGATTAATGACTAAAATAATTATGGATCCGTTCTAGTTAATAGTTACCAATTGACAGCATCACTAAGGTACAAGCCTCTAAAGGCTCTATTCCCTTTTCCAATGCCAACCGTTTCAATTCTGGATTCTCAGTGCCCGGATTGAAAATAAGTCGCTTAGGCTTTAATCGGAGGATGTAATCAACTAATCCCTCTTGCCGGTCGGCCCCCACGTACAAGGTCACGGTATCCACCTCCGATACCGGGGGTTGGCCGGTTTGGATCTCCACCTCTCCTATTTTTCCCTCTCTCGAACCCACCGCCACCACATCATACCCATTTCGCTGCAGCGCCATTACCGCTTTCCAAGAGTACCGTTCAGCATTGGGAGAAGCACCTAACACAAGTGTTTTTTTTCTTGACATAAATTCAAGGTTTAAATCCGTAACAAAGATCGGAATAAATTTGTTACATACTTCATCATTTTATGGCAATAAGCTTTTCTAAAGCTTGTATGTAAATAGGATTTCACTGTGTAACAAAACCTTGCTGTACCTTAGCTCCTAAAATATTGGTAATGGAAGATTGGGAACTTGATTTTGAATGGTTGCATGTGCAACACACCGTAAAAGAGGCAATGCAGCAGGAGGGGTTACCTGACTTAAATACTGTCCTGTTCCTTATTGGAATTCAAGAATTGGGTCGATGGAAAAAGAAATTTTCCAAAGAAGAAAAACAAGACCTGATGCATATTGCTGTCTGCCGCCTGCTCTCCTTCGAAGACTATTTCGTTTTTGCCGGGAGAGATGCAGATGGCTGGCCCCACTGGAGGCAAACCCGTGAAATGCATCAACTGACAACCCTCAAACAAGAACGCCTGCTAAAAGAGCTCGCCGTTCGATATTTTAAGGAACTGGAAGCAGAACAGAACTAATTTAACTGCAATGATGAAAATAGGAATTGTATGCTATCCTACCTACGGTGGATCCGGGGTAGTAGCTACCGAGTTAGGATTAGGGTTGGCTCGAAAGGGACATGAAGTACATTTCATTACCTATCGAAGACCCGTACGCCTTGCCCATTTCCTCCCCAACGTTTTTTACCATGAGGTAGATGGAGAGGACTATCCGCTCTTCGAATACCCTCCCTACGATACAGCTCTCGCATCCAAAATTGTGGACGTGGTACAATACCAAAACTTGGATATACTACACGTACACTATGCGATCCCACATGCGACGGTGGCCTACACCGCCAAAAAAATTCTTCTGACTAAAGGTCGTTACATCCCAGTAATCACCACTTTGCACGGGACAGATATTACCCTAGTCGGAAATAACAGGGCGTTTGCCCCCGTAGTTGAGTTCAGTATCAATAAAAGCGACGGTGTCACCGCCGTGTCACAAGCACTCAAAACCGATACCCTGAAATTATTTGAAATTGACCGGGACATTAGAGTGATTTATAATTTCATTGACTTCGAGCGCTTTAAGAAAACAAATAAAGATCATTTTAAAAAAATCATTGCTCCCGACGGCGAGCGTATCCTCGCACACACCTCCAACTTTAGAAAGGTCAAGCGAATCGAAGATGCCATCCGAATCTTTAAACGTGTACACCAGGCAGTTCCATCCAAATTACTGATGATCGGCGATGGACCTGAACGACAAAATGCCGAACAGCTCTGCCGAGAACTCAACCTCTGCGACCATGTGCGTTTTCTAGGCAAGCAAGATCCAATTGAAGAGCTATTAGCTATTTGCGACCTCTTCCTGATGCCCTCTGAAAGCGAGTCTTTCGGCCTGGCAGCACTGGAGGCGATGGCCTGCGAAGTGCCCGTCATCTCCTCTAACGGCGGTGGATTGCCCGAGGTCAATCTGCATGGAATCACCGGGTTCCTAAGTGACCCGGGCAAAGTAGATGAAATGGCTAACTATGCCATCCAACTACTCGAAAACGACGAAATGCTCCTCCAATTTCGTGAAAACGCCTTAAAACAAGCCCAAAGATTCTCCTTAGACCAAATCTTACCAGATTACGAGCGGTACTATGAAGAAATACTACAATCCAGCCATCAAAAAGTAGACTAAGCATTCGCCCATCTTCTCAAAAGAAGCGTCAATTTTCATCCATTCCGCAGTACCTTTGAGCTCTAAACAGCTATTACCTTGATTCTATCCGATAAAAAAATTCTCGAAGCCATCGCCTCTGGCCAAATCGTAATCGAACCGTTCAGACCCGAATCCTTGGGAACGAATTCTTATGATGTACACTTAGGTAAACACCTGGCAGTCTACAAAGAGCGTGTGCTCGATGCTAAAAAACACAACCAAGTAGAACATTTCGATATCCCCGAGGAGGGCTTTGTGCTCCAACCCGGCACCCTCTACCTTGGTGTTACAGAGGAATATACCGAAACCCACGGCGCCGTCCCTTTCCTAGAAGGCAAAAGCAGTATTGGTCGACTCGGAATCGATATACACGCCACTGCCGGAAAAGGCGACGTAGGATTTTCCAATACTTGGACCCTCGAAATTTCTTGTGTCCAACCTGTCCGCGTTTATGCCGGTATGCCCATCGGACAGCTCATTTACTTCGCAGTGGAGGGTGAGATTGAAAACTACTATAACCGCAAACAAAACGCAAAGTATAACCAACGGACCACCCGGCCTGTTGAAAGCATGATGTGGAAAAATTTCGAATAATGCGCGCACTGTTATTCCTGCTCTTCATTGCCTCAGGTTGTGGAGACCCCAATATTCCCCTCGACGCTACCGCCCGCCGAAGGGTGGATTCCCTCGCAGCCGTAGGCGTGGGCCTTGCACGGCAACAACAAGACAGTATCTGCAGAGAACAACGCATAACGCTGCTCCCTGTGCTCATTGACTCCATTAAAAAAGAACGAATAAGAACAATCCAAGCTCAGCTAAATCAGATACCCCAATGAAGTATCAGCCGCTCCCTCCTTTATCAATCCCTCAACTTCCCACTAATTTCCATGGATCCATCCACTTGGATGGCTCTAAAAGTATTAGTAACCGAGCACTGATTATTCTACAACTCGCTGGCGTCGACCCGCTCTTTTATCTCTCCCACCTCTCTACCTCTCAAGATACTCAAACACTCCTTCAGCTCCTTCAAAACCTACATCAAACAGAGCTTAACGCAGGAGATGCCGGTACCACTTTCCGGTTTATGACCGCCTTCCTCGCTCTTCAACCAGGAGAAAAGGTACTAACTGGATCTCCGGGCTTACAAGCACGACCCATCGGCCCCTTAGTAGAGGCGCTCCGCCAACTCGGCGTACCGATCAAGTACCTCCAACAACCAGGTTTCCCACCGCTTCAGATCGGCACCCTTCCAACTCTTTCCTCCACTGAAAGCCACATTGCCATAAACGCCTCCATAAGCAGCCAATTTGTCTCTGCTCTACTCCTGGTCGCTCCTCAACTACCACATGGTCTCACCCTGACGCTAGAAGGCCATAGTGTCTCAGCTCCGTACATTCAACTTACCCTCCAATTGATGAACTACTTTGGAGCTGAATGGGAAAAAACTGAAGATACCATTCGGGTGCTACCAGGCACTTACCAACCTAAACCATTCCAGATTGAAGCGGACTGGTCCGCAGCTTCCTATTGGTATAGCTTGGTAGCCATAGCAGAAGAAGGAGCTAGCCTTTCACTTTATGGTCTTCAATCTACTAGTTGGCAAGGCGATGCTGTACTGCCTATCATGATGCGCAGCTTTGGGATCGAAACTACATTTGAATCAGACCACATCCACCTAAAAAAAGTAGGCCAGGCAAAACCGTTTTTTGAATGGGATTTTTTAGACTGCCCTGACTTGGCACCAACCCTAGCCGTTACCTGCGCTGCCACCGGGGTACAAGGTCTTTTCACTGGCCTCGAAACACTACAAATAAAAGAAACGAACCGGATTGCAGCACTTAAAAAAGAACTTGATAAGGTGGGAGTCACCTTCGTAAAACTCCCTGCTCATTTTAACAAAAAACAACCCGGTAAAACATACTATATGGTAGATGGAAAGGCCCACTGGGAACAGATACTTTCCATCCAAACCTATCAAGACCATCGAATGGCTATGAGTTTTAGCCCCCTAGCACTGCTCGGTCCCTTGCAAATAGAACAGCCCGACGTGGTAAAAAAATCCTACCCGAGTTTTTGGCAAGACCTTGACCAGCTCTTTCACGAGAAATAAGCAAAAAAAATCCCCAAATCCGATGCTAGACACCTAATTTGGGGAAAAGACCAAAAGGCAGTCTCCCAGACTATAACTTTAGGAATATTTTCCTCTTGTATAAACTATAAATCGGGATAAAAATGATTCCTACATAAATCAAAGCATACGTGAAGGATCCAAATTCCAAGGAAAATCCAAGTGACTGTAGTCCATTCATCCAACGAGTATTCAGGCCAGCAGTCCCACCAAAATCATTGTAAAACACCACGGTCATCATGCTAGCCAGTACATAAGCGGCAATTGCATTTGATCCAAAAATTCGCCCCGCAGCCGTCCACTTTGTTTGGCCCATCACATCTGTCAGGACCATACTCGCCGCGAGCGATAGAGTAGCCAATCCTCCCGTGTGAAATACATAAGAACTCGTCCACAAATTTTTGTTAATGGGAAAGAACCAATCCCAAGCACCACCTACCACATATAAACCAAATCCTATGAAAAATAACCAAGTCAATTTATGGTAAAGCTCTTTGATCTCTAAAATTAATTTTCCGACCAACATTCCAATAATCCCAGTTACAATAGCGGGAAACGTACTCAATATCCCCTCCGGATCCCACGTCTCCTGCCATAACTTCCCTGGTAAAAAGCGACTATCAATGAAATGGGCCCAGTTTTTAATCGGAACCGACAAATCGGGGGAACCTATACCCGGCACTGGAACATAAGCCAATAGAATCCAATACCCTACCAGTAATCCAACACCCAGTTGAACCCAAAATTTCCAATTCGTGTACAAAAATAGCAAAGCACAAGCCAGAAACACCACCGAAATACGCTGCAAAACCCCCGCCCATCGAATACTTGAAAAGTCAAAATCAGGCCATAACCATAAAAATAACCCCACCCCATAAATCTTGAGACTGCGGACCACCACTTTCTTAACCAAGTCCCCCCGCTGGGCTCCTGCTTCCAAACGTCCATGATAGGCCATTGTGATAGACACCCCAACAATAAACAGGAAAAAAGGAAAAACATAATCTGTAGGCGTCGCTCCATTCCAGGGAGCATGTAAAAGTGGCGCATATACATGGGACCAAGAACCCGGATCATTCACGATAATCATCGCCATAATGGTGAAACCGCGAAGCGCATCCAATGCAATCAACCTAGAAGTACTGTTTGAAGCCATACATTAAGTTCGTTTTGTTTGAAAATCGGCCAATAATAATCTAATTTCCTTATTTTTGAAGGATAACCTCCTTGATCAGCGCGCAATATGAGGTATTTGCAGGAATTAACCATGGAAGATTTGGAAATTTATATAAATACAATCACCTGACTAATATATTAATCCAAGATATCACATAACCATTAGCTCTGAAATTTAATATTGGAACAAAGAGGATAAAAATTGCCTGCGGGGATTGGGACAATTCAAAGAAAAAGCACCGTTTAAAGTATAGATTACACCATATTAAAAAATGAAAGTAATACTTCAAAAAAAAAAAATAGTAAAACACTTAAACCAAGTAAATGAGCTGTTGTTTATACTATCAAACAACACTGTTACGTATGAAAAAATCCTTTATCATCGGGGTTGCAATGAGCCCCCTCCTTTTGGTTATGGGCAGTTGCCAAAAAGACGAGTTGATCCCAGTCGCAGAGGCCCCATCAGCGGTAGCTGAGTATTTGAATCAACACTTTTCCGGTCAATCTATTCTCCAAATTACGAAAGACAAGGACGGCTTCACTAAAACATATGATGTCATTCTGGATGGAGGAATTACCCTCGAGTTTAACCGTAAATTTGAAATAATTGATATTGACGGAACCACGCAGTTGCCTGATAGTGTTATTCCTACTGCGCTGCTCGACTATGTAAAAGAAAAGCACCCAGAGAATTTCATCACAGACTGGGAACTAGAAAACAAACATCAGCAAATCAGTCTGGATAATGGCCTTTCCTTGGAGTTCGATCTTGATGGCAAATTTCTAAGGATCGATTCTTAATTATCAATCTTGAGCATACAAAAAAAGCACTCTATCCTTCTATAAGAAATAGGGTGCTTTATTTATTTGGTCTACCACACACAACCTCTCAAAATAAAAAAACACCGTACTCAAAATAATCCCTTACCTTTGCAGTGTTATATTAGGATGTGTCAAATGCCGACTCAGTTAATCCCTTGACAAGCAGCTTATTCCTCGTGAGTGATGCGCTTCATTTGTTGGCCTGAATTTTCGATTTCAGTCGCTATCTTTCGAATGGAGTAACTTACTTCAACAAAGCCGCTTTAATTTGTTCAGGTTAAATTAGACCAACCCATTTGTGTGACGCACACATTCCATCCTTTTTCTGACTGATTGTCCTATAGATCGCGTCGCCGTCAGTCCTTTTTTAGTTTTATTTTGATGACTTTTGATCAAATTGGCTTAATCGAGCCAATTCTTAAAGCCCTTCAGCAAGAAGGCTACACCCACCCAACGCCCATTCAACAACAAGCCATTCCACACCTACTAGAAGGTAAAGATTTGTTAGGATGCGCCCAAACCGGAACTGGTAAAACCGCCGCATTCGCCATTCCCATTTTACAACACCTTTATTCAGAACCACAACCAACTGGCAAAAAACGCCCCATCAGGGCCCTTATTTTAACCCCAACCCGCGAACTCGCCATCCAAATTGATGAGAGCTTCGGCGCTTATGGAAGAAATACTGGTCTCCGTCATGCTGTTATTTTTGGAGGCGTTGGACAAAAACCACAAACAGATCAGCTAGAACGGGGAGTAGATATCTTAACCGCTACTCCAGGCCGATTGTTAGACCTGATGCAGCAAGGGTTTGTCCATTTAAAGGATATTAAGAAGTTTGTCCTCGACGAAGCAGATCGAATGCTGGACATGGGTTTTGTTCACGATGTACGGCGCATCATCAGTAAATTGCCAGAACACCGGCAAAATCTGCTTTTCTCGGCGACTATGCCCCCGGAAATTCAAAAACTTTCCCAAAGCATTCTCCGAAATCCAGTAAAAGTAGAAGTCACCCCCGTGTCCTCTACCGCCGAAAAGGTAACACAGTGCGTTTATTTTGTAGAAAAAAGAGATAAAACCGCCCTACTCCTCCAACTTCTGGAGGATGAAAAGATTCGCTCTATCTTGATTTTCACCAGAACCAAACATGGAGCAAATAAGGTGGCTAAATCCCTGACAATGGCAGGTATTAAAGCGGATGCCATCCATGGAAACAAATCGCAGTCAGCCCGACAGACGGCCTTAAGCAACTTCAAAAAAGGTACCAGTAGAGCACTCGTTGCCACCGATATTGCAGCGAGAGGCATTGATATCGACGAACTAGCGTTTGTCCTTAATTTTGACCTGCCCAACATCCCGGAAACGTATGTGCACAGAATTGGACGGACCGGACGTGCAGGCGCTAGTGGATTGGCCATTTCACTCTGTGATATGGAAGAAGTCAGTTTCCTGAAGGATATTGAAAAGTTGATCGGGAAAAAAATACCGGTTGAACCTACTCCCGTTATTACCTTCCACCCTCCGGCTCCTGTGCTTCGTCCAGAAGTTGAAAGAAGACGGCCGTCTGCGCCTAAAAAGCCTGCGATGCCCACAAAACAACAAAGCGCTCCTGCTCAAGAGGGAGAGCAAGGGGCTAAAAAGAAGCCCAACCGCTGGAAAAAAAGACGTGAAAAAACGGCTGTACCCGCTTAAAACGGAACTATAAAGAAAAAAGCCGTCCCGCACTTTAAAGTGCTGGGGCGGCTTTTTTCTTTATAGATTCCTAATTACGAAGAGGATACTTTAGGATACTGGTTCCGATAAAGCTTAGCCGCTGTCTCAACGGTTTGCTGTATAGGTGTGTATTTAAAATTGGGGAATACAGACAATGATTTAGAATTATCAAAGGTAAACCGATTCACACTGCTCCTAGCACTTTCCTTTGTCACTAGAGGTGTGGAACCCGTCAACTTTTCCCTTAGCCATTCTATTCGCCACGCTAATTCAGCCATCCAAGGAGCTGCCGGAATCGTAGGCGATGGAACACCCAAGGCTGCTGCAATCCACCCAAAAAGGGTTTCATAGGAAAGATTTTCCCCATTCAATAAATACCGCTCACCCGTTTTACCAGACTCCAACAACAATAAAATAAAAGTTGCAACGTCTCCCACATCCACAAATCCAGTCGCACCTGTTGGATAAAACCGCAATCCATTATCAATTCGTTGGAAAAACATGGAGGTGTTCTCACCCCAAAAACCACTCCCCAAAATAATAGATGGGTTGACAATCGATACAGGCAACCCCTCTGCGGCTGCCCGCCAAACTTCTTGCTCTGCTAGGTACTTGCTGATAGCATATTGTGAATTATGGGAACTAGTCTCCCATTTAGACGCCTCCGACAAATGCCTTTGGGTAGCACTGCGCCCAATCGCAGCAATGCTACTAACGTGAATAAACTGCTGCACGCCCGCATCCAACGCGTAGTTCACCATGTTAGCTGTGCCTTCTACGTTGATCTGCATCATTTGACGTCGATCCTTCGGATGAAAAGACACCACTGCAGCACAGTGAATCACTTTTTCAATCCCTTCAAAAGCTGTTTCCAGGCTGGTAAGGTCTGTCACGTCCCCCTCTAGCCAATGCACACGATCGGATAAGTTAGATACCAAATCTTTCCTGCTAGAGCTCCGCTGCAAAGCGTAGACCTCGTGCCCCTGCTGTAACAACAGGCGTAAAATATGCGAACCTAAAAAACCCGTTCCTCCAGTGAGCAATACCTTCATTAAAGACTAGGCTTCTGTGGAGTGATATCGACGACGAAACTCGCGGAAAGAAATCATCCGTTGGCTATCCTCGTCCCATAATTTGTTAAATATGCACTTTAAACTCTCTAAGAAAGTAATCTTATTGGCCATCTGATCCAAAATCGGATTCTCTTTAAGTACGCGAGGCAACTGGTAGCTCGGAACCAAAGGGTTCAAGTGGTGGATATGGTGGTAACCAATATTACCTGTCAACCAATGGAACAGCTTGGGCAATTTGTAGTACGTACTGCCTTCTACAGCTGCCTTTACATATTCCCAACGCTCTTTCCACTGCTTATAGGTAGTTTCATGTTGGTGCTGAACATAAAAAAACCAAATAGCAATCACACCAAAAGCAATCAGAATGGGAAGCTGAACCATTAGCAAGGCCTCATAACCCAGTAACAAAGCCACAGCAACACAAACCGAAATCAAAATCACATTGTGCCGAAGCAAGGCTTTGCGGGCATGTTCCCAACCTTTTATTTTAATTAAAGGAAGACGGCTGTGCACCAAAATATACCAAATTGGCCCAATCACAAACATGACCGGGAAGCTGCGGTAGATCCGATACTGGAATTGCTCCCACTTAGATAGTGCTTTAAACTCGTTGACCGTCAATAAGTTGACATCCCCAATATCACGATGTTCCCACAACAAACCATTGTGACCGTGATGAAAATTATGGCTTTTGGCCCAATACCTGTAAGGGATAAATGTGAAATAACTACACACTTGGCCTATAATGTCGTTGGCCTTCCTTGAAGCGGTAAAAGATTGGTGTCCACAATCGTGTTGAATGATAAAAATACGCACTAAAAAAAACGCATTCACAATTCCTAATGAAATGGTAGCCCACATGGACACATCCATCATTAGATACATCGCCACCCAAATAGCAAGAAATGGTCCAAAAGAAGTGATGGCCTGCATCGTAGCTTTTCTGTTATCAGGAAGTTGATAGGCCTTTACAATGGTCGGCAATTGCTGCCAAACGGCCGGATTAACAGTTGTTTGCATGAAAAAAAGTAAAATTAATTAAGTACGTAAATCGTTTTCAATAGGCACTCCATGCTGGTTGCTTTTACCCGCAAAGATAAAACAATAAAGTAGAATGAGAAGTTGCGAACAAGAGCAAATGGACGATTAATAATGGTTAATGGTTTCGGATTACATTGTTGGACAAGGGATTACCATAAAGGGAGGCGGCTGTTGAAAAAACTTTTTCCCAACATGTGAAAGAACCCGCTAACAATTCTAAAAACCGAGCACTATATTGAATACAATATTGAGTACTGTATTTTATTGTTTTAATCGCCCAAAATATTTGACACACTTTTGTGAACATTCCCTAATTATGTAAATATTCCCAGGATTTGACTAGTTAAATCAAAAAAACTGGACTGGACCTTCCCCAAAAACCAAATTAACCATTAACAATTAACCATTAATGATTAACCCTTCCCCCCTATCCATTAATAATTATTTTCTTTCTCATCCAGTTGGGGGCAACAATCGCTCCCGCTAATAGGTACCCGTAATAAGCCATCCCCCTCCATAACAAGGCCACTACTAAGCCAATCGAAAGTGGCATGAAATCGCTAATAAACCTGGGAAGGGCAACTTCAGCCAATCCAGCACCGCCTGGGGTGGGAGTGAACGTCATAATAATAAACATGGCAACCATTCGGGCATACACAAAGAGTTGTGTGAAACCATCCAGGGGAACTTCAGGGAACACCGCTACCATCAAACAGTTGATCATCGCAAATTTACAGGTCCAAGCACCTAAGGTACCTACAAGTGCCCTCAAGTGAACACCCTTGGTCGCCTTTCGTAAACCCTGGGAGGCCATCGCGATTTCCATTCCCACTCGCTCCAACTTAGCTCTCCAACGCCGTAAAAACGGAAGTCGACCCAAGGCACCCAGTACTACCGTTGTCCACGATGGGCGGATAAAGACCAATACAAACAAAAAAAGCCAGTAACTGGCCATTACTCCGTACGTAAAAAAAAAGGCACCACTTGCAAGTCCACTGGCCCGAAAATCAGCCGGAAATAAAAAGTTGGGACCGTATGCCACGAGTAAAATCGGCAATAAAAACACAAAAAAACCCGTATCCAACAATATAGTGTAAAAAACGGCCGCAACAGTGTTGCCAACAGATACCCCTTCCTTAGGGAATATATACATGGCCACAACCGGGCCCCCTTTGCTCGTAGGGGCCAATAAGGAGCTAAACTCCCATAAAGTGACCAATTCAATCGCTTTTCTCCAAGAAAAAACAGAACCCGTCACCGCTCTTAATCGCATCGAATACGATAAATGCCGTACCAACAAGAGTAGAAATGCAGCCAACACCCAGGTAAATGCCCTACTATCCCATTGGATCGTGGCAAACTGCTCCGGATCAAACTGCGTGTAGAATAAATAAACCACCGCTGATAAACCCAAAACAATGGGTAGAATTAGCCTGCTAAGCCGAAAAGTCCCGACCGCCGCCGCCTCAAGTTGCTGTTCTTCCTGCTTTTTCATTTCGCCGCAAGGTACTGCAAAAATACCTTCTTGCTAGAGGTAGATTCTACTTCCAAATTGTGTTCTTCGATTAATGGGATATTGTTATCGAAAACAACTATCTTTCGCCGTTTATTCCTTCAAATTATAGATTCATGGGGCGTTTTTACCATATTTTACTTCAATCAGTTCTTTTTTCCCTTTCGGCACTCTTTACTCTACCCGCAATCGCACAGTGCCCAATCACTGTAAGCGCAGGAGAGGATATTTATCTGTGCAACCCTCCAACTCCAACTCAACTCCAAGGCTCCATCGATGGTGATTACCTGAACTTTACCTGGACCCCTACTCAGGGTCTTACCGGAATTCAGACCCTAAGCCCCACCGTTAATGTAACCCAAACCACCAACTATGTATTAACTGTAAAAGCGGTCAATACGGAAATCAATCTCATTAATAACGGGGATTTTGAGTCTGGAAACTCCAATTTTTCCAGTAATTATACTTACTCACCGGGTAATTTATGGCCGGAAGGAGTTTACGATGTTCTGGCAGATCCCTCCACCGCTCACTCCAACTTTGCCGCCTGCAATGATCACACCTCTGGAGGCGGTCAAATGATGGCGGTCAATGGAAATGCCGCTCCAAACCAAAATGTATGGTGTCAAACGGTCTCCATCCAACCGAACACCGAATATGCCTTTACAGCTTGGGGCACTTCCTTGGTGGGTGCCGCTCCAGCTATTCTTCAATTTTCGGTAAATGGGACAAACCTGGGCACACCGTTTGCCCTTTCACCCGCATTGTGTACTTGGCAGAAATTCTATGCGATTTGGAACAGTGGAGCCAATGTATCAGCGAATATTTGCGTTGTAAACCAAAATACCGCAGTCAGTGGCAATGACTTTGCGCTCGATGATATCAGCTTTAGTCCAGTATGTGTTGTACGCGATACAGTTACGGCTCATGTTATCAACCTGGCCGCAGTGGCATCCCCCTCTACACAACTGATTCCTTGCGAAGGGGCACAAATTACCCTAAATGGTACCGGTAGCTCTACCGGTCCTAATATTACCTACGAATGGGACAGCCCCAATGGCAATATCGTTAGCGGAGCCAACACCTTAATGCCAGTGGTGGATGCAGCCGGTACCTATGTATTGACGGTAACCTTTAATAATGGTCAAATAGAATGCACTAAAACAGCTACTGTGACGGTAACTCAATCCGCCCCCCTATTGGCTTGGATTACTCCTCCACAGCCCCTCGGATGCGGCGGCAGCAGTGTCAACCTGACCGCCAATAGCTCTCAAGGGAATGCTTCTTATGCCTGGAATACCCTTAACGGAAACATCGTCAGCGGTGCCAATCAGAAAATCTGTTCGGTCAACCAACCCGGTGAATACACCGTAACCGTCACGAACACTGCAACAGGCTGTACTTCGACCGCCGAAGTTACCGTATTCGAAGCTACTGATCCGCCCAACGCTGTAGCAACAGCTGTGGATACACTTAGTTGCTTGCAGCCAACCACCGTACTCTCCGGCCTGGGTAGCTCCGTTGGACCAGGAATTACCTACCTTTGGTCAACCGTTTCTGGAGGAAACATCGCGTCCGGACAAAATTCTTTGAATGCAACGGTCAATGGACCCGGCGTGTACGCCTTAGCCGTGACCAATACCGCAAATTCCTGTGTTACCATCGATACAGTATCGGTGTTTTCAAATATTAACCTCCCCATCCTGGATATTCCAACACCCGATACCTTTGATTGTGCAACCAGCTTGGTCAACCTTTCATCCTCCCTACAACCGGCTGGGTTCACGTATCAATGGTCCACCACCGGTGGGCAAATTATTTCTCCTACCAATGCAGCTCAAGTTCAGACCAGCGCTCCTGGTATGTATAGTCTTACAGTAACGAATCCCTCAAACGGCTGTTCAAGCCAAGATAGTGTTCTGGTACTCGCCAATTTTATGGCGCCAACGGCCGTTGCCCTTTCCCCCGATAGTATTACTTGTGTACAAAATTCTGTTCTCCTGTCCGGAGCCGGATCTTCCACAGGGCCCTTATTTAGCTACCAATGGTCCGGCCCAGGCTTGGTATCCGGAGAGAATACACTCAACCCAGTTGTAAACAGTGCAGGCAGCTATACACTGGTGGTCCTCAACCAACAGAATGCCTGCCGGGACACTGCCACTACCACTGTATTTTCGGATGCAAATGCGATCACAGCTGTCGCTAATGCCCCAGACACCCTTGATTGTGCCACCTTTCAAATCGTTCTAAACAGCAATGGTTCCAGTAGTGGACCAGGATTTACCTACGAGTGGACCACCAACAATGGCATAATTGCCGGCGGAGCGAACTCGCCCAACCCTACAGTCCTCTCTACCGGGACCTATCATCTATTATTAACCAACCCTGCCAATGGATGTACCTCCACTGATCAGGCAGTGGTGCTTCAAGATACCTTGCACCCCACTTTATCTATCGCATTTCCAGATACCCTCACATGCTCGGATCCCATCATTCAACTTCAGGCAACAACCGGGAATGGAGCCAGTCTACAGCTGCTCTGGTCGACCCATTCTGGAAATATTGTGGCTGGTCATACCACCTCCAGCCCTTCCGTTAGCGCTCCTGGGTTTTATACCCTCCAAGTTTTGAATCCAAGCAACGGCTGCTCAGCCCTCGACTCTGTGATGGTCCAACAAGAAGCTGGTCTGCCCGTAGTAGTCATAACCCCACCGGAAGTAATCAATTGCCAATCCCCGTCCATTGTCCTAAATGCTACCAATTCGAGCTCGGGCATGTCCATCAACTGGTCTGCTTCTAACGGTGGACAATACCAATCCGGCACCAACACCTTGAGCCCCATCGTACAGTCTGCTGGCAACTACCAACTTACCCTAACGAATCTAAGCAACGGTTGCACCGCCACCGGAGAAGTAACGGTGGTTGCCGACCAGGTGCCTCCGCCCGCCATTGGCGGTCCGAATGTAACGCTCACTTGTTTAGATCCAATGCAAGTTTTAACTGTAAATGCAGATTCAGTTGGCAATTTCCTTTATCAGTGGCAAACACAAGGTGGAGTATTACCTCCTGTTACGTCGGAGCCTTCTATCGCTGTTACAAGTGCAGGAACCTATATAGCACAGGTTCTTAACCCAGTCAATGGCTGCAGCGCAAGCGATACCATTCAGGTAGTTTCGGACCAGCAGGCCCCTCCTGTGAGTGCCGTGTTACCCCCCGTACTCAATTGTATTAACACTACACTACAACTTCAATTGGACAATACGGCCAGCAATTTTACCTATAACTGGGACACAATGAATGGATTGCTCTTACAAGGAGCCAACTCCTCCAGCCCTTCTGTGGGCGCCCCCGGCAACTACCTATGTATCATCACGAATCCCGGCAACGGTTGTGTGACCGTACTTTCTGTTCCAGTCGATGAAGACCTGACAGCGCCTAGTTTACAGTTGGCTCCAACGACTCTTTTGACCTGTACCAATTTGGTAGTACCCATCAATGCCAACACCAATACTGCTCTTCTCGATTGGTCCACCACCAATGGCCAATTTGCGGTGGACCCAGGAACGGCAACTACAGCTTTGGTCAACGCACCTGGTACCTACCAAGTCATCGCAACGGATAATAATACAGGCTGTACCACCGTTCAAAGTATCCTAGTTCAGCAAGATATCGTAGCCCCCTCTGTCAATGCAGGCAATCCAGACACCCTAGATTGTCAGATTACTAGTCTAAATCTGAGCGGTACAGCATCTGCGGGTGCCCAATTAATCTGGACTGGCCCCGCAGGTATAAATATTGGTGGAGCAACCACCTTATCACCCACCATTTCCGCGCCTGGCACATACCAACTTATTGCTACTAACCCTTCAAATGGATGCTCCAGCTCAGATGATGTAGAGATTTCGGAAGATAGTAATGCGCCATCGGCATCCATTCAAACTCCAGGCGTCCTTACCTGCACCAATAATCAGCTGAACCTCCAGGGACAGGGAACTGCTAATAGTCCGGTGACCTATCTTTGGCAAGCCAGTAATGGCGGAGCCATCATCGGTGCCTCCAACCAACCTTCGATTTTGATTAGTCAACCAGGCACGTACCAACTCCTGGTAACCAGCACCGAAAATGGTTGTACAGCAACTGCCTCCGTTCCCGTTCAACAGAATACCACCCCACCGAGTCTCCAAGCACCTGCAGGAGCGCAGCTAACTTGTTCTCAACCCACCCCAAGTTTGACCGCACAAGTTGCTTCGGGGACGCTTGTAACCTGGACTACCCAAACAGGGCTGATCCTGAGTGGCGCTAATAGCCCGCAGATTGTCACTGGTGCTGGTGGCTCTTATACCATCACTGCTACGAACCCGGTGAATGGCTGTCAATCCAGCGCTTTTTCCATAGTTTCTGTAGACACCTTAGCACCTGCTATCGCGATCCTACCCCCGTCCACGCTGACCTGTACTCAAACACAATTAAACCTGGTTGGCCAGGTGCAACAACCCAGCGCCAATTTTACCAGTAGCTGGAGTACCATTGGCGGACAATTGGTGTCAGGAACCCAGGGACTTAATCCTACGGTCAATCAGCCGGGAACGTATACCCTTTTTGTCACCAACCAACAAAACGGTTGCAGCACCAGCACCAGTACACAAGTTTTACAAAATACAACCCCACCCCTTGCTACCGCGGTACCCAATGCAACAATTACCTGCGTTGAAACAAGCCCCGCGTTGAACGGGACTGGATCGTCCCCGGGAACCTATCTTTGGACAGGTCCGCAAATTAATAGTGGAGCCAACAGCCTCCAGCCATTGGTTGGAGCCCCTGGAAACTATCAGCTTCAGGTGACAGACCCAAGCAATGGGTGTACCGCGACTACAACGGTAATGGTGGCACTCGACCAGCTTGCTCCTCTCCTTAGCATAACTACCGCCCCCACTCTCACCTGCACCAACCTACTTTCACCGCTATCTGCCTCCGTGCTTAACTTACCTCCTGGTACGTTTAGCCCTGTTTGGAGCACTACCAACGGGCAAATAGTCAGCGGAAATACTACCTTGGAGCCAGCTGTAGCGCTGCCTGGAAACTATCAATTGCAAGTAACAAACCTCAGTAATGGTTGTACCAGCACTGCCAGCACCCTGGTATTGCAGGATATTACCGCTCCTCCGGCGGATGCAGGTCCAAATGCCTTACTGCATTGTAATCAATTAAACCCTATCCTGACGGGCAACAGTCTGCCGGGTATGGCCTATCAATGGACCGGTGGACCAATTTCCGCTGGTCAGAACAGCAGTATTGCCACTGTGGACGCGGCAGGGGTGTATACCTTATTCGTTACTAACCCTGCCAACGGATGTACCTCTTCTGATGTTGCTGAAGTAATAGAGGTGGCGCCTCCAGAATTCGATTTGGACATCGTGCAACCCGATTGCCGGAATACCCAGGGGCTGGTGGAAATAGTTCCAATACCAAGCGGCAACCTCAGTTCTACCCAGTACTCTTTTGACGGAGGGCTTAGCTATTCCTCCCTTACCCAAAAAGCACTACTGCCAGGGGAATACACCTTGGTAATTCGGGATGCCTTTGGTTGTACAAGTGAGGAGAATGTACTGATAGAAGAGCCTTTTATTCCAAGTGTCACTTTGCCAGCCGTTTACAGAATAGAGCAGGGCGAAAGCATACAGTTAGTACCCCAGACCGATCCTGCACCTTCTGAAATTGCGATTTGGAGTTGGACACCTGGCACCCATATAGATTGTGAAGATTGTGAGCGCCCATTGGTAAGTCCACTGAAGACGACGGAGTACTTCCTAACTATTACAGACCAAAATGGCTGTACAGCAAATGCACGCACCCGCGTGGAGGTAGATGAACGCCGTTACGTATATGCGCCGAATATTTTCACCCCGGAAAGTGCTGACAACAACAATCGTTTTTTGGTCTTCACCCGTGGAGCCCTGGAAATTCAGCTATTGCAAATTTTTGACCGCTGGGGCAACTTAGTGTGGCAAGGCGAGCATCTCAGCCCCAACAATCCTGCGCAGGGTTGGGATGGAAACCTAGGCGGCGTCGCAGTGAATCCAGGAGTTTTTGTCTGGAAAGCCAATATCCTATTCCCTGATGGAAGGCTGGAAGTCTATGCAGGAGATGTTACAGTAGCGCGATAGATTATTCCATATAAAAATAAAAAAGCCCTGCTTACTTTGTTGACAAGCAGGGCTTTTTATTTTTATATGGATTTACCGCGTTAAAGAGGAAGCGCTGAGTACCGCTCGATAAAGGCTTTAAGCTCATCGACCAATACCGGAGAACCAATCGCAATGGTGCTTCGTTGATGCAGCTCTTTTGGCTCGATGTCTAATATACGTTTTAGCTGAGCATTGACAGCCTTACCCCCCGCCTGCTCAACGACAAAGGCCAGCGGATTACATTCATACAATAACCGCAGTTTCCCCTTTGGAAATTTACGGGTACTTGGATAGAGAAAGATCCCCCCTTGAATAAGGATTCGGTGGATATCACTCACCATACTGCCTATGTATCGGAGCCCATAATTTTGGTCGCTACAATGGTCAATGTACCGCCGCATCTCCAGATCAAATTTGGAATAATAACCCTGATTAACCGAGTAATAATTACCACTGTCTGGAATCCGCATGTTCCGATGGCTTAAACAAAATTCTCCAATCGAGGGATCCAATGTAAAGCCATTTACGCCACGCCCTGTGGAGTAGACCAAAATGGTGGATGTACCATACAATACATAGCCAGCCGCTACTTGGCGAATTCCTGGCTGAAGAAAATCCTCTAATTGGGCAGGACCCTCTGCAGGCGACTTCCGACGATAAATGGCAAAAATGGTCCCGACAGACACATTGACATCGATGTTAGAGGAACCATCTAATGGGTCAAATAACACCACATAATGGCTTTGTTTGCTTCCAACCTTAGGAATCAACTGAATATCGTCGTTTTCTTCCGATGCAATCGCGCAGCATTCCCCAGAATTTTGAAGGCATTCAATTAGCTTTTCATTGGCATACACATCCAGCTTCTGCTGGGTGTCACCAGAGGTGTTAGAGGCTCCATCGGCCTCCCCCACAATGCTAACTAGACCCGCCTTATTGACCTCCCGATTCACAATTTTGGCGGCAACTCCAATATCTCGAAGCAGCCCTGTCAGTTCGCCCGTCGCGAACTCAAAATCTTTTTCGGAGCGGATGATGAACTCATCCAGGGTAATTATGCGGTTTGCGTTTGGTTTAATTTCAGGACTTTTTTTGGTGGTGGTGGACATTTATAAATCTGGTTAGGAAATGACACTTTAGTCGCTTATCTTACGACAAGCAAGGGTTGGGCCTATTGTTTTCCCATCACCTTCTGATTATAGTCCCGCTCCAAACTGTCAATCAACAGTTGGTAGGCAGGATCCTCAATGGGGGAAACATAGCCTTTTGTTTTATTTTTCCCGAATACTTTCAGCTTCAGGGTGGTGTATCGCTTCGGATTAAGGCGAATATCCTGTTCCAGCAATGCCAAGTGGCGGGTAGTTCGGGCCAAATTGGTGTACAACTCCTCGTCGGTCAGCAATTTGCCGATGGAGCCTTGACCATCTGACAAATGTTGAGCGAGGGTATCTACCTTTTGTATGGTTTTTTCAGTAGCTTTTAGGGTATTTCGAAGGGAGCTGACAGCCACAATCACAGAATCGATGGCAACGGTAGCTGATTTAGCAGTTGCATCTAAATTTGCGTTTTTTAACTGAGCACTCACTGCCGATAAATTTGCCAACACCTCAGAAATTTCTTTGTTGCTGTTGCGCAAATTTTTGGTGATCTCTGCTGCATTCCCCACCGTTGCGGAAAGATTTCCAGCGCTGGCATCCATTAATCGATTCAATTTGGTGGTTGCTTGAGCAATATTGATCAAAGACGTTTCCAATGCGCGCATGGAAGGGCCCAGCCCATCTGGATCGTTCGGATTAGCGATGGAGTCAAAGACAGCTTTAATTTTTTCCGTGTAAGGATCTAGTTGAGCAGGATCTCCCAAAAGACTTTGGGCAATAGACCTGGTTTCTCCTTTGAGGTAGTCCCCACTTTCAGCACAACCTTCTCCATCGCAAGGATGTGGAATCACTAATTCAATAGCCTTACCACCCATTAACGTCAGACCAATAATGGCAGCGGTGGCATCCTTAGGGATTTGTACATTTTTTTCCACATTCAACACAACTATCAAGGACTTGTCGTCTGCTTCATCCACATAAATATCTTTGACCATACCTACCTGCAGACCGCTGATAAAAATAGGGGCAGAAGGCCGCAATTGGTCCACATTCTCGTATTTTACATAAAACGTCTGAGAGGAGGTAAGAATATTCACCCCTTTCAGGAACTTATATCCCCAAATGGCCGCAGCCAAGGCAGCAATCGTCAGAATTCCAACTTTAGTTTCGTTCCGGATCTTTAACATGTATAATTGATACAAAAGCTAACATCGAACTGGTTTGGTAGCAAAGCAAGAGAAGGCATTCAAAAAGAAACGAAAACCGTTCAATGGTCCTCAACTCTGACCTCAACCTCCGGCAGTAAAGCCAATTAACAAGACGATGGTTATGGTTATAAAATATATTCTAAATTTAATTCTTATGTTACTGCAATTGATATCTAAACCTTACCTGCTCATCACTTTTGCTGTTCTAAATCCGAGGTTTTTGACCTCCGACAGCACTTTTTCTGCCTCCTCTTTACTTCGGTAGGTACCCAAGTAGTAACGGAATTCGGAGGATGTTTGCTCCTCCTTTACATCGGCCAATAGAGCCAACTTTCCCGCCTCTTTGTCCAACTTGCTAGGCCAACTGAGCAAGTGAATAATGTACCCGCTCTCCGACTTAACCGCCACAACTGGGCGCTCAGCGAATGGATTTTCGGATGGGGGCCGTTTTTTCACACTTCCTTTGGAGGCCGACTTATCTTCCATCTGAGATTTGTAGGCTTCAAACCCTTGGAAAATAGCTTCCGCTATTTCTTGCCTTCCTATTTCGGAGTAAAGGTACGCATCTTCCTGCTTGTTTGTCATGTACCCCGCTTCAATTAATATAGAAGGCATGGCGGTTTCCCTTAAAACCAGGAATCCAGCTTGTTTGACTCCTCTATCAATCCTTTTAGCAACTTTATTAGAAAAATATTGGATTTGCTGGGCAAGCAGAATACTTTGTTCGAGGTAAAATCCCTGCCAGACACTGCCTAATATGTGGGCTTCCGGGCTGTTAGGGTCATACCCCTCGTAATTTTTACGGTAGTTATCCTCCAAAAAAATGGAAGCATTCTCTCGCTTGGCTACCTCCAAGTTCTCTGCAGCGGTGTGCAAGCCCATTACATACGTTTCAGCGCCTTCCGTACTTGCCTTTGAGATAGCATTACAATGTACACTGATAAACAAATCGGCATTGTTTCGATTGGCAATAGCAGCCCGCTCTTTCAACTCTACAAACACATCGGAATCGCGGGTGTAAATTACCTCTACATCAGGGTAGGCCGCCTTAATTTTTGCACCCAAGGCTAGTACAATCGCAAGGGTGTTGTCCTTTTCGTAGGTTTTGCTGACACCAATACAACCAGGGTCTTTCCCTCCATGGCCTGCGTCCAAAACCACCTTCCGAAGGCGGTAGGAAGTAGTTGTTTCAGGCTGTTTTTCAGGGACAACGTTAAAGTTTTGTAAAAAAAGCCACGCAAAAAGCGCTAGCATCGTTCGGATAACGGACTTTTGTGGCATAAAGCAATTGTTTGGTGGGTGCAAATATCGTTCTTTTCCACAGAACTACAGAGAATCACCCCCATTAACGCAGCATTTATCCTTTTTACTATACCAATGACCCGCTATTTTTTCGGTATTCTGGCGTACCTCTCCTGCTGGAGTCTCTCGTATGCTCAAAACCCTAACCTGCCGTCTGACTCCCTCTCAGCAGCAGGAAAAACAGCGGCCATCTCGACCGACACCTTGCCTCCCGCTGACTCGAGCGTTGCGGTCGTAGATCTATCCCAGATTCCTATCTCCAATGATGCCTTAAGCGATGAAGTGAAATATGCCGCCAAAGACTCTATGTGGTTCGATGTAGCAAAACGACAGGTCCATCTCTATGGTTCTGCTTCTGTAACTTATACCACCTTGGAGATCAAAGCGGGCTATATTTTGCTGGACTACCAAGTGAACGAAATCTTGGCCACCTCGTTTCAAGATTCAAGTGGAATGTTGGTGGAACTACCCGAGTTCAAGGATAAAGACCAAGCTTTCACAGCTGGTAAAATCCGATATAATTTTAAATCCAAAAAAGGAATTATCTACGAGGCCCGAACCCAACAACAAGACCTCTATGTTTTGGGTGAAAAAGCAAAATTCATCGGCGCACCAGGGACAGATACCACCGCTCAAAATACCATTTACAATCAAAATGCCCTCATTACCACCTGCAACGCAGCACATCCTCACTTCGGAATCCGAACTCAAAAATTAAAAGTAATCCCCAACAAACTCGTGGTAACGGGCATTTCCAACCTGGAACTCGCGGGGATTCCAACTCCTTTTGTGCTCCCTTTTGGCTTCTATCCCATCACCAAAAACCGAAAAGCCGGCGTAATTATCCCGCAAGACTTCAACTTCGCAGAGGTGGAAGGACTCGGTTTGCAGGACTTTGGATGGTACCAGCCTATTAACGACCACATGGACGCCAAACTGCTGTTCAACGCCTTCGTGAATGGTAGCTTCGGAGTATCCGGCAACCTCAACTACAACTACATTTACCAAAGCACTGGTAGCTTCCAAATAAGGTACAACCGCCGTATCCGAGAAAATGAACGGGCTGAAAAAGTAGCCTTTCCGTCCTTTGGACTGCGGATAAACCACCAACAAGATGCTCGTGCACACCCCTCCCGGAAATTCGGGGGGTCGGTAAATATCGAAACGAATCGCGACCAAAACCGAAACCGAAATGACTTCAACAGCGTCTATCAAAACCAGCTGAGCTCCAACCTCAGCTACAATAAAACCTTCC
The DNA here is from genome assembly GCA_046316495.1 of Chitinophagales bacterium. Taxonomy (GTDB): domain Bacteria; phylum Bacteroidota; class Bacteroidia; order Chitinophagales; family Saprospiraceae; genus M3007. The sequence continues at coordinate 32,727 of JBKDAM010000076.1, forward strand.
CTGGTAAACCCTATCAGGTCTCGGTGGCCTTTACACACACCCAAAATACAGGTACCCGAAAAATGAATGTCACCCTCCCAGAGGCGACCTTCACCCTCCAGCGAATTTACCCCTTCAAACAAAAAAACAGAGTGGGGAGCGAAAAATGGTTTGAAAAAATAAGCCTTACCTACAATTCCCAGTTCAAAAATAGCTTTACGGATGTCCCAGACACCCTGTTGTTTACCCGCCAAACCCTACAAAACACCAAGGCCGGCATGCAGCACAAGGCCAATTCAGATGTTAACTTCAAACTCCTGAAATTCATCAATATTACCCCCAATATAAGCTACGACGAAAGCTGGTACCCCTACATTGTGAGCCGAGAGTTCGACCCCACCCCCACCCTCGTCTACGATACCATTCGCCAAAATGGAGAAATCATTGGAATTGAGGTAGATAGTAATGCCAGTAAATGGGGCCGAGATACCCTGATTCGCAAATATGGCTTCTACCAGTACCGCAACTTCAATGCAGGCGTTAGCGCCAGCACTTCCGTATTTGGTACCGTCCAATTCAAAAAAGGCTGGCTGAAAGGCATCCGCCATAAAATTACCCCCTCCGCTAGCATTGGTTTCGGACCCGACTACTCCCAAAATGATTTTTTCTTCCGCGAAGTGGAAACTTCTTCCCGACCAGGCTTCAGCAACCCAAGGCGGTATAGTATTTTTGATGAGGGTATTTATGGCCGACCTTCTACCTCTGCCCGAAGTATGGTACTTAGCTATAGCCTCCTTAATGTACTGGAAATCAAACACTTCTCAAAGAGAGATACCACCGGTAAGGGGCGAAAAACCAAGATCTTTGATAACCTCAATTTTTCCGGCAACTACAACTTTTCTGCCGATACCCTGCGCTGGAGTACCGTGGGCACTAACGGGGTATTCCGTTTGTTTAAAGGCATCAGTACACTCAACTGGCAGCTAGGCTTTGATCCTTACGTTTTAAATAACCAGGGAAGAAGAATCAACGAATTTGCCCTTCAGCAGAACGGAAAATTGCTCCGTCTGGATCGATTTGGAGTTCGGCTCAACACCGGATTTACCGTCAATCAAATCCGAAAAATGGTTGAAGAAGCCCGAAAAGAGACTCCCTCCGAAGGGGGGCCACCCGGCAGCACCCGGCCTGCCGGCCGACAAGCTCCCGATGATCTATTGGGTTGGTTCGACAAGTTCAGCCTCACCCATTACATCTCCTATGAGCGTCAATATGTGCCTGGAACCAACCGGGACACCTTCTTAATCGGTCAGCACAACCTGGCGATACGAGGTAATATTCCTGTCTCCTCCAAGTGGACGGTCAATATAAGCAACATCTCCTACGACTTTAAAGCAAAGCAGTTCGTTTACCCGGATTTAGGCATTTCCCGCGACTTGCATTGTTGGGAAATGAGCCTTAGCTGGCAGCCTACGAGGGGTACTTACTTCTTTACGATTCAAGCCCGCCCGGGCACCTTCCAATTCTTGAAAGTGCCGTACCGACAAAACAACTTTGATGCTCAGGGCACATTCTAAGCCCATTTTAAACAGACTTTTGAAGGGAGTTACCCGTAATACCCCGAAAAATTTGAACAAAGTGTAGCAGACTTTGGTAGATAAGTGTTTCTTTTGCCCACTTAATTTTCACCGATGTCTATGTTTAAACCTGTTTTAAAATTCATTCTGGGAGCTTCCCCACTGCATTCTTGGTCAATCGACCTGGCAGCACTGATTCTTCGGGCTAGTTTTGGTGCCCTGATGCTACTCAACCATGGGATATCCAAATGGAACCGCTTGTTCAGTCAGGAGTTTGGAAATTTTCCAGATCCATTAGGGGTTGGGATTCATAATTCCCTGGCATTGACGGTCTTTGCTGAAGTCCTCGGAGCGCTCTTACTGGTGGTGGGTCTTTTCACCCGTTTCTCGGCAGCTCTAATGGCCTTCACCATGCTCATTGCCGCTTTTTATGTCCACTGGGAAGATCCTTTTAAGGAAAAAGAGCACGCTCTGCTATTTTTCCTTGCCTCCGTTTGTACCTATTTAATCGGGGCAGGAAAGTACTCACTGGACTATTATTTTGAAAAGAAACAAGCTTGATCAATCCTGAAATACCCAAATCTTGATTAGATGTCCACTAACTACTTGCTCTGTCAACTATGAAACATGCTCTAAAACTTGGCCTTTCTGCCCTCTGTTTGCTATTAACAGGCCTTCTTTTCGGTCAAAACGAGGAATCGGCCGACTGGGTGCGTACCCATTACAACAAGCAAGAGGTGATGATCCCAATGCGGGATGGAATCCGATTGTTTACCGCTATTTATACGCCAAAGGATACCAGCAAAACCTATCCTATTTTAATGAAACGAACGCCCTATTCCTCTGGGCCCTATGGTGCAGATCAATTCCCGGCACAGTTTCAAAATAAGTACCTAGCCAAAGAAGGCTACATTTTTGTGAATCAGGACGTTCGGGGCCGATATATGAGTGAAGGAGAATTTGTGGATGTCCGACCTTACCAGCCCACCTCCACCACAGAGCCTGTCAAAAAAGGGGGAAAAGCCAAAAAAGAACAGCCAGCCATTGATGAAGCAACCGATACCTATGATACGGTGGACTGGCTACTGGAGCACCTCTCAAACGATAACGGAAACGTAGGGGTTTACGGGATTTCCTACCCTGGATTCTACTCCACCATGGCTATTTTGGCGAAGCACCCCGCGATCAAAGCCGTTTCCCCGCAGGCGCCTGTCACCGACTGGTTTATTGGCGATGATTTTCACCATAACGGAGCATTTATGCTGATGGACGCCTTCTCGTTTTATTCCGGGTTTGGAAAACCGCGACCTAAACCTACCACACAGGGGCAGCCTGGATTTCAGGATTGGAAAACACCCGACAACTATGAATTTTACTTGCGCACCGGCGCTTTACGGAATTTTAATGAGCAGTATCTAAAAGGGGGAATTCCTTTTTGGAATGACTTAGTGGCGCACCCCAACTACGATGAATGGTGGCAGGCGCGCAATCCAAGGCCGCATTTAAAGGAGGTACAAGCTGCAGTCCTGACCGTGGGAGGCCTATTCGATGCAGAAGATTGTTTTGGGGCCTGGCAAGTCTACAAAGCTATTGAGCGACAGAACAGCGCCAAGGTTTCCAACCGCCTCATTATGGGGCCTTGGGTCCATGGCGGTTGGGCAAGGGGCAAAGGAGACCGCCTGGGAAATGTACATTTCGGAGTGGAAACCAGCGATTATTATGCTCGAGAAATGGAATTCCCTTTTTTCGAATATTACTTAAAAGGAAAAGGACAGGTGACCCTGGACGACGTTACTGTCTTTGAAACCGGGAGCAACCAATGGACTCAGTACCCCGCCTGGCCTCCAGCGCAGGCGAAGGAGACAGCCTATTATCTAAGAGAAAACCATCAAATTTCACTACAAAAGCCCGACAAAACAACGGAAGCATTCCATGAGTACCTAAGCGATCCAGCTCATCCAGTCCCCTATACTGAGGACGTTCACCTTCGTAGAACCCGGGAATATATGACGGACGACCAGCGATTTGCCAGTAGAAGGCCAGATGTATTGACCTACAGTACTCCGGTGCTGGAAAAACCCATAACCGCCACGGGGCCAATTATAGCCGATTTGTGGGTAAGTACCAGTGGGACCGATGCCGATTGGGTGGTGAAAGTGATTGATGTCTTTCCCGATACCCTCTCTGCTGTGGAAAATGGAGTGCCAATGGGTGGGTACCAAATGTTAGTAAGAGGAGAAGTGATGCGAGGAAGATTCCGAAACAGTTTCGAAGAGCCCGAACCCTTCGTACCGGGAGAAGCCGCGAGGGTTCGATTTGAATTACCGGACATTGCGCATACCTTTTTACCTGGGCACCGGATGATGATTCAGATTCAAAGCAGCTGGTTTCCTTTGGTAGACCGGAACCCACAACAGTTTGTAAATATTTACGAATGCAGTGATGAGGACTTCATAAGAGCTGAACATCGAGTGTACCACAGCGCTCAACACCCCTCGGCGATTCGGTTTTATACTCTAGAAAAAGGAGAAACTCAGGCGCCTCGTTAAGGAACAACGCGGCGCCTGAAAGAATTATTTCTCGATATTTTTCTTTTCGGCGTCGCGAATTCCCTGGCGAATTTCGTCTTCCACTGAGTTCTTGGCATTGTTAAACTCGCGGATACCACGGCCTAAACCACGCATTAGCTCAGGAATTTTTTGGCCTCCAAACAAAAGGAGCACCACTAAAAAGATCAATATAATTTCGGTTGCACCGAGATTGCCTAAAAAAAGCAATAGGGAAAAAGAGAATGCGGTCATAACAAACAATTTAAAGGTTAGACGTTGCAAAGGTACGATGATGGCATTGGATTTGCAGCGTTTTAATGAAAGCGGCCCGAACTATTTACCAAAGATGACAAAAAAACGATGATCTAGGGTGCTTCAGCCACCAACAAGACTGACCTCTAAGCCACCCAACCGTTTCCGAAAAAGATCATAACAAGAATACTACCCTCAACATGAAGATAAACGAGATCACCCAACTCCTAGAAGCCATCGCTCCCCCGCAGTACCAGGAATCGTATGATAATTCCGGATTACTTGTGGGGCACCCGGAAACAGAAGTGACCGGAATCCTTTTCTGCCTAGACGCCCTTGAATGCATCGTAGACGAAGCGCTACAAAAAGGTTGTAACTTAATTATTGCCCACCACCCGATCGTTTTTAAAGGGTTGAAGCGTTTTAACGGGAACAATTACGTAGAAAGAACCATCATCCACGCGATTCAAAACAAGGTGGCCATTTATGCGATTCATACCAATTTGGATAATGTCCTGTATCGAGGAGTCAATGAACGAATCGCGCTTCAGCTCGGGTTAGAACAGCTGCAGGTACTCGTGCCCAAACCAGGACTCGATCAAGTAGGCGCTGGGGTAATTGGGCAGCTGCCGAATCCAGTAGAGGAACGCCTTTTTTTACAACAAGTAAAAGAAAAAATGAAGGCGGGCTGCGTCCGCCACACTCAATTGCTGAACAAGCCCATTCAACGAGTGGCGGTCTGCGGTGGAGCAGGAAGTAGCTTTTTGCCTTTTGCACTGGCACAACGCGCTGATATTTACATAACAGCAGATTTTAAGTACCATGAATTTTTTGATGCAGAAAATCGGTTGGTCATTGCGGATATTGGACATTTTGAGAGCGAACAATACACGATTCCGCTTTTATATGATATTATTTGGGAAAAATACCCTAATTTTGCGCTCAATTTGACCGAACATAATACCAATCCGGTCAATTACCTTTGACAATCAATTAATTATGGCAGAATTATCCATCGCTGAAAAACTTCAGAAACTGTGGAATCTCCAGCAAGTTGACTCCCAGCTGGACGAAATAAAAATCTTGAAAGGGGAACTACCCATGGAGGTAGCCGATCTGGAAGACGAATTAGCGGGTTTGGATACCCGAATCAAGCGTCTAAAGGCTACTGTGAAAGAGGCGGAAGGAGAAGTATCTCGCCTACAGGCTTTTGGAAAGGATACAGAAGCCAACCTTAAGAAATACCAGAAGCAGATCGAGGAGGTCAAAAATAACCGCGAATACGAAGCGCTTCAAAGAGAAATCGATAATGCAAAATTAGATATCGAGTTGGCTACCAAAAAAACAAAGGAAGCCAAAGCTGTTCTCGATCAGAAAAAAGAAAGCCTGACGCTGGCAGAAGCAAAATTTACTGCTCGTCAACAAGACCTGGATACCAAAAAGCAGGAGCTCAATGGCATTATTGAGAAAACCAACCAGGAAGAAGCAAAATTAAAGGCCCACAGCGACCAAGCCCGTGTGGGGATTGAAGATCGCTTGTTGAAAGCCTATGATAAAACTCGGACCACGTACCGGAATGGTTTGGCGGTTGTGACCGTCGACCGCGACGCTTGTGGCGGCTGCTTTAACAGGATACCACCTCAAGTGCAACTGGAAGTATGCCTTCATAAAAAGATCATTGCTTGTGAGCATTGCGGACGGATTTTGGTGGATCAAAGCATTGTTAATCCTCCCCTTGTAGAGGCTTAATTCATATTTATAATTAATTGATTTAGTGCCTGTTCTGAATATTTTTCAGTACAGGCACTATTTTTTTACAAAATATATGTTAAATGTTAACCAACTAACGGCTTAAATGCCGTTTCTTGCATGGTCTTTATTTTAGAAGACTTTCATTTGTAATCATGCGCGTTTTTAGCCCATCTACGGTTTTATTGTTGTTGTTGTGTTGGTATGCCCCTGCAGTCCAAGCTCAGAGTCCCTCCTACAAGGTTCTGGACACCTACGACGACCTATCTACGCTGTTGAACAGACACGAAGAAACTACCCTAGTGGTCAACTTTTGGGCTACTTATTGCGCTCCCTGTGTTCAGGAAATCCCCCTTTTAGATTCTCTACAACAAAAATACGCAGACCGCCAACTGAAGGTGGTGCTGGTAAACTTGGATTTTCGGCATCAGCTCAAGCAACGGTTGGAGCCTTTTCTGGAAAAACACCATTTGAGCTCCAAGGTATTGGTATTGGCAGATCAGGACGCCGATTCTTGGATCCCTAAGGTAAGCCCAGATTGGGATGGAGGACTTCCGTTTACGATGATTATAAAAGACGGCAAAAAAGTCCCTCACCAACAAGAATTCAACAGTTTTGATGGATTGGAGCAGTTCGTACTGCCTCATTTATCACCGGTGGATCTGCTTATTGCAAAACGTAAACGATAATTTTTTTATATCACGCTATTTCATTTAAATAACATCTACATCTAAACGTGCGCCTGCCTCTTTTTCGCAGGACTTTTAATCTCTCTCTTTAATCCGATTTTTCACCTTCTTCTCCCTGTACTGAAGACATGAAAGTCACACTCCCGTCGGTTACCCTCCTGGCATTTTGCGCTGTTGTTTTATCTAAATTCAACAGTCCTCCCGCCAATCCGACAACCGATTTTAATTATCCGGAAGGCTATGCTATTGGTGATGTAGCACAAAGCTTCCAATTAAGGAATTACGATGGGCGCACCATCGGGTTAGAGGATTATCCTTCTGCGAAGGGGTTTATCATTGTCTTTACCAGCAATCATTGCCCCTACGCAGAAGCATACGAAGACCGCCTTATCGCCCTTCACCGCAAATTTGCGGACCGAGGATTCCCATTGATTGCCATTAATCCAAACGCTCCAGAAATCAATCCTTTGGACAATATGGAGGCGATCAAAAAACGGGCCCGTCTAAAAAAATTTCCGTTTCCTTACCTTTCTGACTCCCTTCAACAGGTGTTTCCAATGTATGGAGCTGACCGCACCCCTCACGTATTTGTGTTAGACAGCCTGCGGCACGTGCGCTACATGGGTACCATCGACGACAATGCGGAAGCTTCCCATAAAGTGACTAAACGGTATGTGGAGGAAGCTATCCACGCGCTGCTGGAAGGAGATGAGCCTACCCCTTCTACCACCAAAACTGTTGGATGTAAAATTCGAATGATGGAACGCCGCAGCAGTGCTCCGAAACCTATCGAAAAAACAGAGGGATAACTTAAGTGATTCAACCAGCAGATTTTGCTAAAATAGACATCCGGATCGGGACCGTTTTGGAAGTATTTCCCTTTCCCAAAGCCAAAAAACCAGCTTGGCAACTCCATATTGATTTTGGTCCAGAAATCGGAATTAAAAGAAGCAGCGCACAAATCACCCAAAAATACGACACCCAACAGCTGTTGGGAAAGCAGGTGCTGGCAGTCGTGAATTTCCCTCCCAAGCAAATTGCGCACTTTTCTTCCGAGGTACTCGTGCTTGGGATAGAAACCGAAAATGGAGTCGTACTGCTTTCCGCAGACGAGCCGGTTTCCAATGGGCTTCGGGTTGTTTAACTATCTGACAACCTATCAATTAGACTACCGTCCATCTTAACCACAATAAATCCGTTTATTCCATTCTGTTTTTGTTTGCCGAATAATAGTATCTTGGGTCTTCGATTTCCCCATTTATCTTCGTACAAATTTATTTTCAGCTATGGAATACTGCGCCTCCCCTCCTATCCAGGCTAGTTGGGCCGCTTTTTTTGCCACTTGTTTGCTGCTCTCTTGTTCCCCCTCAAGGCAGCACCCAAGCTCCATCCTCCAATCGGTATCGATTGTTTGGGAATTGATTCAAAACACATCAGAGGAGGAATGTCAGGCTGAATTTCGGTTTGTCAACCACGGAAAGCAAGCTCTATCGGGTTCAAATTGGAGTTTGTACTTTAATCAAACGACCGTCTTGCCTGGACTGCCGATGCCCGATTCCATGAAGGGCGAGGTGGTTCACCTCAATGGAGACCTTTATCAGTTTCGCCCTGGACCTGACTTTCAGATTGCTCCTGGCGACAGCCTCCGGTTTCGGTATCGATACATGGGTGCCATGATTAAAGAACGAGACCGCCCAGATGGCGCCTATTTTGTTGAAAAAAACGGTTCTAATGAGCAGGTAGTTTTACCCTACCGATTTGAAGCCCTTCCGTTAAGCAACTTAGAAGCCCTGTTTCCCAACCCTGAGCTCCGTGCCTTGGTACCAAACCCTTCCAACGAATACCAGCGGAACTTGGCTATTTCTACTTTACCCTTAAGCGCAGTTGGAAAAATAACCCCCAGCCCGTTCAGTATAAAAGACGGTGAAGGCATTGTTTGGCTGGACCCTCGAACCCAGATCGGTTACACGGTGGGGTTGGAGAACGAAGCGAAGCAACTACAACGGGGGCTCCAGAAAATAACCGGGCAATTGTTTTCCACGACCAAAGGAAGGGTGACAGGCCCTTTTTCCATTCAGCTCCAAAACAGCCCCATTACCGTAAACGGGATATCCAGCGAAGCGTATCAGCTGATGGCAGGGCCTGATAGCGGCATTCAGATAACCGGAAGCGATGCCGCAGGGGTCTTCTACGGAATTCAAAGCTTGTTATCCCTTGTATTAGCCGATAGCGGCCCCGGTGAATGGAAAATTCAATCGGTAGAAATACAAGATGCCCCAAGGTTTGCCTACCGCGGCTTCTTACTCGATATTGCCCGTAATTTTCAGAAAAAAGAGGCCGTACTGAAACTCATTGACCTTTTAGCCCTTTATAAAATAAATAAACTAAACCTTCGAATGACCGAGGATGAAGGCTGGAGGCTGGCAATCAAAGGGCTACCCGAACTCACAGAGGTCGGAGGAAAACGAGGACACAAGGCCCCAACGTCTAATTGCCTTCCACCGTCTTACGGTTCCGGTCCCTTCCCGGACGCTTCTGGCAACTACGGTTCCGGGTATTTCAGCCGGGAGGAGTTTAAAGAAATCCTTCGCTATGCCCACCAGCACCACATAGAAGTAATTCCGGAAGTTTGTTTCCCAAGCCATGCACGCGCTGCCATTCAATCAATGGAAACGAGGTATCAGCATTATTTGGCCAAAAAAGACACAGTTAAAGCCCAGGAATTCCGATTAATAGACCCGGAAGATGCTTCGGTCTACCGATCCGCCCAACTCTACCAAGATAATATTGTGTGTGTGGCTTTACCTTCCGTCTATCATTTTTATGAAACGGTGGTTCGGGACATCAGCCAAATGTATGAAGAAGCTGGTTTGAAAATGACCACTTTCAATACCGGCGGGGATGAGGTCCCTAATGGAGCCTGGACCCAATCGCCAAGATGCGCTGAACTCCTGAAATCCTTACCTCATTTGAGCGATTACCGGCAATTACAAGGCTATTTTTTGGAAAACATCTTGCCCGTTCTCGAAAAGTACCAGGTGCAAATTTCGGGCTGGGAAGAAATCGTGTTAAATAAAGACAGCAAAGGGAAAGCAGTAGTCAATACATCGTTTGTCGGAAAACGCATTCTACCCTTGGTCTGGGACAATACAGATGACAACATTGATTTGGGCTACCGAATCGCTAATGCGGGGTATCCGGTTGTGCTCTGCAATGTAACCAACCTGTATTTTGACTTAGCCTACTCCATCGATCCTACAGAACCTGGTCTGTACTGGGGAGGCTTCCAGGATGCCATAGACCCTTATGTGATGGCCCCTTTTGATGTTTTTAAAACCGCCCATTTTGATGCATTCGGACGTCTGGGCACCAACGAACAGTCCTTCCCGGGTAAGGAACGGCTACGACCAGAGAACCGCCCCAAAATCCAGGGTTTACAAGCCCAGCTTTGGTCAGAGACTGTGAAAGGCCCCACTATGTTGGAATACTACTTAGCCCCCAAATTGTTTGCTTTCGCGGAAAAAGCATGGTCAAAAGCACCCGCCTGGGAAGAAGAGCACAGCCTCCCAAAACGGAATAAAGCCATCCTGGAAGGCTGGAGCGAATTGGCAAACAGAATCGGGCAGCGGGAATTCCCCAAACTAGACACCTACTTTGGCAGTTGGAATTACCGGATACCGGCACCGGGAGCTATCTTTGAAAATGGACTTTTTTCTGCCAACACCGCTTTCCCTGGACTTATTATCCGGTACACTACCGATGGCTCCGAGCCAGGTCCTGCCTCCACACCCTACTTGGAGCCCGTCTTACTTAATGCTGGAACTATCAAAGTCAGGGCCTTTAATCGGGCTGGACGTGGAAGCAAAAGCTGGACCCTATGATGCGGCAACTACGTTTTTTCTGTCTTAAGTGGTAAATTAACCATCACAATTGATCTAAATCAGCAAATGTCCGCTCATTCTTTATTCCATTGTTGGCTCCTCAGCTATCTTATTGGGTTTTTAAGCTGCCAAAACGCTGCACCTCCTCCGGAATTCTTGGTCGGCACGGCAGTGGCGAACATTACACCACCACTGGGTGCTTGCATTGCCGGGGATGCCAACGGCCGGACCTTTACGGGAGTGCACGATTCCTTATACCTCAAAACAGTGGTCATTTCGGATGGAAAAACCCGAATTGCCCTAATCACTGCTGATTGTATTGGGCTGCTTCATCCAACCTTGCTTGCCATCCGGAAAGGGGTAGCCGCTGCAATTCCTATGACCGACCTGGAACCTAGCCGCTTGGTTATTGCCTCCACCCATACCCATTCAGGTCCAGATGTAGTCGGCCTATGGGGACCCAATCCATGGACCTCCGGTGTGGATACCAGTTACCAAAATGCTTTGGTAAAAAAAGCCGTTGAAACGGTGGTGCAGGCCTTAGCCAACCAACAAAAAGCAACGGCCGTCTGTTCGGAAGGAACTTATGGCGATTCTTGGGTGGTCAATATTTCCGATACCACTTCGATAGATCGAAGCATTGCCCTGCTCCAATTCATCGATCGGAATGGAAATTCAATTGCCAGCCTATTGAACTTTGCCTGTCATCCAACCTTTCTTGATAATGCATCTGACTGGGTATCTGCGGATTATGTGGCTGGTGTATATAAGCAAATGGATGAGCAACTTGGAGGTGTCAATTTGTTTCTTCAGGGAGCCATCGGAGGATGGGTTCAACCGGAATTCGAAGAAAAGACCTTTGCTGCAGCGGAAAAAAGAGGCAGAGAACTGGCTGACACCGGACTGAAATTATTGAAAAACAGTCGACCGCTGGATTCAGCCATTATTCGCTATAAAAGCAAGCTAATTCAGTTGCCCGTCTCTAATCCTGGATTTAAACAATTAGCGGCCCTGGGAGTGCTGGATCGGCCCATCACGGACAGTGTCAGGACTGAAATCGCTTGGTTTTCAATTGGGAACGTTCAATTTGCTACTCATCCTGGGGAAACCACTCCGGTGCATTCACTCGAAACGAAAGCGTTGATGAGACAAAAAGGCCCTAAAATGGTGATTGGATTGGGGATGGATGCCCTAGGATACCTGCTATCACCCAATTTTTTTAACCCTCAACAACCACTTCCACATACCGAATACCTGCTATCCAGGTCGATTGACCCAGCTGCAGGCCCTCTTTTGATGGAACAGCTGAGAGAAATAGCTCGATAAACTACCTATACAGTTCCCAAAAATCAACACCCAACGGTCCACACGCCTATGAACAAAGCAAAAACCTACATCGAGCAACTCCAGCAACTCATCCAAAGAGTACTGGAAACGCAGCTGCCCCAAATTGAGAAAGCAGGAGCACTTATTGCCAGCAGTCTCCTGCGGCAGGGATATTTGTACACGTTTGGAACCGGCCATTCCCACATGATGGCCGAAGAATTATTTTACCGGGCTGGTGGTTTAGCGCGGGTCTATCCCATCTTGGAGGATGCCTTGATGCTTCACAACGGTGCGGTGAAAAGTACCGATATGGAACGATTGGAAGGTTATGCAGAGCTTATTTTAAACCGGTATCCTTGCTGCGAGAACGACTGCCTTTTGATTGCTTCTAATTCTGGCCGGAACCAAGTTATCATTGAAATGGTATTTGCGGCCCATAAAAAAGGTATGAAAGTAATTGCCCTGACCAATCGAACTCACTCCGAATCCCAAGCCTCCCGACATTCCTCCGGGAAAAAATTATACGAGCTCGCGGATGTCGTATTGGATAATCAGGGTTGCGTGGGAGACGCCTCCCTGTTTCTTCCGGAAATTAACCGCTCCATCGGAGCCACCTCAACCAGCCTAGGGGCCCTGCTTTTACAGGCTACCGTCATAGCTGCCGTCGAGCAGTTGTTAGAGCAAAATTATCAACCTGAATTATTTGCCTCCAGCAACTTAGATGGAGGAGATGCAATCAACCAACAACTATTGAGCATTTATCAACCGCTGATTAAACCCTTGTAAAGTAGGTAATGAACAGTTCCCAATTGAAAAAACCGCAGGCAGATCACTCTACCTGCGGTTTTTTTACTTAAACCTTTATTAGTGTTGCTTATTTATCCCAAATACGCTTTTAGTCCTTCCGCTGCGCGGCTGCGCAGCCTGCTCAGGGCCCGATCGCGAACTTGCCGAACCCTTTCTCTGGAAAGTCCATAAAATTCTCCAATTTCATCGAGCGACATCACTGTTTGGCCGTTCAGCCCGAAGTAAGCGGAGAGCACATCCCGTTCACGAGTACCCAAGTGCGACAATCCTTCGGCCACCTCATCCCGGAGGGATTGAGACATAAGCTGATTATCTGGGCTTCCCACTTGTTCGGGTACCATTAGATCCAGCATGGTTGCCTCATTGTCCTCTGCATTTCCGACTGGTGCATCCAGCGAAACGTGGCGGATATTGCTGCGGATCATATTTTCCACCTCCCTGGGGGTTAGGTCAAGAGCCTCTGCCAATTCATCATCGGTAGGTTCCCGTTCGAAGGCCTGCATAAGCTCAATTACTTTGTCATTGACCTTGTTGTAGGAACTAGCTTTGCTGGTTGGAATCCGAACGATACGGCTATTTTCTACGATTGCCTGTAAAATGCATTGGCGAATCCACCAGACTGCGTATGAAATAAATTTGAATCCCTTCGTTTCATCAAAGCGCCGAGCGGCCTTAATCAAACCGACATTGCCTTCATTGATCAAATCGGAGAGCGACAAACCCTGGTTTTGGTACTGCTTAGCAACGGACACCACAAATCGAAGGTTAGACTGGGTGAGTCGCTCCAAGGCTTTTTCATCTCCCTGACGGATACGACGAGCCAGCTCTGCTTCCTCTTCAGGACCTATTAATGGGATTTTACTAATCTCCACCAAGTATTTATCCAGAGCGAGGCTTTCCCGAGCGGTAATTTTGTGAGCAATTTTTAACTGACGCATCTCTGTTCTGTTTTGGGTTTTATTTACTGGTCAAAAGTGTTGCATTTTTTGATTAATCAGGCAGATTTAAACCTTCTGGTAGAGCTAACAAGCCCTCGTGATACGGTAAGGAATTTATTAAAGCCAACCGAATCCGGTCAGGCAACAAATATAGAAGACTTATCCGGTATCCTGATTAAAACAACTCATTCTATAATGCATTTTATTGAAAAAAAGTTTCCTACACTACAAACCATTAACAAATTAGTAAAAATATCCGGTAATTTTGGTCTTTAATACCCTTAACTACGACTTTATTTATGCCCTTGCGCTCCTTGCGGTGGCTTGCTGATCGCTCTCAACATTATTTGAAATGGGTTTTGAATGCACGAATTCGAACCTTTCTTCTCGCCGGGGCCTTGCTGAGTTGGCTTTTTTGTCTCCCTGACCCTTTGTTTGATCAGCCTATTAGCACGGTACTATTGGACCGTGAGGGGAGCTTATTAACCGCAAAAATAGCCTCCGATGAGCAGTGGCGATTCCCAATGGCGGACTCACTTCCCTCCAAATACGTGGAAGCTGTGCTCCTTTTTGAGGATAAACACTTTTATTACCACCCTGGAGTCAACCCAGTCAGCCTTTTTCGGGCGGCTTACACCAACCTACGGGCAGGAAGGATTGTCAACGGGGGCAGCACCCTTAGCATGCAGGTCATTCGATTGGCACGCAATCATCCACCCCGCAATTTTTGGCAAAAAATAATTGAAGTTTGGATGGCTACCCGATTGGAATTGACCTACCGAAAAAAGACCATTTTGAGGTACTATGCCTCCTTTGCACCCTTTGGCGGAAACGTGGTAGGCATAGAAGCAGCGTCTTGGCGTTTTTTTGGGAAAAAGCCGGCTTCCCTCTCTTGGGCGGAGGCCGCTTTACTAGCGGTGCTGCCCAACAGCCCCGGATTACTACATCCCGGTAAAGGCAGAGAACAACTGTTGCAAAAGCGAAATCGATTGCTCGGCAAACTGTTGAAAAAAGGGGTCTTGACCGATCTTGAATTTGAATTGGCCACAGAGGAACCGCTACCAGAAAAGCCCTTAGCCCTCCCACAGTGGGCACCGCACCTGTCTGACTTTCTTCAAAAGAGTCACCTGTCCGCGTCATCGGATGCAGCGGTTCACCACACGACCCTATCCAGCGAGCTCCAACTTCCTCTGATCGAACTGCTCCGCCGACGGCATGCGCTTTACCGAGGCAATGAAGTACACAATATCGCAGCAATTATAATGGAGGTAGCCACCGGAGAGGTCCTAGCCTATGTTGGCAACGCACCGGATGCAGGTCCTGAGCATGGAGCCTCGGTAGATATGGTTCGTGCACCCAGAAGTACGGGAAGTATTCTCAAGCCTTATTTGTATGCCTGGAGTTTACAGAGCGGAGATATCCTGCCCAATTCCTTGCTGGAAGATATCCCTACCCAATTTGGACAATACAAACCGGAAAACTACCGAGAGACCTATGATGGCGTGGTGAGCGCCCGAATGGCGCTGATTCGCTCTTTAAACATTCCGTTTGTCAACCTACTCCGCCAGCACGGGCTGGATAAATTTCATTACGAGCTCAAGCAGTTGGGCTTAACGACCTTTAAACGACCTGCTAGCCATTATGGATTATCCTTGATTTTAGGGGGCGGGGAGGCTAGCCTGCTGGAAGTCACCAACAGTTATGCCTGCATGGCCCGAAGGCTGGCCGCTTTTTACGATCGCAACGGCTTGGTGAGCCAACAAGATTTCAGGCCACCCCGTTTCTTACTTTCCAGGAAGCCGCCTAAAAAAACAGAAGTTGAGCAGTGGATACCAAGCGATCACCTACTTTCTCCAGGTGCAATATGGCATAGTTTTTTGGCGATGGAAGAGGTGGAACGGCCCAACAGCGCCGGAGAATGGGAACTTTTTCGCTCCAACCAGCGCATTGCTTGGAAAACAGGCACCAGTTTTGGGTTTCGGGATGCCTGGGCAGTGGGCGTCAACGCCCGCTATGCCGTTGGGATCTGGGTAGGGAATGCCGACGGTGAAGGACGACCAGGCCTGATCGGCATTGAAATGGCCGCTCCGGTTCTTTTTGAAGTATTTAGGCTTCTACCTGGCGGAGATGATTGGTTTGCCCCCCCTTACGACAACATGATTCCCTTGGCTGTTTGCAAACAAAGCGGTTACCGGGCAGGACCTGACTGCGAAGCAGATACCCTTTGGAGTCCTATCAACGGACGGCACACAACAGTCTGTTCATTCCACCAGCTGTTGCACCTAGATCCGAGTAGGCAATTTCAAGTCAACAGTAGCTGCTGTCCTCCCGAACAAATGATTCACCAGCCGTGGTTGGTCCTGGATGCTGGACAAGAATATTATTACCGAGGCAAAAACCCTAACTATGTACCTCCTCCACCTTACCTGCCCGGTTGTGCCGTAACGGATCAAACAGATCAGCGATCACCGCTCCGACTCCTATACCCAAGAAAAAATGCACAACTGTTTATACCGGTGGAAGTAGATGGCCAGTTAAGCAGTGTGATCTTCAAGGCGGCCCACCGGGAGCCTGAAACGACCCTGCATTGGCACTTGGACGACCAGTACGTGGGGTCTACTCAAACCTTTCATCAAATCGCACTTCAACCCGGGGTTGGGAAACACCGAATTGCGGTGGTGGACCAGTCAGGAAACCGGATTGATCGGACGTTTGAAGTGATTGGAAAAGGCCATTGAGATATTAATAAAAAGTAAAAAATGTCCGAGATCGAGGGAAGAAAAGCGCCCAGCCACTTATATATACCCTTTTTTTTCTATTTATTTAGGGTAAAAAGAGTCAAATATGCAAACCAATTTTAACAATTTAGCCTTTTTTTATTTTCACAATTAATTGATTATTATTATTTTAAATAAAAAACAAAGCATTTTTAATGTTAATTTTCCTTTCTCTTTTCACCCCAAAGTTGTCTGCCCTGCCGCTTAGCCCCTGTTTCATCTTTGCAGCACAAAGCCGTTTATCGACTTTTAGATGTAGATTTGGAAAGGGCGCGCCGGGTAAATGAATCCGGCGCGTCTCCAAGACTCAAGGCACCTTCCGTACTTTAAAGATTGTAGAGATAATAGGGCCCTTATGCTTGACAAACGAGTCAGGCGGAGGGCCTTTTTTAATGGTTAATAGTTAATGGGGGTTGTTAGTGGGGGTTTGTTCTTGACCTTTTTGAGCGGGCATTCTGTTACTTTTTACTTTGCTTTCTCTTATGAATTGGATCCTGTTTCTGTTTAGTATTTCGCCTCGGTTGATTGAAAGTGGCAAAAGAGATCAAACCGGATCAATTAGAGGTTAAAGGTATGCGTATTTATAAATTTTATTAAATTGTTTTACAATGCTTTAGATAAAAAATTAGAATCTTTTTATCTAAAATAAGACCTAAATAACTCTGCATTTTTGTCTGAAAATACCGGATCACCGTGTTTCATCTTTGCAGCATAAAGCCGTTTATCGACTTTTAGATGTAGATTTGGAAAGGGCGCGCCGGGTAAACGAACACGGCGCGTCCCCAAACTGAAACAGGCGGAATTTCCTACTCAAACAAAGAAGTACACATACAAGGCGGTCCTCGCTTGACAATCGTGTCGGGCGGGGATTGCTCCTTTTTAAGGCCCATTTTTCCTGAAAATTTTCCATTCACCTTTGCTTCCCGTACAACATGATGATTTTCAGAACCACAACTTTCAGTCTTTTTTCTTTTTTGCTCTTTGCTTCCCTACCACTCCAAGGTCAAATGGGATCCATCAAGGTGGTAAAAGCGAATGATCAGATCACACTGGGCTATTCCAGTCAATCGGGCGTGCAATTGATCTATGTCGATGGCCTACCGTTCAAGGATTTAAATAAAAATGGAGCGCTCGATCTTTACGAGGATTGGAGAGCCAACGTGGACGACCGTGCTAAGGACCTCGCTGCCCGACTTTCCATCGCCGAAATAGCTGGCTTAATGCTGTATTCCAAGCACCAATCTATTCCCGCTGCCGAACAGGGCTATTTTTCTGGCACCTACCAAGGAAAACCGTTCAGCCAAAGCGGGGCGGCTCCGTCGGACCTGACTGATCAGCAGCTGGAGTTCCTAAACAAAGACCATCTTCGGCATATTCTGATGACCTCGGTCAAGAGCCCTTCCATAGCGGCAACCTGGAATAATAACGTTCAAGAAATCGCAGAAAGCATCGGATTTGGTATCCCGGCTAATAATAGCTCCGACCCGCGCCATGGTGCCAACAAGGACGCAGAATACAACGCTGGTTCAGGAGGAACCATCTCCCAATGGCCAGAACAACTCGGACTGGCCGCTACGTTCGACCCCTCTATTACCCGCCAATTTGCCGCTATCGCAGCCAAGGAATACCGAGCTTTGGGCATCACCACCGCCCTTTCCCCCCAAATTGACCTTGCCACTGAACCCCGCTGGAACCGTTTCATCGGTACCTTCGGAGAAGACCCTTCGCTGGCGATCGACCTGGCAAAAGCCTACGTGGATGGATTTCAAACTCCCGAAAAAGCCCTTCCCGCCTACAATGGTTGGGGCAATGGAAGTGTTAACGCCATGGTCAAACACTGGCCAGGCGGAGGCCCCGAAGAGGGAGGCCGAGATGGCCACTTCGCCTATGGAAAATTTGCAGTGTACCCTGGACGCAACTTCAATACCCACCTGAGACCTTTCACCGAAGGTGCCTTCCAGCTGGATGGCTCAACGAAATCAGCCTCCGCTGTCATGCCTTATTACACGATCTCTTACAACCAAGATAAAAAATACGGCGAAAATGTCGGAAACGGCTTTAGCAAATACATCATCCAAGACCTACTCCGCAATACATACCATTACGAAGGAGTAGTGTGCACGGACTGGCTGATCACCGGTGACGAGGGCCCAAAACCAGATGTATTCATGGGCAAACCATGGGGGGTCGAACAATTAACCCTGGCCGAACGCCACCTTAAAGCCATCGAAGCGGGGATGGACCAATTCGGCGGTAATAATGCAGCGGGCCCCATCCTGGAAGCCTATGAAATGGGTGTCCAAAAATACGGCGCCTCCGCCATGCGGGCACGCTTTGAACGCTCCGCTCAACGCCTGCTCCTCAACCTGTTCCGAACTGGCTTGTTCGAAAACCCCTATCTCGACCCTGCCCTGTCCAATCAGACCGTCGGCCAAGCAGATTGGGTGAAAGCTGGTTACGAAGCGCAACTAAAATCAATCGTCCTTCTCAAAAATGAGGCCCAAACTTTACCCCTCGCTAAAGGTAAAAAGGTGTATATCCCTCAACGCACTACCCCAGCCGGATTCAATTTCTTCGGAATGCCCACGCCCGAAAAAACAGAATACCCTGTCAACCTGGACATCGTCCGAAAATACTTCGAGGTAACGGAAGACCCCGCCGCCGCCGATTTTGCATTGGTCTTCATCAAAAGCCCAATCAGCAATGGGTACAGCCGAGCCGACCGGGAAGCCGGAGGAAATGGTTACCTGCCCATCAGCCTCCAACTAAAAGACTACATTGCCAAGGACGCCCGGGCCAAGAGTATCGCGGCCGGAGATCCCGTCATTGACCCAACCATCAATAATCGGAGTTACAGAGGTAAAAAGGCGGTTTCTAACTCGTATCCAGACCTATCCACCATCCTGAACACCAAAAAAGCAATGAAAAACAAACCCGTAGTAGTAGCCGTCAGCATCAGCAACCCTATGGTCTTTGGCGAATTCGAACCGGAAGTCCAAGCCATTTTGGGAGAATTTGGGGTCTCCACCGCTGCGTTATTGGATATTATTTCTGGGACCGTCAGCCCTTCCGGACTGCTCCCCCTTCAAATGCCCAAAGATATGGCTACTGTCGAACGACAAAAAGAAGATGTCCCACATGATATGATCCCGTATAAAGACCGGCAAGGAAATACCTACGATTTCGGCTTCGGACTCAATTGGAAAGGGCCCATAAAGGATAAAAGAACGAAAAAATACGCTGTAAAAAAGAAATAATACCACTCGAACAGGGCAAATGGGCGGTCCACAGCCTGAATGCTGTGGCGGTTGACACCATTTGCCCTTTCTATTCCACCATCAATCAACTGGAAATTGGACCTGCCTTTCTGCAGGCTGCAGTACCGCGCTTGCTATCCACCTTTATAATCGCTAAACAGCTCTATCTTGAGACTAAGTATTCTATTTTTCATAGGAATCCTACCCTTCTGCGCCTCCTGCACTGGGCAACAAACAAAGCAACTAAGCCCTGCTGTGCCCTCTGCAGAACAGAACCAGACGGATACCACCCACTCCAAACTGAGTGGTAACATCATGGCAATCTACCAAGACAGGCAAAACAGGTACTGGTTTGGCAGTTGGAAGGATGGTTTGTACCAATACGATGGAAACACCATCACCCATTTTACTGAAATGGATGGCCTGTCTAGCAATCGAGTCGAAGAAGTACAAGAAGATAAGCTGGGTAACCTATTTGTCAATACCAGTAAAGGTGTGTGCCGATATGATGGCAAACGATTCGTTCAACTAACCCCAATACCAGGCGATTGGAGCTTGAGTCCAGATGACCTATGGTTTAAAAACACAGAAACTAGATACGTTTATCGCTACGATGGTAAGCGGCTTTACAGCCTGGATGTACCCAAAACTGCCCTTGGCGAAGAGGTTGTCTCCAAATGCCCACATTGCCCAGATCCCTACCATATTTACTGCCATTATAAAGATAAAAAAGGAAATATCTGGTTTGGAACAGCAGTCTTGGGAGCATTTCGATACAATGGAAAGTCGTTTGACTGGATTTCTGAACCCGACGTAACAGAATTACATAACGGCCCCTCCAATGGCGTCCGTTCCATCGCTGAAGACGCTTTGGGGCGATTCTGGTTCAATACTAGCTATGTTTATGAAGTATTTGATGGTATAGAGGCAGGGAGATTCCATTTTTACGACCGACAAACCAGCATTGGCAGCTTGGATGGATGGCAAGACGGCGATCTGAACGAGTATTTATCTATTGTAGCGGATAATGATCAGAACCTATGGATTGCAACCTACTCGAAGGGGGTTTGGAAATACGATGGGAATAAAATTCAGCATTTTCCGGTTCAAGTTCGGGGCAAGAATATTCACTTATTCTGCCTTTACAAGGACCAACAAGGCAGCATCTGGCTTGGCACCCAAGAGGAAGGGGTTTGGAAATTGGATGAAGGAAGGTTTAGACGGTTTGAGGGTTGAGGGGAAATACTGCTTGCGATTCAGCTCTCACCTTATTTGGAAAAAACGTACAAGAATTTGACTTCCAATTTATTAATTAATATCCAAGATATTTTTCCGAAAAAAGAAAGCAACATATAGTTGTCGCCTTGCGAAGCGCTCTTTTGTCTGAGAAAACACCCATTATATTCTGGGGTTCCATTTCTTATCCAAAAAACAGAAAAATAGCTTCGGCAAAAGGGACAAGGCCCCTTCCCAAATGTAAAAAAAGGTCAATTCACAACAAGAATCTCAAACACAACATATTGAAATTCAATTTATTGAAAATTTTACTGTTTAAAAAACAGCTATTTTTCAATGTTGAAATGCATAAAAAACTGTCCTTTTTTGGGCCTGTTTTTCCCCTGATCTTTGTATCACAAAAGCGCACAACGACTTTTAGATGTAGATGGGAGTGGTGCGCCGGATAAACGAATTCGGCGCACTACCATAAACCACCAGCGCTAGTAGACTTTCGACTTTTCATGAAGCAATAAATACGCGATCCCCGCCTGACAAACGAGCCAGGCGGGGATTTTTTTTAATTACTGCTTATCCAACTCCACCAACCGCAAGAGAGCCTGTTCATTGTCCTCAATTTCCTCCAGCAAGGGTAAGCTGCCGTATTTTTCTTTTAAATGGAGGAGTTCTTGAATAGACTTAACCTTTCCCTCAAAAGTGCCCTGCAAGGAGGCCTTGCCCCAATTGGGATTCTTTTGAAGATCTTCCATAAACCGTTGCCGCTCTTCCACTGCTTTTTGAAGCTGACCTTGGAAAAACTCCGCGTTACCCCCATTCACTTTCTCGACTAATGAGTGGTACTCCTTTTTTAAATTGGATAATTGGTCTCGGTATTGGGCCAGTTTTCGCTGGGAGATAATGTCTTTCGATTGCTGCTGATCCAGCTGTTCTATCTCAACTTGTAGCTGGAATATACCTAGTAGTAACTGAATCAAAGGGGATGGTTCAGGCAACTGACTTAATTGTTGGACAAGCTGTTGAAAAGTAGAGGAACTCATACGATGCATTGGGTTGGTTCTTAAATGTGAGTACATAAAATCCCTTCAACACATTCAGCACCTCCCAGAGTTCCAACTTCCGTTCTTTTTTGGAAAATGGCAGATACCTATTTCGGGTTTTCAGCATTCCTAAGGTATTTTTTCACCCAGGAAATCCCCTCTGATTTAATGGCTGCAACCGGTTGGGCGGTATAAATCCCCTTTTTTCCCGAAAAAAGAAAAGCCAACAGTGCAGCAATGCCCAACCAAGGCCCCGCTGCAGGCCCCAATAATTCCATCCCCATTACGGTACAAGCAATCGGGGTATTGGAGGCTCCGGCAAATACGGCTACAAACCCAAGTCCTGCCAGAAAGGCGGTTGGCAAGGGAATCCAGGCCGATAAAGCACTACCCAGAGTAGCTCCGATAAAAAATAAGGGCGTGACCTCTCCCCCCTTAAATCCAAAGCCCAACGTAAGTGCCGTCAATGCGAGCTTAATCAAAAAAACCTGCCCCTCCATTGGCTGTTCAAAAGCCGCTAGTATAGTCGGAATACCCAGGCCAGAATACGTCGACCAAGGGAATAATTGGAACAATAGCAATAGTAATACACCTCCAACCAAAGGACGATAAGGCGGAAAATGGATTCTGGCCGTTGAAAAAGCGGTGGTCCAATGACTAGCATACGAAAAGAGCCGTGCAGCAAATCCAAACAGCAATCCGGAAGCAGCCACCCAAAAAACCGTTTGCAGGGTCCACAAGGGCAAAGGACCAATCGAATAGTGACTGTGGTGAACTGGAAACAGCAGGCATACCTGATCGGCCAATAAAGCTGCTGCTAGAACTGGCAAGAACGCTTTTAACCCAAAACGGCCCGCAGGAAGGACTTCCACCGCAAAGATAGCCCCGGCAAAAGGGGTTCCAAAGACAGCCGAAAAACCAGCGCTGATTCCCATCAGTAACAACAACTTCCGGTCGTCCCCATCCAGCCGAACCCAACGGCCTAACTGATCAGACAGAGAGGCTCCCAGCTGAACGGCGGTACCCTCTCTGCCAGCAGAACCGCCCACCAAATGGGTAGCCAAGGTACTCAACAAAATAAAAGGCGCCATGCGCGCAGGAATTCGTTGTTTCGGCTGGTGGTATTCCTCCAATAGCAGGTTATTGCCTTTTACTGCATCCCCTGCCCAATAATGGTACGCCCATCCAATCGAAAAACCCACCAAAGGAAGCCCATACAGTAGCCAAGGATGGGCTAAGCGGGTATGGGTGACCTCATCCAGCCCTAACAAAAACAAGGCAGAAGAAACCCCTGCCAATACCGCAGTGAGAACGGCCCAGCCCAGCCAACGAATGGCCATCATTAGCAGCTTGTTCATCCTATCTTTTGTCCAAAGTCGTCAAAGGTAGCTGAAGAGGATAATATCCAGGCTATTTCTGTACCCGGTTTACAAGATCAATTCCACAAAATTGGCATCCTCATCACTACCGGCAGGCTGAAAGTTTTTTCGAATAAACAACCGGCGCATGTTACCATTGCTTTTGAGATAAGAAGCGGTGATGGCCCGATAGCCTTGTTCCCGGGCGATTTCAATAATAAAATCAGTCAACAATCCGCCGAGACCTTGTCCATGCCACTGGTCTGCCACTAAAATCGCATATTCAGCGGTATCCCGCCATCCATCCCCGACAATTCGTACTACCCCAATGATTTTGGTGCGTCCATCCTGCTTTATTTCTGCCACAAGGGCCATCTCCCGGTCGTAGTCTATATTGGTCATCCGCGATAAAAACTGGTGGTTAATGCCCGGTGCTGCCCCAAAAAAGCGGAAGTATAGGCTGTCGCGAGAGGTCTCCCGCACCATTTCGGCCTCCATTACCTCGTCTTCTGGACGGATGGGGCGCAGCAACACTTGCTGGCCATTGCGAAGCTGCACTTCTCGCATCCATTGACTAGGATAAGGCAAGATACAAAGATGCGCGCAACGGTCGCGCTGAAGTGAGGGGCGCCGCTCCAAGGTAATCGCGGCATCCAATGCTACCCCACCCTGTGCGTTCATGGCAAATGGGTTAATGTCCACTTCTCGTATATCTGGACAATCCATCAGCAGATAGGCAAAGCGGCAAAGTACTTCTTCCAGTTGTTCTACCGGTGCCGGGGGCAGGTTGCGGAAGCCCCGGAGCAATTTGTACACCTGAGCACCTTGCACCAGGTGCCGAGCCAGAGCCCTGTTTAAGGGTGGCAAACCGATGGTTCGATCCCTCCAAATTTCGGCCGCCGTACCGCCCATACCGAAGACAATCACGGGGCCAAAAGTGGGATCCTTGACCGATCCGATGAGTACCTCCTGCTCGACCTTCATCATATTGTCGATCAAAACTCCGGTGAGTCGGGCATCCGGGCGCTGGCGTTTTACCGTTTCCATCAACAAGGGGTATTGTTGCCGGAGTTGTTTTTCGTCCAGGATATTGAGGACAACACCTCCTACATCCGATTTATGCCAGATATCGGGAGATTCAATTTTAAGGACCACTGGAAAGCCAATTTCCAAGGCATGCTGAACGGCTTCGTCTTCCGAGCTTGCAAACCGGCTCGCATTTACCGGGATGCCATAGCAAGACAGCAATTGTTTGCTTTGGAATTCATTTAAGTTGGTGATACCTTTTTGCTGGGCTTCTGCGATTATAGCCCGGGCATCCTCCCTTCGGATTCCTGGAAATTCAATGGGTAAATCCTCCGGTGTTTCGTAGAGCATCTCCAGGTTTTGGCGGTAGCTGGCCATCCGGATAAACAAGTCCACTGCGCGCTCGGGGAATGGAAACCAAGGAATTTTTCCGGTTTCCAGCACTTCGCGGCCGGCCTTCACAGAGTTCATTCCCATCCAGGAGGCATAAACAGGCTTGGTACGCACCAACTTTGACTCTGCGACGACCATTTGAGCCACCTGAGCAGGATCGGTCACACTCTGTGCCGTTAGAACTACCAGCACGGCATCGACTCCGGGATCATACAAACAACCCCGAAGTGCGGTTCGAAACTCTTCGACTCCTGCATCGGCCAGTACATCTACAGGATTGTGGATGCTGGCTGTGGGCGATAGCTTGGAGCGGAGCTCTTCCAGTGTTTCGGGACTCAACTTTGCCATTTGTCCACCGCCCCGAATCAATGCATCAGTAGCCAGGATGGCTGGACCGCCCGCATTGGTAACAATCGCCAGTCGATTGCCTGTTGGAAGTGGCTGGGAAGCCAGTGCCTGGGTGCAGTCGAAGAGTTGCTGGACACTTTGTACCCTGATTACGCCGGCCCGTTTAAAGGCTGCGTCATAGGCTGCATCATTTCCGGCGAGGGAGCCTGTATGGGACATCACCGCCCGAGCCCCTTCCAGGCTATCTCCTGGTTTGAGGATTACAATCGGTTTGGAACGAGCGAAAGAGCGGGCGGCGCTCATAAACCGGCGGGCATCCTTCAACCGCTCCATGTACACTAGAATACAGGCGGTACGGGAGTCTGAAGCAAAATAATCAATCAATTCTTCGAAGCCAATATCGGCCATCGAGCCCACGGAAGCGAAATAGCTAAAGCCGACCTGTTTACTGGCCGCCCAATCCAGGATGGCGGAGCCAATTGCTCCACTTTGGGAAATAAACGCTACCCGTCCTGCCGGGGGCAGGGCAGGCGAAAAGGTAGCATTCAACGAAAGCCAAGGGGTAAGAAGTCCCATACAATTCGGTCCAATAATCCGCACTTGATGCTCCTTGGCAGCATGCCGCAGGTCGCGGAACCGCTGCTCCCCTTCCGGTCCTGCCTCCTTAAAACCGGTCGATAGAATCAAGGCGCAGCGGATACTCTTCGCTCCAAAGTCTGCAATCAGGCCCACCACTGTATCGGCTGGCGTAGCCACAATCGCCAGGTCAGGCACCAAAGGAAGTTTACTGGTGTTTTTATAGCATTGGAGCCCGTTGACCTTTGAGTACCGAGGATTAACGGGAAAAACCTGCCCCCCGAAGGAGGCCAAGTTGTGGATGACCGCCTGACCTACCTTGCCAGGCTTATCGGTAGCACCATAAACCGCGATGGTTTTAGGCTGAAAAAAACGGTCTAACAGGTCTTTCATAGGTTAAAATTTCCAATGTCTGGATAAAGCACCTGCCGCTGTGTGTAGATGCATCTCATAGGTCTCCCACAGCCTCAAACCTGAAGTGGTGCCGGTCTCTGGATAAGGCATTTCCTCCAAATTGACCCCAGCCACAAAATTAAACACGCATTTGGGCAGCTCCTCCGGATTGTACCCTCCCTCGAGCACCGCAAAAACCTTTCCGGGAAATTGTTCAGTTAACCTTCGACCCACTTTGTAGAAAAAATGACCGCTAGCGTTTAATTGCAACATAGGATCAAACTGATGTGCGTCAAAACCGGCAGAAACGGCTACTAAATCAGGCGCAAACTGCTCTACAACCGGCCACATATAATCAATCGCATGCAGAAAAATATCATCCCCGCTTCCAGGTGGCAAGGGGGTATTCATCGTATAATATAGGCCCCTCCCTGCCCCAATTTCGTTTGAATAACCGTTGCCCGGATAGGCCGGATACTGGTGTAAGGACCAAAATAGCACTTGATCCGTATTGTAAAAAAAATCCATAGTACCATCCCCCAAATGGCCATCAATATCCAAAATCAAGACGCGTTTACCGTCCTGAACGGCCTTTTGGGTAGCAATTGCAATGTTGTTAAACAGGCAAAAACCGTGGCCTTCTTCCGCAAAAGCATGGTGCCCGGGGGGGCGTACCAAAGCGAACGCACGCTCTTCCATCGCCTGAATGGCTAAGCCAACCGCTGCAGTAGCCGCCTCAAAACTGTGAATAGAAGTAAGGGTATCCCCATCCAGGGGTTGCCCGGTCTCTGAATATAGACGCACTTTTTCAATGTAATCAAAGGAATGAAACAGCTCCAAAAATAACTGGCCATCGGGAACGGACTCCACCGGATGAATCGGCGGAAAATAATCCAACCGATGAATCGACTCCGGGTGATCGCCTGTACGGTGCAACAAAACGTCCGGATGGTATAAGATACGCATAATAAGTTGGGTTTTAGGTGCATGCCCCTCGCTAATTCTAGTCAATTTGGACAAAAAAAGGGGAATTCATCCCGCTTTTTTGCTCTCTAAGAGTAAGCTCAGCAGCTGCAATTCGTTGTAAATTCTGGCTGTCAAAGTTAGCAAAACCACCCCAATCACAGGGCTATGGAAAGGGCTTTTTTCAAAATCTGACAAAGATAGGAGACAAAAAAAGCTTGGATAGTCAGTCGGGGCCCCTCCCTGGAAAGCAACCTGGTTGTTTTTAAGATATTCTGGAAATAAGAAATAGAATCCAGCCTCGGAGATTCACCCTTCTTTTTACCTTTTAAAACAAGTATTGAGTGAATAACAGGCAATTTTTATTTTATTTTTTTTAAAAAATTTGACCTCTTTTTTAAAAAACAAAATATTCATTATCAATTATTTAATACATTTTTTAACTAAAAACAATTCCTATTATTAAAAAAAAGCTCTTCAAAAATTAGTTAAATTGAAAAGCAAATATGCATCTTTGCATCATCTGATACACAACGACTTTTAGATGTAAGTTGCAAATGACATGCCGGGTAAACGTATTCGGCATTGATTTTCTCGAAAAACCAGTTTAAACAAGTAAGCCGCATTCGTGAAATTACAAAAAGGATCCCTATTTGACAAACGAGTCAAATGGGGATTCTTGTTTTTGCCACCCGTCCACTAAAGCTTTTGCAACTTCTAGATGAAAAATGAGTGCCTTCAGACAACAGAATCACTAGATCGTTCGTCATAGTGCTATGAAACATACTATTTGGATCCTGCTCCTTCTGACGCTGCATGGCCCGTTGACAGCTCAGCAGTTTACCGCTGCAGATAGTCTTCACCTCCCTTTTAACGACCTGCTGCAGCAATTCGTTACTTCCGAGGGCCAAGTACGATACGATGGTTTACAACGGGAGCACAGCCGCCTTCAAGCCTATCTACAGCAACTTTCCAAACATGTGCCAGAAGCTTCCACCCCGCGGGAGGCCTCGATGGCTTATTGGATCAATGCGTACAATGCCTTTACCCTCGACCTGATTGTTCGAAATTACCCCATCAAGAGTATCCTCCAGCTAGACAATGGCAAAACCTGGGACGTAAAACGCATTTCATTGGGCGGTAAAAAGTACAGCTTGAATCAAATTGAACACGAAATTTTACGCAAGAAATGGGCAGATCCCCGTATCCATTTCGCCCTTAATTGCGCAGCCAAATCTTGTCCGCCCCTCCTCCATCAAGCCTATTTACCAAGCCAACTAGAGCAACAGTTGGAAGCCCGCACCTTCTATTTTATCAATCACTCCAGATACAACCAGCTGAGTGGCCAACCACTCCGGCTGAGCAAAATTTTTGAATGGTATGCAGCTGATTTTGGAGACCTCCACACCTTTCTAAGAAAGTACTACCCAAAAGAGCTCAAAACCCGAAAAATTAGCTATAACGAGTACAACTGGGACCTAAACCGTTAATTGGCGAAGTCGCTTATTGCTGTCTAGAAAAAAAAGGCTCTCCGGCAAATAGGGAGCCTTTTTGGTTTTTAAAAAAAGTTCGGAAAAAGCACCCTAGTTGGCGCGATAATTGCAACTCGGTGTGTAGCGTGAAAATCCCTGCTTTATGGATGTACATCTGTTCTTGACAGCAGGGCCATAGGCTGAAAACGGGAAATAGCACGCGCTTGATCCATCTTCATTAATCCTGCTGGACCTGCACTTACAGAGGGTACAGCCACACTAGCCTTTACAGGGTTGCTTTTATCTGCCGAAAAAAAAGCATCCTTTTGGGGCTACCTCTATGTTGTAACTTATGACTATCCTGTTCTACCAACGTACGAACATATTTGGCCTGCTAAGCATCTTTGGCTTTTTCCTGTTGGGGGCTTCCGTTCCGCTTTCGGCTAATTGTGTAGCCCCTGGATTATTATCTGCCAATTTTGTAACGGATACCAGTGCAGAGCTCACCTGGACGGATGTAGCAACCCTATACGATGTGGAATTACGACCCGCTTCTGAACCGTTTACTGGAATACCAAACTACACGCCTGTATCAGATCCCCCCTTCTTGGTGACCGACCTGGTTCCTGGTCAGCTGTACCGCTTTCGGGTGCGGGCCCGCTGCTTTGGAGGCGGAAACAGTATCTGGTCCTCTGCTCACTTTTTCACGACCGACCTAAGCGATCGACAAGCCTGCGTCAACCTTCCATTGAGGGACACCTCCTGTACCCGCATTCGCTGGCGGGTGCGGCAGGCACCCGGAACAGCGCTTGGAACCAACGTCCGGATAAAAGGCGTACGATTAGCCATCCAACACCCTTCCAGGGGTGAACTGCGAGGCTGGCTGACAAGTCCGGATGGCACCCAACGTCGCATCATTGCTTCGTTTTCAGAAGGCGATCGAAACATTGGAAATTTTTATCAACAAAATAGCTGTTCGACCTACATCGAACTGAAAGATGACCCAAGCCTTCCCTCTTTGTCAGATGCAAAAGAAGAGGATAATATTACAGGACAGTGGCGGCCTGACTCTTCGCTTCAGGTGTTTCACAACGGTCAATCGCCCAATGGGACCTGGGAACTCACTTTTTGTGATCAAAAATTGCTCCAGACCGGTGTGCTTCGACTGGCACAATTGGTATTTGAGCCCCTTCCCTGCTCCTCTCCACAGCCCCCCCAGCTGGTACAAACAGGTCTCGAGAGCGCCACGGTCATCTGGGACCCGAGTGGACTTTCTGGCCAGGACATTCGATTGGTAGTTGGCCCCGAGGGATTTATTCCGGAACTGGGAGAAGGCAATGTACTGATTCCAGCAACTACGACTGTCCAATTGGAGGACCTCGAACCACTGCGCAGTTACCAAGTATTTTTAGGAGTAGCCTGTGGTCCTGAGGGCTTTTTTGTCTATTCCGCTCCTCTTCGATTTCAAACCGCTTGTCCGCCTCAACTATTGGAGGATTTTAACACCTTATCGGATTGCTCCTTGGATTGCGAAACAGGGTGTCCGCTTCCTGGTATTTGGCAAAACACAGCGGGAGATGATTTTGATTGGAAAATCAGGAGCAGCGCAGGCCTTAATTTTCCCACCTCTGGACCAAAGTCACCCGCTGGAGGTTCGGGATCCTATTTGTTTTTCAGAAACTCCTGCAGTCCTGGAGGAGCCAATGGTAAAAAAGCCGTGCTCAGGACTCGTTGTCTGGACATTCTTGCGGTGCCCGGAAGCCCCTGTCACTTCTCCATGGAGTATTACATGAACACCAAACTTGGACAAATGGGGCGCCTTAGTTTGGAAGGGAGTGTGGACGGCGGTGCCACTTGGCAAACCATTAAAAGCTGGACAGGCAACCAAGGGAAACAATGGCATAAGGCCTATGTGGACCTAAGCGCCTACCATCAAAAAACCGCCTTGTTCCAACTAACGGCAGTTGGCACCTTTGGGGCCTTCGGCGATATCTCCATCGATAATCTGCATTTTTATGGGGCAAGCCCTGCCTCCTCCATCGAATATACCTATTACCAAGACCTGGATGGAGATGGCTTCGGCAATACCGCCCAGTACCTGATCTCTTGCCTGCCTGCCATCCCGGCCGGGTACACCGCTGTGCCAGGTGATTGCAACGACGCGGTGAGCTTTATTTATCCGGGTGCACCCGAGATTCCATGCAACGGCCTCGATGAAAATTGCAACGGTAACCAAGATGCCTTCTTTTTAGCCCCCCCCGTTCTGAACCCCATAGCGCCCGTTTGCCAAGGCGACACTGTTGTGCTGTCGGTTCAAAACCCGATGGCTCGAGGCACCTATTACTGGTTCAATACTGCATCCGGGGGAACTCCTATTGCGAGCGGCCCTCAATTAAGTATACCCGCTGTACAGAGCACCCAAACTGTATGGGTACTCGATAGTATAACCAACGGAGGATGTGCAAGTGCAAGGACCAGTGGAAGCATTTTGGTATTGGAAAAACCAGCGTTAGTGCTTGGTTCCCAACCCCTTACTTGCCCTGGCAGTAGCCTAAGCCTCCAAAGTCTGATCATCAACGACCTTCAACAAACCACCGGATCCATCCGTTTTCACAGTGCATTGCCTGCCAACGTCGGCAATTTACTTCCAAACCAACTGATTGTAAACAGTGACAGTTTGATTTTTGCCCTGAAAACCACCAACGAAGGCTGTAGCAACCATCTACCTATTTTACTAAAAGTACGAGCCAATCCATCGGTCCAGATTACAAACGGCGATAGCCTGACGGTCTGCCGGGGCGCTACCGTAGCCCTGAGCGCCCAATCACCGACGGCCGTTCAATACCAGTGGAGCACCGGAGGAACATTTCCCCAAATCCAATTTCAGGCGAATAACACACAAACCTCTCCGTTGACTGTCCCCTACTCCATCACCGTTACCGATCCATTTGGTTGTAGCGCCAGCGATACCATTCAACTACAGGTACTCCCAAGCATCACGCAAGCCAATATTGGGCCGGTGGTGACAGTTAGTTTTTGTGGCGGCAACAACGGAAGTATCAGCCTTCAGCCTCTGGACGGGGTAGCTCCCTTTACCTTCCAATGGTCTGGACCCAATTTCAGTGCCGGGACCTTAACCGGAGTTGGATCAGGTGGCACCACCCTCTCCAACTTAACCCAAGGAGGATACCATGTCACGATCAGCGACCAATGGGGTTGCAGTCTGAAAACGCCTCCAATTTTGGTAAATGGGCCCCTTTTCACCGTCCAGTCCGTCAGCCTCTCTGCTCCAAAATGCACCAATAGCACTGGAAGTATTACCATCAATGCCTCCGGAACAGGTCTCAGCTACCAATGGAGCTCCGGGGCAGCCACTACCAACCAACTCACCGGACTAGCCCCTGGCATTTACTCTGTAACGGTAACTGGAGGCAACTGCCAGCAGATCATTCCTAATCTGGAATTGGTAGCTCCCCCAGCCCTCCAGATCCAGCATTTGCTCACCACACCCAATTGCTTCAACAGTGCCGACGGGGCCATTGCTGTTGCAGGGATGGGTGGAACCCCCGGGTATAGTTTTAAATGGGAGAACAATAGTAGCCAATCCAATCGCAACAACCTGACCGCAGGCAGTTACTCCCTCACGCTTACAGATAGTCAACAATGCAGTGTAACCGAGAGCTTTACCCTCTCAGCCCCGGAACCACCTAGTGTGATGCGAACCCAAACCGATCTTACCTGCTTCGAATCTGCCGATGGAACCGCTTCGATTAAAGTCAATGGCGGCACCCCGCCCTGGCAGGCGCACTGGAGCAACGGGAATGTCACTAATACCATCAGTCAGCTAATCGCGGGTCAATACTTCGTTACACTAACCGATCATAACGGCTGTTCTTTAGTCGAATCCTTTACAATTCAGCAACCAGCCCCCCTGATGGTGGGGCCTTGGGTACTAGACGAGCCCACCTGCGCTGGCGTGAGCAATGGCAGCTTACAAACCAGCGTTCAAGGAGGAACTATGCCCTATCAATACCTTTGGAACACAGGATCTACTAACCTAACCCTCCAAAATATTGACCGAGGCAACTACCAACTTCAGGTGACCGATGCCAGAGGTTGTACCTTCACCACAGCACCTGTATTTCTGGACGGCCCTCAACTCATTGAATTACAGGCCGACTCTAT
The DNA here is from genome assembly GCA_046316495.1 of Chitinophagales bacterium. GTDB lineage: Bacteria > Bacteroidota > Bacteroidia > Chitinophagales > Saprospiraceae > M3007. Next base: position 65,492 of record JBKDAM010000076.1, read on the forward strand.
CCAGCCCGTCTTATGCCATGGTGGCCAAAATGGCTTTTTACAACTCAGTGTTTCGGGGTCAGTGGGCGCTCTGCAAGTCTTGCTGAATGGCGCTCCAAGTAACCTTCAGCCTACTCAACTACCAGCAGGCATCTACACGGTGCGCGTACGGGATACGCGCGGCTGTACAGCCACCGAAACCTATGAAATCACCCAACCAGAAGCCCCTATCAAAATAGACATAATAAATCTTCAAGATGTCCCTTGTGCCGGCACCCTCACCGGAAGCATCCACGTTAAAACCAGTGGAGGCACCGAGCCCTATCAATATTTCTGGAGCAATGGTGCTACTACCGCAAATCTGGAGGCAGCACCTGCCGGCTTCTATGACCTGAGTGTCCAGGATGCCAACCTCTGCTCGGCCGGTATCATTATGATAGAGATTAAGGAGCCCGAACCACTGGTCTTGGAAGCTAGTGTGACAGACATACCTTGTTTTGGTCCAAACTATGGCAGTATCTCCTTATCAACCAGCGGTGGATTGGAGCCTTACACCTACCAATGGAGTACAGGCGACATCGGTTCCACCCTCTTTGGATTGCCCATCGGCACCTACTCCGTGAGTGTATTTGACTCCTTAGGCTGCTTTACTTCAAAAGAAGAATTGGTCATCCGGGATAAATCAACAGATTTTAAAGTGTTGATTACCGGCAACTTGCCTGTCTCCTGTACTGGCGGAAACGATGGCCTGCTCGTAGCCGTGGTCTTTAACGGCCGTCCCCCATACCAGTTTTCGTGGTCAGCTCCCGTAGGATTGCACCCCGATGTCGCAGCACCCTTTGACCAAGCAACCGGTTTATCCGGTGGGTATTATTCTGTAACCGTAACCGATGCAGACGGCTGTTTTAATCAATTCGGACCTGTACTTTTGGAAGAGTCTCCACCAGTGGCGATTCAACTCGAATCCATTCAACCAGTTCTCTGCAAAGGCCAGAACACCGGTGCTATCGAGGTGAGTGCCTCTGGAGGAGTGCCCAGTTTGAAATACCACTGGTCATCTGGACAAAGTACCGCACAAGCCAGCCAACTAACGGCTGGAACCTATTTCCTGACCGTCACCGACTTCCGGGGTTGCACCACCGTCAGCGCCCCCTTTGTGGTACCAGAACCCGACCAAGCCCTTTCCGTTAGCGCGGCTGAGATCATTCAAGACCTCTGCAATACCGCAAACGGAGCCATCTACCCCTTGGCCAGCGGCGGAACCCCAAGTTATGAGTACTTATGGAATAATGGAAACACTGCCGCCTTCCTCGAAAACCTGGAGCCGGGAACCTACCAACTTACCCTTACGGATGGTGGAGGTTGTACCCTTCAGTCCAACTGGGTCCTGCATCCGCAACCGGATGCGCTATCCCTCGCAGACTATCAGGTCCAAGATGTGGTCTGCAAAGGAGCCGCAAATGGTTTTATCCTAACAGAGGTCACTGGAGGTCATCTTCCCTTGAATTACTTTTGGAATAATGGAGGAACTGGGTATTTCCAAAATAACTTATCCGCAGGCACCTACCAGGTGACCGTAACAGATCAACAAGGATGTTCTGAAATTTATGCTTTCCCTGCCCTTGAAGAACCTTCTCAAGCGCTGAGTGCGAGCTATTCAGTGGTTCCCTCTGGAAGCAACTATACCGTAACCCTCCTTTGTACCGGTGGTGTTCCCTCCTATGAAGCAGAATGGGGAGGCCCCCTTAATGGTCTCAACGGACTGGTACTTACCGATGTTCCTGCAGGAACCTACCCCGTTATCGTCACAGATGCGAGTGGCTGCACCCTTTCCTTACAAGTCAATGTGGCTACTTCGGCAGCCAGTGAACCAGCGCTACAGCACCAAGTAAGGATATTCCCCAATCCATTTAATACCCACCTGACCCTGGAAATGTACGACCCGAACCGAAGGATCCAACAGGCGACGCTGTACACCGCACTCGGTCAAGTGGAGCAACGATGGGAAAATATAGGTCAGTCGATTGTCCTACTCGAAACAAACGGCCTTCCTGCAGGTTATTATTTGCTAGAGGTACTAGGGGAAGACGGAACGTCGACCATCTACCCCATGGTAAAGTCAGATTAACCCGTTTGACTTTGCTATCTTTGTCACCAAAATCAATTTAACGGTTAATCCAGCCTCGGAAGGGCCCAAAAGGAAGCTCCAATACCGAATTAAACCCACATTCCCAACCACCAAGTTTTTATTACGTCTGTTCTACAATATCTAAGTACATGTCTAAAAAAAATATAGTTCAAGTTCTATTAATCATCGGTTTGATTGCCGCTGCTTGGAACTATTATCAATCCCGTCAACCTCGATTTCAAGCAGGCCAACCTGCGCCAGCAATTACCTTCCCAATGACCACCGGCGACAGCCTTTCCCTCGAATCATTTCGGGGAAAAACCGTTCTAATTCATTTCTGGGGCTCCTGGTGTGGCCCTTGTCGCCAAGAAAATCCTCATTTAGTGGCCCTTTATCAAAAATACCACCCCAAAGGATTGGAAATAATAAGCATTTCAGTAGAACGAAACCAGGCCGGCTGGGAAAAAGCAAAAGCCGAACTCCCCTGGCCCTACCATGTGCTCGAAAGCGGCCGCTTCGATGGCCCCGCGGCTACGCTGTTTAATGTCCACCAAATCCCTTCCCTGTTCCTGGTAAATTCTTCCGGAACCATCACAGGTGCCAATCCAAGCTTACCACTTTTGGAAAAAATGCTCGCCGAACAGTGCATCTGACAAATTGGCAACCCATTTTGTAAAGGCATAATAATTGCATTGGTTGAATCGAATTGCCGACTGCTGGATTACCTCGGGGGTCCCCATTATAGGTAGTTGAAGCAATAAGCACCCCATTTTCATGCGCAATACCTTTAAAAAAATATTTTCCAAGATGGAAAAAGAACAGCCTGAACAAGAAGTAAACACACCGGAAACAGACGCTGCCACCGAAAACACGCCAACTACTGACACACCGGAAGAAAATCCTGCCGGAATGTCAGAAGAAACACAACAACTACGGACCCAGCTAGAGGAAATGAAAAATAAGTACCTCTACCTGGCAGCAGACTTTGAAAACTATAAACGCCACAGCGCCCGGGAACGCATGGACCTCATGCAAACAGCTAATCGCGACGTTATGGCCGCCCTTCTACCCGTACTGGATGACTTTGATCGTGCTGAAAAAACAGCAGGAATTCCAGAAGGAATCAAGCTCATCCACCACAAACTGCTTCAAACACTTCGTCAGAAAGGGCTCAAACAACTCGAGCTGCAAGCTGGAGCCGCCTTCGATGCCGATACGCAAGAAGCAGTTACAGAAATACCGGTTCCTCAAGAGGAACTGAAAGGTAAAATTGTCGATATCATTGAACCTGGCTACCTGCTCGGCGAAAAAATCATTCGCTTCGCTAAAGTAGTCGTAGGAAAATAAATTTTATGGCCAAAAGAGATTATTATGAAGTACTGGGGGTCGCTAGAAACGCCAGTGCGGACGAAATAAAAAAAGCCTATCGTAAAAAAGCGGTCGAGTTCCACCCGGACAAAAACCCAGGTAACCAGGCCGCTGAAGAAAAATTTAAGGAAGCAGCTGAAGCCTATGATGTGCTCAGCGACGACCAAAAACGCGCACTCTACGACCGAGGCGGCCATGCAGCCATCGATGGGATGGATGGTCGCGGTGGCGGAGGCTATGGCGGTGGCATGGACTTCGATGACATCCTGCGCCGCGCCGGATTCGATGCCGATGATATCTTCTCCCAATTCTTTGGCGGCGGTGGCCGACGAGGAGGCCGTCAACAAGGAGAACGCGGCACCAACCTGCGCATTAAAGTCAAAATGACCCTGGAAGAAATCGCTACCGGTGTAGAGAAAAAAATCAAAGTCAAAAAGCAAGTCAGCTGCTCCACTTGTAATGGTTCAGGTGCGCGCGACGCCAGCTCCGTTTCCTCCTGCGGTACTTGCCGAGGATCCGGAATGGTAGGACGGGTGGTTCAAACGCCCTTCGGCGCCATGCAAAGCTCCACTACCTGCCCCACCTGCCAAGGCGCTGGCCAAGTGATTAAATCCCCTTGTAATGTCTGTAAAGGGGAGGGCAAAGTATTCGGAGAAGAAACCATCGAAGTGAAAATTCCAGCCGGCGTCACCAATGATATTCAACTCTCCATGTCAGGCAAAGGAAATGCCGGAGCAAAGGGAGGACCTCCCGGAGACCTGATTATCAGCATCGAAGAACTCGAACACGAGGAGTTTACTCGCGAAGGCCAAAATGTTATCTATGAGCTCTTCCTCAATATAGCCGACGCGGCGCTTGGTGACTCCGTAGAAGTACCTACTCTCGATGGAAAAGCCCGGATCAAAATCCCCGCTGGTACCCAAT
>JBKDAM010000077.1:0-7434 GCA_046316495.1 Chitinophagales bacterium
CATGCATAGTGTAAATAAAATACGCTTCATACAAAATTTAATTTGGTAAGATAATTATAAGTGAATAAAATTTAAAATATAAGTTGGAAAATAATGGCGTGAAGGCGATGTCTTTATTGTAATAATAGTGTGTGAATTCTAAGAATATAGAGAAAAATTGCAAAGAAGTTGCTTTTGCCAGAAGGTATTATTTGACAGAAAAACAAGTTAGGGATAATGGTGCTATTGTGCAAGACGGGCCAAAGGTAGTATTTAGTTTGGTTTTTCTTCATTGGTCTGGTGTATTTTTTCAGGGAGTCCTCAGTAAGTTGAGGTACATTTTAATCGTATTAGATAGTCCGAAGTAGAGCGCATCGGTAATCAGTGCATGTCCAATGCTCACTTCTAATAGTCCCGGACAATTTTCGTGGAAGTAGCGCAGGTTTTCAAGGTTTAGGTCATGACCAGCATTAATACCTAGTTGGAGGTCATTGGCTTTTTTAGCGGCTTCCACATAATCTGCCATAGCAGCGGTTGGATTTTGGCTAAATTGGTGGGCAAATGGGCCCGTATACAATTCAATTCGGTCTACGCCTGCCTTTTTGGCCCCTTCAATCATAGCAGGTATTGGATCGATGAAAACGGAAACTCTGATCCCTTTTTCATGAAGTGCAGCTGTTATTTCTTTTAGGCGCCCTCCATTTTTCAGTGTATCCCAGCCATGGTCACTGGTAAGTTGGTCCGGGGAGTCGGGAACCAATGTGCATTGGTGGGGCGGGTTGTCAAGGACCAGTTTAAGAAAGTCGGGGTCTGGATTCCCTTCAATATTAAACTCGGTGGTTACCACTTCACGGAGTAGGGGGATGTCATCATACCTGACATGTCTTTGGTCAGGTCTTGGGTGGACAGTGATGCCTTCAGCTCCGAATGATTCACAGTCGGAGGCTACTTGAATGAGATTGGGCACATTACTTCCCCTCGCATTTCTGAGTAAAGCTACTTTGTTAATATTTACGCTTAAACGTGTCATAAATCAGGTACTTTTGTGGCAAAGAAACATATACAGGAGAATAAGTTGTATGGTTAAACGGATTGAAAATGAATAATTATAGATACCCGATGTCTGATTCGGATGGATCCCCTGCTTCGTTATACGGCATTTCGGTCCGACAGGTCCTCTTTATTTGTTTTGCATTTTGTACTTTTGGTATGATGGCGGTTGGATTGGCAGTGCAGCTGCTGGAGAGTTTTTTGGGGTGGGATCGGGGTACTTTGGTTGGTCAGCTAGACCTTGGGGGCCCTATGGAGGAAGTATGGAAGTTACGTTTAGTAGCGGGGTTAAATCAGGCTTTGGTTTTTTTAGTGCCTGGTTTGGCGACGGTATGGGTTTTGAGGAGTACAGCGGTTGGTTTACAATTATCAACAGTTCGTTCTGGTATTCCCCGAGGTGTAGATATGTTGTTTGGGGCTGTTGTATTAGTGGTATCCATGCCATTTGTGTTATACACTTTTGAATTAAATCGGATGGTGCCAATACCGGAGGCTATGAAGGCCACCTCTGAGGCGGCTGCTTCTACGGTGCGTGTTCTTCTTCAGATGCCGGGGTGGCCGGATTTGTTAGCAAACCTATTTTTGATAGGAGTTATACCTGCTTTGGGGGAGGAGTTGTTGTTTCGAGGAATATTGCAAGGGCAGTTGATGCGGAGATGGTCGCCATGGACTGCGATTTTGCTTTCAGGAGCGGTGTTCAGTTTTATTCACTTTCAGATGGAGGGTTTTTTCCCACGGTGGATATTAGGGATAATATTGGGTTGGCTTTTTTGGAAGACATCGAACTTTTGGATTCCTGTTTTTGTACATTTTTTAAATAATGGGGTTCAGGTATTGGGGGCTTATTTTGTCAAGGGGGCACCGGAGCTGGTTGACTTGGAGCAGCAGGTTCAAGTGCCGTGGGGGTTGGCATTTGGCTCATTGATTGCGACCCTTTATTTATTTTGGTATGGGGGTAGACGCTTGAACGGTCGCTCTTTGGGCTAGCGGTTTAAAACATTTGTACTATCTTTGTGGAAGTATGAGTCAATTTGTCGTTTCTGCAAGAAAATACCGCCCAAGGCGGTTTGAGGATGTTGTTGGTCAGCAGCATGTAGCCCAGACATTAAAAAATGCCTTGGCTACCGATCATGTTGCGCATGCTTTTTTATTTTGTGGTCCGAGAGGAGTTGGGAAAACGACCTGTGCACGAATTTTGGCAAAAATTTTGAATTGCCAACAGAGAACTTCTGATTTTGAGGCTTGCGATACTTGTGCATCTTGTACTGCTTTTAACGAAAGCGCTTCATTCAATATTATTGAGTTGGACGCCGCTTCTAATAATACGGTGGATCATATTCGGGCGTTGACGGAGCAGGTGCGGTATCGACCGCAGGAGGGGTATTACAAGGTTTTTATTATTGATGAGGTGCACATGTTGTCTAGCCAGGCATTCAATGCCTTTTTGAAGACTTTGGAGGAGCCCCCGCCCTATGCCATCTTTATTCTTGCTACTACTGAGAAGCATAAGATTATTCCAACTATTTTGTCGCGGTGTCAAATTTTTGATTTCCGAAGGATTACTGCGGCGGATATGGTGTTACATCTGCAGTATATCTGTTCGCAAGAAGGCATTGAAGCTGAAGAGGATGCGTTGCATATCATTGCACAAAAAGCGGATGGTGCCTTGCGAGATGCCTTATCTATTTTTGATAGGATTACTAGTTTTGCGGGTAAGCGCGTGCGGTATTCGGACGTAATTGAGCATTTGAACATTCTTGATTACGATTATTATTTTCAGGTAACGGATTCGTTGATTGGGGAGGATTTGAGTGGATTATTGTTGCTTTTTGATCAGGTAATAGCCAAAGGTTTTGAGCCGGATATTTTTATTAATGGGTTGGCTGAGCACTTACGGAATATTCTTGTTTGCAAAGATCCTTCTACATTGGCATTATTGGAGGCAGGTGATTCGCTTCGCGACCGGTATCGTAGGCAGGCACACCTTGCATCGTCCTCTTTTTTGCTTTCTGCGTTGAACTTGTGCAATGATTGTGACATCCATTTCAAGATGGCCCGCCATAAACGATTGCACGTGGAGATGGCCTTGATCAAAATGTGTCATATAAATAGGGCAGTGAATGCTGTTTTAGAGGAAAAAAAAACGGCTGACCTGAGCTTATTAGCTAAGGAAACGCCTGTTTTACCATCAAAACCCTCCAGTCTCCCTACTTCAGGGAATGCGTTGCCATTAAGTAAGGATGCAGTTAATACCCTTTCGGAGGCGCTTAAATCTGGTGTGAAGAAAGCGGACAAGATTCCGCTTAGTCTGCATGCATTTGAGCAAGTTGTACAGGTAGAACAGGCTGCGCTTTCTCAAAGGCAAAGTTTGTTTTCGATGGAAAACTGCAAGTCGTCGTGGGCCGATTTTGCATCTCGTACGGATTCTCCCTCGCTAAGGCAGGCACTGTTGTCAGCGGAACTAAGTCTAGAAGGTAAGGTGTTGGTTGCTAGGGTTGGTTTAAGTATTCAAGCAGGGCTTATTCAGGCTGAAACCACCAAGATTTTGGATTTTTTAAGGCACCAGCTTCAAGATATTGGGGTAAACTTAAGGGTTATTTTTGATGAAACGTTGGCCACTGAAGTGGAAACGCCACGTCCTGTGAAGGTTTTTAGTCATAGAGAACGATTAGAGCGAATCCGGAATGAATATCCTGCCGTGAATGAATTATTAAGCAGATTGGATTTGCGGGTGATGGACTAGGTTGTTAGTTTCTTATATCCTTCCCCCAAGCTAATTTTTCCCGAATTGTTTTTAAAAAAGTTTCGTCTTGTAATTGGACTAATTTCACCGTAAAGTCGTTTTTTCGGACGGCCAATTGGTGGTGTGCCCCGATTAGTTCAAATCGGGAGTCCAGAGTACAGATAAAGTTTTCTCCTCTTCCTTCTATTTCAAAGGCGACTACGGAGGTGTCTGATAAGACAAGAGGTCGAACGTTTAGGTTATGGGGCGCTACTGGTGTAAGGACAAAGTTAGCAGAGTTAGGTGTGACAACAGGGCCTCCGCAGCTTAGGGAATATCCTGTGCTGCCGGTTGGCGTGGATAAAATTACGCCATCAGCCCAGTAAGTATTTAGGTAATCCCCGTTTACATATGTATGTATGGTAATCATGGAAGAAGTGTCTCGTTTCAGAATGGTGAAATCATTCATAGCGAAGTTAAGTTCCCCAAAAATCGGGGGAGTGCTTTCGAGAAATAAGGTCCTTCGCTCTTCAACATGAAAGAGGCCTCTTTTTAGCTTACTGAACGCTTCTGCGATGTGTGATTTTTCGATGTAGTTCAAGAAGCCCATTCTACCCAGGTTGATACCCAAGATAGGCACACCAGTTCCTCGGACCAGGGTAACAGCATGCAGCATTGTTCCGTCCCCGCCTAGTACGATTACATAGTTGATTCGGTGCACCTGGAAATCTTTGTGGCTATCAAAAGAGGCGTAGGGGCCTGGGAATTTCACTTTATGAATTATATCTTGGAGGTAAGGCGTATATATATAGGTGTTGAAGCCTTCCCGGTGCAGGGTGTCCAATACTTCTTGAATATAGGGTAGGTCTTTATCCTTGAATTGTTTTCCGTAAACAACTACTTGCATAATAGGTGTTATTGAGTTTAAAAAAAAGCGAAAGTAATAGAACTATGCAAGCAGAGGAAACAAAGTGCATGGTAAATTGGTGAGGAAGGGCCTGTTATTTGTTTTTTACCCGGTTAAATCCTGCTTTTGCTCGTGCGTGCAGGCTTGCTGCATATTCTTCGGGTTCAATTTGGCTGGCTCGTTTGTAGTATTGACGTGCTTTTTCGTATTCCTTTCGCTCTTCGTACAGGAGTGCCAATTGAATAGCTGCATTGCATGCAAAGTACCATGGTTGCTGGGAGCCAGTTTCGACGGTTTGTTGATAGTATTGAATAGCTTCTTTTGTTTTGCCGAGTTTATGGCAAATACGGCCCATTCGATAGAGAAATTCTAGGTGGTTTTTGAAATGGTGTGCGTAGGCGTCTCCTTTATTGTGAAGTAATTGGTAAGCTTGTTGGAAGTAGCCGCCATCGCTCAGCAGTCTGCTCTTAAGAAGGGTAGGATCGGGCATTTCACCGGAGTTGGCTTCTCGATGTGCTGCTTTATCGGTATCTGCTCTTGTTATCCCTTGAATTTTAGCTTGGTAGATATACCCCCAATAGTTTGTTTGGTCATTTTGGAGTAGGCTGTGCCAAGCGAGTTTTTGATAGGCCTCTTTAATGCCGAATTGTCCCTTGTGCAACTGGAGAAAGGTAAGAAGTGGTTGGTTGGCGTCTTTGTCTAGGCGGTATAATTTTGCAATTCCAAGAAGTAAGTATTGGTAGGGTAGAGGGTGGTAGGCCTTATTCTTGGGCATTTCTAGTAGGAGTCGTATAGCATCATCATTTCGAGCAGTTTTCATTGCGATATTAGCGAGTGCCAATTTTGCCAAGGGGTTATGTTGGGCATTTCGGTATACCTCATTCATTGTTTTCCACGCATTTTCCATTTGGTTGTTGAGGTGAAGTTGAAGGTAGGCATAGGTAACCATACTTTCTACGCCGAAGAGGAAGTCTGGATTCATCTTTGAGAATGAGAGGACTTCTTCTACTTCTTGGACACCTTGCTCTATGGTTCCGGAGATGCCGCTAATACCCTTGACGGCCCACTTAATTTCTTTTGGGATATTTCCAGCGAGAGCGTGAATGACACCCAGGTTTTTTTTATTTGCGGTGAAGTTGGGAAAGCGGCGTTGATTTTCTTCCAGGAGTGCGAAGCCCTGTTTTACATTCCAAGCGCAAGCGAGGTAGTCACCGTATCGGCCTTGAAGGACTGCCCATTGGAGCCGAATTTCTGCTTGGCAGTAAAGGTAGTAGGGGGATTGCCGATCGCCTTTTGAGATTTTGTCGAGGCGTTTATTTAGATTGCGATTCCATAACTGGTATTGGCGTTCGTTATCATTTAGGAGTGCGCTGACACATTCCCAATAGTTTTCAAGAAATAAAACCATCAGGTTATTGGGTTCAGTTTGATGGAGGGCGTCTAATTCATACCGTGCATCATTCAGTTGGAGGCTTATGATTTTTTGATAACTAGAGCGGATACCTTGTGTTGTGGCAAAGTATCCTGTAGCTTGTGCTGATTGGGTGATAAAAAACAGAATAAAGAAGGAGAGGGATAAGGGTAGAAGAGGGAAAGGGCGCAGAGCGTTGGCCATAACAGAAAGTTGATTTGTGGGCTTGATTAGGTTGAATACCTAATTATGAAGACCCAAAATTAGGGTTTGTTAATTAAACGAAGGGCTTCTTTGCGAGTGAGGTTAGAGAGCGTAGAGGAGTTGACGAACGATGTAACGGCTTCTGGGTTAACTTTGGAGTATTGTCTAAGTGCCCATCCGGAAGCTTTTTGTAGGAAAAATTGATCGGAACTTGAAACTTGGGTAATCAGTTGAAAAAGGAGTTTGGCATTGGTGTCAAATTTATAGTGCAGTTGAAACAGCAGGCAAACGCGTTGTAGCCACAATTGGTTGGACTGGATCCATCTATCTGTGGTGGGATGGATTAGATTTGGGTATCGTTTAAAATGTATTCCGACGAGTTTAGAGATCCAGTCAACTGTGTCCCACCAAGAGTTGGACAAAATGAGTTGTTCTAGGGTAGATAAGAAGGAGGGGGAAAGCTGATGGATGTGTTTTTCAATTAGCTGTAAGCTGAAATAGTGAAGTTCTCGGTACGGAGATTGGTAGCAGTATTGTACAAGGGAAATAAGGTCTGATTCTGCGAGGGGGGGATGATTTTTGATGAGTTGTTGAGAAAGTTTCCTCCAGGTAGGCATTTTTAGGCCATAGAACAAGAATTGGTCTCTAAGGTAAGCTTGTTGACCGGATGCAACATGGGGATCAGCGTGGAGTTGAAAGGAATGAGCGATATTATTAAAGAGGGTTTGGATGGTTTGGGAAGAATTTAGAGGAGTACTTTGCATAGTTGTAGAGATAGGGCGCAATGGGGTTGATACGGTAATAACAGGTAAAGGTGTAAAAATAGGGAATTTTAGGAGTCCAACTAGGGAAAAGGATGTAGAGAACTTCAATTTAAGGCTAAAACGGAGGCGAAATAGAACATTAGGAAGGGTTTTAGCTGGATTTAGAAATTAATTTAAAAAAATTTTAAAATAAGTTTGGTGGTATAAAAGTACTTGTCTTACCTTTGCGGCCTAATTCGGAGGGAACGTGTTAAAAGAAATGCGCCTCAGAAAAAAATAAAAAAAAGTTACGAAAAAATTTGGTGGTTAAAATCGGTTGATCGTATCTTTGCAGCCCCAAACGGAGAGTGAGAACGGAGTAAAAGACATATAGAATTAGAAGAGCGATTAAAGAATT
>JBKDAM010000078.1:0-34269 GCA_046316495.1 Chitinophagales bacterium
GCGCTCCACCTCTCCTCTAATATTGGGAATACTCAAACAGCCTTCCTCATAAGCCCAGTCATCACCGGTTTCTTCGATGATTTGTGCGTTGATAAATACTTTTTTAAAAGGCTCATCACCGGCAAGGGGCTCCTTTCGAGAAATTTGAGTCGTGTCCGCTACAAAAAGACGAATCGATAAGCCCACTTGAGGAGCTGCCAATCCAACCCCGTCCGCGTGGTACATCGTTTCCCACATGTCAGAGAGCAACTGGCTCAAGTTTTCGTAGTCTGGAGTAATAGGCTTTGCCACCTTTTTTAATACGGGTTGGCCGTATGCATAAATAGGTAAAATCATGTCAAACAAGGCACTTTCGCGCACTTTTTCTTAATAAAAACGCAAAAATAAAAGTAGTTTTTCAAAAATAAACCGAACCAGTGGTTCAGCAGAAAAATCACCCACTAAGTCCCCTTTTTATTTCCATTGAAGCGATGCAAGCAGACGATTTACATCTTCCTTCATAAATGCTACCACCGGTGCGAGGGAATCAGGACGCGACTGGGTTCGGAAATACAAAGCACCCCGCAAAAAATGTCGGGTAGAATCTGTTGCATAAAATTGATAAGAAGAAGCAGTCGGGCCATCAATGTTATAGACCATGCCATACACACGCCGTTCCGGACTGCCAAATGGAATTTCTTCAATATAATTAGCCTTGATATTGTGCTTATTCGCCATTTCAAAAGCATCATTAATCAATTCATCGAACCGCGCTCGGCTCGTTACAGGGTAATAACTGCAGTGAATCGTCGCATCCAATTGTGGAACCGTTAAGTTAAACCAACAATCACTCCCCGCCTTATCCTCAAAAAAAGTAGAATCCCGCTCCAAAACCGCATAAGTAGGCTGTTCAAAGGAAAACGTACAATACGATTGCTCCGCTACTTTATACGCTTTTTCTGGGTAAACAACCTTAGGATAAGCCCTAGGCTTGGGTACTTGCAACGGTTCTTCACAGGCTACCAACACCACTACCATTGATAATAACATCCACCCGAATGCATAAGCTCGATTCATAAGTCTTATTTATTTTACCGCAAAGATAGGGGAATAATGGGGAATGGTTCATGGTTCATGGTTAATGATGCGAATCACGAGACTGTTATCAAAAAGGTGTCAGTCCACAATTCTGAGCAAATCCAGTCTAACAAATTTGCTGAGATCTTTAAAATATGTTTTGAATCGGTAGTAAGCGTGTATTTACGGCTCTTCCTTGCGTATATTCCAATTATTCGCATACGGCGCAATAGAGGCTCGGGACACCCTTACAGTGGGAGCTGCTCTTTGGAGCATTTTAGCAATCCGAGGACTACCATTCCTCCATTTAATTCTTAAAAAAAAGCTGTTTTATCTGTTCTTCTAATCGAAATTATTTATCTAAATATCTCTTTTTCAATTATTTATAATAACCACTACGACTTACACCCAATAACATGGACATCATTTCAACAGGATATTTTCGCTCATTTCGTTTCATGAAAGCAAATTTTTCTTGTTTGGTGACGAGAAGATTCCCAATGGTTTTTTTAGGTTTTCTTACTCCAACTCCAGTTCAGCATTCACTCGTTTTAGCTTCTCAATTTCTTTCTGCTCCTCACTCAATACCTTATTCCCATTGACTGGAAACGCATTATAAGCATGTAACAAAAATGCCTTACGCCACCTGTAAATGCTGTTCGTATGTAAACTATTCTGCTGAGCAATGGACTCAACGGATGAGTCGGCCTCCAAGGACAGCTTAACAATTTCAAGCTTCTCGGATTTCCTGAATCTTCTTCGAATAAAGGACCTGTACGTTCAGTTTTAAAAGTAGTAGTACGACTTTTAAAACATGTCCTGTTGTCTACTTTTTTGAGAAGTTCCGAACCATTAACCATTAACCATTCCCCATTATTCCCCTATCTTTGCGTTTTTACTGGCAATCGCCAGCAGATTTTAATTGAATTATGTCAAAGAAACGCGTACTAATCACCGGCGGGGCCGGTTTCATCGGTTCTCATTTGTGTGAGCGTATGCTCCGGGAAGGGTATCAGGTAATTGCTATGGATAACCTGCTGACGGGAGATTTAGCCAATATTGAACACCTGTTTAAGGAAAAGGACTTTGAGTACTACCACCATGATGTGACAAAGTTCATCCATATTCCGGGAAAGCTGGATTATATCCTGCACTTTGCCTCCCCAGCCAGCCCAATAGATTATTTGCAAATGCCCATCCAAACCCTGAAAGTGGGTGCCATGGGTACCCATAATTGCCTTGGCCTGGCAAAAGAAAAAGGAGCCCGTATTTTGGTTGCCTCCACCTCAGAAGTATACGGAGACCCATTGGTGCACCCACAGACAGAGGAATATTGGGGAAATGTCAATCCAGTTGGTCCAAGGGGAGTATATGATGAGGCCAAACGGTACCTTGAAGCCATTACAATGGCCTATCACAATTACCACCAGGTAGAAACGCGGATTATTCGTATCTTCAACACTTATGGGCCTCGCATGCGCGTGAATGATGGCCGTGTATTGCCCGCCTTCTTTAGTCAAGCTATCCGGGGAGAAGGATTGACCGTATTTGGAGATGGTACCCAGACCCGTTCTTTCTGTTATGTGGATGATTTAGTGGAAGGAATTTACAGATTGTTGCTAAGTGATTACCACTTACCGGTCAATATAGGCAACCCCTCTGAAATTACCATGCTTCAATTTGCCGATGAAATAATGAAATTGGTAAATAACCCAAAGGCCTTTGTTGATTTCCGCCCACTGCCGCAAGATGACCCTAAACAACGCAGACCAGACATTACCAAAGCCAGGGAGATCCTGGGCTGGGAACCAAAGTACGACCGTGCCAAAGGACTGGAGTTGACCTATGAATACTTTAAAAAAGCGGTAAAAGTCCCTTAGTTTTTAGCTCATGAATAGTAGGACCTTTCAATCTATCCTGGTGACTGGTGGTGCCGGCTTTATCGGCTCTCATGTAGTCCGCCTGTTAGTAACTAAATATCCTGCATCCAGAATTATTAACCTGGATGCCTTAACCTATGCTGGGAACCTGGAAAATTTGAGGGATATCGAAACCTCCTCCAATTATTTCTTTGAAAAAGGAGATATCCTGGATGCCGCTTTCCTAGATAAGCTTTTCCAACAATACCAGTTCGATGCCGTTGTGCACTTGGCAGCAGAAAGCCATGTGGACCGCTCTATCACCGATCCGTTAGCTTTTGTGCGGACCAATGTACTGGGTACAGCTACCTTACTTAATGCCGCCAGGAATGCTTGGAAGGATCAGATGGAAGGTAAACGCTTCTACCACGTAAGTACCGATGAAGTGTACGGCTCCCTTGGAGAAACGGGCTATTTCACAGAGGAAACTCCCTACGATCCTCGATCCCCTTACTCCGCCTCCAAGGCTTCCAGCGACCATTTCGTACGAGCGTACTGGCATACCTACCACCTCCCGGTAGTACTCTCCAACTGCAGCAATAACTATGGCCCCTATCATTTCCCTGAAAAATTAATTCCATTAATGATTCATAATATTCGGGAAATGAAACCACTGCCGGTCTATGGTGATGGTCAATATACCCGTGACTGGCTCTGGGTAGAAGACCATGCAGCTGCTATTGATGTGGTGTTACACCATGGAGTGGAAGGTGAAACGTATAATATTGGGGGGAACAACGAATGGAAAAACATCGATTTGGTTCACTTGCTTTGTGACACCATGGACGAACTCTTAAACAGAGCTCCGGGAACCTCCAGAACCCTAATTACATTCGTAAAAGACCGCCCCGGGCATGATCGCAGGTATGCAATCGATGCCTCCAAGCTGCGCAACGACCTGGGCTGGGGACCTTCCATGCGATTTGAGGAGGGTCTTCGCCGCACAGCAACGTGGTACCTAAATAACCCAGAATGGTTAAAAAATGTCGTTTCTGGGGCTTACCAATCGTATTACGAACAACAATATAACCGATAAACCTAGGATCAATGGCTTATACTGAATCAAAAATGATTCCATTGGGAACCAAAGCTCCCGATTTTACCTTGCCCGACCCTGGGACAGGGCAGTTGCTCCAACTCAGTAAATTACCTGCAGCAAAAGCGACGGTCCTAATGTTTCTGTGCAACCACTGCCCTTATGTACTCTATATCAACCCTGAAATTGTGCGGATTTCCAAGGAATATGGACCCAAAGGCGTACAATTCATCGGTATCAACAGCAACGACCCTATTTCCCATCCAGAGGATGCCCCTGAACTGATGGGGCCACACGCCAAAACAGTTGGGTATGATTTCCCCTATTTGTTTGATGCTACGCAGGAAGTTGCAAAAGCCTATGACGCTGCTTGTACTCCTGATTTTTATGTGTTTGATGCCAATTTGCAGCTTTTTTACCGCGGACAATTAGATGAAAGCCGCCCAAAACGCAATCCTGTTCCCTCCACCGGATCTGATCTTAGAGCTGCGCTCGAGGCAGTCCTAAGTGGAGCGCCTCCTTTAGAGGTACAACGGCCTTCTGGAGGCTGCAATATCAAGTGGAAAAACGAGGAGTAACTACACAGTATACTTGTCAACAAAAAGTCCCGGACTCTAAATCGAATCCGGGACTTTTTATTGGTAACCCTTTTTTAAAATGGCCGATTGGGGTTAACCACCTGATTGCCTTCAGGTGGGTTAAACCACCAGCGCGCCGTGGCCTCAATACTACCGTTGTGGAAACGACGCAGACGAGTCAATCCAATATCGTACGATAAGAGAACCATCAAATTGGAAGTCGCCTGAACACCCGCCATAATATCCACACTTTCTCCCAAATTATTGGTATCTCCCCCAACCCGGTAGGTGAAACCAGTGTGAAACTTCTCTTGAATAGAGGCCATTACATTCACATCCAAATCAGGAGGAGCGTTGAAGACATACCGGAAGAGCATTTGGGGAGTGAGCGTGACGCCATCCGAAACATCAAAGGCGACACCCGTCATCAGGTTGAGCTGCTGCACCTCCCTGGAGAGAATCCCTTCTTTTTGAGAAAAATCGATATTGTTTGCCACCAGCCTTGGAACACTAGCTCCAGCGTACCACCGAGGCCCAGTATAAAAAACTCCAAAACCAAAATTTGGAACCAACTTACCCTGAATCCCATCCGGAACCCCATTATCTACACTCGTCGGCTGAGAAGTAATAATCCGATCATCCATCCAATTCTGGCGGAACTGCCGCATACTCACCATAAGCCCAATGCCGAGATATCCCCTGGGTAAGGCCATCTGATACGCATAAGAAAGCTCCGCCGAAATGCTTCGATTAATGGTAATCGACTGACGAGTGAGATTTAAGCCCAATCCAAAGTGATTGCTCAACAAAGGTTGCGTAAAGGAAAAAACCTGGTTATTAGGGGCCCCTTCAATCCCCACCCACTGGTGCCGATTTAACACCGTCAAGGTCGGAGATTCAAAGCTCCCCGCATACCCAGGATTGTAGCTCAATTTGTTGAACATAAACTGGGTTTGCATCGGCTCCTGCTGGGCCCACAGAACTTGTGCTCCCAAAAGTAAGACAAACCAAAGGCTCTTCTGAAGCTGCTTCATAATTGAATAAAGCCTATTTTTAACGCGAGAGCAAGGCCTAATTTGACCCAACCGCACGCATGAATGATACAAAAAATGGTTACCGCTGAACTATAATAAAACCCGTTCTGGTTTGAACCGATCCAGATGAAACATATTTCAGCACATAATAGTAGCTTCCTACCGGCAAATCCTCCCCATTATAGGTCCCTTTCCAATTCTGCTGATAAGGCTTGGCGTGAAAGACATGATCACCCCATTGATTGAAAATCGTCAACTCATTATCCAATAAACAATCGGCACAATTTAAACAGGGTATAAAAAACACATCGTTCACATTATCCCCATTGGGAGTAATTAAAGAAGGAATTTCACAGTCAGTTGCACCCCCAATTTCAAAAACTACATTGGATACATCACACTGACTCGCAACCACCGTATCAGTACAGTTCAGGTTACAGATTCGGTAGATCATTTCCTCAATTCCTGTATAAGTCACATCCGGCAAATAATTGAAATTACCAGCCCCGTTATTAGTGAGTATCCCGGAGGAGGGTCTTGAAATTACATTTACCGAATAGGAGTTAGGAACCAAATCATTCGTCAGAATATTAAAGTCTATCGGGGTGCCAAAATCAACTTGTACCGTATCCGGCAATGCCACGGGTGTCTGCTCGTATGTCAATACAACCGTGTCCCTGGAAAGATTTCCACAAAGGCCTCCGTTGGTTTCCCAAATAAAGGTATTCTCACCAGGAAAGAGACCGCAGGCTTCGGTAGCCGAACTACCTGCAGCAGTGAAGCTGATATTGGACTGCAAACTTTTCCATAGCCCCGTCTCGGATGGAAGCAAAGGAGATGCTTGTAAATTCACACAGTCATCATCCGTACAAACTGCTCTATTAGGACCAGCGTTCGGCTTGGTTCCAATAACACGAACCACCACCGTATCCCGATCAATATCACAAGCAAGGGAGTTGACGGTCCATATGAAATAGTAAAAATTGGAGGCTCCCGCAGGCAAACCGGTGACCATGGTAGTCGGACTGGTTGGATCCGCAATGACAATAGGAGGCTGTATCTGCGCTTGGGATGCTGGCTGACTCCAGGAACCCTGAAAAAAAGTTCCTTGAGTGGCACGAAGCTGTACCCCAGTCGCAAAACAGGTATCAACATCCGCCATAGCGATGGCCGGCTCTGGACTCACCACCAAAATATTCAACGTGTCTCTGCTGAAGTTTTTACAGGCTCCATTACTCAACGACCACTCATAACTGTAAGTGTTGCCGGCAGAAACAGGCCCTGCCTGAGTGCCAGTGCTACTTGGATCAAGCACCGTAGTGGAAGGTCCTCCAACCTGCGTCCATCTCCCTACCCCAATTGAAGTAAAGGATGCACCCAAATAAGCCACACCCAAGTTGTCGCAAGCTGTATAATCTTGTGCCGTAACCGCCTGCACATTTGGGATCGTATCCATCACAACACTCACAATAAACGAAGGGAAGGATACGCAACCATCCAAAATGGCAACTACCCGAAATGGATTCTGACCAACCGCTAAGCTAGAAAGGTCTGAAATGGTATAAGTAGGCGATAGACTTGGCACATCCAAGGGCAATTGTGTGAAATTATTGATCCATTGGTAGGTTGCCAACGGGGTTTGAGAACCCGATGCCACCCGCAAAACCAATGTATCTGCCTGATCCCGACATACATTTCCATCCGATAAAGCTACTGGCGTTAATGGCCTTGGCTTTACCTGCACCACTATTGGCTCCGTTGGCTCCGAAATACATCCATTGGCCGTTACCCGAACCGTGTAAACACCTGCATAACTCAACTCCACAGGGGAACGAGTCGGGTTCGCTGTATTCCCAGCAGTATTTGCAAAACTGGCAGGTCCTTCCCAAGTCCAGGTATCCACCACCACACCAGGAGGCACCGTGGACACAAACTGCAAGGTAGCCCCTTCACAAACAGGAGAGTTTACCTGCACCACTGGAGGAGCAGGCTTGGGAATAATATCTAGGAAAACCGGAGCAGAAGCATTCGACAAACAATCACCCCTTAATACCTGCACCGAATAGTTCCCTTCATTATTAATGGTCGTCGCGGGAAGCGACAAGGAGGGCTCTACCGTTACTTGCTGTCCTTGAGGAGTCTCCCAGATAAACACAAAATTGCCGTTTAAGTAATTCTGGGCATTCTGGATCAACAACACCACACCAGGGCCCTCACACATTGTGACCGGTTGGCTGATTATGGGCATCACGGGGCGATCCTGGACATTAATAGTAGTTGTCAGCGGCGCCGATACACAGCCAAAAGCATCCCGAACAATCAAGGTATAATTACCATTGATCGCTGAGGTGGCGCTTGGAATAACTGGAAACGTATCCGTTGATATCGTACCGTTCGGAAAAGTCCATGTATAGGAGAACGGACCGTTGTTGCTAACAAGGGTGTGAAACAGTTGAATGGAAGAGGTTCCATCCACACAACTAGGTGCATTGCTTGTTACAGAAGTAATCACAGGAGAAGGTACCACATTCACAGCAACGGTGGATATTCCCTGACATCCAAACGGAGTAGAAACCGTCACCGTATAATTACCAGTGGCGGGAACACTGTGCGTAGGAGCCGCCGTAAAAGCCATGAAATTATTAGGGCCCGACCAGCTATAAGTCACATTTGGATTGTTTACATCAGCTTCTAAATACAATACGCCTCCCTGACACAAAGGTGTGTTCGCATTGGCTACTGCAATTGGGTAATCCTGAATAGACACTAAATGCGGGAGAGACACAGGGGATGCACATCCATTTAAAACCGAAATGACTTTCCAAAAGCCAGAATCTGCCAATGCAACCGTTCCCAAGGTCAACGCATTTGTCCCATTTACCTGTAAAGTATCCGCATCTGGACTGATCCATAAAAAGGGGTTTCCAATGGGCGGCTGAGCCGTCAACACTACAGATGACCCCACACACACGTTGCTCTCTCCCAAAATAATGGGCGCCTCCGGACGGTCCCGGACAACTACATTCACCGTTGCTGGGATACCTGGACAACCATTCGCTGAAATAACAAGCGTATAAGTCCCTGAATTAGTCAACTGAGCCGAAAATGGAACTGGATACTGCAATAAACTGCCATAACCCGGCCCAGTCCATAAATACGTAATTCCAGGACCTTGAATCGGAGTACCCAAGACTACGGGATCCCCTTCACAAGGACTCACTGCAGCCGCATTTACTACAGCAGCAACCGGAGCCTGTACCCGTACAAAAAGGGGTGCAGACAAAGCCGAAGCACAATCTAAATCCACCACCCGAACAAAATAATTATATTGGCCAGCTGCAGGATTATTGATTGCTAAATTAGGCTGAATTGTCGTCGCAATAAGTGAATCAATCCCATTCACATACCACTGATAACTAACACTAGTACCAGCATACGCGGCCGTTGTCAACGTGTATGATTGGCCAAGACAAACCAATGCAGGGGCACCAGACAAAACAGGTTGCACAGGCAAACCAATCAGCTGTAACTGGGTAGAACCCACTGCGGTACAACCCGTAGGCCCCGTCACCGTCACGGTATAAGTACCTTCCTGAAACAACTGCGCATTGACCAGAATCGGCGATTGCTCAAAGGAAGAAAACATGGGGCCACTCCAAGAAAATGTATAATTTATCGGATTCCCAGGTGGATTGGCAAATAACTGCGCCGTGCCACCTTCACAAATATTAGCAGAAGCGGACGTACTGATGTTCTCTGTTTCTACTCGAACTTGTGCCACACATGACCGGGAATTTCCCGAACTGTCCGTAACAGTTAGCGTAACTGGAATAATCTGTCCAGCAGCATTGCAGGTAAACAAGGTCTGAGAAAGCCCAAAGCTTAAGTTAGTCCCAGAACAATTGTCATTGCTCCCGTTGTTAACAAAGTCCGGTGTTAATACGTAAGGACCAGATCCCGTGAATGATACAAAAATGGTTCGATTCTGACAAATAGCCACCGGCTTAACGGTGTCTCTAACTACCAAAGCAAGCGTCTCTTCTGTGGTATTGCCCATCTGGTCGAGCGTCGAGAAGGAAACCGTATAGGTACCTGCGGGAAGCTGAGCCTGGGTTTGTTGGCCAACTACCTGTCCAGCCTGGACAATTACTTGCTGGCTATTTTTTATTTCATATTGCAATTCAGCATAATGGTATTCCAAAATTGCCTGCACCACGCTAATCCCATCATAATTTTGAGAATTCAATGTACCACAAGGCTGAATAAAGTCAGTATAGTTAATCGCATCGGTATTGGGGACTAACTTTATCTGGGCACTCCCATTAGCAGCCCAGGCATTTAACTGTGCCGCACTAACTGTAAGGACTGATTCATGAAAATTCGTACAAGCATTTATGGCCGTTCCAATCGTGGTTAAGCCTATAAAATTATTTTGCTCATCCAATACCCTAAAAAATTCTCCAAGATCGCTGTTGTCCCCCCTATGGCGAATTCGCAAGGTACCACTCGCAAACGCATTCGGGACCAACCCAGAAATTGTTAAAGTAGTGAGCTGTGGTACCATGCCCGCATTTGCATTGGACTCAAATCGGACGTTCGTCAACTCAGAGCTTTTTGCCAAATAACCAGACAGATTACAATTCTCCACAATGGGTAGCAAAGGAACCGTCCAGTTCGAAATACAATCGGTCGAAGAGGTATAAGCGATCACAGGCTGCGCAGGCAATTGGATCGAGGGTGCCTCCACATCGTCAATCCGAACCACTGAACTGCTGGTCTGAGTATTTCCAGAACAATCCGACGCCTCGTACACTATGGTATGATATCCAATTGACAATTGAGTAGGTTGCACTGATGGGTATGAGACTTTAGGGCCTCCATCCACGGAGAAGGTAATGGATAAGGGAACTTGTGGATCCAAATATTCGTAAGCAACTTCTGCTCGAACCCGACGACCTGGACAGATTGGGTTGATCGCCGCCGGCCCTGTACCATTAGGAGCAAGTACCAATTGGATGGTCCCATCAGAAAGCCATTCGTTCACAATACTGGCAGGTAACGAAAAATTAGTCACACTATTTCCACACTGCGCAGGACTAGGTGCCGTTTGTCCAATTAAATATCCCTGCTCACCATAAACCCGAAAAAATTCTTCCATTCCCTCCGCATCCGCGTTGTCCAAAGAAACCGTTAACACTGCTATACCCGAAATTGGTTGGGCTGGCGTGAGATTGGGCGCCGATAAGCTCAAATAAACAGTATCACAAACGGCATCACTTGAGGGTGGGCCAGTAATCGGCATGGTGTCCCGAATAACAGCAAGCACCGGTAACACAGAGCAGCCATCTACCGCAGACAAAGGGGCAGGAATGGATATTAGAGCTCCGCAAATACCAGGAGAATTGGATAGAACTACCGTATCCCGGGTGGTAATGCCGGGAGCTTGGGTGTCATTTATTTGTACCAACTGCGTATAGGTCCTGTTATTTCCACATTCGTCTGTAACGGTCCATTCTCGCTTCAGCTGATAATCTGCCCAGTGCTCACAAGAGCTTAAATCTGGATTGCGAACCTCCGTTTCTAAAAAACTAACCACCGGTGCCGCATCGCAATTATCCGTTAACGTGAACAAGGAAGAAGAATAAGGCGCTGGAATACTTTCACAGGAAACCGTAATATCCTCCGGAACCCCGCTAATCATCGGTGCAATCGTATCCACCACCTGGTAATTCCTACTGTAATATCCTTTATTTCCGCAAACATCCCTTGCCTCCCATGTCACCACAATAGTGTAGTTGCTGCCACAACTGCCATCCAAAATGGCACGGCTAAATTCTACCGGAGTAGTTAGAATCGGACTACAATTGTCCTCCGCCGGAGGAATCGCTGCTACTAATGGTAAATTCTGGCAAGGAATCAAGGTGTCGGCCAATGCAATTGCAGCTGTCGGGGGGGTTAGATCCCGAACAGAGATCAACTGGATTGCAACCCGGGTATTACCGCACTGATCCGTCGCCGTGTACCGCCTCGTTATTTCAAAATTATAATGGCCACAAACCGTAGGATCAGGGCTCCGATTATTAAATGCAATGTAGTTGATACCTTGTAATACACCACAGATATCAGTGGCTTGTACCTCAGAACCAATCACTGGCAAGGGTAAGAGCTGAAAACTGTCACAACCTACGGTGAAATTAGCCGGCACGAGCGTAAACTGCGGAGCAACCGTATCTCGTATCAAAAAAACCTGTGTACGGCTTCCTACATTCCCACAAGCATCCATAGCAGTCCAAAAAACCCTCAAACTGTAATTGCCAGAACAAATCGTATCGGCAAACTGGGTGGTATAGGTTGCTACAAGACCCTGACTGCAATTGTCCGTTACCGTAGCCGAAAAAGAACTGGGAATAGGAGTTGGACAATAAATAGTAGTGGTGTCTGCAAATCCAATGATCATCGGCGCAGTTGTATCAATCAACTGAAAACGAGATACATTCTCCCCAATATTCCCACATTGGTCTGCAGCCCGAAAGGTAACATCCACAAACCAGGCACAATCGTTCTGGGGTATAGTTGGATAAGGCCCCGAATTAAAACTACCAGTACCCGACTGTCCATCAGAACTAATGTATGAAAAATTAATCCAGCTGGTAGGGGAACAAGCATCTGCTACCGTGTTATTGCCGTGCTGATTGATCCAATTCACCAAATTTGACTGGTCATTTCCAGCCCCACACTCTTCGGTTACCGTGCCTACCGTGCCAACAACAGGGGAAAGGGTGTCCAACACCGCAAATCGGCCTTGTCCAACATACGCCTCATTACCGCAGGCATCGGTTGCATAAAAATCAACATCAAGATAGGCCCTGACATTGGACAACACCTGATTGCCTACCTGAACCGTCCGACAAGCATTTACCGCTAATGAATCTGCCAATATTGTAAATAATTGCACAGAATCGTATTGAATCCCCCCAATCTCCATAGTCCAGACGACAAAGGGCGAACAAGCCTCTGCAATCTGCGCATTTGCTTTGGATTGTATAAAAGACGATAATCGGACAGTATATTGATCACAAAATGCAAAGGTGTCTTTGGGGGCTTGCAATACGGTGGGAGGATTGGTATCCGAACTTGAAAAAACGGCCGTAGTGCTTCGAAAAAAACCACAATTATCGGTTGCCGTGAACGTAACAGTGACGGGCACCGGACAGTCCGCCAGCGCGGGAGGCGCATTGTTGCTGTAGGATTGAATCCCTGACGCATCCACTGCTTTGAATACAGCCATCTGCTGTGCCAACCAATTCGTGTACGCACCAGGCAGCTCTTCACAAGGAGCAGATCCATTTTGAGGCAAAACCGTCAGTGTTGGCAAAAGTGAGTCCCTAAATACAGTGATGGTCTGGGTGTAAGTAGCAGCGTTTCCGGAGGAATCAGTCGCTACCCAGGTTCTTATAAAGGTACCCGATGAGCAAATGGGTGGAGGAGTGGTCTGACTAAAAGTAGTCGTAATGGGCGTTTCACAATTGTCCATCACCGGAATAGCACCCAAAGGGGGCACCTGTACGATGGAATTGACAAATAAAATGGAGGGGGTCGATGCCACATCAAATACGGGTGGCGTAACATCAACCATCACAGCAACATATGAAAACTGAAAAGAATGCCCCATATTATCTGCTACATCCCAAAGCACGGGCACAGTTGACCCCAAAATCCACTCATCCGTATAGTTGAAGTTATTATCTGGTGAAAACTGACTAAGCGTTATGGTTGCACCAACCGCAGAAGTCACGGTTGGGGGAGCACTGGAAATTTTCCCTAAACAGTTTGCATCAACGGCGATATGAGAGTTTGGATTGGCAGGTCCTGGAGGTAAAAAAACAAACGCATTTTGCTGCGCTTGAACAGGTGAAAAAATCCAACCAAACATCCAGCTGATAGCTGTCAGGCGAAATGGGGAAAATAACCGGTTTTGCATAAGCCATTACATTTGTACCCGATGTTGATTCAAAGGGGGAAAGGACGGGTATCGTTGTCTATGGAAAGTGGATTAAATATCGATGTTACAGATGGGGTTTTCCTCTGCAAAGATTAGGCCGTTTCTACAGTAAGACAAAATTTCAAGAAATTATTTAGCCTTAGAAGGGTTTCCTCTTTGCCCAAGGTAGCCGCTAGTTCAAAAACACCAGGCCCCTTCATCGTTCCAGCCAATGCCAACCGCAACAAGGGAAGCATCTCCCCAGGCTTTACCCCTTGCTCAGCAACAAAGGCTTTAAATACCTCTTCCTGCTCTATTGAAGTACCCTCTTGCGCAGCTTCATAGGCTGCTATCCAACGCTCAAACACAGGCGCAAGAGTAGATTTCCACTTTTTGGAAAGGGCCTCCATATCATACGTTGCCACGGTCTCAAATAAATACTGACCTTGATCCACAAAATCTTGAATGAACGTTACCCGCTCTTTCATTAAAGCTGCCACTTGCTCAAGGTACTCTTCACATACATCGTATTCATGGGCCTTCACATAGGGCCACATTAGCTGAGCCAACGTCTTATTATCCGTCGACTGAATATACTTTTGGTTAAACCATTTAGCCTTTTCATAATCAAATCGAGCTCCTCCCTTGTTGATTTTTTCCAACGAAAAAGCCTGAATTAATTGCTCCATACTAAAGATCTCCTGATCATCTTCCGGATGCCACCCTAACAACGCCAAAAAATTAACAACCGCCTCCGGCAAAAAGCCTGCCTCCCGGAATCCCATGGCCCGCTCTTCTTCCTTCTCCGAGTCCCAGCTCAATGGGAAAACAGGGAAACCAAATTTGGCACCGTCTCGCTTGCTTAACTTCCCATCACCCACAGGCTTTAAAATCAAGGGTAAGTGCGCAAAAACCGGCATTGTATCTTCCCAGCCCAAACCACGGTACAACAGCACGTGGTGCGCCGTCGAAGATAACCACTCCTCACCACGGATCACATGGCTGATTTTCATCAAATGATCATCTACAATATTGGCCAAGTGGTAGGTCGGCATTCCATCCGCCTTCAACAACACCTTATCATCTAATAAGTCAGACTGAAACTGTACCTCACCACGGATTAAATCCTGAATTACAATGCGTTGACCCGGTTCAATCTTCAAACGAATGACAGCTGGCACACCTTGTTCCAAAAGCGCCTTCACCTCCGCTTCCGAAAGAGCTAGACTGTTTCGAAGACCATTACGGGTATGACAATTGTAGGTAAAATTCTCTATTTCAGCACGTTTCGTTTCAAGCTCCTCAGGTGTGTCAAAAGCATAATAGGCATGACCACGCTCCAACAATTCCATCGCATATTGGTAGTAAATGGCTTTCCGGTCACTTTGACGGTACGGTCCATATTCCCCACCAAACCCCACTCCTTCATCGGGCACAAGACCTACCCAACGCAAGGCTTCAATAATATATTCCTCCGCTCCGGGAACAAATCGGGTCTGATCCGTGTCTTCTATTCGAAGAATAAACTGACCGCCAGTCTGGCGAGCCAAAAGGTAGTTGTATAAAGCAGTGCGAACACCACCAATGTGCAAAGTGCCTGTCGGAGAAGGCGCAAATCGAACTCTAACCACGTTACCAAATATTTAACAATTAAATACACAGCTCGAACCAACCATTCCTAAAAATAAGCGGTCTTACCAAAAAGAACTGCAAAAGTAGCGGTTTTTGTCACATTTTCCAAGCTATGTACCTAGTTAAAACTCCCAAATTGATCCAGGCATTCATGCCAGCCCTTACTTGGAAACTTCCAACAACGGAGCCCGTACTCTATCTAACGTTTGACGACGGACCTATTCCTGAGGTAACACCTTGGGTACTAGACACCCTTAAATCTTATAACGCCCGTGCCACTTTTTTCTGCGTAGGAAATAATGTGGAAAAACACCCTGACTTATTTCAAAGGCTTCTCAATGAAGGTCACTCCATTGGAAACCATACGTTCTCCCACCTGAATGGTTGGGAAACAGAGAACATTCCCTATTTCAATAATATTCGCCGTTGTGCGCACTTGGTAAAAAGCCCGCTTTTCCGCCCTCCTTACGGTAGAATAACTCCCTCCCAACGCCAATTCCTCCTTCGCCACTACCAAATTGTAATGTGGGATGTACTGAGCGGCGACTTTGACCAAGACCTGTCACCCGAACAATGCCTTAAAAATGTGGTTGATTCCGCTGGAAGAGGCTCTGTAATAGTACTCCATGATAGTATCAAGGCAGAACCTCGTCTGCGTTACGCTTTACCATTAATTCTAGAGCATTTTAGTAAAAGAGGATATCGTTTTGAAGCAATCCCGATGCTCCATACGCCCGTATCAAAATTTGAGTTGGAAGATTCCTCTACATTGGTGTCTTAAGTTTGACGAGAATGGGATAAGCGCTACGTTTCCCCTCTTTAACAAGGGAGCTTAGTGCTTATCACTCCCAAAATATGGGTAAATGTCCGGCTGTTCAAGCAGGCCCGCGTATTCCTCCGGGGTGTCAATATCCACCGCCCCAAGCTCAAATGGAACAGGAACACACTGCCCACTATACTTCTTAATCAATCTGTTAGCGCCCCGGTCCCCTTCCAATCCCAGCAATTCCTCAAATAATAACTTGGAGAATAGTGCCGGAACACCATTGGTTTGTCCATACTGGCTCGCTGTGATCAAGGGTCGCTCGCTGTGATGTGTGTCGAACAATTTGACTAAAAGTGAGCGGTTGATATACGGCTGATCGGACAATAAGATGAGCAATTGATCCATTTCCGGACAATATTCAAGGCTCTTTTGAAGGCCGTAAACAAGGCTACTTGCCATACCAGATGCCCAGTCAGGATTCACCACAATCCGGGTTGTTCCCGGATCAATCACAGTAGATATGGCCTCATTGGAGGCTCCCAATACCAAAACCGAACCACAAACAAGCAGCTCAGACACCAAATCAAGGGTATGTTGAAGCAGCGGTTTGCCCCGGTAGGGCAACAACTGTTTCGGCCGTCCCATTCTACTGGAACTCCCTGCAGCCAATATTAGCACACCCGTTTTGTTCCTCATGAAACACGACTGATCTGAAAAATAGCCGAACCCCGATCGTGTATCGGCCCCTGTTTTTCCCTTAAAAATCCTGCATTTGCCGAATTAAAGCAAGCCATCACCTCGGAAAGAATCGATAAACCAATTTCTGCCGCCTGCTCAGCACCAAGCGCTAAGCCACAAGGGGCATAAATTCGATTTAGCTGTGCTGCACTGAGCTTCACTCCCTCTTCTTCCAGCTCCTTTACCATCCGTTCAAACCGTTTTTTGGGGCCCATTATTCCCAAATAAGGCAAGCAATCCAGCTGCGGAAGCAAACTCCGAAGCACTGCCAAATCATAGGGGTAATTATGAGTCATAAGCACCACCGCTGTGCGTGGACCACGTGGAAGCCGCTCCACTACTCGCTCGGGTTTACCCACGATTATTTGGCATCCTCCAGCAAAACGTTGAGCATTGGCATGAGTAGGCCTCCCATCCATTACAGTCACCCGCCATCCTAATAGGCCTGCCATCTCGGCAATCCGCTGAGCGTCGTTGCCGGCACCTATTAAAACAAGCATCGGGGGTGGAATGAGTAGGTTGTAGAACACTTGCTCCTCCTGATTTTCCCAAAAACAAGTTTCAAAATAGTCCCGCTGAACCGCAAGAGCTTTCCCAACACCTGCTAAAATAGCCTCCACGAGCCGTTGTTCTGGCTTCCCACACAAGAATTGATGCTCCTTAGCAACTAAAAATTGTGTACCTGCCTGGTTTCCTTTTTTGGACAGACGAAAACGAACCACTAACACTACAGACTCCGAGGAGCGTACTGCCATCTTTAACAACTCTACCGGATTGGTTGAACTATTATATTCAATTGGCTCAAACAACACCTGAATAACTCCATTACAGCCCAGTTGAGCACCAATAACAGCGTCTTCCTCATCGCTGGTGTCATACGTAACCAGTTTATTTTCTCCCTGATGAAGCGCTAGCAGGGCTTTTTTTAAAGCGTCACCTTCCAAACAACCACCACTGATAGCGCCCGTCATTCGACCCTCCGCGCTGATTAACATCCTAGCGCCGGATTGCCGAAATGCAGAACCCTCCACATGAACCACTGTGGCTAGCACGGCTGGAACCCCTTGGCTTTTTAAGGCATCATAAGCAGTAATAATCGCCTCTAACTCGCTCACGTTCTTGTTGTATGACTGTTTTGTCTATTAATGCTTTTGAAAACTAAAACAATCCAGTTTTAAAATAACGTTCAACTATATTATCCAATTGCCGGGAAAAAAGGCTGATGGTAATACCGCTTACCAGTGGCTTTGTACAAGGCGTTAGCCACTGCACCAAAAACCGGAGGAAAGGGTGGCTCCCCAAGCCCGGTAGGATCCGTGTCATTTTTTACAAAGTGAACTTCGATTGACTTCGGGGCCTCTCCGTGTCGAATTAGTCGATATTGATCGAAATTACGTTGCTGAGGCACTCCATCCTTAAAGGTAAGGGAGCTGTACAAAGCATGACCAATACCATCTACCAAACCACCTTCAGATAGGTTGATGGCCGCATCCGGATTCACCACAATACCACAATCAACGGCACAATATACCTTATGTACAATGGGTTGCCCTTCTTTTACTTCCAGGTCAACCACATTTGCCACATACGAGTTGTGGCAGAAGTAGGCTGCTACTCCACGGCCTTGGGGGACAATACCTTTATCCCAGCCCGACTTTTCCCTAACTAATTCCAAAACACCCGCATACCGAGCGGCGTCGTAATCATTGTTTTCACCCACTGGATTCTTTTTAGCCCTTTCTAACAACTCAAGACGCAAAGTGATTGGGTCTTTCCCCATCGCTTCTGCTAGCTCATCCAAAAAGGATTGCTCAGCGGCCGCGATAAAATTAGAGCGGGGAGCCCTGAAGGCACCCACCGTGATATTCGACTCAATTGTCCACTCCTCTGCTAAATAATGATCGATCGCTCCTGCCGGAAAGCGGTTGGCAGCCAGGGGGCTCTCCGGCACACCACCAGCTCGGACATGAAAACCAATTAACCGGTTGTTGGCATCCAATGCCGCCCGATAGGTTGCATAGTAGCTGGGCCGGTAGGTACCAAACGTCATGTCATCTTCTCGGGTGTACACCAATTTAACTGGTGCCTTCATGCGCTGGGAAATAACCGCTGCCTCCACCAAAAAGTGGCCATATAAGCGCCTACCAAATCCTCCACCCATACGGGTCATTTGAATATCTACCTTCTCCAGCGGTAACCCCAACCGCGCTGCGGCACTTTTCTCTAAAAACTCTGGCGTTTGAATAGGTCCTACCAATTCAGCCCTGTCAGCTGTAACATTGGCAAAGAAATTCATCGGTTCCATGGTATTGTGTGCCAAAAAAGGAGCTGAATAGTTACGCTCCAGTATTCGGGCGGCATTGGCAAATACCTCTTCCGGATTTCCATCTCGCCGCACTACTTTACCTGGCATTGAGCCCATCTCAGCCATTTTGGCTTGATGAGTCTCCGAACTTTCCAAGCCCGCTGGTGTCCTGACGGTCATTTTCCTGCCAAATAAATCCATTTCCTCTGTGCTGTCTGAAATGGGTTCCCACTCTACACGAACCGCCTTTTTGGCATTCATCACCTCCCAAGTACTTTTACCCACCACGACGACCAATTCATTAAAAGCAGTATTATCAAAAGCACTTTTTGAGTAGCCCTCTTCGTATGTTTTAAAGGTAAATACATCGACAATACCAGGCATTTGTTTGGCCGAAGTAGCATCCATGGATTTAAATTTCATTCCAAAAGCAGGAGGATGCACGATCATGGCAATCAGCATACCCTCCTTGTAGATATCCAATCCGTAAAGGGGCTTTCCAGTTACAATTTTCGGGCCGTCCACGTTTTTTTTGGAAGTTCCAATAATGGTAAAATCCTGGCTGTTTTTGAGCTGAACCTCTTTTGGAACCTCCAATTTTGCAGCTGCAGATGCCATTTCCCCGTAGCTGGCCTTTTTCCCAGAAGCCACATGCTGAAGAACACCCTGCTTCGCAGTGACTTCAGGCAAGGGGACCTGCCAAGCCTGTGCGGCCGCCTCCCGAAGCATCTGGCGAGCAGTTGCACCCGCCATCCGCAACGACTGCCAACTGGCACGAATAGACTGACTTCCTCCCGCAAGCTGCCGCTTAAAAATACTGGTATTCAGCGGTGCCTGCTCTACCACTACTTGTTTCCAGTCAATATCTAATTCCTCCGCCACCAACATAGGCATGGAGGTTTTAACATTTTGACCAATCTCTGGATTAGGCGACATGATAGTGACCTGCCCGTCCGGCGCTATTTTCAAAAAACCATTGATTTCAAACCATTCTTTAGGCAATTCACTGGCCTTCATTCCAGCAGTCGGCTTGCATCCGGCAAGCCAGCTAAAACCCAACATCATCCCACCTCCAGCAAGTGCAGAAGTTTTTAAAAAGGAACGCCTGCCGTAACTTGTTTTTATCGTTGTCATGATCATTCTATTTATTGGCCCAAAAACCCTGGGCGGGCACTTCAACTGCACCCGTTTTAAACAAAAAATATCCTTTATTAATCGACCCGTTACTACTTACTTTTTTCCGCAGCACTTTTTATGGCAGCTTTAATCCGAGTATATGTGCCACACCGGCAAATGTTGCCGCTCATAATGGATTCTATCTGTTCGTCACTCGGGTTAGGAATCGCCTTTAGCAGCGCAACCGCTGACATGATTTGACCGGCCTGACAATATCCACATTGCGGCACATCATGCTCCAACCAGGCTTGCTGAACGGGATGATCCCCTTCCTCCGATAAACCTTCAATTGTAGTAACCGCTTGTTTGCCGACAGAGGAAACGGGCGTTTGGCAAGACCGTGCAGCATAGCCATCCAAGTGCACCGTACAAGCTCCACACTGCGCAATTCCACAACCATACTTTGTACCAACCAGTTGTAAATGATCACGTAACACCCATAATAAAGGAGTAGAAGGATCTACATCCACCTCCCTTGACTTACCATTTACGTTTAATTTGAATATTGCCATAATTGGAGAATTCAGTTTTGCAAATAAAGAAAATGATCAAAACACCATTAAGCTACTACTTTTCTAATTTCAAATAAAACGCATTCGCTTTCCCAGACAACCACAAAAGACAGAAAAACAGTGTATTGACCGACAAAAATAATGGAATATTATTGCCCTTCCATTAAAAAAATCAAACAAATTCTATTTCAATTCAAGTATTTACCGTTTAAAAGTCGTCCTTATCTCGCTATTTTAATTTTGTCCAATCAATTTTCCAAGATCGCAGCCCAATATTATTCATGCCGAACCCCTTCCTTCACCCGAAAAACATGCAAAACATACGGAAAAATAGCTTGCATACTCTCCTCAGCGCCTCTCGGCGAACCTGGAAGCGCTACTAGTAACGTATTACCCGAAAAACCGGCTATCCCCCTGCTCAACATCGCATACGGCGTCCGCGCTTGTCCATACCCCCGAGCAGCCTCCATAATGCCCGGAACCAACCGATCAATTAAGGGCGAAATCGCCTCCGGAGTAACATCCCGACCCGACAAACCAGTCCCACCCGTCAATACCACCAACAGGTATCCGTCTTGAATCAATTCTTGAACAGCGGAACGGATACGCTCCTCCTGATCAGATACCAATACGCGGCGAATGGACGATAAGCCATGCCGCTCTAACTGCGCCTGCACTACATCTCCACTCAAATCCGCCCCTATTCCGGCAGACAAGGTATCACTGCAAGTCACCACCGCTGTACGAAGGGAAGCAGGGTAGGCATATTTAACATCCGACTTCCCTCCCCGTTTCTCTTGTAGCCGAATCTGTACGATTTCAATATCCGGATCAATGGGCTTAAGCATATCGTACAGGGTTAAGGCCACCACTGAAGCACCATGCATGGCTTCTACCTCTACTCCGGTTTTGTAAACAGTGTGAACTTCTACCCGAATATGGATCTCTAAATCTTTGATATCATGGGTAATAGAAGTGTACTCTACCGGAAGCGGGTGGCAATCTGGGATCATTTCATGGGTCTTTTTACAGGCAAATAAACCCGCCACCCGGCTGCATTCCAAAACGTCGCCTTTTGGAACACTTCGTTCAAGAATCGCAGTAATTGTAGAAGGCCGGGAAACCCGGACAACCGCCCCCGCGACGGCAATTCGTAAAGTGGTAGACTTGTGGGTGATATTAACCATTGCTTATTTTTTGATAAAAAGTCGTTTTTAGTGATGTGGATACACTCAGCGCCATTAGACTATATTTACCTTCCACTGGTAATCGCCTTGCTCAAAACACTCTTTTCCCCAAATCGGAAGCGAATCCTTAATCCGCTCCACCAACTCCGAACAAGCCTCCATGGCGGGCCGACGGTGTGCAGCGGAAACAAATACAAACAAACAAATACCGCCAACAGGCACCCGCCCCAAGCTATGGTAAACATGCATACACTCTAAGGGGTATTTCGCAAAAATCATTTCTCGAATTTCAGCCATTCGCTCCAAGGCAAGCTCCTGGTAACTGGTATATTCAATGGCCTCTACCTGCTGCCCATTGACCACATCGGCCCGAACCTGTCCCAAAAACATACTGTGGCCTCCAATGCCGGTCTTCGACTGGTGGCTGGCTAGCGACTCTGCCACAAAAACAGGTGAAATAGCCCCTTCTACAAAAATATTTTTTCGTCTTTTCTGTTCCATCCTACTTATAATAAATTGTGCTTAATCATAGCTTGTACACCACCTTCCAGGGAAAACACCCGTAAACCTGGATTTTTTTGCCGGACCAGAGCCGCGACTTGATTGCTTCGAATGCCCGATTGGCATACAAACAACAGTTTCTTCTCAGATTCATTTTCCCAACCCTCAGCCCATCGACTTTTAGGAAAAACCTGAGCCAATAAGCCATCCAACCGTGGCTGCTCGTCCATTTCTCGAACATCGATTAAACAGTAGTCCTGCGGAGCCTCGCGCCAAACTTCCACCGACACCAATGGAACAGAGGAGTCACAGATAGCTTCATACTCCATGGTTTGATAAGCCTCCAAATTGGTCGGTCGATGTGCTGCCGCCACTGGGTTTGCCTGCAGTTTTATCGTGTAAAAGGACTGGGAAAGTGCTTGATAATGAAGCAGCTGATCGTATAGTGGCACCCCAATCCCTGTGATAATTTTGAGGACTTCGGTTGCTTGAAGAACACCTATCATCCCAGGCAATACCCCCAAAACTCCAGCCGAAGCACAATCCTGTACCGTCCCTTCCATAGGTTGAATGGGAAATAGATCCCGATAACTTAATTCCTTAAATACTGCTACCTGCCCTTCAAATCGGGAAACAGCCCCAAATACCAACGGCTTTTTGATTAAAAAACAAGCATCGCTGATCCAGTACCGACTTGCAAATCGGTCTGTGGCATCCAGCACCACATCATAATCATTTATAAATTGAAGGCAATGCGTTGGGTCAAACACTGCCTGCCAGGTTCGGACTTCAATCGAGCTGTTTAGCTGCAATAATCGCCTTTTGGCAACCTCTACCTTCGGTTGGCCTATATCCTGCTCTGAGTACAATACTTGCCTATGTAAATTGGAGATACTCACTACATCCGGATCCGCAATACCCAAATGCCCAATACCTGCCGCAGCTAAGTATTGAAGGGCAGGACATCCTAGCCCCCCCGCTCCAATCACCAATACCTTCGCCTCAGAGAGCCGTTTTTGCCCCTCCGATCCAAATCCGGGCAGTAGTTCCTGCCGATGATAACGAGTTGATGCCCAATTCATTTTATCCGCCAGAAAAAGGAGGCATACACGCAACTGTGCTGTCGGACAAAAATACTTGCTCCTCAGCAACAAAGCGGTGATCCAACGCCATCGTGAATGGAATAGACGCCAAAGCCGGGTAGCGCTCCAGTAATATTTGCCTAAGCTGAGCAGTGTCTCCTACCTGATCCAAGATCAAATGGTCGGTACCTACTATATCTAATAACTGTCCAAAAAAAAGCACTTTGATGACCATACTCAATTAAGTAAATAAAAGTTTGACCGAGGCCAACAACAACACAATTGCTAAAATATATTTCAAAACTCGCTGCGAAAAAGTACCCGCTCCCAACCAGCCACCCAACAGTCCGCCAGCAAAGGCAGTTAAAACCAGTCCACCCATGGCTGGTGGGAGGACTATTCCTTTACTCCATTGTCCCGCTAACCCCGCTGCAGAATTCACAAATATAAACAATGCGCTGACCGCAGCAGTCTGTTTTTGATCCGCCCATCGCAACAGGAGCAAAATGGGCGACAATAAAACGCCTCCCCCAATCCCAATTAAACCTGACAAAAATCCTATTCCAGAACCGATACCAAGGGAGCCATAAAGGCTGGAAGAACGATGGGAGAATTGGTCCTTGTCATGCTCAATAAAAAATCGGACTACGGGAAGGAACAAGAAGACACCCAGTAATTTCCTGTAGACAACTGTGTCAACCATCAACCATCCCCCCAAAAAAGAAAAAGGTATCGAAGCTACTGCAAAGGGCCAAAAAAGCGACCACCTGAAATGACCAGCCCGATAAAACAGCCAAAAAGATGTGGCAGACACCAACAAATTCAATGCCAATGCAGTAGGCCGCATCTCCTCTGGAGCAAATCCTAAAAGCGCCATCAGTGCAAGATAACCACTCGCTCCACCGTGGCCCACCGCTGCAAACAAAAAGGCCACTACCCCAAAAAGAATATAATGATAAGCCTCCATCAACCTCCTAAATCGTTCGGCAATAAATGAATTTCCACCAACTCCCCTGCCTTTACCTCCTCCACCGATTCCGGAAATACTGCAAGGCAGTTGGCCGTCGCAAAACCTGCTAACTGGTACGAAGCCTGCGCAACCGTAAGTTGTACAGCCTCCCCATCCAATCGCGCTTTCATAAACTGGGTCAAACCCGGTTTCTTTTTAAAACCAACCGCCAATGGGGCACTCCTGACCGATAAACTGTGCCAAAGCCCCTGCATCTGCCCAATCGCTGGAAACACATACTCATAAAAACAGGTCAAAACAGACGCCGGATTGCCAGGCAATCCAAAAAACAACCGGGCATCCCGCCGGCCAAAAAGCAAGGGCTTGCCTGGCTTTTGTTTTATTTTATGAAAAACCAACTCCACTCCAGCTCCTTTTGCCGCCTCTACTGTAAAATCATAAGCCCCTACACTCACACCTCCTGTCACCAACAGAAGATCCGATCGCTCCAAGGCCCGTTCTATAGCCTTTTGAAGCTGTTCCTTATCATCCTTTACCCATTCCACCCAAATGTCCTCAATGCCCAATTGAACTAAAGCAGCCTGCAAAGCAACCGAGTTGGATTCATATACCTGCCCGTACAATAGGGGCTGTCCCGGAACCTGCAGCTCATTTCCCGTAACCAAAATGGTAGCCTTCGGACGAGGGTAAACCTCCACTTCCGTCTTCCCCATACCCGCCAGGAAACCAATTGCTCCAGGAGACAACCGCTCCCCACGGTCCAATGCCAAACTCCCCGCAGCAATATCCGAACCAGGAGCACGAACATTGATTCCTTTTACCTGCTCCGAATCCATCAGCCGAAGGCAAGAACCTTCCACCTCTGATTTCTCCTGCATCACCACGGTGTCTGTCCCTTCCGGCAGTGGAGCGCCCGTAAAAATGCGCACTGCCTCTCCTAAACCCACCGTTGTGGGTTGATTACTGCCCGCCGGAACCTCTCCAATAAGTTGATAAACCGTTCGTTCAGCCTCCCAGGCAAATGCAAATCCATCCATACTGGATTGCCAAAAAGCAGGTACATTCCAATCAGAATACACTGGATTTGCCAGCCGATATCCGACTGCCTTGCCCAAGGACCGAACTTGAGGTGGCAAACAAGGTGTGTATTGTTTTATTAAGGCCTTTGCCCTTTCTACGGAAATAAATACTTCCAACTCCTTTTTCATAACGTTATCCTCCAATCCGAATCATACTCCGGTTTTCTAACTGTTCTACCTCCACCCGATCTAAATCGGCCGTAAACTGCCCCCCAAGTGCCGCCTTTTTGGATCGAATATTTTCATAAATAAGCGGCCGAATATCCAAGCCTTGTCGAAAAGCCGTTAATAAATCGGTTTCTGTAGTCGAAAATAAACAATTCTTTAACTTGCCGTCTGCAGTCAACCGAATTCGGTTACAATCCCCACAAAAAGGGGCTGTCATAGTGCTAATAACGGCAAAGGTTCCTTGATGCCCAGGGACGATGAATTTTTTGGCGGTTTCGTGCTTCTCCCGCTCCAAAGGAACCAGGTCAAACTCCTCCTGCGCCCGGGCAATGATTTCTTTTAAAGAGACTACTTTTTCCTGATTCCATCGGTTACCCTCAAAAGGCATAAATTCTATGAACCGAACATGGACCGGTGTATCTTTTGTCCAACGAATAAAATCAACCACCTCCTGCTCGTTAATTCCCCGCATTACGACTACGTTCACTTTAACCCCAATTCCCAACTCCAGCATACGATCGATACTCTCCATCACCTGAGTGTGTAAATCCCGACGGGTGATCATTTGAAACCGGTTCCGATCAAGTGTGTCTAAACTGATATTAAGTGACCGGATCCCCGCGCTGCGAACTTGTTCAGCGATTGCTCCTAAACGAGTTCCATTGGTAGTAAGGGTCAATTGCACCCCCAAATTACCCAAGCGCTCTAAAATAGAGGTAAAATCCTTCCTCACTAAGGGCTCTCCACCTGTCAATCGAATTTTTCGAACTCCTTCCAAAACAAAAATCTTGGCAAGCGCCTCTACCTCCTCTGCCTGCATTAGTTGGGGAGAGGGTGTGAACGAATAATGCTCCTCCGGCATACAGTAAAAACAGCGCAGATCACACCGATCTGTCAACGATATGCGCAGGTAATCATGCACCCTGTTAAATTGATCCACTAACATACAAATCGAGTTTATCGTTGAAAAAGCCAAATGAACAGCAGTTACACTAATTACACCTGAATCAACACCGCAAAATAGCTTCTTTTTTCAACTACAAAGAAAAGACTTCTCTGCCTGAAATAGTAATCGGTATTCAAACATCCTATTGCAAGATGCAAACAAATTAATCACTACACCCACAGGAACTGGTTTTCCACCTGCCACTAACCGATAAACCTGCTATCAATTCAATTTATAAAATATAAATAAACCAAAAAACAGAATATAATTTGGATATACAAGGCATCGAACAAAGAAATTTGACAATTGAATAAATCGTGCTATTAATTGCCCTAATAGTACTACTCTCATTTTTTGGCTCATCCCAACTTTGCTACCAATAAAACACCTATTCACTTATGTCAAAAAGAACAGTTACCTTCAAATCCCACTACGATAATTTCATTGGTGGAAAATTTGTTCCTCCAGTAAAAGGAGAATACTTCGATAACCATTCTCCGATCGATGGGGCTCATATCTCAAAAGTAGCCCGCTCGACTAAAGAGGACATCGATCTAGCATTGGATGCAGCACATGCCGCCTTTGAAACCTGGGGCAAGAGCTCCCCTACCTTCCGCGCCAAAGTTTTGAATCAAATTGCTGACATCATTGAAGCCAATCTTCCATACCTGGCTGAAGTGGAATCCATTGACAACGGTAAGGCAATTCGCGAAACAACCTACGCCGACTTACCCCTTTGCGTGGACCACTTCCGCTACTTTGCAGGGGTCATCCGCGCAGATGAAGGTTCTATTTCTGAGCACGATGAACACACCGTAAGTATTCAACTCCATGAACCTCTCGGGGTCGTTGGACAAATCATTCCTTGGAACTTCCCGCTCCTGATGGCCACTTGGAAAATCGCTCCGGCACTCGCAGCTGGTAACTGTACCGTGGTAAAAGCAGCAGAGCAAACGCCCACTTCCATTATGGTCCTAATGGAACTCATTCAGGAAGTGGTTCCCGCAGGCGTTCTAAACGTGGTAAATGGGTTTGGGATCGAAGCCGGTAAACCTCTGGCTACTTCTCCTCGAATCGCTAAAGTGGCATTCACCGGTGAAACCACTACTGGCCGCTTAATTATGCAATACGCCGCGGAGAATATCATCCCTTCAACAATGGAATTAGGTGGGAAATCCCCAAATATTTTCTTCCCTTCTGTGGCAGCTGCAGATGACGAATTCTTTGATAAAGCCATCGAGGGTGCCGTACTTTTCGCGCTGAACCAAGGGGAAGTTTGCACTTGTCCCTCAAGGATCCTGGTGCACGAATCCATCTACAATCAGTTCATGGAGCGGGTAATTGCCCGGACAAAAGCCATCAAAATGGGACATCCTTTAAGCATGGATACCATGATGGGCGCACAAGCCTCCCAAGACCAGTACGAAAAAATTCAATCCTACCTCAAAATCGGAAAAGAAGAAGGTGCAGAAGTGCTCTGCGGTGGCGATGTCCAACATTTGGAGGGCGATCTGGCAAATGGCTACTACATCCAGCCCACTATCTTCAAAGGACACAATAAAATGCGCATCTTCCAAGAGGAAATTTTTGGACCCGTTACCTGCGTCACCACTTTCAAAACAACGGAAGAGGCTATTGAAATCGCGAACGATACTATGTTCGGACTGGGCGCCGGTGTTTGGTCTCGCGACGCACATGAATTGTACGAAGTACCGCGTGCCATCAAAGCTGGCCGTGTTTGGGTGAATAACTACCACGCTTACCCCGCACACGCACCTTTCGGTGGTTACAAAAAATCTGGATTTGGACGAGAAAACCACAAGATGATGCTCGACCACTATCGCCAAACCAAGAACATGCTGGTTTCGTACAACAAAAACAAGCTCGGCTTCTTCTAGTTTTTTTGTTAAAAAAAGCTCAACCGACAACGATTACGGTCGTTGTCGGTTTTTTTATCCTTTCACCAATATTTACTTCGATATGGAAAAAACAAAACGCGTCACTATTAGCCCGGAAGCAGCAGAGGTTGTAAATACCCTTAAAGCAAAATATGGAGAATTAATGTTCCACCAAAGCGGTGGCTGCTGTGATGGCTCCCAACCCATGTGCTTCCCAAAAGGGGAATTCCGCGTCGGTAGCAGCGACGTTTGTATCGGCACCATCGAAGGCTGCGACTTTTGGATGAGCAAAGACCAGTTTGAATACTGGCAACACACCAAGTTGCATATCCATGTCACACCGGGAAGAGGTGCCAGTTTTTCAGTAGAGATCCCGCTGGGTGTCCGTTTTATTACTCAATCTCGCTTGTACACAGAAGCAGAAGCCGAGCACCTGGAAGCGCTGCGATTCGCTGATTAATCTCGGTTACTGATATCTTGGTATTGCTTGGGAGTGATGCCCTCGTATTTCTTAAACAAGCGATTAAAGTAGTTGGAATCATCAAAACCCACTTCAAAAGCAACATTTTTCACATAAATGTGCTTATCACGAAGGTGCTGCTTGGCTAATTTTATCTTTTCTAAAATAATGTATTCAATCGGACTCATACCTAGCTCGGTTTTAAATAACCGGTAAAGCGACGAAATACTCATTCCAGCCTCCCTAGCCAAATCATTAATCTTTACCTTATCCTGGATTTTTAAGTGAATCTGCTGCAAAATATGGTGCAAATAAGGATTCTTACTGCTAGCAACCTGCTGCGCCACCGTCGCGTTCTGGGTCTGAATAATCTTCACCAAAAGCTCCTGTAAAGCCAAATCTGCCAATGTATCTTTGAAAATATCCGTCCCTTGACAAATACCAATCACCCGCTGCAACAAGGTGTTCATCTCCTGATTGTTCTGAAAAAAGAAATTCTCCTGGTCCAAAGCCCAAAAATTTTTATCTCCTTCTTTTGGGTATTTTTCATTTAAAAACGCCAGTGTCTCTGCTATTTTGTGGTGATCAATCGCCAAAGCCAAACATTGCGTCGGATTATCCAATTCCGCCTCCGGAAAATCAATTTCCATCAACACATTCGCTGGAACAATGACCGACTCCCCAGGCACATAATTAAACCCTTCCTGGTCAAATAAATGCATGACCTTCTTGCCTCGTAACATACTGGTCACCACCAAGTCATTAAACTTCAAAGGAACTAAACTGGAGGCCTGGTAGGTTTCAAATAAATTAAGCTCACAATATTCCAGGTTGTAAACAGTTCGGTTCTCCACCAGCGTCTTCAAAGAATGATGTGGAGTCAACGCTGGAGCAAGCAAACTACTTGACTTCATATTAGATAATAGGTTGTAGGTGCGTGTAAAAGGTGTTAGCAGGTGCTCCTTGTCACTAACCTTGATTTCCCCATTAACGTACCTGCCTGGGCAAAGATAATTATTTTCACTAATAAAAGAAAGATCGGATACAGCAAAGCTTCTATCTGGTAAAAAATAGTCATAAAGTCTGTCGACCAACAGAAATACGGAAAAAAAGGAATTCAGCCAACAAGAAACAAAGTACGAAAACGCCACTTAAGCGTATTTTTGTCGATCAAAAACGTAATTCTGCCATCACCACCAACTACCTTCAACTAGATGCTCCAACAAGCTTGCCCCAAACTGCCGATGCGGCAAAAAGCTCAGACCCTGGATTTTTACATTCAGCAACTCGGTTTTGAGCTACTCGCGGATTATGGCGATTACGTACTGGTGAAAAAAGAACAGGTAGAACTGCATTTTTTCCAATACAAAGACCTGGATCCAGCTACCAATTACGGACAAGTGTACATCCGAACCCTAAATATCCAGCAACTGTACCAAGATCTACTTGAGCACAAAGTAACGATTCACCCCAATTCTCCGCTCCAGCAAAAGCCTTGGGGACAATGGGAATTTGCGGTATTGGATCCCGATCACAACCTACTTACTTTTGGACAAGCTACCCATTGATAAGGTGTGCTATCTGCTCAAGAGCTCGTTTTGCTTCTTTTAACCAAGTAATTAACATCCAATCGTGTACCATCTTGGGGTACTTATAGTATCGAAAATCTACCCCCTGCTCCTCCATTCGCTGATGCAAATACCGGCAATCCGCTAATAAAAGATCGTGCGTACCAATAAATACAGCGATCCTGCCCAGTCCTGTTAAGTCTCCATATACTGGACTTAATTGGTAATGCCGTAAATCCTGTTCCCCCGCATAGGCTAACCCGCACCACCGAAGGGCGGCTACACTCAACAAGGGATCTTTCTTGTCCAAATCCATGATTTCATGGTGACTAACACTCAAATCCAGCCAAGGTGAGAGTAAAATGAGCTGCGAGGGCTGCGCTAAACCCTGTTCTCGAAGGTATTGAGCAAAACCCAATGCCAATCCACCACCGGCCGAATCACCCATCAACAACAAATGATGAGCATCCGTTCGTTCTAGTAGTTGACCATATAAAGCCGTTATAAACGCGTAGACCTCCCGATACGTCGCAGCCGGAGCCAAGGGATAATCCGGAACTATCCAACGAACCCTTGTGCGCTCCGCCATCTCTGCCAAAAAATCCCAGTGATATTGGGTCAGGTTGTTAACATACGCTCCGCCATGCAAAAACAACACGGTCTTGGAAGCAATACCTGTTTTCGGTGCAATCGTCCAGACACTTCTTCCCATCAACGTCTCTTCCGAAAACGAAAAGTGTCGAAACAAGCGCTGCGGAGGAGGGGCTGGTGACTCCCGAAACTGCTGCAGGTGAATGGCCTTGTCCAAGTCACTCTTCATGCCCCGAAGCCAACAATAAGCACTCGCTAAACGGGCGCCCCAGCTGGGGTGTTTATGGTGAAGGTACACGTTGTGCCGCATCTAAATTCGTTTTTACCAGTTGACAAGTACCCGGCTATTTCAGTTCAATGGTCTGTCAAACCGTACAGCCAAATAAAAAGCAGGGCATTTTCGAAAATTTCCATTTTTTTTCAGGGAAAAACGATCCTTTCCGTTTATTGTGGCAAATTAAACACCTTTCTTAACATCCCTGATCGGTTATGCTAAAAAAAATCACTGTCCTGCTCCTCTTTTCATTCGCCGTCCTGCTCCAAGCACAACAGGCCTCCACCGAACAATGGGAAGCCCTTTTTAATGGAAAAGACCTGAACGACTGGACGCCCAAAATTACGGGGTACCCCGCCGGAGAAAATTTCGGGAACACCTTCCGTGTAGAAAATGGACTCCTGGCAGTCCGATACGATGCCTATGACAACTTCAACGACCGCTTTGGCCACCTTTTTTATAAAAAAACCTATGGTTACTACCGACTGCGCATCGAGTATCGCTTCACCGGCCAACAGGTACCTGGCGGGCCCTCTTGGGCTTTTCGGAACAGTGGCGTGATGATTCATGGACAAACGCCGGAAAGCATGGGCCTCCAACAGGATTTCCCCGTTAGTATTGAAGTACAATTCTTGGGCAGCACGCCAGAGGAACAACGACCCACCTGCAACCTCTGCACCCCAGGCACCCATGTAAAAATGGACGGTAAATTGTTTACACCCCATTGCGTCAACTCAAAATCAGTCGCTTTGGAGGGCGATCAATGGGTAACGGCTGAGGTCTTGGTACTCGGCGACTCCCTTATCCAACACTTCGTAAATGGAGCAGAAGTTATCCGGTATGAAGCTCCGCAAATTGGTGGAGGAAACGTGAATGGCCAACAACTAAACTGGGGGAAAGAAGGGGAAATGATTAAAAATGGCAGTTTATCCCTTCAAAGTGAAAGCCATCCCATCGAATTCCGAAAAGTTGAAATCCTGAACCTGGAAGGCTGTATGGACCCCAGCGCTAAAAACTACCGCTCCTACT
Source organism: Chitinophagales bacterium (assembly GCA_046316495.1). Lineage (GTDB taxonomy): Bacteria > Bacteroidota > Bacteroidia > Chitinophagales > Saprospiraceae > M3007. Next base: position 32,487 of record JBKDAM010000078.1, read on the forward strand.
ATGTGCATTCCAAACCGGCAGACTGTATCTATTCGGTAAAAGAATGAAGTAGCCTTGTTCCATAAGGGTAGAAAAACTGGTTAAGAAGGCATTTTCTACCTTGAAAATAGGAATACACCGAAAATACCTACGAGCTAACGGAATTACCTATATGGATAGAAAGTAAATGGCAAATAAGATTCTTTACGGCATCTTTGAAGCGTTACCTTGTTAACAGTTTCGGGTGCCCTTAAAGAATCCTTTCTTAATCAATTATCTACACAACATTTATTGGTAGATGTAATGCAGTGGAGCAATGACCTGTACGCAATCAAAATTTGAACAAACTTAACCTAAACTTATCAGCCTGAATCCAAGGCTTACCTTGTTTCTGCTGTTCCTTTGGGGCTTCAAAACCCTGTACAATGACAGAGATACTGCTTTCGCTGACCGCTGGTCTGGTTCTTTTCTTGTTTGCCGTCAATAACCTTTCCGAAATACTGCAAACTAGCCTGGGCGAACAAGCCAGCCGCGTAATTCAACGATTTACATCCAACCTTTTTAGCAGTCTCCTGGTTGGGACGCTTGTCACTACCTTGTTGGATTCCTCCTCGGCCGTCATTATTATTACGATTGTTTTCGTGAATGCCGGATTACTCCAGCTAAGGCAGGCCATGGGGATCGTGCTAGGTGCGAATATCGGAACTACGGTCAGCAGCCAAATAATTGCAATGGATGTCGGCAAGTACGCTCCAATCCTGCTCTTGGTTGGGTTTGTACTGGTATTAATCTCCAAATCAGATAGAATCAGTCAAGTTGGGAAGGTAATCCTTTACTTTGGTGTACTTTTTTTTGGCTTGTTCACCATGGAGAATGCGGTAGAACCTCTTAAAGAAGCAGACTTCTTCATGGAGTGGATGAAAAAAACGGAACACCCCATCGCCGGTGCGCTTATCGGCGCTTTAGCCACTTTGATCATTCAATCCTCTTCGGCCACCGTTGGAATGTCCATAATTTTAGCTAAAAAAGGCCTACTTAGTATCGGTGGAGGCATTGCCGTGATGCTGGGAGCTGAGTTGGGCACCTGCAGCGACACCCTCATAGCTACCATCAACGGTAGTGAGGAAGCCCTCAAAACCGGGCTCTTCCATCTATTCTTCAATCTGGTCTCCATTCTTCTCTGCCTCTCTTTTTTTCAACCCTTTGTGCAGCTGGTTATTTCTATCAGCCAGGACGCTCCGATTGAACGCACCATCGCCAATGCCCACATGCTGTTCAATATCCTTGGGGTACTCCTTTTTTTCTGGACCGTCCCAATCATTGAACGAGGCTTACACCGATGGTTACCGAAGGAGATGCCATCCCAATGAGCACATCTACCAATTGGAGAATAGTTGATTGAATGCCAAGGTGAATTTTGCATTCACACCCTTTTAATTTCCCTAAAACGTCTCGTACCACTTAAATTGCTCTTCCATTATCCGCTGCTTCTCTGCCAAAACAAAATCTCGGTACGCCTTAGCGACCGGGGATAGCTGCTTGTCCTTCAACCAAATCAAATACCAAGTAGATACAATTGGAAAGCCTTTGACCGGGATAATACGCAGCTGCTGCTGCAACAGCTCATTTTTAATCCCAATCAAGGGCATAATGCTGTAACCCAATCCCGCTAATACCGCCTGCTTTACCGCCTCATTGCTGGTTAATTCCATTTTAAAATTCACAGAAATATTGTTCTTTAGAATAAAATTCTGCATTAAATGTAGGGTACCAGAACCATAATCACGTAATTTGATAGTAATCT
>JBKDAM010000079.1:0-17036 GCA_046316495.1 Chitinophagales bacterium
CGTTTCTTCTTCGCCCTGGCGGATGGTAGCGGCTACTGGAAAATAGGACTTATAATCCCGCTCAAAAGAGAGCTGGGCCCATGTACTTTGCTGAAACCACTTCCCTATTAACAACAGGAAAATTAAACCAGCAAAGGAATCCATGTATCCTGCTCCGGTATGCGTTAAAATCTCCCAAGCACTTCGACCGAACAACATCAAAATACCCAACGCTAAAGGAATATCAATATTAATGTGGCGGGTCCGAATGGCATTCCAAGCCGAGCTTAAATAATCCTTGGCGCTAAAAAGCAGAACTGGTAAGGCAAGTAAAATACTCAAGTAGCCAAAGGCCTTAGCAAACCAGGGGTCTTCTTTAGGATCCATCCCAAGGTACTCCGGAAAGGCGAATAGCATAATATTTCCAAATGCAAACCCAGCTATGGCAATTTGGGTTGCCAGTCGAGTGCTAATTCGAGTAGGCTGGGTTCCACTTACATCCCCCAAGTTAATTTCAGGAGGATAGCCGATGGAAGCCAGAAGCGCGGCCAGGTTTCGCAAAGAAGTCAACCCAGGATCGTACTGAATCGTAGCCGTTTTTTTCAAAAAATGAACCCTACTTTCCTGCACTCCTTTATCCAACTTATACAAGTGCTCCAAAAGCCAAATACAGCTGACGCAATGCATCTGAGGAAGGTAAAAAGTCACCTGGGCTTTTTTAGCATCCGCATACTCCAGGAGTTTTTCCTGAATATCCGCATCGTCCAAGTAAGCATACGCCCGGGCATCTCGTTTGTTTTTGAGACTCTGACCGGGGCGTTCATCCAGGGCATAATAGTCGCACAACTGGTGGGTATTCAAAATTTGGTAGGCCATTCGGCAACCTTCACAACAGAAGTGCTTATCGTCCAAGACCAACTGATCATCTGGACATGTGTCTTTACAATGATAGCACAATAAGGATTGCTTGGTGGGGATTATTTCCGGTGCATACTTGAGCATAACATTCTTTTTTGTAGCAAATCCTGTAAAAAACAGGATATTTTCTTTGTAAAATCAAATAGCTAGACCTTTATCAAATAAAACTTTTGCAAAAGTATCCAGTTGGTCACCCGACGACCACTGACAGACATCAGTGGAAACGGTGACCTTGATTGATTGGGTCCTCCTGTATTCCCCAAGTCTCTATAAAGTGCGATCATCCCTGCCAATAAAACCAAGCAGTTCCGACCAAATATTTTATAAAAATAAATAATATGTTTTTTTTATTTGGTCTTTTATGGAAAAACAATTTAATCATTGTACATTTGAGGCCCTCTTCGGAGCGTTTTTTTGGATGCTAAAAGCTGCAACTTTTTAATAAAAGCTAATAGAATCTGTAATCCATTGTTGCTAAAAGCCCGCTTGTTGCCTTTTCCAGCCGTCTTTAGCACTTCTACTATCCCTCGAACAGCCATACCATCTTTTCTTTTTGATCATATCGGTCAGAAAAGTAAAGGCTCAAGAACGCCCTCCTTCAGAAAGGCTTTCAAGCATTTCCAGAGGGAATCGAGCCAAGCTAATCCCCTTCTCTTCGCCGCTGCAAGATATAATCTCAAAAAAATCACTTCACTTTCCAAATGTTCATGGGACTATATGTTTAAGGCCTTGTCCAATGGGACAGGGCTTTACTTTTTTGGTTAAAACAAAATCACTGCAGCCTCGCTGCTTGCAAGAAAAGCTGTCAAAACCGACCTAATTATTAAAAAATGTAGGCTTTTTCAGTGGATTGCAGCATATTGCAGCCGAAATGAGTCGAATGAGCAAATGCTGGGTAAACGACAACCGGGAAAAAAGCCTTTTCCCAACGTTACCTACACCGCGCTAGTCCTTCGAAAACAACGATAAATTACATATTAATGAAAAAATTAGTCCTTTTTAGCCTATCCATCCTTCTTTCCCTTCAAACCGTTTTTTCACAAACTTCCGACACCACTGTTTTTGAGGCTCCGGAGTTACCGGCCTACCCCCTTCTGAATCTCTGTCAGGCCGATCGGCACAGCGGTTGGACCGTTGACAGTGTGCGCAATTGTGGGGAATTGAACCTGATGCGCCTTATTTCCCAAAACATCCAATATCCAGAAGCAGCACGTGCCGGAAACATACAAGGAACCGTAGTGCTTCGACTTAAAATAGAAAAAGAAGGAAGGGCTAGCCAGATAGAAGTGATTAAGGATATTGGAGGTGGCTGTGGGCCAGAGGTGCTTCGCGTGGTCCGCTCCCTCGACAGTTTAGGCTTGCGATGGGCACCAGCAACAAACGCTGGCCTGGCCGTCAGAAGCTACAAAATACTGCCGTTCAAGTTTAAGTTAACCGAAGCGCTTCCCTATGTCCTCACCGCTGCTGGCGATACCGTTTATACCAGCATGGACCGACAGCCAGAATTTCAAGGGGGATTAGAGGCCTTGTACTCCTACCTACTCGCCAACACTACCTATCCTAAAGCGTATGCCGATAGCTGTAAAGCGGGGGTCATTGAGTGTTCTTTGCTGGTACGCCCAAACGGGAAGGTCAGCATCCAAGAACAACTTGACTTCAATAACCTAGGCTTTGATTTTCAATTCAGCGCCATCCAACTCCTGAATCGTACGGAAGGAAAGTGGCAACCTGCTACCTATAAAGATAAAGCCGTTCCCACCACCACTACAGTGAGGGTGCTTTTTAAGTCGGACAAAGCTGGTTGCAAAACCAGCAATGAGCAGTTTGACAAAGCCATGCTACTGGCAGACGAAGCAGCCATTCTAAACGAATCGGGAGATACTGCTGGGGCCATCAAAAAATTCTCAGAGGCCTTGGCACTAGATCCTAAAAACACCGAGCTGCTGTACTATCGAGGTACCCTCTATTTCAACAGCGAACAGAAAGAGGCCGCCTGTCAAGACTACAACCAGATCAAAACCCTGCTGGGTTACACCTGGTTTGAGCAAGTCCGCCGACTCCTTTGTGGTTGGTAAATCTGGCCCAATCAGTACGGGGCGAATCAGAATTTTGATTTTAAGATAAAAAAGTAAACAAGGATTGAAATATTCGGGAAAATGGATATTTTGCCAAGCAAATGGTTCTAAATGGGTTCAAAACAATCCACAGGTTTAGAGCCTGTTTTCAAAACGAACTTTTATTTCGAAACTCTTTTTTATCTAAAATCAAAATAACCGAACACAACCATGGGGGTTCAGAAGGTGAATACCGTCGCAGGAAATGAGGAAATGAAGCAGTTTGTGCGTGCGCTGCTCGACGATGTGCAGGCATTTGAGTACATGCTGGAGAACGATTGGTTCGAAAATGATATCATCCGGATTGGTGCTGAGCAAGAAATGTGCCTGGTCCACAACAAAACCATGAAGCCAGCCTGTATTAATATGCAGGTGCTGGAGCGATTGACCGATGCACCTTGGTGCGTAACTGAACTGGCCAAATTCAACCTGGAAACCAACCTCTCCCCCCGGGAATTTACTGGCTCCTGCCTGTCGGACCTGGAAAAAGAGAACCTGAGTTACCTGGCCCGAATCCAACAAGAACTAAAAGACTTTGACGCCAGCGTCATTCTTTGTGGCATCTTGCCGACACTCCGCAAACCAGACCTTGACCGGCACAACCTCACGCCCAAGGACCGCTACTTTGCACTAATGGCCGCCATTGAAAAGCACCTGCTGGGCTCTTCCTTCGAGCTACGCATTGATGGAGTAGATGAACTGATGGTCAAACACGACTCGCCCCTCCTGGAGGCTTGTAACACTAGTTTTCAAGTACACTTGCAAGTTACCGCCAGTAATTTTGTAAAAATGTACAACCTGGCACAGGCCCTTTCAGCACCCATCATAGCCGTCTCTGCCAATTCCCCTCTGGTGTTTGGGCGGAGGCTATGGCACGAGTCGAGAATTGCCCTTTTCCAACAAAGCCTGGATACCCGAACCGCACACGACCACATGCGAGAACGGCTACCCAGAGTAAACTTTGGATCTGGCTGGCTAAAAGGAGACATTACCCAAATTTATAAGGAGGATATCTCCCGATTCAGAGTCTTACTCGCCGGTGGCATTGAAGAAAACTCTTTGGAAATGGTCGCCAATGGCCAAGTTCCCAAACTAAAAGCCCTTCAAATCCATAATTCGACCGTATACCGTTGGAACAGACCCTGCTACGGTATATCCCCTAATGGTAAACCTCACCTGCGCATCGAAAACCGAGTAATCCCAGCAGGGCCCTCCCCTGTCGATGCCGCTGCCAACGCAGCCTTCTGGTTGGGAGCGATGGTAGGCTTGAGTGAGCAGCACGATGATATCACTAAAGTATTAAGCTTCGCAGATGTGCGCGATAATTTCCTCAAAGCCGCTAAATTCGGGATGGATACCACCTTCAACTGGATAAACGACCAAAAAATTACTGCAAAAGAACTGATCATAAAAGAACTCCTGCCCCTGGCAGAAGCAGGACTCAAAAAACAAAAAGTACGACAGGCCGATATCTCTAAATACCTGGATATCATTCGCGAACGGGCCGAACAACACAAAACAGGCGCCCGCTGGGCACTTCGGTCCTTCACCCATCTCCGGGAAGATATCTCCTCCGATGAAGCGGTTACCTGTATCACCGCTGCCACCATTGCTAACCAACAACAAAACAAGCCTGTGCATACCTGGGAAGAACCAACCATCGCCGACCACTCCAACTGGCACCCCTCCAAACTTAAAGTGGAGGAATTTATGAACACAGACTTGTTCACCGTCCAAAAAGAAGACCTGATCGAATTGGTCGCCGAAATAATGGACTGGCGCCGGATCCGTTACATGCCTGTAGAGGACAGTAAAGGTGAACTCGTGGGACTCATCACCTCCCGACTCATCTTGCGCCATTACGCCCGGCGCCATCAACCCACCGAGCAACCACCCGCTACCACCGTCAAAGAAATTATGGTCGAAAAACCCACTACAGTCAAACCAGAAACGCCTATTCTGGAGGCCATGACCACCATGCGCAGCCAACGGATTGGTTGTCTGCCCGTTGTAAAAGGCAAAGAACTGGTCGGCATTGTAACAGAAATGGACTTATTACGGGTTACCTCCCGCCTTTTGGAGCGCCCCTAAACCAACTTATCCACCATCATGATAACCAACTGGATTCGACTAGCATTTATTCCCTGCTTACTCATAGCCTTTCGCACAGCAGGGCTCTCCCAAAACTATCGCGATTCGGTCAAAATTTGGACCGAAACAAAGGGAGTAGGCCATAGTTGGATCACCGTGGGCACTGGTGACTCTATGATATTGTATTCGTACGGAAATTATGCCGTTCGGGAAGGTAAACTCAGTGGAGTGCTATCTGCCTTCCCCAAAAGAGGCATTATGCTGCGCTTTACAGGCAAAGAGGCAATGCGCTACCTGCAAATCAAAGCACAACAAACGAAGGTTTCGGAATTTTGGGTGAAAGATGCCGTCCCCCACTTGCTCCGACAACTCTGTGATTCCTTGTTTTTTTCTCATGCAGGAGTCCCCAAGACTGGTATATATAAACAAAACCCAAGCGCCCACATGGTGCGTGTGTACCGGCCACTTCGATACAACTGCACTACCTTTCTTGTTGAGGCAATCCATTGGAGCTGCTCGAGCCTTTTTTACAACGATAATAACCAACCAGTAAAACGACTCTTTTTAACCCCCGCTTGGGCACAACGCTTCATTCAGCGCAAATTGACCGAGCAAAGTGCCTCCATCGTCTTTTTGGGAACCCATTAAGCGGGCACCTTTAAGGAATTAACTTCTCAAAAACGGAAAAAACAACTATCGATTGCTCCAGATCAGCACCTTCCCGATCAACTTGCCGTCTAGCTGAACAGCATAAACCCCGGGCGGAACACCCGTAACGGATAACCGACAGACAGGTCCTTGCACCCTCTGGTCCAACCACGCCTTTCCCTCAGCCAATCGCACCAACTGAATCCGATGCTGCTGCCCGCTGGACCCCGTTTCCACTGTTAGTTCCTGTTGGACCAAGGTTGGATACACCCGGGCAACCAATTTACTACCTTCCGTAGTGGAGGTTGCCATCGGCTGCAACAACAGATCAAGGGTGTCTGTCTGACCAGCTTGCAACTGGACCGTGGTAAATAAAGTATCAAAACCCGCCTTTACAACCATTAGATTATACTCCCCAGGTAGCGCAGCGCCTGTGGCATAATGACCATTCAGCAGAGTAGTATCTGCATTTGGAGTCGATAAAAGATACAACCTAGCCCCCCCGATTGGAGCCCCAGTGAGCGCATGCCTAACCTGCCCCCTCAGTCGGGCTGCCCTGGCATAAGTAGGTTTGAAAATAAAAAATCCCTCCGCCTTTGCGGTCGCAAACACAATTCCAGAGGGCAAATAGGGGTCCGCATCCCAGACCAGAGAACTCCCAACCACTGCCCAAGCAGTCTCTATCAAGTTGGTAGGATCGGAGGCATCTACAATCGTTAACTGTCCACCATAGGAAGGACAAACCAAAAAGTCATCTCCAAATACCCTTACATTGTGCACCTCAAAACTGGGTTTTTGAGAGGGAAAATACAAATCAGCCAATTGAATATTGTCCAGTTCTTCCACCCAAAAACTAGCGAGGGGTGCAAACGATTTTTCATCTGTCGTGAAAAGGTACGACCCTGACCGGGAAAGCTCTGAATTGTGGTTGAAAGCCGCTGGAGTTGGCTGCGTCATCAACAATACCGGATTGCTTCGGTCAGCAATATGGAGAACGCTAAACTGTCCTTGGTAAATTTCACTTCCCCACAACGTGTCACCGCGGACAAAGCCATCGTGCAGGTAGTTCAAAGTGTAATTTCCCACTACGGTAGGATTCCAGGGGTCTTGTAAGGAACAGATAATGGCTCCGTTATTAGGAGCGGTACTACCGTACACGTATAAGTACCCATCCACTGCACCAACTGTATGGCTTCGTTGGATTTGATTTGCCAGAGGGCCGTCTCCAAACCAAACCTTCCATCGAATACTATCGGCAATATGAGAAAGGTCTACAATGGTGATCCCGCTGCCCTGGGCTTCTGAGCCCACATAGGCATGTTTATTCCAGACCTTTACTTCCCTCCAATTATTGTCCAAGCCAGGAACTTGGTATTTTCGGACCGGTTGTGTGGGAACCGATACATCGTAAATATCCAATCCCTTTCGCGTACCTACGAGTGCATATTCTGCTCCGGCATCGTCCACATAGTGCCAGCAGCCAGCAAGGGTAACCCCAGAGTCATTGGGAACATGGGCCAATAATTCGAGGTGAAGCTGGGCGTGTACACATTGAAGGAGGGCAAAGAAGCCGGTGGTAAGCAGCCATTTTATCATGGAAAGGGTGGAAGTTGAATTAGGTAACCTTGGTTTTGGAAATTAATTTTGAGAAATAACTTGGGAAAAAGCGCTTAAGGTACACTCCAAGAACCTCTTTCCCCCCGAAATAGGCCTCTTCCTTTCCGTCAGCGATCGCTTTCAAGATATGGTGGGCCAGGACCTCTGGCAGCATCCCCTTGCCAGTGGCCTCATCCATGGTACCCTGTTTAGCACCGGAGCCGGTAAGGGCGTTGACACTCACATTGGTCCGAATGTAGCCCGGACAAATCAACGTAATTTTGATTGGAGTAGCGGCTAATTCTGCCCGAAGACTGTCGAAAAAACCGTGCAAAGCGTGTTTGGAAGCTGCATAGGAGGAACGCAGCGGAGAACCAAACTTCCCTACCAAGCTGGTAATGGTGACAATATGTCCCAATTGGTGGGTCAGTAAGGTAGGAAGCACTGCCTTGGTGAGCGCCACGGTTCCCAGATAATTTACATTTATCAGCTGACGATCCACCTCGAAGGCCGTTTCTTGTGCAAGAGAACGCTGTGAAATACCACCGTTGTTGATCAAAATATCTAGCTTTCCGATTTCGGCGAGGACCTTTTGGGCAATTCCCGGGATCGAATCATGCTGCGCAAGGTCCAAAGGTTGGACCAATACACTGGCGGCCCCTTTATGCGTGCACTCCGATGCTACTCGCTGCAATTCGGACAAGTTGCGGGCAGATAGAATCAAATGGGCGCCTTGAGCTGCGAACGCATGGCTGAGTGCTTCTCCAATACCGGAAGAGGCCCCGGTGATCCATACCCTTTTTTGCTTAAAATACATAAATTAGGCTTTGGTGTAAATACTGAAGAAACGCATGGGCACAATTCCTTCGAAAAAGGCTTTTCCAATGAGGACAGCTGAACAACCTACCTCCCGAAGCGCCTCCACATCTGCTACATTGCTGATGCCACCGCTTGCAGTTAAATCAATATCAGGGAACATCTGATGGATTTCGCGGTAAAGGTCGATTGCCGGACCATTCAAAGCCCCATCCTTCTCGATATCGGTTACCGAAAAACGAGCAACTCCCAAGGCTTTTACCCTCCGAATAAACTCAAATACATCCAGCCCGGTCTGTTCGACCCAGCCATGAACGGCGACCTGTTTGTTGCGAACATCCGCGCCAACGATGAATTTATCAGCACCAAAGCGTTCCACCCAAGCCCTGAACTCGTCGGGGGCTTTGACGGCTACACTTCCAACTGAAAACAGGGAAGCACCCGCATCCCACACCTGACGCAGGGCTGCCATAGAGCGCAGACCGCCGCCGTAATCAATGGTAAGCCTGGTATGGCCGGCAATTTTTTCAAGCAGCGGCAAATGAATGGGCTTTCCTTCCCGGGCGCCATCCAAATCGATGAGGTGTAAGCGCTGGATCCCAGCGCCCTCCATCTGCCTGGCTAGTTCCAGGGGATCGGCTGGGTATTCTGTTTTTTGTCCAAAATCACCTTGGTGCAACCGGACCAGGCGGCCATCCATTATATCAAAGGCGGGTACTATTTGCATGGTAGTAAAATGGTTTTTTATTTACATTTATGGTACTGAAAAGCATCTGGGATAAAGTCCGACCAGTAGATGGTACCGTTTTTCCGTTTCATTAAGGAAGGGCAATCGTTCCACAGTGCCTCGAATTTTTTCCGATAGTTCCTGCGTTGAATGCGTTCTGCCAGAGGCTCCCCACCGGGTTTGAGAACGTAATAAGAGGTATCCTCTCCTCCTGCCACGGTGATACCAGCCACTCCAAAACGCATGGTTTCGCTTGCATAAGGGTCGTGATAGATCCGGATGTGTTTACTAAAGTGGGGATTCAGGAGTTGTACCAACACGAACGTGGGTTTATCGTTGATCTCTACTTTGACCTGCTCAAAAAAAACATAACCTTCCCGAATCATGGTATCCTTTACCTCCTCTAGATCCCATTTTTGGGCATCGAAGGTGCGATCCATTGAACGAGAGAACTTATCCATTCCACTGGGTGGGAGGTACATACTTTGAACTTCCCGAGCCCAAAGCTTACGCATATTTCCCAGGGTATCTTTTACCTCCATTGAATTAATCAAGCCTTTTTTGAAGGTCATCTCCCGAAGCCGGCCCTTGAGGACCGTGCCATCTACTAACCTGAATTCCGCTATTTTTTTATGCGAAAACGTATTGGAAGGGTCCAAAAGCTGTTGGCCAGTGGCGGAAGATAGCAGGGTAAGAAAAAGGATTCCACTAAATAAAAATCGTTGAAGCATACCAGAAAAATTAAAAATGCAAAGTTAAAAGTCGAAAGCGAATGAACGCAATTTTACCCTTTTTTATTCCATAGAGCTGCAAAAAAGGTTGGGTTTTGATAAAAAAGGACTATTTCAGCTGTTTTTATTTTACCAGAATAATTCCTTGCTGATGCGACTAAATCAGACCTAAAAACAATCCTTTGCGAGGAGGGATATGAACGCCTTTTTTTAGCAACTAACTCAAACAAAACTCAGAGCCTGGCAATAAATGATTAAAGAGACTGTTTAGAAAAGTGTGTCTGATTATTGGGCGAAAACAGCCCTATATCCTGTTTACAAGATAGAACTTCAGAATTCAACATCAACAACCTTTTCTACCTTTCTTTACGAATCTCATAAACCATCCCTTCCTCCACGGCATAGCTGGCATCAAAAACAGCCCTTGCCTCTTCCAGATGCACCGAAACATCTTTGTACCGGGCTGAAAAATGACCCATTAACAATTGCCCTACTCCCGCCTCCCGAGCAATTTCCGCCGCTTGTGCTGCTGTGGAATGCCCTGAAATAGCCGCCTCTTCCAGGTGCTCATTCGTAAAAGTGGCTTCATGGTACAAGGTATGCACTCCCTCCAACCAACGGACTACTCGCTCCGACGGAGCAGTATCGCTACAAAAAGCATAACTAGCAGGAGGTGGCGGAGCCAACACCAACTCCTGATTGGGAATTACTCGCCCGTCTGGCAGGACTAAGTCCGACCCTGCCTTCACCGCCCGAATACTCGGATAATCCATCTGGTACTCCAAAATCTTTTCGCCACGCATATTCGGCTGACGTGGTTTTTCCCTAAATAACCACCCCGTGCAAGGGGTTCTATGCTCCAAAGGCAGGGTGTACACCTCCACTAAAGGACTCTCAAATACCTTTTGATGCAATTCCGGATCTACCTCTATTACCTCCAGGGGATAAGGATAGCGCACTCCACAGAGGGTGCTGTTGATTTCCACCAACTGCCGCAATCCCGGCGGACCATATAGTGTAAGTGTTTCTGTGCGATTTTTTAGGCAAAAAGAGGTAATTAAACCCATTAACCCAAAAACATGATCTCCATGCAAATGACTGATAAAGAGCTGCTTAACCTTTTCGTACCGGGCCCGAAACCGATACAATTGGTGCTGAGTACCCTCCCCACAATCAATTAAATAAACCTCCCCTTCTACCCTTAATAACTGCGCCGTAAAATTTCGGCCCTGAAAAGGACCGCCAGATCCGGATCCTAAAATTTGTATCGTCATAATTTCACTACCTTTGTGCCACAAAAAAAAGAATTAAACTTGACCTTACAGCAACGAATTGAATTATTGGCAGAATTGGGCCGCTACCTGAAAACGAATCTGGACGATCCAGCCCTCCAACAGGTCATCCACCAGTCCTGGATGGAAAATAAGTGGTTCGTAAAAGAAAATACCGAACAAGCACTCCTCGCCATCGCCCATCAAATGCTGGATGAATCGCTGCTCCAACAATGGGCCGCCCACTATGCACTTCACTCCAGCAATCACCCCGAAAAAAATATAGGAATCGTGATGGCAGGCAATATCCCACTCGTCGGTTTTCACGACTGGCTCTGTGTGTTTGTCGCCGGTGAACGCGCCCGTGTAAAACTCTCTACAAAAGATCGGCTGTTACTTCCATTCCTTGTCCAGTTGATGGGCCAATGGGAACCGATTTCCCGAGAATATACCTATTTCTGCTCCGAACAAGAACCCCTCAAAGGCTTCGACGCCGTTATAGCCACCGGAAGCAACAACACCGCCCGCTACTTCGAACAATACTTCGCTGCTTACCCTCACATCATTCGACAAAATAGAAACTCGGTTGCCGTCCTGGATGGTTCCGAAACCACCGACGATTTTAGAGAATTGGGAAAAGATATTTTTTCCTACTTCGGACTAGGTTGCCGAAATGTGAGCAAACTATACGTCCCAAACGGCTATTCCTTTGATTCACTGCTGGAAACCCTGCACGAATACCGGGAATTGGCCAACCATGATAAATACCGGAACAACTTTGATTATAACATGACGCTGTTCCTACTCAATAACCTCCCCTTTTTGCACAATGGCTGCCTCATCCTGCGCGCAGAAGAGAGTATTCCAGCCAGAATCGCCTCGGTGCATTATAGCTCCTATAAAAACGAAACGGAACTCGTTCAGGAACTCCTCAGCCATCAAGACCAGATTCAATGTGTTATCGGGAAAAAACAAATCGGTCAGGTTTCCGTTATCCCTGTCTGCCAATCCCAAGCCCCTACACTCTCCGATTACACGTATGGTGTGGATGTAATGGCCTGGTTGACAAATTTGAATAGACAATGAGCTTCTTATACCCTGCATTTCTGACGGCACTCGCCACCATCGCGATCCCAATTATTATTCACCTGTTCTATTTCAGACGCTTCAAAAAGGTCTATTTCACCAATGTGCGTTTTCTGAAAGAGGTGAAACAAGAAACCAGTAGCCGACAAAAAATCAGGAACCTGCTGGTGCTGACGATGCGTATCCTGGCCATTGCAATGCTGGTACTAGCCTTCGCCCAACCATTTTTACCAAAATCAGATCAGGTAAAACAGGGGATGCAAGCGATCAGTCTTTTTATTGACAACTCCTTCAGCATGAACGCACGGTCACAGGAGGCTCCCTTGCTCGAACTGGCAAAAAAACGCGCCCGGGAGATTGTTCAGGCCTACCCGGAGACCGATCGGTTCCAAATCTTGACCAATGACTTGGAGGGGCAAGACCAACGCCTCATCAGCAAGGAGGAAGCCCTTAACCGAATTGAAGAAATCCGAAGCAGCCCCCTGTCTCAGGAACTGTCAAAAGTCGCCCTCCGACAAGCGCAATGCTTAGCAACTGGAAAGGCAGAACATAAAACTGCTTTTTGGCTCACTGACTTTCAGCGAAGTGTCACTGACCTCTCCAAGGTGAAAGATACCACCGTGCAATACCAGCTGATTCCCTTGCGCGCTGTACAAGAACGCAATGTCTCTATCGACAGCGCTTGGTTTGATAGCCCGGTCCAAATCCTCAATCAACCCGCCAACCTCTTCGTCAAAATCAGCAATCAAAGCGATGTGGAAAGCGAAGAAATTCGCCTGAGCCTCCAGCACGATGGACAAGTTAAACCTGCTGGAAGCCTCCAGATTCCCGCTCGAAGCAGCCGAATTGATACCGTGAGTTTTACCATTCTCCATCCCGGCTGGCACCAAGTCAAACTATCGGTAACCGATTTTCCGGTCCAGTTTGACGATGATTACTACGCCTCCTTCTACGTGGCTGAACGAATCCAGGTGCTCTCTATCAACGAAGGCAACTCCAACAAATACCTCAACAAGGTATTCGCTGGAGCACCGTATTTCACCCTGGAACAAATGGAAGCGCGCGCGCTTGATTATTCCAGACTGGGCAACTATCAGTTGATTGTTTTGAATGAATTGCCGGTTATTTCTTCCGGACTGATACAAGAACTCAAAACCTTTGCCCAAAACGGTGGGCATATTTTGGTGTTTCCTAGCCGAAATGCGGAGCTTAACTCTTATAACTCCCTGCTCACCGCCTTTGAAGGCGGCACTATGGGCGGATTTGATAATACCGCTCGTCAAGCAAGTCAGATCAACACCGAAGAGTTTGTCTTCCGCGATGTTTTTCTGAATAAAAATGAACAGCTGCGCCTGCCAAGTACTCAGGGCAACTTTCCATTTTCCCCCGGAAAAGGAGAGGTAATCCTGGGGTACCGCGATGGATCGGCGATGCTCAATAAATACAGCACTGGTGAAGGAGCCCTCTACTGCTCCGCAGCCCCCTTGCAAGACGAGTGGAACGACCTGGTCAGAAATGCCGAAATTTTCGTCCCACTTTTGTTCAAAACCGCTATTTCCGGTTCAAAAAGCCGTCAAATTGCTTACACCATTGGAAAAGAGGAAGTACTGGAAGCCCGCCATAAGGTAGTTGCAGGGGGGGAAACCATTTACAAATTAAAAAAATCCGGCACCGGCGATCAGGAGTTTATTCCAGAACAGCGTATCCTAGGATCTAAAGTGCTGCTTACCCCCGGAAAAAGTATCCAGGAAAGTGGTTGGTACCGACTTGGACTTCAGGCTGATAGCCTGGTGGCCGAATACGCCTTCAACCTAGACCGCAAAGAAAGCGACTTGAGCTATTTCAGTGATGCAGAACTGGAAACCCAACTGCAGCCTAACCTTCAACTCCTCAGCGAAACCGCAGAGGCCAATTTCACGCAAGTCGTAGGGGAACAAAACCAGGGGGTCGTCCTCTGGCGCTGGTTCCTCGTTTTCGCCTTGCTTTTCCTCGCCCTTGAAACCCTGTTCCTCCGACTGTGGAAGGTTTAAAAGCAAAAAAATCATTCGGTCAACACTTTCTGAAACACGATAGTATCGCCGCCCAAATCGCTGATAGCCTGCAGCACGCCTCCAAAACCCGAAAAGTGCTGGAAGTAGGCCCAGGAATGGGTATGCTCACCCGGCAATTACTCACGCATTCCGCCGAATACGACCTTTGGGCCGTAGAAGCAGACCCGGATATGGTGGACTATCTAAAGCGGAATTTCTTGACCCTCCGAACCCGTTTAATTCAACAGGATTTCCTCGAATTTGACCCTGAAACCATCTTCGGTAAGGATCCCTTTTGTGTAATCGGTAACTATCCTTACAATATTTCCACCCAGATCCTCTTCAAGATGATTGACTACCGACAACAAGTTCCTGAAATGGTCGGTATGTTCCAAAAAGAAGTAGCCGACCGGGCTGCAGCCCCTCCCGGCAGCAAGGTGTACGGCATCACCAGTGTGCTGCTCCAAACCTGGTTTGATGTGGAATACTTGTTTACCGTCGAAAAAGAAGCCTTCGACCCCCCTCCAAAGGTGCTCTCTGCTGTCATTCGAATGACCCGCAAGGAGGGCTTTGAGCCCGACTGCGACCTTAAATTGTTCAAGAATATCATCAAAACCGCTTTCAATCAGCGTCGAAAAATGCTGCGAAACACGCTTAAAGGATTCCTTCCAACGGAAGTACTCATGAGCGACCCCTACTTCGAAAAAAGACCAGAGACCCTTCACTGGACGGAATACGTGGCCATCACCCAAAAAGC
Source organism: Chitinophagales bacterium (assembly GCA_046316495.1). Classification (GTDB taxonomy): domain Bacteria; phylum Bacteroidota; class Bacteroidia; order Chitinophagales; family Saprospiraceae; genus M3007. The sequence goes on from JBKDAM010000079.1 coordinate 14,765, forward strand.
CAGTGCTTTCCAAACCACCTCTTAACGATGGCCGAAGCGCACTACCAGGAGTTGGTCTGCGCCGTTACCCGGGCTATTCCTCCAGGCCGGGTAACGACGTACGGTGCCATCGCTCAATTCTTGGCACTCGGCTCCGCCCGAATGGTCGGATGGGCACTCCACCAGAATATAGGAAATGCTCCGGCACACCGGGTAGTCAATCGAAAAGGAGAACTTAGCGGACGCATCCACTTTCACACCCCTACCATGATGGAGGAGCTCCTTCGAGCGGAAGGTGTAGACGTAGAAGATCAACAAGTCGTAGATTTCCCCTCCCGTTTCTGGAATCCTGCCGATGCATTGGGGGAAAACTGGGAGCCTAGCTCCTAATCCCGCTTAAAACCAACGTAAAATACCTTTTAATAGCCATTTTGACAATTGATTCCCATAAGGCGGCAACATCAAATCGGTTGTCGGAAAAAGTTTGGATTGCCGAACAATTCCACGTTGGTTGCTGAACTCTAGGAAACCAAAGTGTCCATGGCAATTCCCAATTCCAGAGTTATTGACGCCCCCAAAAGGCAATTCAGCGTTGTAGAAATGGGGACCACAATCATTAATCGTTGCTCCTCCACATCGAATCTCCCGCAGCAAGCGGTTGACTACTCTGTTTTTTTTGCTGAAAATATACAAAGCGAGTGGCGCGGGTTGGCTATTGATCTCCTCAACTACCGACTCCAAGGAGGTGTAAGAGCGAATAGGAAGCAAAGGACCAAAAATTTCCTCCTGCCAAACTGCTGCTGTCTTAGGAGCGCCTACCAGAATGGTGGGCTCCATATAATTATCTAACACATCATGAGCACCTCCGTAGGCAACCTTCCCTCCCTTTTGAACAGCATCGTCTAATAGGTGCCGTACCCGCTGAAAATGCCGGGCATTGACCAGGCGGCATAAATCTGGGGAGGCTGCCCGTGCTGCTGCATCTTGACCAAAAAACCTAGACCAATACTGACCAATTTTCTCCACCAAAGCCGCCTCCACCGACTCCTGTACCAATATATAATCCGGTGCAATACAAATTTGCCCCGCATTCATCGCCTTTAACCAAGCTATCTTGCTGGCTGCCTGATCCAAATCAGCGGTTTCATCAACGATTACTGGACTCTTGCCCCCTAGCTCGAGGGTTACTGAGGCCAAATGCTCTGCCGCTGCACGCTGTACGAGTTTGCCAACAGAAGGACTCCCCGTAAAAAATAGATGATTAAACGGTAGCTCTAATAAATACTGTGCTACTCCGGCATCGCCTTCCACCACCGCCACCTCCTTGGGGTCGAAGCATTCCTCTACAATTTTGCGGATCAGAGCTGAAGAGTGTACCGCATACTCAGAAGGCTTTAGCAAAACACAATTGCCAGCTGCAATAGCAGAAACCAAAGGAGCAAAAGAGAGGTTAAAAGGGAAATTCCAAGGCGCCAAAATCAGGCATACCCCTTTGGGCTCGTACCAAATTTCGGAAGAAGCCCCCAGCAAAGAAAGCGGAGTCCCTACTGCTTTCGGCCGCATCCAGGCTTTCAACCGCTTGGTGGCAAACCGGATCTCCGCTAACACCACCCCAAGCTCCGATAAAATAGTCTCCGTTTTCGGCTTCCGAAAGTCATTCCAGATCGCTTTTTCAACCTCTTCCTGGTACTTGAGCAGGGCCTTGTACAGAATAGTTAATTTTTTGATCCGCTCTTGGGCGGTCGACCTGCGTACTTCCCATTGATGGGCGAGTTGCGCGTCAAAAAGCTGCTGGATGGTAGCAAGGTCCGTATTCGGAGCCGTAGGAACAAGTGGTGCTATAGACATAGGTGTAGCGTTCAAAATCGATCAAAAGTACTGGAATGATTGCGTTATTTTTGCTTTTCATTCCATCAATTCTTAACAAGACTTTTTTTTAAAAGTTTTTTTAAAAAATATTTGGCAGTTCAAATAGTATCGTCTTATCTTTGCGTCGCTTTCAAAGGAAGCCTCGTTCGTCTAGGGGTTAGGACGCATCCCTTTCACGGATGAAACACGGGTTCGATTCCCGTACGGGGTACAAAGCTCTGTAGTTAACGCTACGGAGCTTTTTTGTTTTAGGCTTTCCAGCGCGGTTAAAACAAAGTTAGAGCTCCAATTTCCACCTTCCCACTCGTTCGATTGGATCATTTTCTTCCTTTGTTTCATAAAAGTTAACCCCAGCCCTTCCCCACCTTTCGCGCTTCATCGTACCTTTAATCCATACTTATGGAAATTATTATTATTCTTATTC
>JBKDAM010000080.1:0-6670 GCA_046316495.1 Chitinophagales bacterium
CTGAAGAACAGCATAATGGCAGTCCTTCTCCAGATCTACTTGAACCGCAGATAGCATTTTTTCCAAAAAAGAACGGTTTGCTGAAGAGGGAATCTGTTCCACCCAAATCACCAGGACTTTTTTGCCAAATTTCCCTTCCCATTGAATTGGGTCGGGAACTGCAAAAATCAAGTCTTTTTTAGAAAACATATTTAGTATAAATAAGAATTTTAATTTTAAAACGCCGCAAATTTTCAAACTTTTTTCCAATTTAGCTAAAAAAAGTTTTACTTATCGGAATTTTATTTTGAAAATAGATAAATTTTGATTTAACTTTGCGGCTCAAGTTACGTTATTTTTCATTGTTAATATCCCTCAACTATGGCAAAAAAGTACCCGGTAAAAGTTACTTTGACCACTAAATCCACGCTTTCCTCTGTGGATTTTTCCAACATTCCATTTGGCAAAGTGATTTCCGACCACATGTTCGTGGCAGATTATGACGGAAAGGAATGGACCGATTTTAGAATTGAGCCATTTGGTCCGATGCAACTCTCGCCTGCCAACCTTGCTTTGCACTATGGCCAGAGTATTTTTGAGGGCATGAAAGCAACAAAAGTTGGAAGCGAACCGTACCTTTTCCGTCCTGAAATGCACGCCCGTCGCTTTAACGTTTCCGCAGAAAGGATGTGTATGCCAACCATTCCGGAAGACTTGTTTACGCAGGCTTTGGAGATGTTGGTCGATCTCGACCGTGCATGGATTCCTGAGCAGGAGGGCCACGCTTTGTACATACGGCCGTTGATGTTCGCAACCGATGAGTACTTCGGTGTACATGCATCTGACAAATATCGTTTCATTATTTTCACTGGCCCAGTTGGACCTTATTACCCCAAACCTGTATCACTCTGGGTGGAGGAGGTATTCACCCGTGCTGCTCAAGGGGGAGCCGGAGAGGCAAAGTGCGCTGGTAACTATGGGGCTGCTTTATTGCCGGCCCAGCGTGCTAAAATGGCAGGCTACGACCAAGTAATGTGGATGGACGCGGTAGAGAAAAAATATGTACAAGAAGTAGGTACGATGAACCTGTTCTTCCACATGGATGGAAAAATCGTAACGCCAACTACCACCGGAACAATCCTACGCGGTATCACCCGAGATACCTTAATTACCATTCTTAAAGATTGGGGATACACGGTAGAAGACCGCTTGTTGAGCATTGCCGAAATAGCTGACGCGCACGGACGAGGTACCTTGGTAGATTGCTTTGGAGCCGGTACAGCCGCTGTGATCAGTCATGTGAGCTCCATTACCTGGAGGGAGCGCCGCATGGATTTACCCGAAGCGAACGAGGCTTCTAGACCCCTAAGCTTTAGGTTGAAAAACTACCTAAGCCGATACCGCATCGGTTTGGAATCCGATGAGAAGTACCGCTGGATGCATTCTTGCGCCAACTCAGGGGTAATGGACTTGGTTGATTCCACAAAAATGGCAATCTAATTGAATGGTCAAACCTCGGGAAAGCTCCACCCTTGCTTACTCTAAGCGGTAAAGAGAGGTCATGCTTTCCTTTATATCCTAAAAACACCCCGGATCCGAACGACTGTTGGATTGCCGGGGTGTTTTATTTTATACCTTTGCCCACTCTAATGAACGATTAAACTATGACTATATCCTCCCTTCCTCGCATTCAAGTGCTTTTTATGAGCTTGGCCACTTTGGTCGTTAGCGCATTACATTCCCAAAAGCCAACCTCCTTCGAGGACCGATTAAAAGGCTTTGATCAGCGCACCCAGCTTTTACAAAATTCTTTGTTGAAAGGGCTGGAAGCTACAAGTATTGGTCCCACCGTTTTCTCCTGCCGGGTAACAGATGTGGAGGCCAATCCAGCCAATCCAGCGGAGATGTACGTTGCTTATGCCTCCGGTGGGTTGTGGTACAGCTCCAATTTCGGCGCCTCATTTACCCCGGTTTTTGACCAGGAAGCCTCTATGACCATAGGCGATATTGCCGTAGATTGGGCAAAAGGAGTAGTCTGGGTAGGTACCGGTGAAAACAACAGTAGCCGTTCTTCTTATGCTGGTACCGGGCTCTACCGAAGTCAAGACAAAGGTAAAACCTGGGAATGGAGAGGGCTTCCAGAGAGCCACCATATTGGCCGAATCGTACTTCACCCGACGAATCCCAATATTGTATGGGTAGCCGTTCTGGGACATTTATACAGCAAAAATCCAGAGAGAGGGGTGTACCGAAGCGCGGATGGAGGACAAACCTGGCAAAGGACCCTGTTTGTAAACGAGCTTTCAGGTGCCATTGATCTGGTGGTAGATCCTTCCGCCCCAAATACCGTTTATGCCGCCACCTGGCAGCGAGAACGAAGTGCCTGGAATTTTTCAGGCGCAGGTGAAGGTTCCGGCATCTGGAAAAGCACGGATGCTGGGGTTACGTTCACCAAAGTTAGCCAAGAGGGGGCTGGATTTCCAACCGGACCTAAAGTAGGCCGAATTGGACTGGCTGCAGGATTAAAAGACGGGAAAACCGTACTTTATGCAAGTGTAGATAACCAAAATCCACTTCCTCCAAAGACCCCAAAATTGGAACCTGACGAGTTGACCAAAGATCAGTTGAGAACCATGTCGGCCGCCGATTTTGCTAAATTGACGGATGCTGCCATTAGCGGCTTTCTGAAAAATAATCGTTTCCCTGAAAAATATACCACTGACTATATCAAAACCCAGGTATCCTCCGGAAAAATCACTCCTCCAACCTTGGTGGAATACCTAGAGGACGCCAATAGCAATTTGTTTGAGACTGACTTCACAGGTGCAGAGGTTTATCGGTCGGATGATGGCGGCGCAACTTGGAAGAAGACCCACGTTGATCCAATCGAGCAAATGAATTTCACCTATGGATATTATTTTTCCAATATCCGCTGCTCCGCGAACAATGCAGATGAGGTGTACTTATTGGGATTTCTCATCATTCGCTCAGAAGATGGTGGTAAAAGTTGGAAGAATATCAACGGAGACAATGTGCATGTAGACCACCATGCACTCTGGCTTCATCCAACCAAACCGGGTCTTTTACTCAACGGCAATGATGGAGGTTTGAATATTTCTTGGGACAATGGAGCAAACTGGACACTATGCAACAACCCTCCAGTGGGTCAATTCTATGCGATTGCAACCGACGAAGCTGAGCCTTATCGGGTCTATGGTGGAGCGCAAGACAATGGTGTATGGTACGGCCCATCGGATTATAAAGCCAGTACGGAGTGGCATCAAACAGGGAAGTATCCCTACCAAAGCCTCATGGGGGGAGATGGAATGCAGATTGCAGTGGATACTCGAGACAATAACACGGTTTACACAGGCTATCAATTCGGAAATTACTTCCGAATAAACCTTCGAACAGGTCAAACAAAGCGAATCACCCCTCAACACGAACTGGGTGAGCGGCCATTACGCTTTAATTGGCAAACCCCCATTCATCTAAGTAGCCACCAGCAAGATGTCCTTTACTTGGGAGCGCACAAATTGTACCGCTCCTTTGACAAAGGAGAAAAATGGGAGGCAATCTCAGGAGATTTAACCAATGGTGGCAAGCCTGGTAATGTTCCTTTTGGAACGCTCAGTGCCCTTCATGAAAGCCCTCTCAAATTTGGACTGCTCTACACGGGCTCAGATGATGGGGTAGTGCAGGTGAGTAAGGATGGAGGCGATACTTGGACCCGTATCACCACTGGATTGCCAGAAGGGAAATGGGTTTCCAGAATTCAAGCATCCGCACATGAAAAAGGTAGGGTTTACTTAAGCTTGAATGGCTACCGGACAGATGATTTCACAGCGTATCTGTATGTCTCTGAAAACTATGGGAAAGAATGGCGTCGAATTGGTCTTGACCTACCTGCCGAACCAGTTAATGTGGTTAGGGAAGATCCCATTAATCCAGAATTATTATATGTGGGTACCGATCATGGCGTTTATGTGTCCCTCGATCGAGGAGCTCGGTTTACCGCCCTATCAAATGGATTTCCGGCAGTTCCAGTCCACGACCTGGCGATTCAAAAAACGGCCGGGGATCTGGTGATTGGTACCCATGGCCGTTCTATGTATAAGGTTCCAATCAAACAGCTACAAGGAATTACGCCGGAGGTGGCTGCAAGTCCAGTCCATTTATTTTCCATTTCCAAAAAACGCTATTCCGGCAGCTGGGGCAAAAACAGCGCTTGGAAAGCTGGGGTAGATCCAGAATTACCCGTGTATTTTTGGATGTCCAATCCAGGAAAAGCCACCTGGAAAGTGCGGCTCAAAGATGGACCTGAAGTGTTCAATGGAATAGTGGATGGAGGAGCAGGGCTGAACCAATTGAAGTACAACCTGGAGATTAAACAAGAGGTGGTAAAATCGTATGCCAAAAAGTGGAATGAACAACAGAAGGAACCCAAAAAAGAGTTGGAGCTAGAGAAAGCCGACACCGGTAAATATTATCTGCTAAAAGGCACTTACCAATTCTTGTTAGAGAAAGACGGTAAAACTACCCAACAAACGTTTACCATCGAATAATGGAAAAAAGATCCATGGAAGAACTCGGGCGCTTGTCTGCCGATGAATTTAAAGCGGCAGACAAGTTTCCGTTTGTTTTAGTGCTTGATAATATACGTTCCGGTTTAAATGTCGGCTCCATCTTTCGTACAGCGGATGCATTTGCACTTTCCAAGCTCCTCTTATGTGGCATCACAGCACAGCCACCTCACCGAGAAATTTTGAAAACTGCGCTTGGAAGTACAGAGACAGTAGATTGGGAGTGGAGAGCGGATATTGTTGAAGCAGTGAAGGAACTCCAATCGCAGGGCTATAAAGTGTATGCATTGGAGCAGACCAGCCAACCAATATGGCTCCAGGAGTTTAAGGTGGAGCCGGGTCAACCTTACGCCTTTATTTTGGGCAATGAAGTGGATGGTGTAGAGGAGCACGCACTTGCCCTTTGTGATGGGGCAGTCGAAATTCCTCAATTTGGTACCAAACATTCTTTGAATGTGGCCGTTGCAGCTGGAATTTTAAGTTGGAGTCTTGTTAGGAACAAACCAGGTAGATCGTCTTAGACTCGGCAGTGGCCATTTTTTATTTTGTTATTTTGCGATTTTTTATTCATTAAATATGGTATTCGTTTTTTCATTGCATTAATATTGTGAGTAAAAATTGCACTGGCCACTTGGGTAATTATTTCAGTGAAAAACTGTACCTTTGGAGCAGGTTGTTTTAAAAATTAAATGGTTCAGCCAACCATTTTTGGTTAAAAAGCGCCTTTTAATTAATCCAGTTTAGCCCGTTTTCTTTAACACACAAAATATTTCCATGAAGCAAATGCTACTTTCAGCATTCATCGCGCTTTGCACCCATGCAATTGCCCAGCCGACGATAACAAATTCGTATTTCCCTTCCTTTGGGGACACTCTTCGTTCAGGTATCATCTTCGAGCCTGATGCGTCTTTTACGTCCTTAATAACTGGAAATAACGGACCTTTTGTATGGGATTTTTCCAGCGCGGTCGTGGATGATGTGATTCAAACCGTTTACCAGAACGCCTCTGCTGGAACTAGTTTTGCCCAGTTTAATGGAGCTGACCTTGTTGTAATTGGGGAGCAAGGGGAATCGTACTTCAATAAAACTGCCACGCAGTTTCAAGCCATGGGCTACGCAGGGTTAGATCCTGCAGGTTTTGGCCTCAATGTGATCGCCAAGTTCAGTCCCCTGATCAACGATCGCCGGGCACCACTTAGCTTATTTGACTTTGGTGCCACTTCTACTAACCTTTCTTTGCCTTTTGCAGCCAATCAATTGCCTGACTCTCTTTTTGCAGGTTTCCCATTGACCCCGGATTCAATTCGGGTTCGAATTGGCACGGAGCGGCAGGAAATTGCCAATGCGTATGGTACCGTGTTGCTACCGAATGCTCCTCAGCCGTTTGAGGTGCTGCGGGTAGAGCGCCTTGAGCTAACGACTACCGGAGTAGATATCAAGTTGCCTTTTCTGGGATGGGTAGATCTTTCTACTCTGCTCGGTGGCGGCGGCGGTGGCGGAGTAGGTAATTTTTTAGGGGTGGACACTACGATTACCCATCGCTTTTATGCCAATAACGTGAAGGAAGAAGTGGCGTTGCTTACTTTGAGCAACGATAAGTCCGAAGTGACCGGAGTTCGCTTTAAGTCATTCGGAACCACCAGTTCTACCAATGAGCCAGATTTTGTGATTGATGCCCCTGGAAGCCCCTCCGTTTCTGCTTATCCAAATCCGGCGGTAGAGTGGGTTCGATTTGATTATTTCAATTTACCGGAAGGAGATTATACCCTAAAAATATTCTCTTTGATCGGTAATCCTGTTTGGAACGAAACCTATCACTTGGCAGGAAGCAAGTTTATTAAGCTGGACCTTGATAAATTCCGGAAGGGTACCTATCTGTACAGCTTAGCGAATGAAAAAGGAGAGGTTATTGGAACTAAACGATTGGTAGTGGTGAAACCCTAACGGAGTCTCATTCAACCTTATAAAAAAAAGCCTGGCGGAATTTCCGCCAGGCTTTTTTTGTAAAAAGGGCTTAATTATTTAAGTTTAGCTTCGGTAGCGATGCCTGCTTTCATCATTTCTGGATCTTCGCTAAAAGGTTTGGTGGTAATTGTGAGGGTATGACC
>JBKDAM010000081.1:0-3968 GCA_046316495.1 Chitinophagales bacterium
CAGAACTTTCCATCGGAGCACTCGCCTTCGATCCCTCTAATCCCAACATCGCGTATGCCGGCACCGGTGATGTAAACATGCCTTCCGTGCTTTATAACGGAGATGGGGTGTACAAGAGTACCGATGCAGGCAATACTTGGCAGTACCTGGGACTGAGCCAGGCAGGTATCATTTCCGAAATCCTAATCCACCCCACCGAACCCAACACCCTGTGGGTGTCCAGTATGGGCAATCCTTACGTCCGGACAGAGGAAAGAGGAGTCTATAAATCGACCGATGGAGGAGCCACCTGGGAAAAAGTACTGTTCGTCAGTAATCAAGCCGGCTGCAGCAGTTTGGCCATGAGCCGCTCCAACCCGCAAGTCCTTTACGCCTCTTTTTGGGACCGACTCCGCAACAATAGTGAGTCATTCGTCTGGGGTCCTCATGCAAAAGTGTACAAAAGCAGTGATGGAGGTGACACTTGGTCGCACCTGACCAACGGTTTGCCTACCAACAACAATGGACGGACAGGGCTGGTGGTCTCCCAACAAAATGCAAACAAAGCCTATGTTGTCTACATTGATTCCCTTTCTACCACGGGAAGTATGTTTCAAACCGTAGACGGCGGTCAAAGCTGGACCCCGGTAAATGTCACAGCCCTTGAAAATGCCTGCGCCAACTTTGGCTGGTATTTTGGAAAAATGGCCTTGAATCCCAATAACGACGACGACCTGTACTTCCATGGAATCCTTCTACACCGTAGGCTATCCAATGGAAGCTGGATGGTAGCCGCTGGTGGGCACGCCGATAGCCATGACCTTGTCTTTTGCCCATCCGGTCGCCGCTATTGGGCCAACGACGGAGGCCTTTATCGCAACGAACCCAACCAACAAGCCTGGATAAAAAGTAAAAACCTGCCCGCTACACAGGTATACAGAACCACCTATAACCCCGTCAAACCCAATGAGTACTGGCTGGGAGCCCAAGACAATGGAATCAAACGCGGAAATGCCCAAAACTTGAACAATTGGAGCGATGTCATCGCAGCCGATGGCTTCGAAAGCGCATTTCACTTGACGAGCCCCGATACCTTCTGGATTGAAAACCAATGGGGAAATATAGGCATGACTACCAATAATGGAAGCTCCTGGAGCTTTACAGGGGCTTCTTTCGGACTGCAAAACGATCGGGTCAACTGGGATGCCCCGTTCTTCCGATCCACTCACCCACCCTACCGATTCTATGGAGCTACTTTTCGGTTTCTCAGTTCAAGCAACGGCACCGGCTTCGCAGCCGCCTCCGGTGATCTGACCGATGGGACCCCGCTCGGACCTGGCTTTCACAATATTTCCTGCATTGGAGAATCGCCTATCCAGGAAGGTAAATTGTACGCCGGCACCTCCGATGCCAATGTCTGGACCCGCGAGCCGAACGGCAACTGGTCTAATATAACTGCAGGACTCCCCGGAAGATACGTCACCTCCGTAGTGGGCTCGCCTGTCCATACCCAGCGTATCTACGTCACCAACTCCGGCTACCGCGACGATGACTATGTGCCCCATATCCACCGCTCCGACAACAACGGACAAACCTGGGTAGATATATCGGGGGACCTTCCACCTGTTCCAGTCAACCACCTGCTTGTCCTACCTGGATTTGCTGACTCTGTACTGGTAGCAGGCACTGACGCTGGCGTTTATGCCAGTAAAAACAGAGGCGTCAATTGGTACCGTCTGGGCACCACGCTTCCAGCCGTTCCGGTGCTTGACCTGGCACACAACATTGTAAACAAACAAGTAGTCGCAGCTACTTTTGGAAGAGGAATCTGGACCTTTCCAATCGATTCCATTACCAAGACCAGTGCCCCCTCCGTGCCAGTGAGCGTTACGGTCTCTGGAAATATCCGCAGTCGGCTGGGCGAAGGAGTAGCTGAAGTAAACTTCCCCACCCTTTCAACCGGCAGCACCACTGAAACTGGACATTACCAACTAGCGTCCCTGCCGGGCTGCCAAGAAATTACCCTAAGCCCCTCCTTGAATATTGACCCGCTCAATGGCGTCACTGTTTACGATCTCGTTCTTATCAGCCGTCATATTCTAAATCTCGAGCCCATTACCGACCCTTACGGTTTGATCGCCGGAGATGCAAACAAATCGGGCACCGTGACCAGCCTGGACATTGTTGCCTTGCGCAAACTCATCCTTGGTTCCGTAACCAACATCGAAAACAATAGCTCCTGGCGGTTTGTACCAGCTGATTTTGTATTTTCCAGTCCAGAAAACCCCTTTGCCGATACATTTCCTGAATTTATCCGAATCCAACTAGAGCAAACCAACCTAGTCGCTGGTGATTTTGTGGGAATAAAAATTGGAGACATAGACAACAGCAGTGCCCCCAACTTGACAGGAGGGCCGGACGAACGTTCACTCCCTACTTGGCCCATTTGGGCTGCCCCCCAATCCTTCAAAAAAGGAAAATCCTTAGAGGTCCCGCTTTCTGCTGACTTCTCTCAAGCCCAAGCATGCCAGTTTACCCTCCGATTTGATCCCTCCAAATTAAAGTGGGAACCTCCCACTAGCCCCATTGAAGGAATGCGGATAGAGGAACATCTCAATACGTCGGAAGCAACACAAGGTATAATTCGCCTTGTATTTGATCCAGAAAAATCCTTGCCACCCGTCTTTGAAGTACTCCTGCAACTGCATTTTACTGCCTTGACAGATGGAAACTTGCAAGAGGCGCTTCTAATTACTGGCGAAGCAACCAAAGCGCTGGCTTTTCGCTCAACTGGAGAGCCCTTACGGGCCGAGCTCTTTTGGGAGCCGGGTACTCAAAAACAACTTTTAGTATTCCCCAACCCTGTTCAAAACGGTGGATGCTGGGTCCTTTCTCCAGAAGACGGACAATTACAAGTATTCCATCAACAAGGCCGCCTGCTCTGGGAACAAACGCTTACCAAAGGAACCCCAACCTGGATGGAACTCAAACAGGCGGGAATCTATTTTATACAGGTAAAAAGCGCACAAACTACCTGGACTGAAAAAGTAATGGTAGCTAAAAGCCCATAAACCCAAGATCGAGGGAGCCTAAGGAAGGTCTGTTAGTAACTTTTAGCGGACAGTTCCAACCAGGCTTTTTACCTTCGCATCCAATCTACACTATGAATCAGATCGAGTCCTTCGCCACTAAGTCCCCCATCCGCCATGTTGCCATCGCTGGTAATATAGGTGCGGGCAAAACCACCCTCAGTGAGCTGCTCGCCCGCCGGTTTGGCTGGGATGTGCACTACGAGAATACGGAATCCAACCCCTACCTCTCCGACTTTTACATGGAAATGAAGCGCTGGTCGTTCAACCTTCAAGTCTTTTTCCTTTCCAGCCGGTACCAGCAAGTGTTACAAATTCAAAACGGAGATCGAACCGTCATACAAGACCGGACGATTTACGAGGACGCTTATATTTTTGCTCCCAACCTAGCGGATATGGGACTAATGGAACGCCGCGATTTTGAGAACTACCTGACATTGTTTGAATGTATGGCCTCCCAAATCAAAGCACCCGACCTGTTGATCTACCTGCGGGCAAGTACGCCCACCCTGGTGGAGCATATCCAATCCAGAGGACGCGATTACGAAGGAAGCATCAGTCTTGATTACCTGAAACGACTCAATGAACGCTATGAGTCCTGGATATCGGGTTACAACCACGGGAAGTTATTGGTCATCAATGTAGACAACCTAGACTTTCAACACAACCCAGAGGACTTTGCTAAAGTCCTTGAAATGGTTCAAGGCGAGCTCCACGGGCTTTTTTAAGGTGCCCAATTGTTATGCTAAAAAAAGCGATCGGCAATGCCTGTAAGACGTACTGTTTTGGGGGGAGCTTACAACTACATCCCTGTTGTGCGTTCGACTTTCTCTGTTGTCAAGCAAGCTTAACAAAGTTGTCTTCAAGCTTTACGTTAAAGTTAATTTCTGCCTTTAATGC